>JAQBYD010000020.1 GCA_027623315.1 Verrucomicrobiota bacterium | reverse complement strand
AGACGCTTGACCAGCCGCTTGG
Source organism: Verrucomicrobiota bacterium (assembly GCA_027623315.1). GTDB lineage: Bacteria > Verrucomicrobiota > Kiritimatiellia > CAJWTS01 > CAJWTS01 > JAQBYD01. Next base: position 57,898 of record JAQBYD010000020.1, on the reverse strand, counting down.
TTCCGGCGCCATGGAATCTACCTGCGCTCAGTACCAGTGCCGCTTCAGTGGAATGCGCCCGTCGGTGACAAATTGCCGCAGGTTCGGGCGTCAGGTGTCGGGTTTCAGGTCGTCCGAGTTCTACGCCCAAACTTCGGGCGATGCCGGGTCAGACACGAATGCCGCCAAGATGAGGGTGGTTTAGGATGAAATCCCGCGCGAAGCGCTTTGGAGTGCGCTGGCCCGGCAGCGCTCTCATTTCGCTGTGACTAGGCGCTATCCGTAAAGGTAGAGCGGCGTCCCATCCTTCGCGCTGCGCTTGCTTCGGAGGGCACGGCAGGCCGCCGCACTCCAGAGCATGCTGGCGCATGTGGATGCTGTCTTATCTGAGCGCCATTAGATCGGTCCGGCACACTTGACAGACCGATCACGGAGCCGAATATTATCTATATTCCCATGTTGGACCCAGATTCTAGGGGTAGCTCGACATGTTACGCATTCGGAAAGCCCTGCTTTCCGGTAGTCCTATGGAAGTGAAACGGAGGTAAAGATGAGCAAGTGTTGCTGTAGAATAGTCCTGCCCGCCCTAGTAATCGTTTTTGCTTGGTGGGACGTGAGCTGGGGCAGTATCGCCCTGACCGTCATCGGTGTCATGCTGATCGGCATGGGCCTCGCTGGAAACAAGTGTTGCTGCGCAATGGCCTGCAAAGCGAAAGAGGACTCAGCGGCTCCTGAGAGCGCCGGCACATGAAATCGGCAATGTGTTCGATTGCCTCCCGGCTCTCAGGCAGTTCGCGGACCTGAAAGACGTACACCTGGCCGGGCCAGACTTCGAGCGTCACGTCGACTCCGTCCGCTTCGGCCTTGGCTGCCACGCGAATGCTGTCGTCGCGAATCACCTCGCACTCGCCCACGGCGCCAGACCACGCCAATAGGCTCAAACTCGCAAATCCTGTTTATCTTGCTGGGTGTTTGCGCTATGTATTACAATACCCGTTTACAGGAGTGAGAATGGGACTGCGCTGCATTCATCCGATCGTCCAGGGGGCAATGAACTCGGGCCGTCACAACGCATCAAATCGTGAATACTATACATTTCGACAGTACCGGTGGCGCCAGCGGGGACATGATTCTCGGCTCCCTGATCGACCTTGGGGTCGATGCTCAACAACTGACCGACGGCGTATCCAGCCTCGTGGATTCACCGATTCGCATTGATGCGGTTCCTTTCAACGATCACGGCCTGCACGGCACCCAGGTGACCGTGCATGTTGACGATCCCGCCGGTCATGAGCCCCATCGCCACCTGTCCGCGATCCGGAATATCATCCGGGCAAGCCAACTCTCCGAAACGGTGCAGGCTAGAAGTATCGATGTCTTCCAACGCCTCGCAGAGGCGGAGGCCGCGGTTCACGGGTGTGACATCGAAAAGGTCCATTTTCACGAGGTCGGCGCCATGGACGCGATCGTCGACATCGTGGCCACGTGCCTCGCGCTGGAAATTCTCGACGTGACGGCCCTCACCTTCTCGCCCCTGCCACTTGGCCAGGGCACCACGACGTCTGCTCACGGCGTGATCCCGATACCCGCACCCGCCACCACGCGGCTTCTTACCGGCTTTCCCGTGACGCAAACCGATGAGCCTTTCGAATTGGTGACCCCCACCGGCGCCGCATTGCTGACGACTCTGCAAACCACCGACCGCATGCCCGCGACTTTCGAGCCGATCGCGGCAGGCCACGGCTTCGGTCATCGCAAGCTGAACAAGCGACCCAACCTCCTGCGGGCTCGCTATGGTCGCGCCACGGATTCCGCGACAGCGCCGGACGACACCTGTATCGTGCTTGAATGCAATCTCGATGACACCATCCCCGAGCTGCTCGGCTCACTGATTCAGCGGTTGATCAGCGCGGGCGCGCACGACGCCTTTACCATCCCGATCCAAATGAAGAAACAGAGACCGGGCACACTCCTGAGCGTGCTCGCACCGCCGCGCGACAAGGACGCCCTGATCGAGATCATGTTTCAGGAGACGACCACGTTTGGTATTCGAGAGTACCCCACGACACGCACCATGTTGAAGCGCAGGCATTGCACCGTACAAACGCCCTACGGCGAGGTGCGCGTGAAGCTCGGAGAATGGAAGGGATCGGTGATCACACGGTCCCCCGAACACGACGATTGCGTGCAACGTGCCGAGGCGTCCAACGTTTCCGTACGAACTGTCTACGAAGCAGCGTTTCGACTTGCTGCCGAATCGACCGATGAACCATAAGGAGCTAATAGACACATGACAGACACCCTGACAACTGCGCCCGAACCCAAGGAAGAGGACGTCGCGGCGATTGATCAACTGCGCGACACCTACGACCGCATGCGCGCCGAAATCGCCAAGGTCATCATCGGCCAGGACGACGTTATCGAAAAGCTGCTGATCTGCATCTTCGCGCGCGGACACGCCCTCCTGATGGGGGTACCGGGTCTCGCCAAGACGCTGCTGATTCACTCGCTGAGTGACGTGATGTCGCTCGCCTTCAGCCGGATCCAGTTCACGCCCGACCTGATGCCGGCTGACATTACCGGCACCGAGATTCTGCAGGAGACCGATAAACCCGGACGCCGCGCGTTCGAATTCGTAAAGGGCCCGATCTTCGCCAACATCGTGCTCGCGGATGAGATCAATCGCACGCCGCCCAAGACCCAGGCCGCCCTGCTGCAAGCCATGCAGGAGCACCATGTCACGGTGGGCAACCAGAGGTTTGATCTACCATCGCCCTTCTTCGTACTCGCCACGCAAAACCCGATCGAGCAGGAAGGCACCTACCCGTTACCCGAGGCGCAACTCGACCGATTCATGTTCCTGATCCACGTGGACTATCCGGACCACGGTGAGGAAGTGCGTATCGCCCGCGAAACCACCGGCGGCGCCGCGGCCGCCCTGCAGAAACTCGTGACCGGCGAGGAGATCCTTCGCTACCAGGATCTCGTGCGGCGCGTTCCCGTACCGGATCACATCTACACGGATGTCGTGAATCTCACGCGCGCGACGCGCCCGAACCTCGACGACTCGCCGGACTGGGTCCGCAACTGGGTCAGCTGGGGTGCCGGCCCGCGCGCCGTGCAATATATGATCCTCGGAGCGAAGGCTCGCGCCGTACTGCAGGGAAGCTACCTCGTCCGCCGCGAGGACGTGGAAGCCGTCGCCGAACCCGTGCTCAGTCACCGCATCCTCACGAACTTCCACGCCGACTCGGAAGGCATCGATAGCCGTGAGATCGTGCGCCGCCTGACCGCTGCCGGAAAGGAGTAGGCCCTTGGCTGACGTCCCCCAGCGGGAGTTCGTAGACTCCGCGGTGCTGGCACGCCTATCCCGGCTGGCCTTCCTGCCGCGTGGTCCGGTCATCGGTAATACCGCCGGCCAGCACAAGAGCCCGCACCGGGGCTCCAGCGTCGAGTTCGCGGAGTACCGCAAGTACGTGCAGGGCGACGACATTCGCCATGTCGACTGGCGCGTCTACGGGCGAACCGACCGCTTCTACATGAAGGAGTTCGAGGCCGACACGAACATGCGCTGCATGCTGCTGGTCGACTGCAGCCGATCCATGGCGTTTGGCGAGGCGGGCAAGACCAAGTTCGATTACGCGCGACGCATGGCCGCCACGCTCGCGCACCTGCTCACGCGACAGGGCGACTCGGTGGGGCTGATGTGCTTCTCAGACCAGATCGTCCACGAGATTCCTCCACGCCACAAGGCATCGCACCTCGGCCACATCTTTAACGCCCTGGCGAACACGAACCCCGAGGGCACGACGAATCTCTCCAAGATTCTGCACGAAGCCGCCGAGAAGATCAGCCGCCGGGCTCTCGTGATCGTGTTTTCCGACTTCTTCACCTCGATACCCGATCTCCTGAACTGCTTTAAGCACATCCAGTTCAGAAAACACGACCTGGCCGTCTTTCATCTGCTGCACGATGAAGAGGTTAATTTCCGCTTCGACCGACCGACCCGATTCGCCGATATGGAGACCTCGTTCAGCATGATCACCGATCCGGCGACGGTGCGTGAACTGTACGTCACCGAGCTCGACCGATACCTGGACGACATCAAGCGCGGCTGCGCGGAGTTCCAGGTCGACTATCAGCGCACTCTACTCTCCCTCAATTACGAAGAGGTACTCGCCGACTTTCTACTGCAGCGCATGGGCCGCCCACGGTCCACGACGGATGCATCGCCGGCCGGCACCAGCGCGCCATGACGTTCATACAGCCACTTCTCCTCTTCGCGCTCCCGCTCGCGTTGCTCCCGGTGATCATTCATTTCCTGAACCGCTTGCGCTACCGCACGCGGGAATGGGCCGCGATGATGTTCCTGATTGCGGTCAGCAAGAGTTCGACGAGGCACGCCCGCTTGCGCGAATTTCTAATCCTTCTTTTTCGTTGCCTGGCCATCGCCGCGCTGATCCTCGCGCTCACACGTCCCCTCACCGGAGGCTGGCTCGGATGGGCTTTCTCCCCTACGCCCGACACGATCCTGGTCCTGCTGGACCGCTCGCTCAGCATGTCCAGCGTCAACGCGCAGCGCGGAGTCTCCAAGCAACAGCATGCCTTGAAGCTGCTCTCCGACGCCGCCGAGGACCTTGGGTCGCGCAGTCGCATGGTCTTGCTCGACAGCGCGGGCGGAGATCCGCATGAAATCGCTGAGCCGTCTTTGCTGGCCACGCTCTCACTCACCCAGCCGACCGATACCGCCACGTCGCTGCCATCCATGCTGCAGCGCGCACTCGACTTCATCGTCGAGCGCAAAACGGGACGGACCGAGCTCTGGATTGCCTCCGACATGCGCCGTGAAGACTGGCAACCCGACAGTGACCGCTGGCATCACCTGACCGAGCAACTCGATGCACTGGCACAACCCGTCACCGTGCGCCTGCTCGCACTAAACTGGCCCGACGCCGGCAACGGCAGTATTGCACTAAGCGGAATCGTGCGACAGATGGCATCGGGCAACCCGGAACTCTACGTCTCTTTTGAGATTGCCCGCGACACGGCTGACGAGGATGTCATCCCGCTCAGCATGAATCTCAACGGCATCCGCTCACAGGCGGACGTCGTACTGAGCTCACAATTCACACGGCACACGCAACGCATTCCGCTTCCGGGAGATGCCGGGGGTTGGGGCAGCGTGTCGATCCCGGCCGATGCTAACGAGCGCGACAACACGATCTACTTCGCGTACGGGGAACGCTCGACGGTCTCGGCCGCGGTCATCGCCGATGGTGGTTTCTCCGCCGACCGACTGCGTATCAGCTGCGCTCCCGCGCCGGAAGCACTCGATCAGACCAGCCGCATCGTCACCCCGGTGGGGCTGGGAGCGATCGCATGGGACGCCCTCGCGCTGGCCATCTGGCAGACCGGACAGCCCGGGCCCTCGCAGAAGGAGTACCTGCAGGCCTACCTTGCAAAGGGTGGCGTCCTTGCGTTCTTCCCGCCGCGGACCAGCACCCCCCAACACGGACTGGGTTTTGAATGGGGCCCGGTGCAAACCCTGGGCGCGGACGAGGCGGAGACCGTCGCCGTATGGAATAATCGCGACGGCCCCCTGGCGGACGTCGCATCGGGCGATCCCCTGCCGCTGGCCGAACTGCAGGTGCGTCGGTATCGCACCGTAAATCACGGCGGAGACTTTCAGGTCGTCGCGCATTTTACGAACGGCGACCCATTCCTGCTTCGACTCCGGGATGGCGGGGGCACGATCTATCTCTGCACCACGCAGCCGGACCCGGCGTGGTCCACCCTTTCCGATGGATTCGTCCTGGTCCCCATGATCCAGAGAATGATGCAGGAGGGAGGCGCACGCCTGAGCGATGCGATGATCGCGGCCTGCGGAGACTGGTCGCCGCCGAACGGCGCAGAGACCTGGCGTCCCGCGGACGCCTCGCTGAAGGACCCGCGCGTCGAAGCGGGGGTCTACCGGCACGAGAACACCTGGCTCGCGCTCAACCGGCCGTCGCGGGAGGACGCCACGGCGACGGTACCCGCCGATGACGTGGACACGCTGTTCGGTCGCCTGCGCGTCCGCATATGGGAAGAACCCGAGGCCGGCACCAACGCCAGTCTGCAGGCCGAGATCTGGCGCATGTTTCTCTACTGCATGTTGATCTCCCTGTTGTTGGAAGCCCTGCTCATCCTGCCGCGCCGCACAAAGCGCTCCTCGATCACCGCCCGGGCCACGGCATGAAAGACTCGTACTGGACATTCAACGGGTCGCCCACCGTCATCGCGCTCGCGCTTCTCGCCGGCGCGCTCGGCGTGGGGTTGATCCTGATCAGCCGCAAGCGGCATGCCGCCAGCCCGACCGTGAAAGGGCTGGAGTGGTTACGGGCCGTCATCATGGCGCTCATCCTCTTTACGCTCCTACAGCCGGAGTTTGTTCGCGTGATGAACGTCGAGGAGCGTCCGCGCGTGGTGATTCTACACGACGCCTCGGCCAGCATGCAGACGCTCGACATCGACTCCGCGTCCGCCGACCCTCTCAGCCGCGAGACATGGGTGCGCCAGCAACTGGACGCGGAACCGTGGGCCGTCTTGAACGAGTCCGGGCAGGTCGTCATCCACGCTTTTTCCACGGCACCCACCAACGCGAGCGCGGATGCCGGGCCGAACGGCACTGACATCAACGAGGCCCTCGAGAACACGCTGCGCGACGTGCAGGGCTTACGCGCGGTGATCTTGATGTCGGACGGTGACTGGAACCTGGGAGGATCACCGCTGGCCGCAGCGACGAAGTATCGCGTGCAGGATACGCCGGTCTACACGGTAACGACAGGCCGGGATTCATATCTGCCCGATCTCGTTCTGGAGAGCGTCACGGCGCCAACGTACGGACTCCTCGACGAACACATCGTGATTCCCTTCACCGTGCGCAGTCACCTCGAGAATGACGTTCGCACGACGGTTCAGCTTATCGGACCTGCGGGGACGGAGGCGTCGAAATCCATCGTCATTCCCGCCGGCCGGTTGCACCGCGACTCGCTCGTGCTGGTCCCGCGTGAAGAGGGTGAGTTCACATTCGAGATCGGGTTTCCGCGCCACCCCGACGAACTCTCAGCGGCCAACAATGCCCGCCAGTTTCGCATGTCGTTACGCCGCGAGGTCTTAAAGGTGCTGGTCGTCGACTCCTTACCGCGCTGGGAGTACCGCTACCTGCGCAACGCGCTCGTGCGTGATCCCGGGGTCGACGTGAGTTGCCTGCTGTTGCATCCAGACATGGATCCGGGCTGGGGACCGCACTACATCCGCCACTTCCCGAGCACGGTTGAAGAACTCTCGCCGTACGATGTGATCGTCCTGGGCGATGTCGGCCGGGAAGGTCGTGGCTTGTCCGAGAAGCAGATCGACATGATACGCGGGCTGGTCGAGCAGCAGGGCAGCGGTCTCGTCTTGCTGCCGGGGCCCCAGGGCAAGCAGGCCTCGCTGCTGTCGACCCCGTTGGCCGATCTGTATCCCGTTCAATTGGACACCAGCCGGCCGCGTGGGCAGCGCGTCGCCTTCGAATCCAAACTGCACCTGACTCAACTGGGCAAGGGCCACCTGCTGACCCTGCTGCATCCTGACGCCGAGACAAATGGCCGGATCTGGGAGTACCTGCCCGGCTTCTACTGGTCGGCGCCTGTCGTCAAGAGCAAACCGGGCAGCGAAACGCTCGCCGTTCACCATGCGATGCGAAACGAGTGGGGACGCGTGCCACTACTCGTCATTCGCGAGTTTGGAAACGGAAAAGTTCTGTTCCTGGGAACCAACGGAGCCTGGCGTTGGAGGCGAGGCTTCGAAGACACCTATCACTACCGGTTCTGGAGCCAGGTCGTGCGATGGATGTCGCACAAGCGGCACCTCTCCCAGAACCAGGGCATTCGCCTGTTCCACTCGCCGGAAGCTCCGCGTGTGGGTGAAACCATGGATCTGCATGCCACCGTCTTCGACCGCTACGGCTTCCCGATTTCAGAAAACAGTCTCTCGGCGTCGATCGTCGCCCCCGACCAGAAAGAGGAGTTCATCACCTTGTCGAGTGCGGACAAAGAGTGGGGCACGTACCATGTGGCCTACGCCCCCGCCCAAGCGGGAACGTACGAACTGCGCATGCGGCATCCGGAAAGCGACGAGCGAATCTCGAAAGAGATCGACGTCTTCCGGCCGACACTCGAGCGCGTCGGTCAGCCCGCGCAGTCAGCCATCATGCAGGAGATCGCGCGTGTCACCGGCGCCGAGCACAGCGGGCCGCGCGGCTTTCAAAGCATTCTCGACTCCATCGCGGCTCTGCCGCAGGATAAAATCCTCGAAAACAGAGTCCGTTTATGGTCTAATCCTGCGTGGGGAGCACTGATCATGCTCCTGCTTTGCGGATACTGGATCGGCCGAAAGATCGCCGGGGTCATTTGACAGATCCCCGGCCCGGACGCCAATCGAGAACGATGGACCCCCAACCCTCCCAACCCCTGGTACTGCCCGAACACCTGCAGGCGCAGCTTGGACAGTTTAGGCGCTCGTTGTGGCGAACCGAGACCCTGCTTGCCCTGGCCGCGGCGGGCGCGGGCATTCTCATTTCATACCTCGTCCTGTTCCTCTCGGATCGCGCGTGGGAAACACCGGGTATCGTGCGCATCCTGCTCGTCGGCAGCGCCATCGCCGGCATCGCGGCGATGATGGTCTTCTGGGGACGCCGCTGGCTGTGGCGCACGCGCAGCCAGCGCGAACTGGCGACGATGATTCAACGCCGCCATCGCGGCCTGGGTGATCGCCTGCAGGGCATCATCGAACTGACCGAGGCCACGACGCCTGGTCAGTCCGAGGCCCTATCGCGGGCGGCCATCCGCCAGGTCTCCGATGAGGCAACGAGGGTTGACTTCGAAGCGGCGGTCCCGAAGGAGCGCGTCCGCCTCACGATTCGATGCGCCGCCGCGCTGGCCGTCGCCACGCTGGCGCTGCTGTTCATCTTTCAAGACGCGGCCTGGACGACCCTGCTGCGATGGATGAACCCGGGGGGCGACATTCCGCGCTACACGTTTGCGCAGCTTGCCGAGACTCCAGCCGAGCTCATCGTCGCGCATGGCGAGCCCTTCACGGTCTCCTGCCGCCTGGCCGCGAACTCGTACTGGCGTCCGTCGCAGGCACGCGCCACCGTTGGCCGGCAACCGCCCGTACAAGCCGAGCGCGTCGAGAACCGTTACGAATTCTCGATACCTGGACAAATTCAGCCGGGCGTCCTGCAGGTGCAGGTCGGGGACCAGTCGCGGACGATCGGCATCAAGCCCGTCTACCGCCCCGTGCTGACCGACCTGCGGGCACAGATTACCTTTCCCGACTACCTGCAACGCCCCCAGGTCGACGAAAACCTGAAGAGCGGTCAGATCGAGATGGTCCAGGGCAGCACGATCAAGCTTTTCGGCACGGCCAACCGTGCCCTGACCTCCGCACAGATTCACACTCCGGATCCACATCCTCTCAGCGTCGAGGGCCGCCGCTTCTCGAGCGAAGCATTCGCTGCGGGCGACGTCGAAGAGATAGAGTTGAACTGGCAGGACGAGCACGGCCTGGGCCCCACCCATCTCCAGAAGGTAGCCCTGGTCAACAAGGGGGACGCGGCTCCCTATGTCGAGTGCCGCCACGGGCGCCGTGTCACGGCCGTGCTTGAAGAAGACGTCGTCAGTTTCGATTTCTATGCCATCGATGACTTCGGGCTCAAAGACCTCGCGGTGTCATGGGCCGTAACCGCGCACATCGACGATACACAGATCGGAACCGGCGATTCCGAGGTGATTGCTCCCGGAGGCCCGCAGTCGACAGAGCTGGATGGAACGTACGCATTCTCACCGATCGCCACGCGCGTCACGGCCGGGGCCACCGTGGTGCTCCGCGCCGAGGCCAGGGACTACTTCCCGGGTCGTGCACCCGCGACATCCGCCGAATACACAATCCAGGTTCTAAACTGGGAACAGCACGCAGAACTGATTCAGAAGGCGATGGATGCGATCCAGAACGACCTCGAGCAGTTGATTCGCGACGTCGACAACGTCCATGAGGAGACGGCCGAGCTCCGCGACGCGCCGGAGCAGGAGCTGTCGGGAGACCAGGCCACCTCTGAACTTGCCGAGCAGAAGGAAAGCGAAGCACGCGAAGCCGAGAACCTCGAAAAGATCGCCGACGCGGTCAAAGATACGATCGAGAAAGCAATGCCCAACAAGAAGATCCCCGAGCAGACCCTGATGGATCTTGCCAAGGCAGCCGCGAAAATGCAGGAGATTGCCCAGAAACCCATGCAGGATGCCGAGCAATCCCTCGGCAAAGCCCAGAACAGTCCAGAGAAGCGCGCCGAAGAGATGGACCAGGCGATGGCCAAGCAGGACGAGGCCATGAAAGAGCTGCGCGAGCTCCAGGAACAGTTCAATGAGAACGTAGAGAAGATGCTGGCCCAGACCTTTATCAATCGATTCCGGGCCTCGGCTCTCGCCGAGCGTGACATCTCAGCGGCGATGCAACGCCATCTCCAGGACACGATCGGACTGGCCCCGGAAGACCTTGAAGAGGGGCAGAAACTTCTGCGCACGCAACAGGCCGAAGCACAGGATGACACGCGACAGAAGGTCCGCTACATCCAGGATGATCTCGCCGGCTTCTTCAACCGTACGCGCCGGCCGATCTACCGGGATGTCCATTCCAACATGGTCGCCGCGGCCACCGAGGATGCGCTGCGCGAGATCTCGCAGTTGGTCGTCGACAACAGATCCTTCCAGAGCATCGACAAGTCCGAGACTTGGGCTGTTCAACTGGACGCGTGGGCCGACGAGCTTGCCGCGCAACAGGAGGCCGCCTCGGCGGCGGCGCAGGCCGCTGGAGAGCAGATTCCGGCCAATCAGAAAGACCTGGAGGTCCTGCTCGGCCTCGAGCGTGCCCGGCAACAGGAAGAAATCGTACGCGAACGGACGCGAAAAACGGATGAAACCCGCGAAGCGGACCCGCGGTACACCTCCAATGCCCGAAAACTGTCCCATCGGCAGGGCGACCTTGCGCAGGACATGCTGCGGCTCGAGCGCCTCGCCAGCAACGATAAACTCGGTCAACTCGTCGAGAAGATCGGCGGCGAAATGCTGAACGTGAAGACCATGCTACGCAAGCCGCAGACCGATTCGGAAACCGTCTCAGTGCAGACCGAGATCATCGAACTTCTCGGCGCCGCCATGGCCTCCGCCGCGCAATCAGCCGGGGCAGCTGCTTCGGCCTCCATGATGCAGATGCTCGGCATCACGGCCGCCGGTGGCGGTAGCGACCAGGGGGGCGAGGGCAACATCACGGGCGACCTCGCCACGGAGGGAACCCGCGGGCGGGCCCGAGACGGCCGGGACGTAGAGCGCTCAGGTGGCCAGATTAATGCCAACGTCCCAAGGGAGTTCAAGGACGCCATGGAGGGATATCTTAATGCTGTCGACAATCTGCCCTAAGCGGCGGCCGGCTGCGCTCGTGGAAACGGCCCTGCTCTTGATCTGCAGCGCCCGCCACTCCAACGCGCAAACCGAGCCGATGCAACTCCTTCGACTGAAGAATGGCGACGAGGTCCGTGGAACGCTCCAGGCGCTGCACGCCCATGCATTGGATCCCGTCGGCCGAATGGTCGACCTGCCCAAGCGCGCATCGGCCGACCTGTTTGAACACGGCAGAAGAGCCCCATGATGAAATTCGTCGCGATTATTCTTGTGACGAGCTTTCTTTCGGCAGGGCTTCTCGCCGACGGCGCCGGCGGCAAGGTGTTTGAGGACCCCATCCCTCGCGAGGTCGAAGTCCTCTATCGCCGCGGACTCAACTACCTCGCGACGTCACAGACCCTTACCGGAGCGTGGCCGGCGCCGGATGGCGAGAAGGCGGGCGTGGTTGGCCTCGCCATCCTCGCGATGCTGGCTCACGGTGACGACCCCAACATCGGGGAGTACAGCAGATCCCTTCAGCATGCGCTGGAGTATCTTCTCGCTCGCATCAACAGCGAGAGCGGTTACATCGGAAGTTCGATGTACAATCACGGGTTCGCGACGCTCGCACTCGCCGAGGCGTATGGCACCGTTGAGGACGATCGCATCGGCCCCGCGCTCAAGAAAGCCGTCGACCTGATTCTTCTTGCTCAGAAGAAAAACCCGACGGGCGGGTGGCGCTACGATCCGAACCGAACCGATGCCGACATCACGGTAAGCGGCGCACAGATGGTCGCCTTGCTGGCCGCGCGCAACGCGGGCATCGAGATCCCCGAATCTGCCGTCCAAGCCGGGCTTGAGCTGATCAAGAAGTGCCAGTCCGCCGATGGAAGCTTCGGCTACACGCCGGGGTCCGCCGGCGGAAACTCTCCGCGTGCAGCCATCGCCGTGCTGGCTTTCGCGCTCGCGCGATCCAAGGACTCACCCGCCTTCGCTGCCGGGGCACGTTTCATACAGAAGCGTTCGGTCTGGGACGACCGCAGCTACTACTTCTACTTCCTCTACTACTTATCCCAGGCGCTGTTCCACTCGGACATGGATGTTTGGGAGCAATGGAACGCACGCAATATCAAGAATCTCGCTGCAGAGCAGAATCTCGACGGCAGCTGGAGTGGGCGTCACGGTCAAACATTCGCCACCTCCACCGCCCTTCTTTCACTCGCATTAAACTATCGACTCCTTCCAATATACGAACGATGACCTTCGCGATGAGAAAAGTCCTGGCACCGCTTGCAGCAGCCTGCGCGTTACTGTGTCTCCCACCCATCTCGGCAGATCAGGTCACGCTCAAAAACGGCGATCACTTCAGTGGAGACGTCGATAGCGTCGACGGTATGTCGCAACTCGTGTGGCGCCATCCCGACGCCCTGGATCCTATCGTGCTGGATCCGGCGAGCCTGATCGGGATTGACTTCGACGGGGCCAGGACCATCGTCTCCACCAATACCAGGCACGAGATTCAGTTGACGAATGGAGACATCTTGAACGGTGACCTGGTCTCGATGGACGCGCAGACGCTCCTGCTCAAGACGACCTACGCTGGAACTCTAGCCGTCGGCAGGCACATGCTCCGTTCCATCGTCTTTCGACCCGACTCCGGCAGCGCATCCTACGTGGGCCCCACGTCGCTCGCGCAGTGGACTCTTCCGCCGAATATTCCTGAAGGCGCCTGGGTCTTCAGGAATGGGTCCTTGCAGACGACGCTCGCGCATGCGTCCATCGCACGACGAATCTCCATTCCGGAACGAGCGACAATCGACCTCACCTGCCAATCCGTGAGCATGCCCCAGTTTCGACTGGACTTCTGTTCGGATCGTATCGACTTCCAGGGGCCGCTCTCCTACTCGCTCGAAGTTTCCCCCGCTGGATTTCGAGTTGTGAAGAACGAGGCCGAGAACGGCCGGAAATATGTTGGCCCTACCCCTCGCCGGCAGTTTGCGCTCGGCCAACCGGTACGCTTCAGGCTCTACCTCAATGCGCCGACCGGCGAACTCACACTCTTCGTCGATCATGATTTCATTCATACGTGGCGCGAGCTCGCACCATGGAAGTGCGGCGGCGATGGCTTTGTCCTCAAGGCCGACCACGCAAAATTTGAGGTGTCCAACATCCGCGTGCACGATTGGGATGGGAGGCTACCCGACCTGGTGCCCGTCGTCTTGGACAGAGAACATGACCTGGTCAAGTTGGGAAACGGAGATGTCGCGGCCGGAACCTTGGAGCAGATTCTCGATGGCGCCGCATTGATAAAGACGCAGTTCACAAGCGTCAACACGCCGGTCGATCGCATTCGTCGGATTGACTTCGCGCGCAGCAGGACACAGCGTGCACGACTCTATCCCGCCGACGTGCGCCTTTACTATCCGCTGGGAGGGCATCTCACGATGAGCGTCGATTCGATCGGCGACGGACACATCTCCGGTATCAGCGAGAACTTTGGCCAGGTCGAGTTCCCGTTGAGCATCTTCCAGAGAGCGCTCTTCAATATCTACGACGACTTCGAGTCCACCGAATTCGAAGCGTTCTTGTTCTGAAGCGTTTCGACCGGCTACACGCTGGAGCCGCGCCAGCCGAGTTTGTGGCGCAAAACCCGGAAGTAGCTGTAGTCCGGCAGGTGAATAAACTTCACGCGTTGATCGCTCATCGACAGTTCGAGGATCGCATCCTGGCCCAGTGGCTCCCCCACTTGACCATCCACCGTGAACGAAATGGCTCCTGAAAAGTTAACGACTTTCACGGCGATGACACTCTGATCCGTCAGTACCAGTGGCCGTGAACTGAGGGTGTGCGGACAGAGCAGCGTCACGAGCAGCACACGCGCTTCGGGATGAAGGATGGGCCCGTTGGCCGACAGGTTGTGCCCCGTACTACCTGTAGGCGTCGAGATGATCATGCCGTCGCAGACATAAGTGCACACCAACTCTCCGTCGACGAGAAGCTCCAGCGCGATCACCCTCGGGGAATCACTTCGGATCACGACGTCATTCAACGCGCGATACGTCTCACCAGCCGTGCCGTCACAGCGTGCCTGGCAGGAGATCAGGGAGCGTTCGCTGGTGCGGTAATCGTCCGAGGCGAGGCAGGATACAGCCCCCTCGAGATCATGCTCGGCCACGCTGGTCAGAAAGCCAAGGCTGCCGATATTTACGCCGATGACCGGCTTGTCACGCCCGTCCAGGACCCGCACCGCTTTCAACATACTACCGTCTCCGCCCAGCGCCATCAGCACATCCATGCGGTCGAGCATCGCTTCGGTCGACATCGTCTCCGCCGTATCGATGAAACGTGATGCCGAGTCATCACAGATCAGCTTCAAGCCCGCCTCCCTCGTAAGGACGTCGAGGCGCGCCAGCACCTCCGCGGCGCGCGGCTTCTGAACGTTGACCAGGACTCCGACAGTTTTCACGACATCTTCCTCCAATACGCAAAGAACTCAATATTCCCTGCAGGACCTTTCAGGACGGACGGTACCACGCCACGGCACTCGAGGGCGGCATCCTCCGTCCCGAAGCGACGAATCTTCTCGATCACCTCTTGATGCACAGCCGGGTCCCGAACCACGCCTCCGCGCTCGACCTGCGCACGACCCGCTTCAAACTGGGGCTTCACGAGCGTCAGCAAGCATGACCTCGGCTCAAGAACGTCTCTAACAGCGGGTATAACCTTGGTCAAGCTGATAAAGGAGACATCCACAACGGCGAACTGCACGCGATCAGGAAACTGCGCCGGGATCAACCTACGCGCGTTCATCTTCTCCATCACGACGACGCGGTCGTCTTTGCGGAGATCCCAGGACAGCTGCCCTTTGCCGACATCGACGGAATAGACCTTCGACGCACCGGACTGCAGCAGACAATCGGTGAACCCGCCCGTGGAGGCACCCACGTCGATCGCCGTCATCCCGGAGACATCAATGCCAAACTCCTTAAGCGCCCCCTCAAGTTTCTCTCCGCCGCGACTAACGTACGGGGGCCCCGGATCGACCAGGAGTTCGACGTCCGGCACGCAGGGATGCGCGGGCTTGATGATGCGTTGCCCGGCGACATGCACACTGCCCGCGCGAATCAGCAACTGCGCACGCGTGCGGCTATCGGCAAGACCGCGTTCGACGATCAGGCTATCGAGGCGCTGTTTTGCCAAGACAAGGACCTCCCAACCCCGGCTTCCGACGTGGCGCGACCCGCCCGCGGCATAACGGTTATCGCATGACGAGCGATGCCAGTCCCTCGTGCACGCGCGCGGCGATCGGATCAGCCTTTAGACCGTACCGGTCCGCCAGGAGGTCCGGTGAACCATGCGGCACAAATTCGTCGGGCCATCCGCATCGAAGGACCGGTCCGAAGAAACCAACATCTGAAAGTGCTTCCTGGACCGCAGATCCGAATCCGCCGACGGCAACGCCATTCTCGATGGTCACAAATAGCCGTGCGCTTAGAGCCTGCTGTTGAAGAAGTTCTTTGTCAATCGGACGAATAAATCGCGGATTGACCACTCCCGCATCCACACCGTCTGATTCCAACCGCACGGCAACCTGCTCGGCCAGGGCGTGCATATCCCCGAGACCCCAGATCTGGACCTCTTGCCCTTGCTTTGAGACTTCCGCCTTCCCGATCGGAAGCGCCTCGTATTCCTCCGGAATCGGGACGCCAAGCCCGTGGCCGCGCGGATATCGGATCATCACCGGTTTGCCCAGTATGCAAGCGCTGTAGAGCATGTGACACAACTCCGCTTCATCCTTGGGCTGCATCATCGTGAGCCCGGGAACCGCCCGGAACAGGGCGATATCGAAGACACCATGATGCGTTGGCCCGTCGTCTCCGACCACTCCGGCTCGATCGAGACAGAAGATCACCGGAAGGTCCTGCAGGCAGACGTCATGGATCACGCAGTCCGTCGCACGCTGCAGGAATGTTGAATAGATGGCGACCACAGGCAAAACGCCGTCACAGGCCAGACCTGCCGCGAAGATGACGCCGTGCTCCTCGGAGATTCCGACATCGAAGAAACGTGAGGGAAACGCTTTGGCAAATCTCGATAGCCCTGTGCCGGATGGCATGCCCGCCGTGATCGTGACGATCCGATGATCCTTCTCGGCCAGGCGAATCACGCAATCGCCGAACACATCCTGGTACTTCGGTGCGCCGGGCCGACTCGGGGGACTCGCCCCGGTGGAGACCTCGAAACCGGTCGTACTGTGCCACTTCTCCGGCGCTTCCTCTGCCGGTTTATAGCCCTTCCCCTTGCGGGTCGAAATATGGAGCAGGATCGGCTTGTCGTACTCCTTGGCCACGTTCAAGACAGCGACCAGTGAGTCAATATCGTATCCGTTGATGGGGCCGACATAGCGCAGGCCGAACTCCTCGAAAACCACGCTGTGAAGAAACATCCCCTTCACCGCCTCTTCCATGCGGTGGTACAGAGTCCGATACCATTCACTGCGCAAGGCTTTCTTGGCGGCGCTCTCCACGCCTGACTTGAGCCGGTTGTAATGCGGGTTCGCCAGGAGTCTGCCGAGGTACCTCGAAAAGGATCCCACATTCTCGGCAATGGACATTTCGTTATCGTTCAGAATCACGATCATGCGATTGGTGGTTGTCGATATATTATTGAGCGCCTCGAATGATATCCCGCAGCCTATGGCCGCGTCACCGACGACAGCCACCACATGTTCATTTCCATTGCGTTGATCGCGTGCGGTGGCCATACCCAACGCGGCCGAGAGGCCGGTACCTGCATGCCCCGCACCAAAAGCGTCGTACGGGCTCTCGTTGCGAGTTTGAAATCCACACAACCCTCCCAGCTCACGCAAGGTGTGAAAGCGATCCCTACGGCCGGTCAGGATCTTATGGGCATAGGTCTGGTGCGTCGTATCCCAGACGATTTTATCCGCCGGCGGGTCGAATACATGCAGCATGGCAACGGTCAGCTCCACAACGCCCAGGTTCGTCCCAAGGTGTCCGCCGGTCTCGCTTACCGACTCGATAATAAAGGTCCGGACCTCGGCACTAAGCTGCTCGAGCTGGTCGAGAGACAGGCCCTTGAGGTCGTCCGGTGAATCTATGGTATCGAGAATACTCATCGTCGCACAGGTGCACTACTATCAGATCGGTTCTGCCTCAGCAAGATTGGTCGTACGCCGCGAAGATCCCGATTCACCGATCCAGCAAATCTTCCAATAACCGAAGCCCTTCCTTCTGAATCTTTTCTGCGGCGACACTCCCGACCAAACGCCCGACGGCCTTTCGGAACGCGTCACGCCCCAACACCGGACGCGCAGCAGTTCCCCCGATATCGAGAATGACCGACTTACCGTCGAGCTCCTTCGCGGCCCGCTCGCCCACCAGCTCCGGGGTCAGCGGGATCTCGACCTTGTAATCAAGGGAACCGTCCAGGCCGACGGATCCGTAGAACTGGAGGCTATGCCCCTCGATCCGCACCACGAGCGGCGATGCTACAATCCGGTCCTGTTTGCGCTCGAACGAGACGAGTTGATCAGCCACGGTCACCAGCTCGCCATCGTAGCGTGCGAGCCCGAGAATCTGCTGAAGAAGCCCGCCCGGCACCAACACGATATTCTCCATGGAGAAGAGCCCCTCCAACTCGAAGGCTCGCATCGCCGTCTCATCGATCGGCATGCCGAATCGTTTCATCTTCAACCCGATGCGTCCTCCACTCACCACTGAGCCGACGAAAAGGGGATGGACCTTGGCCAGCAGTCCGCCGGCTATGTCACTGGTCAGTTCAATATCTGAGAGTAGTTGGCTTCCGTCCGCAACAACCAAACGGGGCGGCTCGGAACGTACATCCAGGTACGGATGCAACGAGATGGTGCCCTCCCCAATCGCAGCCTCCAGCGCTGCATGGGCCAGTTGGTTACTGATGACCAAAGGGACCTGCAACGGCCCGGCTCGCACCCCGTACAACTCTACTTCTTTGGCGAAGACAGCGGCACTTCCCGACGTATGCTTCAATCGCTCGATCCAACTCGTCCGGCCCAGCTCCGTGGTGAGCTTGAACGGTAGTTCCTTGCGCCCGGTACCGGTCAGCGGCACCTCACTGAAGTGCTGCACGAGTGCCGCCGCGGTCTCGAAGTCGAGTCCCAGCAAGCCGCTCGTCTCGAGCACTCTGCGGTTGGCCCAGTCCGACACACGTGCCTGGCCGGTAAGCGTCAGCATCTCAGAGTGCAGCCGCAACTCACTGACTTGAAGTTCATCTTTTTCGGGATCCAGCTGCGCTGAGAATCGAAGCGCGATGGCCTCCTCGGATATGGGCGGCTTGTTCAGCGAGGCCAGCCCGAAGTCATCCACTGCAAGATCAACGTCAAGACGCGGCTGACCGTCGGGCGTTGCGAAATCGAGAGCCCCATGCAGACGACCGGACAAGGTGGACCCTTCCGGCAGGCGCGCGAACCCGCCCAGTGCCGCAACCAACGTCGACAGCTGGGTATCGAGACGACAGGTGGCATGCGAGAGCCTTCCATCGTTCCACTGCACCCTGTCCGCAGTCAGCTCTCCGGAGGCGAACTCCAGTCTCACGGTACTCAGGTTCAGGACATCTCGCTGACGGTCCGAGGCGAATGCACCGGTTAGATGAACGGCCTGGGCGCGCGTTTCGGCATCCGCCACACGAACCTGGAAGGCTTCAATACTAAGATCGTCGACCTTGAGCTCGATTCGACTCTCGTTGACGTCTGCACGACAGGTCAGGGAGAGATCTCCCTTGGCCGCATGCGACTCCGAGATTTCCCCGATCCCCCGCAAGAAGTCAGTGATCCGGTCAAGCTTCGCGCTGACGTTCAACTGCCCACCCGCGATCGTCGGAGGTTGATCTCGCCACGGCACCTCAATGCGTCTTCCAACGAAAGCAGCCGTCATCAGCGGGGACGTGAAATCGAAGGATGGCGTCGTGAACGCAACCCCGGCGCCACCGTCCAGAACTTCGATGGACGTCGCGGCGTTCCACTCGAAACCAAGTCCCGATACTGCATCAGGTGTAAATCCAGCCAGCATGATATCGCGTCCGGTCAGCGTGCAGGTCATGCTTCGCTTCTCCTGGGTCAGTCCTATCATCTCGGCCTGCAGCGCCAGGGTCCCCGAGGCATCCAGCCCTTCGAGTTCGAAGAATTGCTTGATCTCGTGCATCGCCACCGCGAGATCGTTCGATAAGGATACGCCAAACCTCTCCAGGTTCCCGCTACCGTGGCCCTGCAGCAGCGGAGAGTGCACCACGAGTTCGTCGAAAATCGGCACCCCTTGTCGCAAGCCGCCCGCGACGCGCAGATCGATGAGACGCTCCACCGCGAATTCACGCCCGTCGACGAGGGCTTCGATGTCACGCAGATCGAGCTCCACTTGGAAGTCCTGGGTCTCAATGGTGGATTTGACACTCGCGGCCAGATGCCCAAATCCTTTACGCACCGTCGTGCCGTCGCGAAGTCTCAACAGTCGAGGCACCTTCCCCGCCAGGGATGCGAGATCGATCACGACCCCGCCCGAAAGGCTTCCGGTTGGAGCCCGGTGGGTGCCCGCGCTGCCAAGGACTCCCTGCGCGTCGATGCGAATGTCTCCACTGTCCAGCTTGAATCCCCCGATCCGAATCATGTCCCCCTGGCGCCCTACATCGAAAGCGCACTCCAGTCGATCCCATGATGGGACCTCGTCACCGAGCAGTGCTCCGAAGACTTTCAGGTCGCCCACTTCAAGCAATCCGCGCGCCGCCATATCGTCGCCGTTCTTTCGCGAGAACGTTCCCTCGCAGCGAACGACGCCGGAGGCACGCGGTATCGATGGATCGGCGGGGAGGATACCAAGTGCCGGCCCGATCGATAGATCCGAACAGGAAATGTCGAACTCCATATCCGCCCGCTGGAGATCGAGAACTCCACCCTCCCCGGGGTCCAGGCTCCCTTTGACGTCGAGCGAACCGCCCGACCCTGCTTCGAGGGCATTCGCTTCGATGCGGATGGACTCAGCCAGCCCCGATACACGGATGGACGCATTCACACTGGTCAGCGCGAGGGGTTCAACGTTGGGGTCGAGAGCGACCACGAACTCCCCGTTCGATATCCGAACGTCCGCTGTGATATCCCATGTCGCCGCGGCGGGGCTGCGATTCGCCGCATCAAACGTATCCACTCGCTGCGCGGCCGCGGAATCGCGCTGCGCTGGTGGCGTCATCATGTCTGCCTCGGCGTGCGATCCAGGGCTGTCGCGCGGGGCCGCGATACGAACGCGTGGACGGCGAATGGAGACGATGCCCAACTCCCGAACCGTATCGAACATCTCCAGCAGCCCGGCCTCGACCTCGACAGAGTCAGCGACGAATGAAAACTCCTCACCGTCCCGATACTGCGCGCCATGTGCCACCAGCGGCCCCGTCCACCTGAGCGAGATCGAATCGACGGCAAGCCGACCCGGGATCTGGTCGTTCACACGCCGCATGATCAAACGCTTCAAGGGGTCCCAAGAACCAATGCGCGGCAACAGCACCGTCAATGCGACCAGGACACCCAGGACGGACACACAGGCCCATAACAATCGTCGTTGCGAGGTTTTCACACGTTTTTAGATCAGCCAGCCAGATTCATCGAGATCCGCAACGGACAGCGGCACAAAGGCGATTATGCTACCAGAAGCGGGCAGAAACCTCAAAGCAGCTATCTTCATCCACAACTTTTCACTTCTCTCGATCGCGAGAGTTTTGTATAGTTCCTACCCATGCTGGGCCACCGCATGAATTGGCGGGAAAGAATCCGCGTTAGGCTTGCCTGCGGATCATGACGCTCTCCACTCCAGCACGCTCGTATCTCCAGCAATCCATGCAGGGCTGCGACGTTCTTGATGTGGGCCACGGCCGCATCGCGGTGCACACCTCTCCGGTCTATCCCGGCCACTGCAATGAGGATGGAGCCGCCGTAATCCCGGTGGATGACCAGCACCTCGTCCTGGCCGTTGCAGACGGCGTGGGCGGATGCCCGCACGGGGAAGACGCCTCCGCGGTCGCCCTGACCACGCTGGCCGCACAGCTCGCAACCGTGAACGGAGAATCGCGCGGTGTGCGAAACGCGGTTATGACGGGATTCGAAGAGGCCAACCAGGGCGTGATCGACCTTGGACTCGGGGCAGCCACAACGCTCGTCACCCTCGAGATCTCTCACGCGCGAATTCGCTCCTACCACGCCGGCGACTCACTCCTGCTGGTGGTGGGCGGCCGGGGGAAAATCAAGTCCCGGATCTACGGGCACACACCCGCCGGCCTCGCGCAGCGCGCCGGCTTGATCAGCGAGACGCGTGCAAGACATCACGAGGAACGGCACCTGGTTTCCAATCTGATCGGAGATGAGGAGATGACGATTGATGTGGGGCCACCGCGAAGCCTTGCCGCTAGAGACACGGTGATTCTCGCCACCGACGGCCTATTCGACAATCTGACGATCATCGAGATCGGTCGCCTGGCACAAAGGCGACCGCTTGAATCCGCGGTGGAGGCCCTGGTCACGGCAAGCCGCCGCTCCATGTCCAACGCACGCCGAAGCTGGTCCGGGCCGGACGACCTGACCGTACTGGCCTACCGGCGCACGTAGCACACGACCCGGCGAAGTTTTACCGACCGCCGGCCATGCTGAACAGCGGGGTCCCGATGAAGGATTGATAGCGCGGACGCAGGCGCTCGGAGTGATAGTACTTCTCCACATCAATCACCTTCTTCTGACCCACCACAACGTTCACCGGAACACTGTCGTATAGACCGTTACGAATGGCCACGAGCAGGCCGGATTTCTTCTTTTGGATCAAGTCCATCGCCATGTTGCCGTATGCCATCGGCACGATCGAATCCATGGCATCCGGGTTTCCGCAACGCACGATGTACCCGAGTTTCTGATAGAGCACATCAATGCGCTTACCGCCATTGTGTTTCGCGGAGAGATCGCGTAGACGCTCGGCGACATCAATTCCGATTCCTCCCAGCTTACGATGCCCGTACTGATCAGCCTCGCGACTCTCGAAGGCCATATCGCCTTCGCCGACAAACTTAGCTCCTTCAGAAACCAGCACGACGGCGTAATGACTCGGGTTCTTGTTATAATCACCCACCAGTAATTTGGTGAGCAACTCCGGGTCTGTATCGTACTCAGGGATCATGCATCGATCACTGGCTCCGCCCATCGCCGGCAACAGCGCGGTAAATCCGGCGTAGCGACCGAACGCTTCAACCACCAGGAAGCGCTCGTGTGACCCGGCAGAGGTACGAAGCTGATTGACGATCTCGATCGTCCGCGTCACACACGTACTGAAGCCGATGCAGTACTCCGTACCCGGCACATCGTTGTCCATCGTCTTGGGGATCGCCACGACCGGAACGTTCTGCTCATGAAGGTGCTGGGCGTAGCTGAGCGTGTCGTCCCCGCCAATTGGAATGAGCATATCGATACCGATGAAATCGAGATTCTTCAAGACTTCCGCGGTGAGATCGTTGGTCTCGGATGTATACTGGTCCTGGAGATGAGGTGGAACGGCGCCCTTGGGCAAGTGACTCGGACGTGTGCGACTGGTATGCAGAAACGTTCCTCCCGTGCGTGCCGCGCGGGTTGCGATTTCGGAATCGAGCTCCATGAAACACCCCCTATTGTCCGCATCCTTATCGCGAACAAGATCAACCAGTCCTGCCCACCCGCGACGGATCCCGATCACCCGGTAGCCTTCACGGATACCTCGCACCGTAATCCCTCGAATCGCCGGATTCAGGCCCGGACAGTCCCCTCCACCCGTCAATATTCCGATCGTTCCTTTTAATTTACCCATACGTTCTCTCCTATCACAAAACGAAACGCCACGATAGTGTTGTTACCGAGCATGCGCGTCGAGATCAAGCATTATCATTTGCGCGCTGGACACAGGCGCCGCGATTAAGTTGAATACGTCATGGCCACAGCGAACGTCAGTCTAGGTCAGATCTTCAACGACTACCCGCCGTCAGACGAGCTCACAGGAATCTCCGAGGAGGGTGTCGACACCTGGTACCCACCGGTTGAGGAAGACAGCGGGTTCGGCATTTTCATCTGGATCGGCGGCGCCATCGTTGTCTTCGCGGTCTTCAAGATCTTTCGCATGATTATCGGTCAGCGTATGGGACGGGAACCCGTCGATTAACCTCCTGTCGGGTCCGGACTACACCGTATCGAAACGGTGCACCATCACGTGGCGGTAGGTCTCTCCCGGGCGCAGCACCGATGACGGGAACCCGGGCTGATTCGGAGAATCCGGCCACGCCTGCGTCTCCAGGCACAACCCCGCGTGCCGCTCGTAGCGAGCTCCACCGCGGCCTATCGCCGTACCGTCCAGGAAATTCCCGGAGTAGAACTGGATACCACGCTGATCGGTCTCAACCTGCATCCTCCTGCCCGTCGACGGCGAAACGACTTCAGCGACGGACCGTACATCCCCTGCCCCCTCGGGAATCCAGTTGTGGTCATAGCCACCATCGACCTGGTCAATTCTGTCACCGATCACGTGCGCGGCACGAAAATCCATGGGTGTGCCCTCGACCCGGCGACGCTCCCCCGTCGGAATTCCGCCGGCGTGAACGGGGAGATAGGCATCCGCGTGGAGCATCAGCTCATGATCCAGCACCAGCTGCAATGGATCCCCGTTCAGATTCCAGTACGTATGATGCACCAGGTTGATCACGGTTGGCTTATCGGTTGTGGCCATGAACTCGATGCGGAGGGCATTTCCGGCGGTGAGCCCGTACTCGACCTGTACGGCGAGTTCTCCCGGATACCCCTCTTCATTGTCGGGACTGGTATACTCCAGGCGTACCGTCGGGTCCCCGCCGACCTCTGTGGCATCAGCCCGCCAGACGACCTTGTCGAATCCGACGAGTCCACCATGCAGGTGGTTATCACCGTCGTTGCAGGCGAGTTGGTACACCTGGCCATCCAGCTCAAATCGCCCGTTTGCGATCCGGTTGCCGTAGCGCCCGACCGTCGCGCCGAGGTACGCGGGATTCTTCTCCCACTCCGCCAGGGTCTCGAAGCCCAGTGCGACATCGGCCCTATGACCGTCGCGATCCGGCGCCGCCAGGCTCGTTAGCAGAGCACCGAAGTTCGTGATCTCTGCGCGCAGGCCATTGCCGTTCTCGAGCGTGTAGAGCTCAACCTCATCGCCAGCTGCGGTCGTACCATATGCTTTCTTCTCAATGCTCATGCTACCTCCTCAAACGGATCGTCATGGTTTATCGATTTTTCCAGTCAATGCCCGACATCGCCGCCAGCGCCAGCACCAGCGCGTGCGACCCGTCGCGTCCATGCCCCTGCGCCTGCAGCGCCAGATACAATTGATGCGCCAACGCAACGCCGGGCACGGCGATTCCCATACGCCTCGACTCCTCCAGGATGATCCCCATGTCCTTAATAAAGTGCTCCACGAAGAATCCGGGGTCGAAATTGTTGTCGATGATACGCGGCCCGAGATTATTCAGAGTCCAGCTTCCGGCTGCGCCGGAGCCCACGGATTCCAGCACCGTCGCCAGGTCGAGCCCGGCCTTGTATCCGTAAAGCAGCGCCTCGCAGACACCCACCATGCCGGCGGCGATAAGGGCCTGGTTCACCATCTTGGTGTGCTGGCCGGTACCGGGCCTGCCCTGTCGCACGATCGTTTTGCCCATCTTTTCGAAACAGGGCATTACGGCATCGACGGCCGCCTGCTCGCCGCCGACCATGATCGAAAGCGCCGCGTTGCGGGCACCGACATCGCCGCCTGACACGGGTGCATCAACGCTTGCGACGCCTCGTGCGGACGCGACCTCGGCAATCTCCTCGGCGAGGGACGGTTGACTGGTCGTCATGTCCACAATCACGTTGCCCGCCTCGCATCCGGCGAGCACGCCATCGTCACCCAGGATCACGGATCGAACATCAGCCGGAAATCCGACGATCGTGAAGATGACATCCGACGCCTCGGCCACGGATTGTGGGGTGTCCGCCCAGTCCGCACCCTTATCCAGAAGAGTCTGCGCCTTTTCGCGCGTCCGATTGTAGACCGTCGCCGTGTAACCTGCGTCCAGCAGGTGGCCGCACATACTGGAGCCCATGACACCCGTTCCGATCCATCCGATTCGCGTCCTTCCGGGTTCTGTTTGCGAAAGGCTCATCTCAGTTCTCCGAGAGGCTTCATGTCATCCGCTATTCATAGCTATCATTCAAATTCTCGTCTTCTCAAGAGGATCCCGTTCATCCTGCCGTGCCAAGCCGTCGCGCTGCGCGTAGGCTGGTCCAAATTCAATCTAATCTTGCTGGCGCGCGGCATCAAATTTCCTGAACCCACGCACCATCATGTTCCGCTCATTCTCGTTCTTGGCCTTCTTGATATGTTTCTCGGCTTCGGCACGACTCTCAACGGTTGTCGCCCCGATGATCACGTAGTCGTCCGCATCGCGATAACGGCAGATATACACCGGTCGCGCTTTGTCGGACCAATTGGGCTTGGAGCCGTGAATACATTTCACGTGAAAGAAGATCGCATCGCCGGCTTTGCCCTCAATCGGCACCGAGCGCTCCCAGGGCCATTCCTTTTCGTCCAGGCCGAGGTGACTGAACGTATCTTCATGTCGCAACACGCCCAGTTTAAAACTTCCCGGCACCACGTGCAGGCAGCCGTTGTTCAAGTCAGTATCGACGACGTAATTAAGTTGTGCCATGGGTCCTTCGAAGCGGTGCTCAAAGTACGCGGCATCCTGGTGCAGCACTTTTGGATGACCCCCTACGGCTTCCTTAACCAACGCTTGCCCGGTGTCGAACAGCTCGAGATTCGGGCCCAGTACCGCTTCGACGATATCGAGTGTGGTCGGATTCATCGCCGCCCGCGTGAAAGCCGAACTATTCTTGTAGCTGATTGGCAGGCACATGATCTGCATTTCGCGGTCGAAGTTCTCGGGGGCCGGAAGCCATATTGTCCCGTTCGGGGTCGACCAGCCGAGCGCGTTCTTGGTCGCCTGCTCAACCTGGTCCAGCGATTCTTGGATCACCATGTTGATCTCGCGGCTCATCTCTTCGACATGCGCTTTCATAAGGCCGCGCACGACAAGGCAACCGTATTCCTTATAGATCTCCGCAGCCTTCGCGATGTCCAGGCCATCTGCAGACACCTCGATGTCGCCGATCGACACCTGCGGCAAAGTCACATTCTCAGTAGAAACCGTCATATAAATCCTCCGCTTTTCTCGGTTCGATCTCCCCTTTTGTGCCGCCTCACCACGCCGGACGCAAATTGTGTGCGGTTGCACGGTCACATGCAAGTCACAATTGGACTCATGCGGTCCCAATTCTGTCGATTCTGTACATCCTGTCCAAAATCTCCGGGGACAAGGCGAAGCGGGTTGCCCCCGCAGCGCGCCTCAGAGGAGCGGCCCAAGGAGACTGCTGAGACCCATGATGACCAGTGCCAGCGAGACCAGGACGCGCAGCAGAGGCACGGAGAGCCTATGCCCGAAATGGACACCCAGTATCGCACCCAGAATCGTCCCCGGAACCAGCAGGAGTGCCGAAGGAATTGCCGGACCGAGTGCTTCGCCCGGCATCATGGCAAGCATCAGTCCGATCTGCAGCAACGAGCGAGGGAACATCGTGGCGACGGGCGCTACACGGTACTCCTGGTTCGTCCACTTATGCGCATGCGTCCAGACGATCAGGGACGTTCCGGCCACCGACGCGAGTCCGCCCAACACACCCGAGATGACCCCGGCGAGCAGATCCCAGCCCCACCCAAGCTTCGCCCGCGGTTTCGGCCGAATCGTCCACCATGCTGTCACGACCAGCAAAATGATACCACCGATCACCTGGCGCACAATGCTTGTGCCCTGGGTCGACACGAACTGCAGGAGCCAGATACCGATTGGGGTCGTAAGCATCGCCACGATGCAGACTGGTGCCAGCCTCCGCCACGGAATAGAGTCCCGCATCGCAAAGGCCGCCCATCCCATCTGCACGCTCGCCCCGATCGTCACGGTCAGAACCGCCTGCGGCAATGAGAGTCCAAGGCCCAACATCACCGGCAGCGCCAGCAGGGCAAACCCGAACCCAATCACGCCCTGCACAAACGCAGACAGCATGAACAATGCACCAAGGGCTACGAGTATCTGCGGTTCAAACATTGAGCAATTCCAGAATGAGACGCTGATCCCAAACGACTTCGAGATCCTTGTCGAGATAGAAAGCACTCCGCGAAGAAAGGCGACGCAAGGGTCGTTCGAGGTCCCATAGAAATTTGGGGCGGATTGGAGTATGCCGTTGGTCAATACGGAGCCGCCAGCAACCCGCCCCGAATCTCTCTATTGGGTATGGTGTGGCACCAACGATCACCTGGCCAACCGGTGCCCATGCGCTCTGCGACACTGCGTGACTCGACAGAAGGGCCCTAGCCAATATAATGTACCGATGTGAAGACCGCACTTGAGACTGTATGTGATGCACTGAATGCCAAGGGCACGCAGTTTCTCCTAATCGGTGGCTTTGCCTTACCCGTGTATGGTGTCGTACGGCAGACGGCCGACGTAGACTACCTGGTTTCAGACGCCGACGATCTCGTCCTCGGCGAAATATTGGCGGCCGCAGGATACAGCGAAAAACACAGGGCAGCGGCGTTTGTCCGATATGAGCACCCTTCTGTGTATCTGATGGATATCGATATCATGCTCGTGGACACGGATACATTCACCAAGATGCACGGTGCCAGCGCCGTTCACATGATAGGTACGTCCCGCGCCTATGTCCCGACGTTACTGCACCTGGTTGCCCTCAAACTTCATGCCATTCGAAACAACCCGAAGAGGGAGCTCAAAGATCTGGGCGACATTGTGGAATTGCTGAGGGAAAATCCGAGCACTGTCTCAACGCGGGATTTGGCGCAGACTTGCCAGGAGTACGGCCCTCCTGGTATATTCGAGAAGCTGGAGAGTTACCTATGACAGAGAAACTGAATCTGCCTGACCTGAAAGACGGCCCCCTTCCCAAGTGCAAGACCCCGTCACTTGCCATGTATGACCGCTGGGTCAACGAAAATTTCCGTCTCCTCCAGGATGACAAGATCTACAGTAACCTTCGTGCTCAGGTCTCCAGGCAGCCTGCCACGCGCCGCTTCCGGCTTATCTGACGAAAGGCCCAAATCGCACTCTCAGGATCGTCAATCCTGCCGGAGGCATCGGCGATGTAGTGCTCGTCACGCTCCCGTCTCGCCGATCCAGCATGGCTAATGGTGCTGAGCACCCCTTAGATGGCGTACCCGGCAGGAGTCGAACCTGCAACCTCCTGATCCGTAGTCAGGTGCTCTATCCAATTGAGCTACGGGTACAATGTCCGCATTTCTAACTGCTTATTGCTCGTGTAGCGTTGATTTTACTTGGTTTTCCGAAGGCTGGTTAGCGTCTGCATGAATCTACATGTATTCACTTGAATACCGAACCAAGTGGCATCATACGGGTATCACTTTCAACCACTGATTACCGAATCAGGTGCACGAGCAGATAAAGCAGTCAAAGAGCAGTCCCACGCGCAAAGACAGGAATCTCCACAAACGGGGAGGCGTATACTATGTGCGCGCTATGGTGAATGGCAAGCGCTACTTTCGCTCCCTAAGCACGAGCGATAAAGAGCTTGCCGGCATGCGTGCACGGGCCTTCATCAAGGCCGCCCAGGGCGAGCGTTTCGAGGCCCTTGAACAGTCCAAACTCCGCAAGGATTACGCCACACTGCGGGACGTCATCGGTATCTACAGACGTGCCGCTGCCACGCGAGGAATCAAAGATCGCACAGTCGGCGACTACATCAACTCCCTTGCTATCATCGTCCACGCCCTGCACGCCGGATCGATCGAAGAGCTTTCCACCTGCGTCCTCTCCCGTGACCTGGTCGAAGCCTATGTCGAGTCAGTCATTCCCGATTCCTCTGGTGACGCGCTCAAGCGCGATCGCGCGCGACGCTCGGCCCGGTCAACGCTGCGGCAGGCGCGCGCTGTTTTCAGCCGCTGGGCCATGGATGCCTACGGGGACCTCAAGTTTCCCGACCTTACCCGATCCCCTGCACCCCTGGCGATGGATGGGTACACCCCTCATTGCCGGCGATAGCCAAGAAAAGTCGAGCTAGCTCATGCGTTGTTGGCATCTCGACGATCTGAGATAGATTGCCCTGCCCGCTCCAGCAGAGAGTGTCCGATCCGGCACCAAGCCAACGAAGCGTCGCGTCACTCGTCCAAGCTTTCTTTACGCTCAATCTCCGTGACAGCTAGCGCCCTGCTCGTATAATGCGACGTACTTGTCTGCTGATTTCAAGTATTAACACATGGACGCCGCGAAACTCAAATCCACCCTCTGGGACGCCGCTAACACGTTGCGTGGCTCCGCAGTCGATCGGACCGACTGGAAGGGCTACATCCTACCTCTGCTCTTCTTTAAGCGCATCTCAGACGTGTGGGACGAGGAGACATCTGAGGCCGCCGAGATCTACGGCGACGCCGATCCCTCGCTCTTCTCCGAGGTGCACCGCTTCCAGGTCCCAGAGGGATGTCACTGGAACGATATCCGCGAAACAGCAGCAAACGTCGGCGCTGCCCTCGCTCATGCGATGCAGGAGATTGAGCGCACGAATCCGGATACGCTTTATCGTGTGTTTGGGTCGGCCGACTGGGGCAATCGCGAGAAGTTTACCGACGAGCTGCTGAAGGACCTGATAGAGGGCTTCTCGTCCGTCTCACTGGGCAACGACGCCGTCAGCACCGATATTCTCGGTGACGCCTACGAGTACCTCGTCGGGAAATTCGCGGATGTCAACCGCCGCAACAAGGCCGGTGAATTCTACACCCCGCGCAGCGTCGTGCGGATGCTGGTCGAGATCCTCGATCCCAAGGAGGGCGAGTCGATCTACGACCCCGCCTGCGGCACCGGTGGCATGCTGCTCGCCGCCATCGATCATGTGAAGCACGGCGGCGGAGACCCGCGGACCTTCTTCGGCAAGATCTACGGATAGGAAAAGAACCTCACTACCTCCTCGGTTGCCCGGATGAACCTTGTGCTCCATGGCATTGAGGATTTCCAGATCGCCCGCGAGGACACCCTCCGCAGTCCCGCCTTCACCAACGGGGCCGGCGGCCTTGCCACCTTTGACTGCGTGATCGCCAATCCACCGTTCTCGCTCAAGGAATGGGGCCGCGAGGTCTGGGAAAACGACCCCTGGGGCCGAGCGCAGTATGGCCTGCCCCCGGACAGCTACGGCGACTACGCCTTCGTCCAACACATGATCGCGTCGATGGCCCAGGGCGGAAGCAGTCGCATGGCCGTCGTCCTCCCGCAGGGCGCACTCTTCCGCAAGAGCGCCGAAGGCAAGATCCGCGAAGCCCTGCTCAATGAAGACCTGATCGAAGCGGTCATCGGTCTCGCACCGAACCTCTTCTACGGCACGGGCCTCGCAGGCTGCGTCGTGATCCTCCGCCGCAAGAAGCCAGCAGAGCGGAAGAACAAGGTGCTCATCATCGACGCCTCGAGCCTCTTCCGAAAGGGCCGCGCCCAGAACTTCCTCGACCCAGAACATGGCGAGCAGATCGTCAAGTGGTTCCATGCCTTCGAGGATGTTGAGGACCGCGCCAAGGTCGTCACCCTCGATGAGATCAAGGACGAAGGCTGGACGCTCAACATCTCCCGCTATGTGTTGCCTCCCATCGGCGAGGACATCCCGCCGCTGCCCGAGGCCGTGGCTGCGTTCAAGGACGTGCTTGCCGAGGCCCGCGCAGCGGAGGATCATCTGCGAACCGTGTTAATAGAGGGCGGGTGGCTCGCGTGACCACAACACCCGAACAGATTGACATCTGGCGAGCTGCGCCCTCCGAGCATGAACGACTTGAATTTAAGGAAGCCAAAACGCAATATGATAACAACAAGCTGTACAGGTATTGTGTCGCGCTCGCAAACGAGGGTGGCGGACACTTGCTTCTAGGCGTCGCGAACACGCCTCCCCGCCCCGTGGTCAGCACGGCGGCTTTCAACAACACTACGGCTATGGCTGAGAAGCTCTTCGGAGCCGTCGGATTCCGGGTCGAGATCGAAGAGGTCATGCACCCGGACGGGCGAGTGCTTGTATTTCACGTGCCTTCGCGGCCGCGCGGGACCGCTTACCACCTCGAGGGTGCGTATCTGATGCGATCGGGTGAAAGCCTCGTTCCCATGAGCGAGGACCAACTGCGCAAGATTTTTGCCGAAGGCGGCCCGGACTGGCTTGAGGAGCCGGCGGTAAAGAGCGCGACGGCTCAGGACGTAGTCGACCTACTTGACACACAGAGCTTCTTTGAACTGCTTGGGCTGTCATATCCGAGCGACCGCACGGGCGTCCTGCAGAAGCTCGAGCAGGAACGGCTGGTCGATCGCGACGGAAATGATTACACGATTCGGCGTATCGGCGCCGTACTCCTTGCCAAGAGGCTGGCAGATTTCCCAGCCAATCTTGCGCGCAAGGCGCCGCGAGTCGTGGTTTATTCAGGAACGTCCAAGACGGAAACAAAGTTGGATCAGCCGGGAAGCAAAGGGTATGCGGTGGGATTCCAGGGATTGGTCGAATTCGTGATGGGCCAGCTGCCGCAGAACGAAGTAATTGAGAAGGCACTACGAAAAGAGATAAAGCTTGTTCCTGAAATCACGATTCGCGAATTGATCGCCAACGCCCTTATCCATCAAGATTTCACGATCTCCGGTATGTCGGTGATGATTGAGATCTACTCTGACCGCGTCGAGATCTCGAATCCCGGAGAACCCGTTGTTCCTGTCGAGCGATTCATCGACGGGTATCAGTCGCGCAACGAGCGACTTGCAGACATCATGCGCCGATTCGCCATCTGCGAGGAGAAGAGCAGCGGTATCGACAAGGTGATCCAGGCCATCGAGGTGGGGAAGATCCGACTATTCGACCCGAAGCAGAAATCATTGAGATATCGAAGTTATGTACCCTACTGGGCCTAGTGAATCTTATTTAGATACTGAGCGATCCAAACCGGGAGAGCTCTATGTAACGAAAGTAACATCAGTAACTTTCTTATTTAGTCGCAAAACTGCGAAACGACGTGTTGCTTCGGCGCGACAGGAGGGGACGTGCACCTGAACGTCTGCCTCTCACAGAAGGAACTCGAGTCCTACCTTTGGGGCGCGGCGACGCTGCTGCGCGGGCTGATCGACGCCAGTGACTACAAGCAGTACATTTTCCCGCTGCTGTTCTTCAAGCGGCTCGACGTCGCGGTCGGGTAGAGCAAGTCGGGGCGGGCTGCGCACGGCTCTCGGTAACATTTAATGTGGCCCGATTCGTCGCCGGTGAGACTGACGGATTGCTGTTGCCTGAACTGCTCGCATTCCTGTATTCTTATACTGCGATGAGTGACATGCTTTCCAGAATTGTGATCGACGCTGATGTCTGTCACGGACAGCCCGTGATCCGTGGACTGCGCTATACCGTTGAGTCCATGCTGGAGTATCTTGCAGGCGGCGATACCGTCGAGGATATTCTCAAGGAGTTCCCGGATCTGGAGCGCGAAGACCTGCTCGCGTGCATCGAGTTCGCAGCGCAGTCACTCAAGCTCAAGAGCCGACATCTCGTGCTCGCGTGAACTTCCTGGTTGACGCCCATCTGCCGCCCAGCCTTTGCGCCGTTCTGCGCGTAGCGGGGCACGACGCCTGCCACACGCGCGACTTGGACTCCGGGAACCGGACGCCCGACCCTGAGATCAATGCCCTGTCGGTAAGGGAACAGCGTGTCGTAATTACAAAGGACACGGATTTCTGTTACTCCTGCGTACTGCACGGCGCCCCATGGAATCTCGTTCTGGTGCGGACTGGTAACATCAGTACTCGAGATCTCGTGACCCTTTTCGAAAAGAATCTACCTGCACTGCTGGAGTCGCTTGCCGACAGTACGATTCTTGAAATCGACCGTGCGAGTGTTCAGGTCGTCCACTGAGGGTAGAGAAATTCGGGGCGGGTTGTCCACGATACCGGATGGAGTCGCGATCGATACCAACCCGCACCGAATTTCTATGGGACCTCAACCGCAATCACATAGTACCACGGCCCGGAGCCGGCGGCGGTGGTACCACTGTAGCTGTTCAGGGGCGGCGTAGCGGGAAGATTCGACGCGATGACTGAAAAGCCGGACGTAATATCGGTAGCACGGCAATCATAGGTAATCCTGCAGCTTCTCGAATATACCAGTACCCCGAGCGGCTCGTGATCTACCACGAGCACAAACTCATCGCCGAGCACCCGCGCCGCTATGACCGCCGCCAGGACTACCTCAATCCCGATCACCAGCGCGAACTGCTCCAGCAGCGACGCCGGGCACGCGCCCAGCAGCACCTGATGCACTTGCTGCGGCTCCCCGTGATCAAGTCCATGGAGCAGTTCGACTGGTCGCGCCACATCATACGCAATAGAGAGATTCGGGGCGGGTTGTGCGCGGCTCTGGATCGACGAACGGCAGGCACCAACCCGCACCGAATCTCTTCGGGCTCCTGCCACGTTACACGGCGCGTTTCGGGGTCTTATGGACCCGAATCAGATCCACTCGGATGGTGCTCCGCTCAGGTAGAAGTAGACGACGTAGCCCAGGTACAGCCCGGCAAGTGCCTTGTGAATCTTGACGTCGCGCCGGATGATTTCCGAGAGGCGGCCCTTCCAATCGCGTATGCAGAGGGCCACGAGTCGGCAAACCACTTCGAGCATCAGCCAGGCGAAGAGGAGCAGTGAGGCTGGGTTCCACCGCTGTGCGGTCGCGAGGTCGCCGATCAGAATGGATGCGAAACCGCGCGTGAGACCGCACAGCGGACAGGGCAGACCAAGCCAGCCCAGTGAACCGCATTGCGTGGGCATCCACGGAATCGTCGAGCCCAACACCGAAAGAAAAACGGACAGTACCAGGCACAAAACGATCAAGCCCAGCACTGTCCGATTCAGCCTGCGGTAGCGGCGCAAAGATCCATCGCGCGAAGGACTTGACGCGTCGCCCGGCATATCACGCGATCAGGCTTCGCCGGAACCGGCGCCCGCGGCGCCTCCCAACAAACCGCCGAAGATCGAGCCGACAATCGAGCCACCAACCATGATGATGATCCCGTCAATGACGGCTGCACCCAATCGCTTTCCGAATCCAATTCTATCGTCCATGCCAACACCTCCGTTAGAATTCAGGTTAATGCCCTGCTTAGCAGCGAGACTCCAACCATCTTGCGCCTTAGACCACACCACCTTCCGCACGTTTAAAGGAGCATGCCCCATGCCCTGCGTACCTGCATTCCAGTATATGCTCTGGATCTTGGTCTAGGGAACCTGCGATGTCCAATCGAAAGTTACCTGCAAAAGCTAACTGGAAACTTCCCAGATCTTGCGCCCACGAATCACACGAATCACCAGACGCGGAGAGACGCCGGATCGATGACTTGGACCCCTCGACAAGGGGTTTTACAGGCCGTACCGCACGGGCTATAGTGCAAAGCCATGTGGTGGTACTGCATTATTGACGGCAAGCAGCAGGGCCCTCTGACCGATGAGCAACTGCGGGAGTTGGCCAGGCAGAAGCAGTTGAAATTGGCCGATATGGTCTGGAATGAGACCATGGGTGAACAGTGGGTCGAGGCTCATACGGTTCCCGGGATCTTCGGAGAACTCCCCCAGCCGGATGATGAATCCCCGCCTCCCGTTCCCGCTGAAGCGTCAGCGCGAGTGTACCCGGCCGCAGAGGTTATCTCCTGCACCACCCCCTTTGCCGGCGCATTGGAGTACACGAAGTCGATGTTGTTTAAACCGTTCGACATCGGGAAGTGGTTCGCGCTCGGGGTTTCGGCCTGGCTCGCGACCATGCTCGACCAATCCGCCGGGTTGCAGGGCGGCGGCACCACCGATATCTACTCGGGCCTTCAGAACCTGGAGGACGAAGGCACCGGCATCGATCCCGACAGTATCCTCGAGATGATCCGTGAGTTCTGGGCGCAATGGGGCGACCAGATCACACTGTATGGCTCGATCGCACTCGTCGTCGGGACGATTGCCTGGTTCGTCGCGATGTGGCTGAAATCTCGAGGGCACTTCATGCTGTTGCACAACGTGGTCTACGAGAGCGCCGAGGTCACAGAGCCATGGCGCGCGTATCGCCGCGAAGGCAACTCGTTTTTCGGATGGCAAGTCGCCATCTCATTCATCTCCATGGTCGTCGTCGTGCTGTGGTTAGTCTGCGTGGCCGTCTTCGTCGTCCTTCCCACCTTTCGGGCGAACGAGATTATGATTTCGTCAATACCGGGATTGGTGCTCTCCGTCATCGGAGTAGGGCTCATCTCAGTCGTCGCGGCCTACATCGATCGATTCGGGCGTGATTTTGTAGTTCCTCTGATGTTTATCCACCGTATCGGGGTCATGCAGGCATGGGGACGATTCATGACCGCGTTCAAGTCTCAGACCGGCAAGTTCGTCCTCTACGGATTGTTCTATTTCGTGCTTTCGATTGGCGCGAATGTCGCGAAGTCGCTCCTGATCCTGATCACCTGCTGTATCGCGGGATGCCTGATCGGGATTCCGTACGTCGGGGCCGTTGTGCTGCTTCCGTTCACCGTCTTCTTCCGGACCTACTCGATCGGGTACATCTCCCAGTACGGACCGGAGTTTGATGTCTGGGCGCCTGCCGCCGCCGCTGACGCGGCGGAGTGAGTAGTGAGTAGTGATCAGTACGGTAAAGTAGAAGCCGCGTCCCGCCGCTTTTGCCTTCGAGACCTGCCTCGCGTGGTTAATTCACCCTCTCTGCCCAGTTCTTTTGCCCAAGATGAGGTACCGTTCTGGTTTCCGGTTGTCACATCTTGACTGGCCGCCCACACACCCAGAGCGTCAACCTGAGCGGCGTGGGGGCACGCCGTCTCCAATGCTTGATAATGGATCAATAGTCCTCTGAGCATACAGGCCATCAGCGTCCCCGGCTGAAGCCATGGAGACGGGGTGCCCTCACCCCGTACACGGAGAATGAGCAGGTGGCGCCGCCTGGCGCGACCCAAGTCTTGTGCGTGACAACCTATTTCAGGACGGGACCCTTCCCACTCCGGTCCCCACTTCCCCCTGCTCACTTCCCACGTCTCGCTCTTCAGTCGCTCTTGATTCTTGGCATCTCACATTGTAGACTCGCCCTCTTTCGACGAGAGCACCGCGGTGCTCGATTTCTACAGGCAGGGCTTCAGCATGCGAAAAAAATTGTTTGGTACGGACGGGATACGCGGCGTGGCGAACCAGTACCCGATGACAGCCGAAGTCGCCTTGCGGCTGGGCAAGTCACTCGCCTACACCTTTCGGAACACGCAGGAGATCAAGACCGTCCTGATTGGAAAGGATACACGTCTGTCCGGATACCTCCTGGAGACGGCGCTTACCTCTGGAATATGCTCGATGGGACTCGATGTCTCGCTGGTGGGGCCACTACCCACGCCTGCCGTGGCGCACCTCACGACCTCGCTCAACGCCAATGCCGGAATCATGATTTCCGCCTCGCACAACCCGGCCCAGGACAATGGAATCAAGGTCTTCACCCACAAGGGCATCAAGCTTTCAGACGAAAAAGAGCGGGAAATCGAGGACGTCTTCTTCTCCAATGAGATTGACAGCGCGCTCGCCCCGCCCCACCAGATCGGGAAAGCACGCCGCCTCGATAGCGCCCGGGGGCGATACATTGAATTTGCCAAATCGACGACCGGCTACAAGGACTTGTCGGGCCTCAAGGTCGTGATCGACTGTGCGAACGGAGCGGCCTACTCCGTGGCCCCGCAAATCTTTCAGGAGCTTGGCGTCGAACTGATCGTTATCGGCAATACCCCGGACGGCACCAATATCAATCTCGATTGCGGCGCCCTGCACCTGGACAATCTCGCCGCAGTCGTCATCGAGGTGGGTGCCGACGCTGGACTGGCCTTCGATGGCGACTCCGACCGACTGATGGCCGTGACCGACCAGGGAGCGTTCGTGAACGGAGACCATATCATGGCCCTGATGGCACTCGACATGAAGTCGAAGGGGCAGCTCTGCAACGACACACTCGTGACGACGGTCATGTCCAATATCGGGCTCAAGATCTTAATGCGGGAGAACCAGATCAACGTGATCGAGACCGCCGTTGGCGACCGGTACGTGCACGCGATCATGTCCGCGAACGGGTACAACCTGGGCGGCGAGCAGTCAGGTCACCTCATCTTCCAGGACAAAACGCCGACCGGCGACGGCATCATTTCCGGGCTACAACTTCTGTCTCTTCTCAAGGACTCCGGGAAACCACTCTCGGAAATGATCTCCGTGCTGAGGGAGGCCCCACAGACACTGATTAACATTGACGTCACCGAGAAGCCCGAGATCGACCGAATCCGGGGCGTACCCGAAGCGATCCAGTCGGCTGAACAGGCACTCGGTGATGAAGGGCGCGTGCTGGTACGCTATTCGGGAACCGAACTGATCGCCAGGGTACTGATCGAAGGCCCCGACGAGGAACTCGTGAGCACGCGTGCCCACGCCATCGCCGACGCCATCCGTGCGGAGATAGGTGCATGAGGGCGATTCTTCTCGCGCCACACGAACCCCGACTCGCTCCATTCACGTGTACGCGCCCGCCGGGGGCGATCCCGGTACTGAACGTGCCCCTTTTCCTCGCCAACCAGGCTGCGCTCGGGGAGTCTGCGGACGGCCTTAGCGTCATCGGCGAGTCGGCCGATGACCTTTCCTCCATCTCGGGCAACCAGCCGGGAAACATGGCGGTGGACACCATGGGTGTTCAAGATTCCGCGGCGGCCCTGCTGGACGCTCTCAGGAACTGTTCGGACGGGGTGATCCTCATGCAGGCTCATGATCGGTTCGACAAGGCCGAACTCGCCGTTCTAACCCAGAACGGAGGCATCCTATCGCAACCCGACGCTGACACAGGCGGGCTTGCCGCCGGGCCGAACGGCGGTCGTGTCCTCGCCATCTGCTCACTCGAATCGCCGCCACTCGACGGCCTCGGCAGCGGCCCCTCCACCAACGACATCGTAGAGCATCTGTGCAGTCGCCAGGGACAAGGCAAGCTTCTTAAGGCAACACGCTCAAGAGCCATGGTGTACCCGTGGCATATTATCGAGGCCAACGTCGACGCGCTCCAGAATCTCTCGGGACAACGCATTGAGGGCAGCGTACAGGACGGCGTTAGCATCGAGGGCCCGGTCGTCATCGGGTCGAGCACGACCATCAAGTCAGGGACCACCATCGAAGGCCCCGTGATGATCGGGGACCACTGCACGATCGGGCCCTGCGCCTACATCCGCCCGAATACCGTGATCGGCGACAACTGCTTCATTGGCCACAGCTTTGAGATATTCGACTCGGTGGTTTTCGACGGCACCAAGGGGAAACATCGAAGCTACGTGGGGCATTCCGTCGTCGGGTCCAACGCCAATCTCGGGTGCGGACTGATCACCAGTGACTACCGTCACGATTCCCGCTCGCACGTGACTCTCGTGGATGGTAAGAAGCTGGATAGCGGCCGGATAAAGCTGGGAGCGTTCATCGGAGATGAGGTGAAGACGGGCGTCCAGACGCTGCTCTATCCCGGGCGAAAAATATGGCCGGGATTGTCAACGCTCCCCGGAGACATTGTCGTTTCCGACAAGACAGGCTAGGACACCATGTGCGGAATCATAGGAATCGTTTCAAAGGACACTCACAGCATCAAGCACGATACGCTGCCGCTACTCAAGCGGCTTGAGTATCGGGGCTATGACTCTGCGGGCGTCGCCACCCTCGCGGGTGACATTCAGAAGCAGACCGGCCACATTGGCCCCTTTATCGACAGCGTGACTGACCATAGGACGCAGGCCTCCATCGCGCACACACGCTGGGCGACACACGGAGGCGTCACGGCCCTGAATGCACATCCTCACGCCGACGGCACGGGTCAGTTTATGATCGTGCATAACGGTATCCTGGAGAACGCAGACGCCCTGCGGGCTTCGCTTCCGAACGAATCGCTCGTCTCCGAAACGGATAGCGAGGTCGTGGCAGCGTTCTTTCATGACCGAATCGGCGTACAGGGATTGACGACTGATGCCGCCATTCACGAGTTTATCGGGGCCGCCGAGGGCACGTACGCTATCCTCCTGATGCAGCGCGACGACCCGACGGTATACGCCATCAAGCACAACTCCCCCCTCGCCCTGACGCGGGCCTCGAGCATGCACGGCGCGACGATCCTGGCTTCGGACATCACGGCCTTCGGTCACCTCTCGGATGAGGCGCAGTTCTTCGAAGACCAGACCTACTGCCGCATCACTCCGGATTCCGTGGCATTTTTCAATGCGGCGGGTGACCCCATTGAG
Organism: Verrucomicrobiota bacterium; assembly: GCA_027623315.1. Classification (GTDB taxonomy): domain Bacteria; phylum Verrucomicrobiota; class Kiritimatiellia; order CAJWTS01; family CAJWTS01; genus JAQBYD01. The sequence continues at coordinate 18,021 of JAQBYD010000020.1, read as the reverse complement.
ATCGAACCCAAGTCGTTCGAATGGAAGGACGATGCTTCGCTTGACGAGTATCCCCATTTCATGATCAAGGAAATCATGGAGCAACCCACGACGTCTCGTCGCCTGCTGGAGTCATTGAAAACCATGCAGGCGGCGGAACTGGACACCTTTGCCACGACCTTGAAGAAAGCCCGCCGCGTCGTCTTTCTATCCTGCGGCACGTCATATCACGCTTCGTTGATCGGGGCCTTCCTGCTCAACCAGCTAAACTACGAGGCGCATACGGTCATCGCATCCGAGTTCGAGAACTTCATACTCGTGGACCCCTCAACGTTCGTGATTGCGATCAGCCAGAGCGGGGAGACGATGGACGTCATCCTCCCCCTCAAGCGCATCGAGAACCAGGCCATGAAGATCGGATCCATCGTCAACGTACCCTACTCCACAATTCAACGTCACTCGGACACTACGCTCGAACTCCTCGCCGGGCAGGAGATCTGTGTCGCATCGACGAAGGCATATACGAACCAGGTGATCATGTTGATCAAGCTCGCCGAGCGACTGGGATACGACGTGGACTGTGACAAGATCCCCGGGCGCATCGAGGAGTGCCTGGCATCGATTGACGGAATCGCGCGTGAACTCGCCGTCGAACTGAAGCACACCCGTGAGATGTATGTTCTGGGGCGCGGCGCGGCCTACCCCATGGCGCGTGAGATCGCCCTCAAGTTGAAGGAAATTGATTACATCCATGCCGAAGGGATGATGGCCGGAGAACTCAAACACGGCACGCTCGCCCTGATTGAAGACGGCACCCCCGTAATTTGCCTGATCCACGACGACAATCCGGCAATGCGGTCGAGCACCCGGGAAGTCGAAGCCCGCGGCGCCCGTTCCATTGTGGTGTCCAACACGGGCAGCGGCGAAGTTAACGTTCCGGCCGGGTGCGAAGCCGAATTTGCGATTTACTCATGCCTGTTCGGGCATCTTCTGAGCTACTACATCGGCGTCGAGCGAAACCTGCCGATCGACAAGCCCCGAAATTTGGCCAAGTCGGTGACCGTCGGGTAATGGAGTGACCCTGTAGATACGTCTTGATCATGTCGTACTTCATCCCGGACGAGGAGTGTCTTGCGCGGGGTGAGCTGGAGCGTCTCCAGCTCACCAAATTCCGAGCCCTGGCGGCGCAGCTTCCTTTAAATGCATTCTACTCGGCCAAGTTCGAGGCGTCGGGTATTGATCCTTCGCGAATCGATGACTTCGACACGTTCCGGCAGCTTCCCTTTACGACCAAATCCGAGATCACGGCCGACCAGGAAGCCCACGCGCCCTATGGCACCAACCTCTCGTTTCCGCTCTCAACCTATACTCGTATTCATCGGACAAGCGGAACGACCGGAACACACTTGAGATGGCTGGACACCCCGCAGAGTTGGGCATGGATCATGCGTTGCTGGGGCATCATCTACGCCGCCGCCGGAATCGCCCTCCAGGATCGCATCTTCTTTCCCTTCTCATTCGGTCCCTTCATCGGATTCTGGGCTGCCTTCGAGAGCGCGGCCGCGCGTGGAAACTTCGTGATTCCGGGCGGCGGCATGACCACCTCGACTCGCCTCGAGTTTCTAATCGCGCACGGCGCCACGGTGGTGTGTTGCACGCCGACCTACGCACTACGCATGGCGCAATGCGCCGCCCAAAACGGTGTTGATCTCGCTGCAAGCCCCGTCCGCGCTTTGATCGTTGCGGGTGAACCCGGCGGGAGCATCCCGGAGGTCCGCAAACAGATCGAATCCGCCTGGGGAGCGCGGGTCTTCGATCACACGGGCATGACCGAGGTCGGATCGCTCGGCATCGAGTGTGTCGAGGCACCCGGGTCAACGCACCTCATCGAGAGCGAGTGCGTCGTGGAAGTCATCGACCCGCAGTCCACGGAAGCCGTCCCCGTGGGCGAGTTCGGAGAACTGGTCCTGACCACCTTGGGCCGAACGGGAAGCCCATTGATCCGCTATCGAACCGGGGACCGCGTACGGTTACTGCACGAGCCCTGCGCATGCGGGCGAAGCAGTTGCCGCATGGACCAGGGAATCCTCGGCCGCTTGGATGACATGCTGATCATTCGCGGGAACAATGTATATCCTGCGGCGATTGAAAACATCGTGAGGGGATTTCGAGACGTCGTCGAATACCGCGTTATCGTTCGTGGACGTGGCGGCATGAACGAGCTGCAGATTGAGATCGAACTCGGTGCCGGAGCATGCGATTCTGCGCAGGTAACGGAAGCGGCACTGGCACAGGCACTACAAGACACCCTCCTCTTTCGCCCGATCGTGCGGAGCGTCGCCCCCGACACCTTGCCGCGATTCGAGCTCAAGGCCAACCGAATTGTACAGGAGCAGAACTGACCATGGCGACAGCGTTTAGGATCCAGAAAATCGTCGAATACGCCGCGACCGACATGGCGGGCATCGTGCATCACGCCGAGTTCTTTCGGTATATGGAGGAAGTCGAACACGCCTTTCTACGATCCGTGGGACTCTCCGTGTTCGAAGCCGTCGACGGACGCCGCGTTTCGTGGCCGCGCGTGTCGTGTTCGTTCGACTTCAAAAAAGCACTTTATTTCGAGGATGTATTTGAGTTGAACTTATGGATTGAGCGCCTGGGGGACCGATCCGTCACCTACCGTGTTGATGTCACGAAAGATGGCGAGCTCGCTGCGGTGGGACGATCGACCAGCGTCTGCTGTGAAATGACCGATCCCGGCGGGATGCGGAGCATTCCGATTCCCGCGAAGGTCAGGTCTCTCCTCGAGACAGGACCGTTGTCGGGCACCCCTTGATACGGTAGTGGAAGCGGAGGGACAGGAACCGCACTAGGGGGCCCGACGCGCACGGTCATGTTTAGTTATGTGAGTGTTGTCTCAAGGCCTTGTGATATTGCAGGAAGCGTGCCTTGTGATTTTCCTCCGCCGATCGGCAGGCCGCGGGAGCGGGCCGTATCCCTCCCGTTCGGGGGAAGGCGGGGAGACAAATGAAACAACAGAATCCACCAATGCGAAATTTGTTTGATCCTGGCTCCGGCCTGGGTTCGATGAAATATTCGATCGGCGGACGTGCAAGTCGTGGATCCGCATCACAAGTACGAGAATATTCTCGCGTCTGAGAAGCACTTACGCATAATAGCGCGCTTTCCGGTACCGATAAGGAACTCCATATGCATATCACTGTTATTGGTACAGGTTACGTGGGTCTGGTCAGCGGCACCTGCTTGTCCGAGACCGGAAATGATGTCCTCTGCATCGACATCGACGAGCGGAAGGTCCAGAAACTCCAGTCTGGGCAACTCCCCATCTATGAGCCCGACCTCGACGTCGTCTTCGAGCGTAATCGGACACAGGGCCGCCTCACATTCTCAACCGACCTGGCCAAGGGCGTCGAGAAGGCCGAGGTTATCCTGTTGGCCCTCCCTACCCCGCCCGACGAGGATGGATCGGCGGATTTGAGACACATTCTGGCCGTGGCGCGTCAACTGGGGCCCATGTTAAAACGATACGTCGTCGTCGCCACCAAGAGCACGGTGCCCGTTGGAACCGCCGACAAGGTCCGCGCCGCGATCCAGGAGAACTGCCAGGTAGAGGTCGACGTCGTGTCGAACCCCGAGTTTCTGCGCGAGGGTTTCGCGGTGAGTGACTTCATGAAGCCCGACCGCGTGGTGGTCGGCACAGAATCCGCCCGCGCGCGAAAGATAATCGAGCACCTGTACAACCCGTTCGTCCGGCAGGGAAATCCAATCATTTTCATGGATGAACGATCCGCCGAGATGACCAAGTATGCCGCCAACGCATTCCTCGCCACGAAGATCAGCTTCATGAACGAAATCGCCAATCTTTGCGAACGACTCGGCGCAAACGTAGACAATGTGCGACGGGGCATCGGGACCGATAACCGAATCGGGAAGCGGTTTCTATTCCCGGGAATCGGGTACGGCGGCAGCTGTTTTCCGAAAGATGTCCAGGCGCTCGCCAAGATGGCCGAGGGTGTCGATTGCGATCTCCGAATCCTGTCGGCGGTCAGGCAGACGAACGCCGCGCAAAAAAAGGTCATGGTCCCCAAGGTCGTGAACTATTTCGGAGGGGACATTTCCGGGAAGCGTCTCGCCATGTGGGGTCTGTCGTTCAAGCCTGATACGGACGATACGCGCGAAGCGCCGTCGCTCGAAATAATTAGCGAGCTCCTCGAGCTTGGTGCGACCGTAACCGTGTTTGACCCGGAGGCAATGCCCAACGCACACGAGACGCTGGGCGACCGAGTCGACTATGCCGAGAACTGCTACGATGCCCTTAAAGAGGCTGACGCGTTGATCATCGTCACGGAGTGGGCCGTGTTCCGCAACCCCGACTTCGTGCGTGTGGCGGCCATGATGCGTAATAAGGTTATCTTCGACGGCCGAAATCTATACGAAATCGCGTTGCTTCGGGAGCAGGGATTTCATTACGAATCGATTGGGCGCCCGTGCAGTCCGGCCGCGGAATGAGGCCATGCCATCCCGCCGGAAGAGAGTTCTGATTACCGGCGCGGCGGGATTCATCGGCTCTCATCTATGCGATCGGTTTATCAAGGACGGATTCCGGGTGGTCGGGATGGACAACCTGATCACCGGCAACCTCGCGAACATCGAGCATCTCTTTGAGCTCGAGGCGTTCCAGTTCTTTCACCACGACATCACGACCTACGTCCACGTGGCGGGTCCCATATCGGCAACCCCGATGAAGTCACGATTGCTGACTTCGCCGAAGAGATCCTTGCCTTAACCGGATCGTCACAGCCGATCGTCTATGAGCCCCTGCCGGTTGACGACCCCAAGCAGAGGCGTCCCGATATTTCGATTGCCGGGGACCTCCTCGGATGGAGCCCGCAGGTACGCCGCGCGGACGGCCTGCGTCGCACGCTCGACTACTTCAGGTCCCTGCCCACCTGCGAGTGAGGGTGCCCGGCATGCCTGACTTCCCCACGGATTCCTCGCAGAGCTCGGCCTCCTACTCGAGAGTTTCCCGGACGCCGTTTTCCGGGCTAGAGCGGCATGTCGACCCTGATCCTCAATTTACCAAAGTGATACATCACGATGGTGGAGTCCCGCGTCCATTTCACGATCCGATCAATGTCCTTTAGATCGACCGGGATCGGTATATCCTCGGCATGGATCCGCTCCTCGTACACCGCGAACTCGCCACCGTTGGGGTGATTGCGCATCACCTTGATCTCGTAGTAGTCGTAACTCCCGCCGAAAAACCGCTTGTCACTCATATGCGACAGATACGCCTTGGACCTTTCGTTCGGAGACGACAAGAACTCCTGATCCACGATCGGGTACTTTCGAAGCTGGAACCACCGGATGCCAACTACAGCCAGCACTACAGCGACCGCGATCCCGCCGTACTTCAGCTTCTGCTCGACACCCAGATGTTTCCAGATTTCCAAACCAAAAGAGTTGCGTATAGCCATGCTTCCGACACCTGCGTTCAAATCGACAGAGTCGAAAGATAGTAGTTACTCTCCAAAAATGCGACTCAGAATTGAGAATATACCCGATCTTCAGGATTATTCGCACCCGACACCGGATCTCGGCGCAACCTGGCACATGTCCCACGATTGGCATATTTTCTGCTGTATTATGGCACGCTCATATCTAGATCTGAGCTCACGGTCAAGATGTTGAAGACGTGATCACACGGGGAACAAGGTGGTATGCGAACCAGGTCCGGAAAATCAAGTAACTCTGGCTTCACACTTCTGGAAGTCACGATCGTGGCCTCGATCATCGGATTGATGACCGTGATGGCGCTGCCATCCTTCATGACGGCCAGGAGACTCTCCAAGATCCAGGTCATGGTAAACGAGTTTCGGGTCATTCACGACGCTCTCAATATGTACGCCATGGACAACAACGGTTTTCCCACCGGGTTCATTCTCGAGAACATTCCACAGCCCGTCTCGACGTATCTGTCCCATGCGCGCTGGCAAAAGCCCACCGCCTTAGGTGGCCGCTGGCTCTATGCCGAGGTCTGGAATACCCATCTGCTCATCATCGACGATTTTAACGTCGATCCCGGGAAGAGCCCGCTTGCCCCTGCCGCCGACTGGTTGGAAATCGACGAGGCGATCGACGACGGTGACCTCTCCACCGGTGGATTCCGCCTGGTCGGGAACGTCCAGGTCCAGTACAGCGTCGACAACGAGTCCGTCTTTCCGAATGCGCTCTAGCCCGGATGTCCTACGCACGGTCCGCGTGCTGCCGCGGTGCCGTTCAGGCCCTGAGGGGGAGATCTCTTTGTGGTCCGGCTATGATATGCTACATTCTCCGGATGCCCGTTAGCCCGGATCCCGATCCTGCCATAGAGCCTGCCCTGCCCGCTCCCATCCACTCGAGACCACGCGCAAGGATACCCCGCGCGCTCCTCGCATGCATTGCAGTCGCCTGGGCGCTGTCCCTCGATCAGACCACGGCCGCGGGCGTCGAATCTGATTGGTCGATCGAGAAGATCGACATGAGTAAGCCGATCAAGCCAGGCACATCGGTTATCGTCAGCAACTTGTATGGCGATCTACGGATTCGAATGATTAAGGACGCCGACGACAACCGACTTCCACTTACGGCGATTATTCAACATCACGCCGACGACGCCATAAGACCCCGGATTCGCTACGACATCAACGACTGCGCCGTTATCAGCGTGACCTATCCCGGTCCCGCGGACGCCCAGCCCGCGCTGCACTCCACGACAGGGCCTGCACCCAGGGTTGATATCGCGGTCTTCATTCCTCAGAAATCCTCAATCGAGGCGGTCACCGACTCCGGACTGATCAAGATTAAGGGCGTCAAAACCAACGTCCGTGCTCGCTCGATCAGCGGCCCCATCTGGATCTCGTCGTCAAGCTCCATCGATGCCCGTTCCGAACGCGGCGATGTCGGCGTGGTCGTCAAGGAGCCCAGATGGCGTGGCAACGTGACGATCGAGACGACCGCCGGAACTGCCGCCATCCGACTGCCTCGCAAGATCAATGCGATCGTGGACCTCCAGACCGGCGGGACGATATCGACCGACTACTCCCTGAGAATACATAGATCCTCTACCAGCCATATGAAATACGCGCGCGCCAGAATCTATCATGGGCTTCGTAAATTCCTCAGAATTTTTCCGCCCATCCGAGCCCGAGTTAAGGTAAGATCGGGCGCGGGAGACATCATGCTCATTCGCCCCAACCCGGACCTTAAGCAGTCATGAACACAGTCGACAACAACAGCATCACGGCACCTGGCGTCCGCCGTCGACACTCAGCCCTCGTACTCGTGGCGGCCCTCGTACTCCAGTCGACCGCAACGCCTGTCGTAGCTGCCGATGACGACCCAACTGCTTTTCAAGTCCGCCGCAATGCGCAATTCAGCGAAGCGATCACACCCCGTGTCCTGCACATCGACCTTCGCGACCTTCCCAAGCCGCGTCCGTGGCAGCCCGGCGACCCGATTCGGGACGTGCCCAGGCGGCACAACCGGCGCATGGTGGAGCCGCCGCCGCCGGAGCCGCGCGTCGATCCGCTCCTCGCCCAGCAAGCCGCCGCGAGGCCCCTGCGCGTCGCGGCCGCATTCGACACGCCAATACTCAATTTTACCGGGCAAGGCTTTAGCGGTGCGCAACCCCCGGACACCGTCGGGGACGTCGGCCTGGTCTATTACATCCAGGCGATCAACGGTTTTGCCGGTACGAGCTACGCGGTGTTCAATAAGAACGACGGAAGCGTGGCGGCCGGCCCCTTCACCTTGTCTGATCTCGGGGGCGCGGGCGGATGCGCCAGCGGCGGAGGTGACCCGATCGTACTCTATGACTCCATTGCAGACCGCTGGCTACTCACGGAGTTCGCAAGCTTCACGGACACGCTGTGCGTCTACGTTTCCATGACCGCCGACCCGATCAGTGGTGGCTGGTATAACTACCAGTTCAACACACCAAACTTCCCCGACTACCCCAAGTACGGTGTCTGGCCGGATGCTTACTACGTGTCGGCCAACGAGAATAGCCCGTCGCTCTACGCGCTCGATCGCGCCTCGATGCTGACTGGAGCACCTGCGACCTTCCAGCGTTTCACCGTGTCGGCCCTCGCAGGATTTAATTTTCAGGCCCTAACCCCCTGTGATCTCGACGGTGCCACCCCGCCGCCCGGCGGAGCACCGAACTACTTCATGCGCCATCGCGACGACGAGGCCCACACTCCTGGATCCGCAAACGGCGCGCAGGACTTCCTCGAGATGTTCTCGTTCCATGTCGACTGGGCGACACCAGGAAATTCGACGGTCTCCGGACCGGTGTCGATAGCGGTGTCCGAATTCGAATCGGACCTTTGCGGACTCACCTCCTTCTCCTGTTTCCCGCAGCCGGGCACAGGCACCACACTCGATCCCCTGCGCGAAGTCATCATGCAGCGACTGCAGTACCGAAACTTTGGATCGCATCAGACGCTCGTCGGCAGCTTTGTTACGGACGTCGACGGAACGGAACATGGCGGCGTGCGCTGGTTCGAACTTCGCAAGATAGGCGCCGGCGCCTGGGCGCTGCACCAGGAAGGCACGCTGGCTCCCGATATCCACAACCGCTGGATGTCCAGCATCGCGATGGACGGCAGCGGAAACATCGCGGTCGGCTACAACATCTCAAGCTCAACCCTGAGCCCGGGACTTCGCTATTCCGGACGCCTTGCAGGGGATCCCAGCGGAACCATGCCACAGGGCGAGCACACGATCGGCGGCGGAGCCGCAGCCAACACCAGCAACCGTTACGGGGACTACAGCGCCATGAGCGTCGATCCCGCGGACGATTGCACGTTCTGGTTCACGGGGGAGTACAATCTAAGCAGTTCCTGGGCGACGCGCATTGCGTCGTTTACGTTCGATTCTTGTGGCTGCCCTGCCCCGTCCGCCCCAACAAATCTCACGGCCGTTCAAAACGGAGACCGTCGAATCGACGTGGCATGGGATCCCGTACCTTCCGCGACGGACTACTCACTCTTCCGTAGCCTCGGCAGCTGCCCCCAATCGTCCCCCACGCTCATCGCATCCAACCTTGCCGCGACTGCATATAGTGACACCAACGTCGTTGGTTCTGTGACGTATTCGTACGCCGTTACCGTAGCCACGAACGCCGATTGCGAATCGGCTCTCAGCGCGTGCGTCGACGTGACGGCCACGGGGCTCTGCGATCTCGATCCGGTCTTCGCCGGAGTTCAGGGCGTCGTCGCATCCGTGGATCCGATATGCCATCTGCGCATCATGTGGGATCCGGCCACGGCGCCCTGTGGAGGCCCACTGGTCTACAACGTCTACCGCTCCACGAATCCTGGGTTCACGCCGGGCCCGGCCAACATGATCGCCACCTGTCTATCCTCCACTCAGTATATCGACCAGACCGTTAGCCAAGGGGTCACGTACTCCTACAACGTGCGCGCGGAGGATCTCGGCTCCAGCGGGAGCGGAGATTGCAGCGGCGGCCGCGGCAACACCAACCTGCAGGTCATTAGCGGCTCGCCCAGCGGCAACCTGATCCCGTCATTCGAAGACGATCTGGAAAGTGGTGTGGGTGGTTGGGTGATCAGCGCGCTACCCGCCGACACCGGCACGCTCCCCTGGTTCCTGGTCGACTCGTCCAGCCATTCCCCAACGCATTCCTTCTACGCTATCGATTCACCAAAGATCAAGGATTACGCTCTGGCCACCGCAAACGGCATTCCGATTGGACTGAACGCGTTGCTGGAGTTTTGGCACCGGCGCGACATGGAGCCTACCTTTGACGGCGGCGTCCTGGAATATTCCACGGATAATGGCTCGACGTGGCAGGATATTCTCGCGGGAGACGGCGCAAGCGTTCCCGCCAACGCCTCCCGATTTCTGAGCGGGGCATACAATGACACCATCGATGACTGCTGCGGCAACCCGCTCAGTAACCGTGACGCCTGGAGCGGGAATTCGGCACTGATTTTCGAACCTGTCGTGGTGGACCTCGGCGACATGAACGGAGAGACTACCAAGTTCCGCTGGAGAATCGGGTGTGACGATAGCGTTGCCGACGTCGGCTGGTTTGTCGACGACGTCCGCGTGCTAGTGCCCGGCGACTGTACCGAGATTGGCTATGGCGCGTGGAGTAATCTCCAGACCTGGATCACGAGCGGCGGGACCGAGGTGCAGGACGAGAACGGCGATGGATACTCCAATTTCCAGTCGTACTTCTATGGGTTCGACCCGTCCGGCAACGTCGCTCAGGCGGCGCTGCAGAAACTCCCGCGCGTTGAGGACCAGGGCGACCAACTCACCTACACATTCACGCGGTCGACCGACACCGTCGTGGCGGCCTCGTTCGTCATCCTGGTATCTTCAAATCTCGACGACTCGGTCTGGCAACCTTACCTCCCGGGACCGCTGCCAAACAGCAACGGCGTGGTCGAGATTCCCATTCCGGAGCCTGACGATCGAATCTTCTTCCAGCTTCGGCTGTTCGAGTGAGCGCCGCTGACAGCGGCTTGCCCCTTGTCAACGCCGGGCATCTATGGCTTAATCGTGCGGTGCCGTCAGCCTGCTCCGCATGAAACTGATCATTCAGATTCCTTGCCACAATGAGGAGCAAACGCTCCCCCAGGTACTGCAGGATATCCCTCTCGAGATCCCGGGTATCGATACGATCGAAACGCAGATCATCGATGATGGCTCAAGCGACGGCACCGTCGCGACGGCGCGCGCGCACGGGGTTACTCACATCATCAGCTATATCGGCCACAAAGGCCTTGCCACTGCATTCAAGCACGGCCTGAACCACGCACTTGAGCAAGGCGCCGACATCCTGGTGAATACCGACGGCGACAACCAGTATCGCTCCTCGGATATCCCACGACTCGTGGAACCGATTGTGAGCCACCAGGCCGATATAGTGATTGGTGACCGTGGCGTTACGTTAAATACTCACTTCTCCGGCCTGAAACGCTTCCTACAGTGGTTTGGCTCCCGCGTGACCGCCGGACTCGCCGGAGCCGCGATTCCGGATGCCGTCAGCGGATTCCGTGCATACAACCGAACGGCCATGCGCGAGATCAATGTCGTCTCCGAGTTCAGTTACGTACTGGACACCACCGTTCAAGCCTCCAAAAAACGTCTCAGCATCCATCATGTTCCGATTCAGACCAACGCCGCGACGCGGCCTTCACGGCTCTTCAAGAGCATGCTCGAGCACATCAAGCGCTCGGGAGCCGATTTGATTCGGATCTACTCCCTCTACGAGCCTTTCAAAGTATTTCTATGCCTGGCCTTGCTCTTCATCCTGATCGGGACCTACCCCCTGGTGCGCTTCGTCTACTTCTACCTGGCAGAGGGCGGCAGCGGTCACATCCAGTCGCTCATCTTCGGAGCCATTTGCTATGTAATTGGCTTTCAGTTTCTAGGTATGGGCATCCTCGGCGAGCACATGCGGATTAACCGCAAGCTCATCGAAGACATCCTCCTTCGGCAGAAGGAGGATCGCGAGACCCAATAGCCACGACCTCGCATTCGGATGAAGTCATTCGCCCTGTTCGACGCCCCGCAGAGACGGGCGGGACGCTGCAACATCGTCATCTTGGCCACGCTCCTCTGCGTGGCGGGTGGACTCACCCTCTGCCACGCGCGATACACCGAGTTATCTTTCGACGGCGCGATGAATATGCAGGTTGCGAAAAGTCGCATCGAGCATGGGCGCTACGCGACCTCGTATAACGCTCTACAAGACTTCTCCCCGGCGGTGCAAACCGGCGTGACGGTTCTGTTCCCGGCCGAACTCGCTATTCGTGCACTGGGAACGACAGCCCTCGCGGCCCAACTTCCCAACGTGGCATATCTTATTCTGGCGCTTCTCATGTCGGTCGTCGTCATGCGAGGCCTGGTTCCCTACGCCCTGACTCCGGTCGCCGTCCTGCTTCTGTTCTGCACGCCCGAACTCCTGACCTACGGCATGGGTGGATACGGGGAAGTGCCGGGAATATTCTACCTACTGGCGAGCATGGTTTGCCTGGCTCCACGTCGCGGCACAGAGCGCCTTTCCGTAGTGCAGACCGGAAGCGCCGGTCTTCTCCTGGGGCTCGCAACCCTCACCAAAACGGTCATGTTGATCGCCCTGCCCGCTCTGGGAATTGCGATGCTCTACGACCTCTTTGTCTCGCGGCGCCTGGCCTGGCAAGCTCTGACCATTCTGGTGATCGCAGCACTCCTTCCGGTCGCGGCATACGAGGCCTGCAAGCTCCACGCGCTGGGTGCAGGGGGATACCAGGCCTGGTGGGACAATCAATCGGGGTCGATCATGGCCCAGGCCGGCGTGAGCAACAGCATGCTCGACACGCCGGGCTTCTGGCCCAAGCTCGCCGGACATCTCGATATCCTCGCCGGAATCACCCATTTATCACGCCTGGAACTGGTCCTTTTCCTGGTGGCCCCCTACGCCACCCTCGCGCTGTGCGTTGCCATCCCGGCGCTGAGGAGCGGAACCGCTATCCCCACGCACCTGATCATACTGACCGGCACGGCACTGACCTACCTTGCTTGGTGGCTCCTGATGACGCCGACGTCGCGAGCGTGGGCTCGGCGAATCATGCCCGGACTCATGCTCCACGAATTGGTTGCCCTCACCGCGCTCGTAGCCGCCGCGGGAGTGCTTACCCGGCGCTTCCCGGCTCATGAATCCGCCTCCGCTCGGCGCCGAGCATCCCTTGCGCTGCGCTCCGCGCTCACCATCATCCTTGCCGCCACCCTCACGCACGCCACTGTCGCCGGAGCGGCACGCGTCCGTATCGCGCGGCCCAGCCCATCCGGACTCACCGACGCCGCCGTGCTTGGGGCCACCATTCGCGAACTCGACCCCGATGCGCGTATCTATGCCCAACGCTGGTGGCAGGCACCGACGGTCGCGTACTACTCCGATCGAATGTTCCGCGACATCCACGAGGTTCCGCAGAGCCGGTTCAACGACCATGATCGCAACTACTTCGTCGTTGACGATCGCATGCGAGAATACGCTGCGGACAGTATCCAGGCCATCCTGGACCGATCCGACCATGAACTCGTGCGAGAATCGCGCTCATTCGCGCTCTATCGAATCCATCATCTCTATCGATATCCACAATTCACGGATCTTGAGCGCTCGGGCCGCCTGGCGGAGCTGGTCGATTTTCGCGAAGGATCTTACGAGTACGTGCGCGCGCTGCAGCGAGGCCCGAACGGCTTCTTCTGGTCGCGCGGTTTGACCGCACTCTTGCTGCAGCACGGCGGACAGACACGCCTTCGACTGGTCTTGTGGTTCCCCAAGCTTTCGGGATACGAGGACTTGGACCTTACGATAACTCCCCTCGTAGACGGTTACCGGATGGACCCGGTGCAGGTGACTCACGACGGCATTCTCGAGGCCACCCTCGCCCTCCCGGAGAGGTTCAGGCAGGCCCAGGGACCGATCGCCGTTGAACTCCATTTCAGCAAGACCTGGTACCAACCCGATGCGGCGCTTGGCGTACAGCCTAATCTCTACGTGATTCTGATCGCCGGGTTGGTGGATCCGGAAGCATGAAACGGTACGCGCCAAAAGCCATTCTCGCGTTGATCATGGGGGTCACACTTCTGGCATATTACGGGGCCCGCTATAACGGTTTTGTCTTCTTCGACGACGGCGAGTACATCGTGGAGAACACGTTCGTCGCCAGTGGATTAACCCTCAAGAACATTCGCTGGGCCTTCACGCATTACCACTCTCATAACTGGCACCCCGTCACGTGGATTACGCACATGGCCGACAGCCAGGCGTTCGGACTGCAGGCAGGCGGTCATCACTCGACCAGCGTTCTGATCCATATTCTTAATGCCGCACTGATGTTTACGATTCTGCGCGCATCCACTCGCAATCTCGCGGCGAGCGCACTCGTGGCGCTGCTCTGGGCGCTTCATCCGCTTCACGTCGAATCCGTGGCGTGGGCCTCGGAACGCAAAAACGTGCTCAGCACCTTCTTCTGGCTACTTACGATGTCCTGCTATGTCCGCTACGCCCATATCAAATCCGACACGCAGAAGGAGCCGCACAAGTTCCAGGCGGCGGCGTGGTACCTTCTGATGCTCATCGCGTTCGCCTTGGGTCTGATGTCCAAGCAGATGCTGGTCACGCTGCCATGCGCGCTGCTGCTTTTCGACGTCTGGCCACTTGGACGCGAGCCGTTCCGGAGCACCCGTCAACTCGTTTGTATCCTCGTGGAGAAAATCCCGTTGTTTCTTCTGGCGATTGCGGCGGCCGTCACGGTCTACATCGTTCAATCGTCCAGTGGAGTCATGAAGGCGCAGACGGATTTCGCGATGCTCGATCGATTGAAGAACGCGGTCATCGCGTACGGGACCTATATCAGCCACCTCGTGTTCCCCACACGATTGGCGGTCTTCTATCCGCACGCCGGCCAATCCGCGACAACGCCCCAGGTGATCGCCGTCGCGGCCTGCCTTGTGGTGATCTCCGCCCTGGCGACGTTACAGGTCCGCCAGCGGCCTTTCCTGCTCGTGGGATGGCTGTGGTTCCTCGGCACCATGCTTCCGGTGCTTGGCATTATCCAGGTGGGCTTCCAGGGCATGGCGGACCGCTACATGTATGTGCCCTGTATCGGGCTCGTCGTCGCCGGCGTCTGGCTGTTGGTCCCCGAGGCCCCTTCGCGCCGACGCTCGCTGACGATCGCGCTCCTCGCCACGATGGCCCTCCCCCTGCTGATTCTGACGAGACGCCAGGTGGCCACATGGAGAAACGACGTCGCTCTCCTGTCGCACGCGGTCGAGGTCGTACCGGATAACTACTGGGCCCACTACAACCTTGCCCGGACGTACGAGAACTCGGACGATCTCGCAACGGCCCGGCGACACTACGAACAGGCGATTCTCGCCCGATTCGATTTCCCCGAAGCGCACTACAACCTCGGCGTCCTGCATGCCCGCATGGGAGACCTTCGCGCGGCGACCGCGAGTTACCGGAACGCGATCGGGACGCGCCCGACGCATGTCGAGGCCCACATCAATCTCGGCGCCCTGCTTGCTGGACAGGGACATGCCGCCGAAGCGATCTCCCTCTATGAACGCGCCGTGCTGCTCGCGCCCGAGATCCCGCAAGCGCAGGTCGGACTAGCGCACCTGCTCATGGAGGCTGGAGACTTAGCGCGCGCGCGAACGCATGCGCAGCGAGCACTCGCGCTACGTGAGGAGTGGGATTTCGCGCTCGAGCTACTCAAGCGGATCGAAGATGCTTCTTCTGAAGCCGTGGACGACACGAATTGACGCGTACAGAGATGAGAAGGCCGTTCCCCCAGTACCGCAGCCGCGGTTCCACGCCGGCGTAAACTCAGCCGCGTGACGCGGGGCGAGCCGTCTGTCCCGTACGCGCACTCTCATAGATCGCGTCCATCAGCTCCGACTGAATGACACCGTGACGCGCATTGGCCGCCGGCTCTGCGCGCCCCAGGATGGCGTCGATGAAGTTGAGCACCGGAGAGGAGTCCCCGCCGGGGATGGTGAGGTCCTCGATCTCTTGATTTCCCCTCCACGCACGAATATAGCCGCCGCCCCATCCGTCGAGTTCGATCCTGCCGTGGTCGAAGACGTAGGTTACGGCACTTGACTCCGAGGGGCAGTTGCCGCCGATCATGACCGTCGCGTAGACACCGTTCACAAATCGAATCGTGATCATCGTATTGATATCGACGGGAGTTCCACAGTTGTCCGCATAGCAAAACACTTCGCTCACAGGTGATTCAATCGTCCAACAGAATGTATTGAGCAGGTGCGCTCCCGAGTCATAGGCCATTCCACCACCGGACAACTCCGGCTTCTGACGCCATTGTCCGATCGTCGCGTTTCGCCAGCCTTGCAGGATGTATCCGTTCACCAACTGCAATCCGCCCAGCTCCTTGCTTCGGATCATGTCACGCGCGAGTGAGACGGCCGGCGTACAGGCCGTATTGTACCCCACACTAAAGACTTTTCCGGACCCGTCGATCAAATCGGCCAGCACGTGCGCATCACGACTGTCCGTCACCATCGGTTTCTCCATCATGACGTGGCACCCGGCTTCGAGCGCCTGCTTGCCGTGCTCAAAGTGAAGTGTATGCGGCGTGACAATCACCACGCCGTCCAGGCCGGCATCGGCATACATCTCTGCTGCATCGCGATAGGTTGCCGGCGCCTCGCCCCCATGTTCC
This sequence comes from Verrucomicrobiota bacterium, assembly GCA_027623315.1. Classification (GTDB taxonomy): domain Bacteria; phylum Verrucomicrobiota; class Kiritimatiellia; order CAJWTS01; family CAJWTS01; genus JAQBYD01. The sequence goes on along the minus strand of JAQBYD010000020.1, from coordinate 1,771 downwards.
GCCACGGCCTCGAGCGCCGCCTTCAAGTTCGTATCGCTCAGATCACATAACGCCGCCAAGTCGGCATCCGGACTCTTCATAATCTGCCCGATGTGGTGCCTTCCCATGCCCCCGGTACCCAAAATTCCAAGTTTGATCTCAGACATATTGATCTCCTAAACGTTCATGATTCATAGACACATGCCCGTCTATCACGGCGCTGCTCTGAGTACAACTCAATACGCAGCCTGGAGGCAGGGGCTCGTCCTCAACGAAGCGCGCGACTACTACTTGTCCGCACCGATGCAGTAAAGCGCTTTCATCCCTCGCACGTACATGCGGTCACCGTCAAAGACCGGAGAACTGCGATGCCCCTCGAGGGTGTTATAGGCGACCTGTTCCAGCGAGGCGTCACCCTTAAGAACAACGGTCGTGCCGCCCTCTCCGCCGCAGTAGATATACGGCCCTGCGAGAGTCGGAGAAGGATAGCAGGTGCCCTGAAGCTTGAGATCGCGCTCCAGGGCCTTGTCGCCGGATTCAGAGTCCAGAACTGTAAGCATGCCGCTCTGCGAGAGACATAGCACGCGAGCGCCGCTAACCACCGGCGATGCATAGTGCCGGTCATTCGATACCTTGGTTGACCAAAGCATCTCCGGCACGGGGTCGTCCACATCAAAACTCGGTATACGGTAGGCGCGCGCCTCCCCGTTGTTAAAGAAGTACGCCACATCACCATCCACGACCGGTGCGTTGTAGGTCAGCCCCGAGAGGCCTGACGCCAGGACTTCTCCATCTCCCGCGTCCAGAATTTCCCCGTTGGCCGTCACGACAATCGTCCGATCCCCGGAGACGGCGACCACCGGGGCTCCGAAACGCGGCCCGGACTTCGCCGTCCACACCGTCGCGCCCGATTTGGCATTGAGAGCGTGGATCTTCCCGACGTGGACGATCAGTTTGTCATTCAACAGAAGTGGCGATGAGCAGTGTCCGTGGCCAATGACCGGACGTTCGACGAATCGAATCCATTGCCGCGTCCCCTCAAGGTCGTAGGCGGCCGCCACTCCGGAGCCGAAGAGGACCCATACCATGCGGCCATCGGAGACGGGCGTGGGCGAGGTATATCCGTTCGAGCCGTGCGCGCGCGGTAGCGAAAAGTCGAATCCCTCGCCCAACGCATCATCCAACGGCTTGCGCTTCTCGGCCAGGTTTTTGCGGAAGTCTGCCAACTCCTGCTTCAAGTCTTCGTCGGTGGGCTTCGCGTTGCTCTTCTTGTGGAGTTCCTGCTCCGCATCGTTCAGACGCCGCACCTCTTCGATGAGGGGACGAAGCTCCTCGGCGAGGAGTTGATCGACGCCGTTCGTCGCCTGCCAGAGAATTTGTCCCGATTCCGCTTCCACACAAACCAGGATATCGGGCTCTGCACAGACGAAGAGCCGTCCCTGGCTCAGGACGGGGGAGGCGTTGCTCCATTTCGGGAGCTCAGCGCGCCAGACAATATTCTTGTCCGCAGCCCACTCCGTGGGAGGATTTGCGCGCTCGAAACGTCCGGTGCCATCTCCGCGCCAACCGACGATCGTGTCGGCAGCACAAGGCCTGGCCGCTAATAGGACCGCGCTGACCAGAGCCAGCCGTAGCATTGACTCAACGGAGAATGGATACTTTTTTCGATTGATTCCCACCGCGACCTCCTCGGGCATACCTGCGTTGCTGGCGGCAGACGGAAAAGGGACCACTCCGGCAGTCAGAAAAGGGACCACCTGATGCGGGGTTGACTGTAGTTGGTGAGTGTTGC
>JAQBYD010000079.1 GCA_027623315.1 Verrucomicrobiota bacterium | reverse complement strand
CGCCGCAATAGGTGCCAAGTCATTTTCCGGAAAATAGCGCCAATCTCCGGTCGAGATCAGGAAGTCTGAGTCTACATTCGACTGGCCCCGGCAGCCATCGGGTTGCTAAAGATCGACCCGCGATGGACTCCCCAATCGTTCAACTGGATCACGTGGCGCTTCAATCGTCCGACCTCGCAGGTAGCTGCGCGTTCTACGCGAATGTGCTGAATCTACACCCCATCGAACGCCCCGCGTTCTCCTTCCCGGGAGCCTGGTTCGCGCTCGGACCTGGCCAGAGCCTTCACCTGATACAACGCGATACGCCACTCGTCGCTGCCCATGGCAATCATCACTTCGCGATACAGGTTTCCGATTTCGATGCATGGCACGACCATCTTCAGAGCAGCGGTGTCGAGATCAAGGGCCCACAGCACCGGCCCGACGGCGTGCGCCAGATGTATATCGACGATCCGGACGGGCATACGATTGAAGTGACGGGAGCGTAGGCTCCCGGGAATCGGCGTCTCGCGTCAACTGGGAGAAGTCTTCAACTCAGCGCCGAACCATTCATCTGGGAATTCGCGAAGATTCGCGTGATTCGTGGGCTCAATTCCGGGGACGTTACGGACGGACTCCTAGGTCTGATGTGCCGCGAGGGGTTCCGTGTGCCGCTCCGGCCACAGGACCTCATCCACGGCACTCATCACATCCGTCACCGTGTGAATTCCCTCAAGCCGCTTCATCAGGCTTCCGATTCCGGGATGACCCCGCAGGTATTTCAGCAGGTGCGTCCGGAAGTGATGGCAGGCCGACTCCTCGGTGGTGTTCTTTTTGCGCCTGCGGTACTCGTTCTTCTTGTCGAAGTGGGCGATCAGGGTCATGAGATGCTCCTCAATCATGTCACGCCGGTCTTCCAGCGTGGGCGGCTCGAACGGCCGGCCCTCCCACATCGCCGCGATCTCCTCGAAGACCCACGGGTTTCCGATCGCCGCGCGTCCCACCATGATGCCGTCTACGCCCGTCGCGGCACGCATCGCGTCGGCGTCCGCTGCACAATCGACGCCGCCGTTACCGATGATCGGAATGGAGCGCTCGGACTTGATCTGCGCGAGCGCATCCCAATCGGCGGGCCCGGAGTGCTTGTGCGACGCAAACCGGGCGTGAATCGCCAGCATCTCGGCCCCACCCTCCTCGATCGCGTGCGCGACTTCCGAGATATTGACCTCGCCGGGCGACAGCCCGATCCGGGTCTTGGCGGTAACGGGAAGATCAACCGCCGACTTGATGGCGCGGATCATCTCGCCGATCTTCTCCGGCTGCTTCATCAGTGCCACTCCGGCGCCCTTCGTGATGATCTTCGGCACGGGACAACCGCAGTTGATGTCGATCAGGTCGAAACGGCCCAGTTCCTGGATGCACCGGGCGGCCTCCGCCATGACCTCGGGATCCGCGCCGTAGAGCTGAGCACCGACGGGGCGTTCGTCGGGCGATGCTTCCAGGTAATACATCGTCTGCGCCGACGCGCGCGTCACGCCCTGCGCGTTCACCACCTCGGTCATCACAAGACCACAGCGGTGGCGCGCGCAGAGCAGGCGGAACGGCAGATCCGTCAGGCCCGCCATGGGCGCGAGAACGGTTGGCGTTTCAATCTCGAGGCGGCCGATCCATAACGGCGGCGGTTTCACAGAAGGCCCTGCTGATTCAACCATGGTTCTATAACTTCCAGGGGTAACCCCATTACATTGGTGCGCGACCCCTCAACCGACGCGATGATCGTGTCCCCAGACTGATCTATATCGTACCCGCCGGCCTTGTCGAGGGGATTAACGATCCCGAAGTAAGCCGAGATATCCTCATCACGTAAAACACGAAACCGAACCGTGGAAGCCCCGACGCTAACCACCGGATCAGCCTGGTCACCGCCCGGCCAGAGCGCCACGCCAGTCAGGACGCGATGCGTCCGCCCTGACAGCGCACGAAGCAATACGTGCGCGGCATCCATCGACGTGGGTTTGCCTATGCAATGACCGTCGAATTCCAAGACCGTATCCGCGGCGATGATCGGAACGTCAGCGTGGGTGTCACGTGTGGCCCGCAATTTGATCAGGGCGTTAACGCGTACGGTCGCTTCCGGATCGGTTTCATACTCAACCTCGTTGACATCGGGCACGTGAACACGAAATGAGACTCCGAGCCTCTCCAGAATCTCCCGGCGGCGCAGTGACCCCGACGCCAGGTAGAGCGAAGCCGGTGGGTCTGCACCCTCCCGCCCTGCTGCTCCCCCGAGTGTCGACCCGGCTGATTCAGTCACCGGGACTCCGCGGCACGGGATCCGTAGCATCCGAGTACTGAATCTCGAGTTGCACGATGACCACGGCACCGCTGTCCCGGTCAAGGGCTTTCGTCTCGGCAAGGGCATTACCAACAGACCCTCTCGCCGGAGCCGTATGAACCTGACCAATCTTGCGCAGCGCCTCAACGAGTTGTGGAAGTTGACCGTGCCGCACCGCCAGGCGGGAGGTGGATTCCTTCTCTGCACGCCGCCCCGTCTTCTCCTTCGCCTCCTTGTCGTTTCTCCCGGTATCGTAACGCGCCAGTAAGGCCCGCAACTCCGGCTCCCGCTTGCGATCGATCGTTACGCCGATTCGGCGGACGTCATCAGCCCAGCCGGCAACCGTGGACAGCGTCGCCTCGGCAGCCGGCTGCGCGGCGGACTCCTGGACGGTGACTGGCTTCGCGCTCGCCCTGCGGGAGTATTCCTCCGACTTCGCAATCCCTTCACCCCCCAGATCAGGACGCTCCCGCATATCCGCGGTACGCGGGGAGGGTGAATCCAACTCGTCTACGCTGTCGCCGGAGCCACCGAGGGCCCTGGCCTTGCCGAATGCAACCTCGCTGTCTTTCGCCCCCGTGGCGGACGCATCCGCCGGGACCTGGGCCGCAGCCAGACTCCTGCTCGGCTGCGCCATCTCTTCCGGAGCCTCTAACGCGCGTTGAACCCGTGTGCCAGCCCCGGCGCTCTGTGCGTCGTCGTAATCCGATGCAACTATATCGTCGGCCCTCGAAACCCCTCTGCTCCGTCCGGTCCAAATCCGGCCTTCGGGCTCTGCGAGAGGCGCGCTGTCGGAAACCGCCTGGCGTAATGCCGGTGCCGGCGCCGGCGCCGGCTCCGATCTCAGCGTGGGCGCGACGCCATCAGGATCAGCAGCTTCACGCTCCTCGAGGACCTCCTGCACTATGGGTTCCGTAACCTTGTATGCCTCCCCCTGCACGTGATCAGCCGTCTCCGAGTCCTCCGCCTGGGCGGACGCCAGCTTGGCGATATCCTTCCGCTTGGCCAACTGGTCTTGCGCGACCCGTGTCGGTGCCACGCGCTCGGGGCGTTTCATCTCGAACCCGAAGCGCACGACGATCGCCAGCATGGCGGCAGCGGCAAGCAACTGGACTACCGGATTGGAAAACGGAATCACGAAGGACTTGTTCTTTTTGGACGGCAATTGGGTGATCACCGAAGCCGCAAAATTCGCCGGGGGATCCACCACATCCAATTCGCCTACCAACTTCACCGTCGCGGCCAGTTCCGCAAACTCCTCCTCAAGATCCGGATGCCGTTGCAGGTAGGCCATCAACGTTTCCGTCCGGGTCGAATCGAGCACCTGGTCGATGTGCTCCGTCATCCACTCCCGCGCGGTCGCGTGATCCAACTTTCGATTAGCAGTCATTGGCAGTATTCCCGGTCAGAGCAGGTCCTTCAATTGCTCGCGCAGAATCCCTCGACCGCGCGACAGGCGCGACTTGACCGTACCCACGCCGCACCCGGCGGCTTTCGATATCTCTTCGTAGCTCATGCCCTGGATGTCACGCATCGCCACCACGCCTCGAAACTCAACGGGCAACCCGGCGATCGCCAACTCGACTCGCTCACGAATCTCATGATGCCTGGCCCTGGCGTCGGGACCGGGTCTCGAATCCGCCGCGTCGCGCGCGTCCGGAGCCTCGTCATCGCCAGCCGCATCCAGCGAGTATACCTCTCGCTTGCGGGACGCCAGTTTTCGCCTGCGATTGAGCGACATATTGACCGCTACAGAGAAGAACCATGTCGAGAATTTCGCGCGGCCCTGGTACTGATCAATCGACTTATACATCTTTATAAAGATCTCCTGGCTCAGATCCGCGGCCTCTTCATAGTGATTGATCATGCGGTACACCAAGTTGAAGATCGGCCTCTGAAAAAGCTCCATCAACGGCTCAAAAGCGCTGTCGTCACCCTCCTGCAGTCGCGCGACGTACTCGCGCACAATCTTGTCATCTATCGTATTGGACATCGCCCAGGCTCTGGAGGTTCCCGCAAATGCATGGATTCTAGCGTTTTGGAGCCCGAAATCACTGAAAATCGGGTTGATCTCGGCATCGGCGGGTCTTCCGAGTCGAGGCGGAGTTAGAACCGCGGTCTCTCTGATTCTTAAGATTCGCATGATCCGTGGGCCCAAACCGTGGTAAGTTGCGGCTTCAGAGGACTCCGCTATGCCCGATCAACTTGATTCACGTCCCGACTGGGACACTTACTTTATGGATATCGCCCACGTCGCGGCGAAGCGCAGTAACTGCAGTCGTCGGCATGTTGCCGCCGTCGTCGTTAGCGAGCGGCGTATCATTGCGACGGGCTACAACGGCACACCGCGTGGTATCAAGAACTGCTTTGAAGGGGGCTGCGCCCGCTGTGCCAGCGACACGCCCTCGGGCGAGGGTCTTGGCGAGTGCATCTGCTGCCACGCGGAGGAGAACGCGATCACACACGCCGCTTATTATGGGACGGCAATGCACGGTTCCTCGATCTATTGCACGCTCAGCCCTTGCCTCTTATGCGTGAAGCTCATTATTAACGCCGGAATCCGCGAGGTCATATACGAGCAGGAGTATCGGCTCAGCGACCAATCCATCGCGCTGCTCAACGAAGCCGGTATCGCCGCACGACAATACCAGCGCGCGGAATAGCGGTTCTGCGCTAGATCCCGCTCCCTCAAGCCCCATGCTTCGTCGCTGGCGGGCGGGCACATACGACCGACGGGGTCATCAGCGTCTGCCCCATCCGTCTCAAGACAGCAGGAATCAGATCAAATGCCTCGACATGGGCCACAATGTCTCTCTATGCCTTCGTGCCCCGACGCCATAATAGGGTCTATATGTCTCATGTTAAATATCGTGGCATATTTTTATATAATCGTAACTGGTTCTCTATAGCACTGTTACAACCAATCATCCAGGAGGTTGATGCACATGGAACGGTATATGCTAAATCGTTTGCCAGTGAAGGAAATAGGTCCAAACACAAGTAAAAAAGGAGACATACAATGACACTAGTAAAATGGACACCAAGACGGCGCTGGGCTGATCCCTTCGAGAATCTGCTCGGCTTCGAGGATAGCATCGACCGCATGTTCGGCGATCCGAGCGGTGGCACGGCGCAGCCTGTGTACAATCCGCGACTCGATGTCTACGAGGAGAAAGACAGCATTGTTGTGGACGTCGATCTCCCTGGCGTTGAGAAGGACGCCGTCTCGATCAGCGTGGATGGCGATGTGCTCACGCTGAAGGGCGAGAGAAAGCAGGTGCGCGAGGAGAAGGAAGGCGAGAACGTCTATCGCCGCGAACGCTTCTACGGAAGCTTCCAGAGGAGCCTGCAACTGCCTACGGACATCGATGCCGATAACGTCAAAGCGGCCTACACCAATGGTGTGCTGCGGGTCACGCTTCCCAAATCCGAAGCGGCCAAGCCCAGGCAGATCAGCATCACGGATTAATCCCACGGGGGCAGGGCGATTCGATCGCCCTGCCCTGCACCGCGATCTCAAGCCTCGTGGAGCCCGTAGATGGAGGCTACTATTAGCCTCTCACGACGCCGAGACGCGCACGATCGAGTCGGTCGAGGCGTTCCGCAGATGACGAGCCTGAAAGGAAAGACCATGAATCGACCCCTACCCGTTTCGCCAAATCAGGGAGCGACGTTTCTATCACGCATCTTGTTGGTACTCGTTGTACTCACGCTGGGTGCACTGATCGCTCCGTACTGGCAGCCCGCAGAGGGTCCTGCCGCGGTCGCTCCTGTGGAATCTCCGGCGACCGCCACGGCGCAACTTGTGGGGACTCCTGCACCGGCACCAGGCACTGATCTCTACGACATCGAGCGGGCCACAATCGACATCTTCGAAAAATACGCGCCGTCCGTCGTCAGCGTGATCAATAAGGCCCTCTTGCGTGACTACTTCAGTCTCGCCATCTATGAGAACACGCAGGGCTCGGGATCCGGATTTGTGTGGGACAAAGCGGGCCATATCATCAGCAACTATCACGTCGTCCATAAAGCGTCCGCCGTCCAGGTGATCATGAAGGATGGAACGGTCTACGATGCGACGATCGTGGGACTGGACCCCGACCACGATATCGCCGTGCTTAAGATCGATGCTCCCGCCGGGACGTTGACCCCGCTCCCAATCGGATCCTCGGATGATCTCAAGGTCGGTCAGAGGGCTCTCGCGATCGGCAATCCATTCGGCCTTAACTCCTCGCTCAGCGTGGGCGTGGTCAGCTCGCTGGACCGCGAGATGCAATCTCCAACCGGCCTGACCATTCGCGATATCATCCAGACCGATGCCGCGATTAACCAGGGCAACTCGGGTGGACCGCTACTCGATTCGGCAGGGCGCGTGATCGGTATCAACACCTTTATCGTCTCTCCGTCGGGCGGTTCGATAGGCCTGGGCTTCTCGATACCGGTCGATACCGTTGTTGGGATCGTGCCGCAGCTGATCCAGCATGGTAAGGCGCAGCGCGTTGGCCTCGGCGTCATCCTCGAGCGAGACCGCTACGCGCAGTATTACGGCGTGCAGGGAGCCCTGATCCACGAAGTCATTCGCGGCAGCGCCGCGGATCGGGCCGGTCTGCGAGGTCGACGCCCCTACGAGTGGGGCGATGTCATCGTGCAGATTGACGACGTCGTGGTGCGGCGCTCCTCCGATCTGCGCGATATTCTCGATTCGCGCGCGGACGGAGACGAAGTGGACGTGATTTTTATCCGTAACAACGAGAAACTGAAAACCAAGGTGGCACTACAGGTCATCGACTAGCGGCCGGACCGGCAGGCGCCAGGGGCAGCGGGAGGAGGACGATTATGAACCTCGATACATTGACACAGAAAGCACAGGAAGCGATCCAGGACGCCCAGTCGATCGCCCTGCGCAGCGATCACCAGGAACTCGACTGCGAGCATCTGCTGCTTGCCCTGCTGGACCAGCAGGACGGGCTGGCGGCGCGTCTTGTCGAGCGCGCGCAGGCTCAACCACACCTGCTGCGCACACGCGTTGAAGACGAACTGAACAAGCGCCCGGGCGTAACCGGAGCCGGCGCCGATGCCAGACAGATGGTCGCCACGCAACGCTTCAACAAGCTCCTGGTATATGCCGCTGACGAGGCGAAGAAGCTCAAGGACGAGTATACCTCGGTGGAACACCTATTGCTGGCGTTCACCGCGGAGAACAGTTCCACGCCCCTCGGCAAGATCTTCAAGGACCTCGGCATCACGCGCAAGTCCCTCCTCGAAGCCATGCAGCAAGTGCGGGGCAATCAGCGCGTCTCCAGCCAGAACCCGGAAGCGTCTTACGAAGCGCTGCAGAAATACGGCGTCGACCTCGTCGACCTTGCGCGCAGCGGCAAGTTGGATCCCGTGATCGGACGCGATACGGAGATTCGAAGCGTGATTCGAATCCTCTCGCGCAAGACGAAGAATAACCCGGTCCTGATCGGTGAGCCGGGCGTCGGCAAGACCGCCATCGTGGAAGGACTGGCCCACCGAATCTTGAAGGGCGACGTTCCGGAAGGACTCAAGGACCACACGATCTTCGCCCTCGACATGACCGCACTCATGGCCGGTGCCAAGTATCGTGGTGAATTCGAGGAACGGCTGAAAGCGGTCCTGCACGAAATCAAATCCGCGGACGGCAGAATCATCCTCTTTATCGATGAACTGCACACGATTGTGGGCGCCGGAAAGACGGAAGGATCTTCGGATGCGGGCAACATGCTGAAGCCCATGCTCGCGCGCGGGGAACTTCACTGTATCGGCGCCACGACACTCGACGAACATCGTCGGCACATCGAGAAGGACGCTGCCCTGGAGCGCCGCTTCCAACCGGTCGTTATCGACGCTCCGAGTGTTGAGGATACGATTTCGATCCTACGCGGTTTAAGGGAGCGCTTCGAAGTACATCATGGTGTTCGAATCCAGGATGCGGCCCTGGTCGCATCCGCGGTCCTGTCGGATCGTTACATTACGGAACGCTTCCTGCCCGACAAGGCGATCGACCTGATGGACGAGGCATGCGCCTCGATCCGCACGGAGATCGACTCCCTGCCGTCCGAGCTCGATGAAATCACTCGCAAGGTGATGCGCCTCGAGATCGAGGAAACCGCCCTCAAGAAGGAAAAGGATAAGCCGAGCAAGGAACGGCTGGCGGAGCTTCGCCGCGAGCTGGCCGACCTGAAGGAGGAGGCCAACGCCATGCGGGCGCAGTGGGAGTCCGAGAAGGAGGCGATCGGCAGCGTCCGCCAATTACGCGAACAACTGGAGCAGGCCCGCGCCGAGGCCGAGCAAGCGGAACGGGACTACGACCTTGAGCGCGTCGCCACGGTCCGTCACGGTGTGATCCCGGCCCTCGAGCAGAAGCTTGCGTCCGAAGAGACGACGATTCACGAGGCCGGCGCCGCGACCCTGCTGCGCGAGGAGGTCACCGAAGAGGAGATCGCCGACGTCGTGGCGCGTTGGACCGGGATCCCCCTGAAACGACTGCTTGAAGGCGAACGCGAGAAACTGCTCAAGCTCGACTCCGTTCTGCATGAGCGCATTGTCGGGCAGGACGAGGCCGTGCAAGTGGTCGCGGATGCCGTCCTGCGCGCGCGCGCCGGCATTCAGAGCCCTCAGCGACCGCTGGGAACCTTCATCTTCCTGGGTCCTACGGGTGTTGGCAAAACTGAACTGGCCAAGACCCTGGCCGGAACATTGTTCGACACGACGGATTCCGTGATTCGAATCGACATGAGCGAATACATGGAGAAGCACGCCGTTTCACGACTGCTTGGCGCGCCTCCGGGATACGTCGGGTTCGAAGATGGTGGCCAGTTGACCGAGGCCGTGCGCCGCAAGCCATACAGCGTCCTGCTTTTCGACGAGATCGAGAAGGCACATCCCGATGTCTTCAACATCCTGTTGCAGGTGCTCGATGATGGACGGCTGACCGACTCACACGGGCGCACCGTGGACTTCAAGAATACGATCGTGATCATGACCAGCAATATCGGATCGCACCATCTGCTGGAGGGGATCGACGAGGACGGCAGCATTCCCGCGAGCGTCCGCGACTGCGTGATGCAGGATATGCGTCACACATTCCGGCCGGAGTTCTTGAACCGGGTCGATGACATCGTCCTCTTCAAGACGTTGAATGTGGAGGAGATCAAACGGATCGTCGGCTTGCTGATCGAGGAACTCAGCGCTCGCCTGGCCAACCGCGATGTCGATATTGAACTGAGCGAAAGAGCCTGTGCGTATATCGCCAGGGAAGGCTACGACCCGGTCTTCGGGGCGCGTCCGTTGAAGCGGTTTATCCAACAGCACCTCGAGACGCCCATCGCACGCAAGCTGATCAGCGGTGAACTTGAAGAAGGCTCGCGCGTGCGGGTGGACGAGAACGGCGAGGGCTTGACGTTGGAGACGGTGATATGATTCATCCATGAAAGAGAAGGTTCACAACACGGTCCGCTCGGCATTCCTCGATCGATTTCGGCAGGAACCTCGTGTGGTCTCATATGCGCCGGGCCGTATTGAGGTGCTTGGCAACCACACCGACTATAATGACGGATTCGTCCTGTCCGCGGCGATCGACCACGGAACGTGTGTCGCCGTGTCTGGATCGGCAGACGGTTCCTGTACCGTTTACGCGGTGGACCTGGAGCGGGAAGTCACCTTTGAGATCGCGGCACCTTCGGTATCTGAATCTGACGGATGGGCTAACTACGTCAAGGGGGTCGCCGCGTTACTCCCCATTCCAAGTCGAGATCATGGATTCCACGCGACGGTGACGGGTGACATTCCGCGCGGCGCGGGCCTCTCCAGTTCGGCAGCCCTCGAAGTGGCGACGGGCCTTGCCCTGGCCAATCTGTATGGGCTCACGATTGCCCCATTGGAGATGGCGCGAATCGCGCAGCGCGCCGAGCACGAGTATGCCGGAGTGCGCTGCGGGCTGCTTGACCAGATCTCCAGCCTGTACGGAGCCGAGCACCGCCTGATCATGACGGACTTTCGTTCGCTCGCCGTGGAGACCGTCGACCTCGGCGAAGACCTCACCTTCTTGATTGCCGAGTCGGGTGTGCGGCATGCCCTTGTGGACGGCGAATACAATGAGCGCCGGGCAGCCTGCGAGTCCGCGGCCACGTATTTCGCGGAGCGATGCGATCATGCCGTCAGCGCGCTGCGCGACGTGTCCGAGCTCGACCTGGAAACCTGTGGTGGCGATCTGGACGCCATTGCGTACCGGCGCGCGGCGCACGTCATCGGCGAAAACCGCAGGGCCCAGGAGGGAAGGCAGGTCCTGGGGCGGGGTGACGTGCAAGCGTTCGGCGCCCTGATGTTCCAATCGCATGAAAGTTCCCGCCTGAACTTCGAGAATTCGTGCCCCGAGCTCGACCTGCTCGTGGAAGCTGCAGCGGGGATCCCGGAGGCCCTCGGGGCCCGACTCTCCGGTGGCGGGTTTGGAGGCGGTTGCGTGGTCCTTCTAAGGCACGAGCATCTCGCCGCCGTCAGCACAGCATTACAGGATGCTTTCAGGAGCGCCTACGGCCGTGAATGCGCCATCATCGAGATGCGCCCCTCCGCCGGCGCGGAGTTGCTGAGTTGAGCACTACTTCAGCATTGACACGGGTTCTGCACTCTGATAACTCTCTGCGGCTTAATTATGGGACAACAACTTAGAGTACGAGTTAAACGTCAACGGCTCTTACGCCGGAAGAAACGCCAGAAGGTCACTGCCAGCGAACGCAGGGCAGCCGGCGCGAAGGCATCTTCCTCCAGCAAGTAAGACTATACGGCGCGATGGCCGAGTGGTTAGGCACGGGTCTGCAAAACCTGCTACAGCGGTTCAAGTCCGCTTCGCGCCTCCAACCCTTTTCCCCGCGAAAACACCGGTGACGCAAGGGGTGACATGGGTCGCGCCTCACAGAATCCGCAGTCTTTTTCGTTGCAGCATCATTCTGTTTTGACGGAGAGCGACGTGCCCCGTCGTCGGTAGCCGCGCGGCACCACTCCACATCCCCTTCCGAGCTCGATCTCATCGGGCCCGCCGTCTCGAGTGGAGCTGCGGTCAAGGCGAGGCGGGCCATCCGGGGATCCCCTGTCATCGGGAGCCGTGATCCGCGTTACCACCGCGGCCGTCTCGTTCAGAGGGCACCACAGGTTAGATTGCTCCGAGGAAACACGTGGGATGCATTAACCGCCCCGAAGGGGCAGGATATGCCAGCCTAGGGCGAAGCCCTGGGTGGGTAACCAAAGTTAGGTATTCTAGCCCTGAAAGGGCGAGATATAAGTATACTCATCGGCGTCATTCCCAGACGTATCTTTCGTCATAGTCGACGCCGTACTTTACCAAGAATTCGGTGAACTCCTCCTTGAACGTCTTCTTCTTGTGGTGTTCCTTATCGGCTGGAATCAGCGGGTCTCTGTTCTTTGTACTGAATACCAGATGCAGTAGAATCTGTGAAAGTGACTGAGCCATAAACTATTCTTCCCGCATTATATCCCGCCCTTTCAGGGCTCTTTTCTTTCTCTCAATCTAACCCAAGGCGTTGCCTTGGGCTGGTATATCTTGCCCCTTCGGGGCGAAGCGTCAACGCAGATTGTTCACCGGGCTATCTGGGAACATGGAAGCCAGCCTCAGCGGGACCCCAATCTGGAATCCCACATGTTCCTCCAGGCAAAGCCGATTGTGGCACCCATGTTCAGTTGAAGAAAACTCGTCGCCGGATGCCAAACCTCCCGCACGGCGCATCCCCCGCCAATTCGTCCAACGCATTTTTCTCCACGCTCCCGAGAGACGGCTCGCGTCCCAGTTTCGCGGCCAACTGGCGCTGGGTCAGTCCGGCTTTCTCGCGCATCTCTACAAGGGCCTTCTTGACGGCGGCGTATTCGGGCGCTAGGCCCAGATTAAGCGGACAGGGACATGGAAAGAGGTCCCGTACTGGCTTCCGGTTATGACATCTCTTCCGCTCTCTA
>JAQBYD010000078.1 GCA_027623315.1 Verrucomicrobiota bacterium | reverse complement strand
CGGCTCCTCACACAGCCAAATTCACCCCTCACCCGTTTTGCGCAGCAAAAATAATAGGAGACCGGCGGTTTCTCACACGACTTAAACTGATGGCGCTAAGTCCGACGGGCTCCTAGTACTCCCGATTATTGAGTGTCCGACAGCCCGCTACAAGGGGAATCACGGTAGCTGCGCCCGTAATCAGGATCAGCCAGGCGCCGCCAATCCACAGAAACCGCGTGAAGGCCATGTCCGTCATTTTCCCATGAAAGTAAAGGTGGAAAAGGGCCCCGAAAGGGACGATAGACAGGATCATGAAGAGGAGGCACAGCACGAGATTCAATGTCCCTCCGAAACCCGAGACGATGGCCGCTGGATTGCGCTGCTTCAGATCGATGAAAACGGCTCCCAGACCTGTTGACAATGCCGCGATCGCGCAGGAGACACTCAAGCTGAGAACCGTCGCGATTGCCCGCGATGTGGAATCCAGCTGAAGCATGTTGCCCGAGATCTGAATCAGGACGAATCCGATGGAAAGCATACCGATAAAGGACAAGACAAATTTGCCCATCAGGATCTTCGTCATGCTCACGGGTGACAGACCCAGGATCCAGAACTGCTGCCCTTCGAGGCTGAGCTGGGGGAAGACAAAGCGGGAACCCAGAGAGCACATCACGGCGCTGACGCTGAAGATGTTCAGGAATGCGATGGTGTTCCGCCATCGTTCCTCGAGCAGGTCGTAGTGAAAGGAACGAAGATTCGAGAAGTACAATGCGAGGAGGCCAAAGAACACCAGGAACTGCATCCATTGCACCGGATCTCTAAAGAAAATGCGAATATCTTTCATGATGATCGCCTGCAGGTCCTGTGGGAGCGGCCGGAACAGAAATTCCATGCGCGACAGGATGCGGCTCGGTTTTCTCGCTTCTCGTGGCGCGTACGCGACGCGCTGCCATGCCTCATAGTAGAGCGCACCCCCGACCTTGTGCACGAGCAGGACAAGCATCAGGGCGTTCGAGACCAGGACGCCGCTGAGCATGACGCCACGCGTCCAGTCACCCGTGGTCAGCGCGAGAACAGATTCAGACAGCCATCGCGAGGGGAGCAGGGGAGACGATGCGAGTTGCAGCCCGGGGATCAGTTGGCTGAGCAGGAACGTCGCCTGAGCGGCTTCGATTTCAGGCTTGCGCATGAAGTACCAGAGCAGGGCAGCCCCACCGACGAGGATTCCCCATCCCGCCGCGCGCATCATCCGGGCGAACGGAAACCAGCGTACGAGCAGTACTGTCAGGAGCGCGCCCGCACCGGCGCAAATGATGATGAAGGGAATCGAAAGTAGAAGCGTGAACAACGGAAACGCGAGGGAAAGGTGCGCGTGAGACGTATAAGCGCCGAGGAAGGGCAGGATGATGAAGAAGAATGCCCACGACGCCAGAAGGATTGCTTCGCCGAACTTGTACAGGACAATGTTCGCATTAGTGAACGGCCGGGTGATGAGGAAGGGGATCTCGTCGGAGCGAAATATCGTGGCGTATGACGTCACAACGCCCGAGACCGCAATCATCATCCCCATTCCGAGAAAGAAGAGTGAAAAGAGTCGCCCGAAGATGATCGCCATGACTCCCGGAAACTGCCCGAGAAAATTGAAGCCCCGCACAAAGAGAGCCCAGAGGCCAATGAACAGGCCGACCGCAAAAAGCGTGATAAAAACGAGCTTCAGTGCGGGCTGTTCGGAGAGACTGGCCATCTTCGCCCGGTACTCCCAGACGGACTTTCGGACGAGCGCCGAGAGCGGAGCTGCCGGATCGCTACTGGCAGCCCTATTCATCCGCTGATTCAGTCAGCGCCAGGAAAATATCCTCGAGGCTCGACTCATCCTCGCTGCCGCTTCTCAATTCCTCGAGCGTACCGTCGGCGATCAAGCGTCCATCCAGGATAATCCCGATGCGATCCGCGACGTCCTCGGCCAGTGCGAGGATATGCGTGGTGAGGAAAATGGTGGTCCCCTCACGCGCCTTGTTCTTGAGCAACTCCTTGATCATGCGAATCGTCTTGGGATCCAGTCCGATCAACGGTTCATCGATAAAGAGAACCTTTGGGCGATGCAGAAAGGTGGCGGCGTAAATCAAGCGCTGGCGCAGTCCGTGCGAGAGATCCTTCACCAGGACGTTGCGGTACTCCTGGAGTCCGAACTGGTCAAAAGAGGACTCGCGTTCCGCTTCGGATTCGGGGCGTGGAACCCGGTACAGGTCGCCCGTGAATACGAAGAACTCCGAACAGGTTAGACGATCGTAGAGATACGGCATATCGGGGATGTAGCCGATGATCTGCTTGGCCGACAGGGGGTCACGCTCTATGTCGATGCCTCCGATCGTGACGCGTCCGCTTGAGGGACGCAGAAGCCCGGTCATCATCTTGATCGTGGTCGTCTTGCCTGCACCGTTGGGACCGAGAAAGCAGAACAGCTCTCCAGCGGGAACGTGCAGAGAGAGTTGACGTACAGCCTGCAGGGATCCGAAATTCTTCGACAAATCTTCGAGTCTAATCATGATCTTCAAGCATCCGGAGCAGGTTCAGGATTCGGGGCGCCGTCGACGTCAAGAATCTCGATCTTGAGCCTTCCAAATATACGGGCTAGATGGAGTTGCTCCTTAATCTCTCCCTCCATGAGTGCAATGTGCGTCGCGTCCACGGTGTACTGTGCAAGCGTAGGGTCGATCTCAATCCATTCGCCGAGATAAACGGCCGGCCACGCGTGATAGTAGAAGGCGCCCTCGTGATAAACGAGGCCGACCTTGATCTTCGCGGGCAGGTTGAGGGCTCTGGCCAGTGCCACGTAGAGATACGTATGCTCATTGCAATCTCCACTTAACTGCTCCAGTACCTGCACCGACGAGGGCAGCCCGATCGACGGAGCATTCTCCACGCTGTGATCCACCCATTTGGACAGGGCCTGGGCCATTTTCGCGGGATCGCTTTCCCCGGCAACGATCTCCTTCGCACGTGCGACTATTCGCGGATCGCTAGACTGAACGAAGGCGGAGGACGCGAGCGCAGCGGTCTTCTCCTTCGGATCCAGAAGTCTACGCGAGGAGGGTTCGGGTAGGGCGGAGGATTGCAAGAAGACCACAGTCTCCTGTGCCGACACGGACTCAACGCGCTGGCGCGGGGTCGTCAACTCTTCCTCGCTGAAGCTGACGCCGGTGAGGCGGATGCGAAGTGTCCTCGCGTGACGCGGGTCTGGGATATCACCCGTACACGAGACCGCTGTGGCGAGCAGCAGGTCCGGTTTAGCGGAACGGTCGAGGACGAGGTCCAGGCACTCGTCGGCCGTGGACGCCTCCAGGACGCCAAGCGGGCTTTCCTGGCGTACCACGCGTCCGTCCGAATCGATCCATGAGAGCAGATCCGTGCCGTAGGAACTAATAGAGAGGACCGTCGTGCTTATCTCTTGCTCTCTCACGCGCAGCATCTCTCGACGCAGGGCGCGAATCTTGACCAACATACTCTCCTGGGTGAGCGGGTTGAAGCTGCGCACGGTTAGATCATCTCCGGGGTCCAGGTCGCGTAATGTCATCTCCATGGCCGGCGAATAGATGATCGTATCGTCGGGAATCTCGACATACGTCACGTGCTCGGCGCCACCACTGTCGATAGCGACGCGAAACCGGGTTCCTCGAATTCTCTCGCCCTTGATATGCGTGCGGTACTCACGTGCCTGCGTGCTGAAGGTGAAACGTTGAAGCTGGTAGCCAATATCCAGGAATGACTGTGCGCTGAACGTCAGTCGTTGAGAGAACCCCATGATGTTGACATTGAGCAGGGTCTCATTCTCCACGACATAATGCTCCACTGGGTTGCTCTCCTGGAGTTCCACCCAACTGCGGCTGTATCCGACCGGGTGCCCCCCATTCGACAACTTCCACCAGGAATCAACAACGAGGAGATCCCCGCCCAGGAGGGCTTTGTACCCGGGGAGTACGGCGGTAAAGCGCTCCGGAAAGGCTTCGTATCGAATCAACCAAGCGGTGCACGCAAGCCAGAACACCACGATGGAAACTCGAATGACCCTCGACATTACGACTCTCCGCGACTTAACGACGCATGGACACCTGGGCGTTGCGAGGCGTGCGCGCGGCGAGACAAATCGTCAGCCATCATGCACGAGCGACTTGATCTCGGACTCGATGTGGGCGAGCTGCTCGCGCGCCTTGGTGAGGGCTGGAGCATCGGAGTTGTGCTGGCCCTTCCTCCATTCGAGGTAACTAGACTTTGCCTCTTGAAATTTAGCATCGACCTCAGACTGTTCGTACTTCATTTCGCGCAGTCGATCGCGTGCTTTCATCATATCGCCTTTGACTTCGCCGTCGGCAATTTGCATGAGTTCTCGAATCTCGGCATAGAACGCTTTGTGAATCTTCTCGGCACGAAGATATCTTCCTACGGCGGGCACGCTCCTCTTCCGTTGCCGGGCGCCGTCCTTCAGGTTATCGATACGGAGCAAGAGTCGTGCCCGGGTGGATTCAAGGCGGGGGAGTCTATCCCCAGCCTCCTCAAGCGGGCCCGGGAACGTAGCCAGTGTTTCATACTTAAGAATCGCCTGCTTGTCCTTGTACTCTCCCGCGGCCAGTCGGCAAGTCGCCAGGGTCATGGATCGCGGGGCAAAGATACGAGTGATCTCCACCACGCTACCGACGGGTACCTCTCCGATTACCAGCGACTTTCCCTCGTCGGCCGCCGTGACGCTGAACAGTGTTGACGACGAGGACTTCACCACACCCCAGGCCGGGAGCGCGTGCTCGGCCGCCACGGAGCGATCCGCTACAAGGTCCGCCGCCCGACTGTCGTGGGGCTCAATTTCACCAATTTTCTTGTCGTAGACCTGTAGATTATGAAGGTTTCGGGCGATCTCCTTGCTCGATCGTGCCCGGACCACGGAGGTGCGGATGATCTCCCTGGGGAACGTGCCCTCGGCATCCAACTCATCAATTCGACTGGCGATGCGGGCATAGTCGCCACGCGTCGCGTCGCGATCGAGTTGTATAAGCATGGTGCGGTACCCGATCCAACGGTCCCATTGAAAAGGACCCGACTGTGAGTTGCCACGTGCTACCAACTTGTAGCACAGCTGATTGGGGATCTTCAGTACATTGTCCAGCGGCCCAGGGGGGCTGGTCACGAATGTTTCGCGTCCCGACGCCATGTCCGGCGCCGTACGGAGCCATTCCGCGCGCTGCTGAGCTTCGTCGAACATCGAAGCCTCCGCGTAGGCGGAAATGAGGGTCACGTTCAGGTTGTGAGCCAGGACAGGGAAGCTGTATACGTCTCGCTCGGCCTGTCGCAGAGCCGTAATCGCCTGCCCGGCGCGCACCGCGCTCGCGATGTCAGCCTCGCTGGAAGCGAGGACCGCCTGAATCCTGCGAATGGTAAGCAGTGGGATGGTAATGCCCGCGATGCCCGCAAGCAGGCCGACGACGGTGACCAGTTTGATTAAGGCTTTCATTATTCTCAGAAACTCTACTCGGTGGGAGGTGGAGCGCGAAATCGTGGTTCGCTGATCCGATAGGTCGCGGCAATCCGGGCATTCGCCTCCTTGATATTGCTCGGATCGAAGGAGATGGTCAATCCGTTGGAACGAAGGGTCACGGTCTCGAGCTCTCCGTCCTGGAGTACGATCTTGAAGATGTCATCCATGTTCCGAATTTCCTGCCCGTTCACCGTTTCAATGATCTGATTGAAGAAGTGTTGATAGCCAACATTGATCGGGTCGGATAGCACGGAGGCGAGAACGACGACCTTATCACCGGGCTCCGGCGGGGCCAGCGCCTGCATGTTGTAGATGTGTACCAGTCGCGAGTCGACCCGCGCGCGCCATTCCGATCCGTAGGCGTGAAGGTATTGTGCGTCCAGTTCGCGGATGACGAATCCGCCCGCCACGATGTATGACGGCCGCTCACCCGTGGTATTGCGGGGAACGTATGCGTCGGCATCGCGATAGCGCGTCAGGGCTATGCTCACGGTTTTGCGTTCGCCATCACGGACGAGGTGAACCGGCACCGTCTCTCCGGGTCGCCGATGCCCCTTGATCAAGTAGGGGAAATGCAGCCGCCCAAAGTCATCGTCATCGTAATACCCCATCTCGTTAATCGGTCGACCATCCCAATCCAGGATCACGTCGTTCGGATGGATGACCGCATCGGCTCCGGTTCCCGGGAGCACGGAGTTCACGATGATTCCCTGGCCGCTATTGGTGACATTCAGATAACGACGCCTGACCGGGTCAACCAGCGGTGACCATGCGAATCCGGCCATGGCGAAGCCTTCGTACGGCGGCTCTGCCGTGTCTGCAAGGAAACGCCGCAAGACATGCGAGGGAAGCATATGGGCGATACGCTCGCTGGACTGGTACGATGTGATCAGGCCCGCGAGTTTCCCATCGAGCAAGGCCAGGGCTGGAACGCGCTCGACGCTAAGATCGGTCAGAAGGTGAAAGCTCAACGTGCTGAACTCTGCATTCGGAAGGCTCTCCACGAGAACCTTAACGACATGCGCGTCGCCCCGTTGTATCTCGCTCGTTGCGTCGACCTGAACGATCTCCAGCTCTGCATCATCGGGAATGCTTCCGGCGATCTCGAGCGGCACCAGGGAGACGGCTTCTGCTTCGGCGACAACCCTTAGAAGCGCGAGGTTAATCTGGGGGTCTGCGAACTCCACCCGTGCGGTCACCTGGCGCCCACTGCGAGGCTTGGTGAATTGGACAAGCGTGTGATTTCGCACCAACGCTTCGGTTGTCAAGATGCGGTCGGTCCCGATCACGGCACCGTATCCGTGGCCCGTCTCGGGCTGCGTCTTCTGCCAGGGCTGATGAGGATCGTAGGCCTGCAGCGTAACTTTCAGCTCAACAACACTGTCCTCAATGCCTTCGCCCCGGACGCCGCAGGCGACTAGTGGCAGGATGCAGATCAGAATCGGTAGATAGCCTCGGCATTGCATTACGGCATCTCCCCCAGATATGCCGGACCCGGCACCCCGTAGGTCCCGAGAATCTCCGTCTGCGAGCCCTCAACCATCCTCGCATCCAGGACCAGATCGCCGTTCAGCCCTTCGAAGCGGAAGACGTGATAGCCATCCACCGGCTTCTTTGCGGCTGCCGCAATATCCGCCAGTCGTTGAATGGGTTGTCCGTTCAGCTCGTTGAGAATGCCGTTGTGAAACCCGGTCGCGTACGCGTTGACGGGGTGGGGGAGACGTCGGATCAGGACCACGAATTCGTCGCGGCCCTCGTAAAGCGCATCGAGTTTGGCGTATTGCGAGTAGTACAGCAACTGCTGGCTGAGTGGGTCGTCGAACTTCCGTCCCAGGTGTCCGAGGTAACCGCGAGATAACGGGCTAAAGACGAGTCCTCCGACGATCACGTAGCGGGCTCTCTTATCGTAGGGATAGCGAAAGTTGAAGGGGTCTGGCGCCGTCTCGAGAGGGACCTCAACCGTGATCTCCTCGCCCTCGCGCCACAGGACAAACGTTACCGCCGCATCCCATTGTAAACGCTCGAGCAGCTCTCCGTAGAGAACGGTATTCCCGTTGAGCTTAATCGTGGCATCCCGCGCGATCGTATAACCGTTAATCTTGAGCAGGACATCTCCAGGCTTGAGGTGTCCCGCTGCGCTTCCGAACGGATCCACACAGGTGACAGCCGTACCGATGTTGTTGTCCGGAATCCCCAAATGCTTACGCATGGCGGGGTTCTCGGTATCAAAATTTGCGGCACCCAGCTCGGGGTATCCGTGATAGGTGCCATCCTCGAGATCGGCCATGAATCTCTCGATCACCGGCAGTGGAATTGCGTACCCGATATTCTCGGCCATTCGAATTCCCTGGAAGGCAAGGCCGATCACCTTTCCCTTGTACGTCAGGGGGCCGCCGCTATTCCCGGGGTTGATTGCAGCGTCAACCTGCAGGACGAGGTGTTCGTCGATCGCGCTGTGAGAATACATGCTGTAGTCAATGCGCGAGACCACCCCCTTGGTGATCGATATGCGGGTCCCACCCATGGGGTAGCCGACGACGGTGACCTCATCGTTCAGCTTGGGCAGTTCCGTGGCAAACTCCGCAGGGCGTGTCCCTTCGTAGAAGGATGGATCCTCGACCTGGAGTACGGCCAGATCACAGTCATGCGCAATGAAACTGACATAGGCACGATATCGCTTCGGAACGCCCTCCTTCTGAACTTCCAGGTACCGAATATCGGAAACGACGTGCGCATTGGTCAAAATCTTCTTTCCGGAGATCACGAAACCCGATCCGGTCCCTTTCTGGGGCCGATACGGAAGCCACGGCGCTGAATGATTCTCGCGTTGAATGGTTGAGTAGATTTTGACGACGGTATCGCGCATACCGTCAATTTCGCCGCGTGCTGCGGAATCGACGGGGATCATCTGCCCGGCGAGGAAGCAGGTAAGCAGCAGCCCGGGCATTTGACGGTTCGAGGCGCGAAACGCCTTGCGCTGGATGCGCCACCACTTATTCTTATTCATATGGGGCTCCGTGACAGAGATTACATGCGTCGCGACTACCGACGTGGTAGGCGACAAACATCATCTGCACCGCTCCGCCAGAGAATTCTATTCTGGCTCTGGAATCTCTTCCGCCCCTTTCGCAGGAAAGACGGTTAGAGTCTCCGGATCGGCAAGAGGGCAGGTTAGCAGATCGTCGCGTCCACTCAAGTAAATTGAGGGATGCAAATGGCGGGCAGGACATCCGCCTGAACCGGACTCAATCTGCTTGATTTTCCGGCATCGACATCTACCCTACGCCTTTGCAAGAAGGGCCCTCGCGAAATCGACGAGGACCAGGAGACGAATGGCCTGTCATGTTTGAACCGGTATCCAACAAAGTTAATTTTGCCGAGCTGGAGAACTCGATCCTGGAGCAGTGGGAAGCAAAGGACGTCTTTCGGCGCTCCGTGGAGCAGAGGCGATCTGAAGATGCGTACGTATTCTATGACGGGCCGCCCTTCGCAACCGGGCTGCCGCACTATGGACACTTGCTGGCCAGCACGATCAAGGACATCGTTCCACGATACCAGACCATGCGCGGACAGCGCGTAGAGCGCCGCTTCGGTTGGGACTGCCATGGTCTGCCAATCGAAGCACTCGCACAGGAAGCGCTCTCGCTCAGTGGATCGGCCGCCATCCGGGAGATCGGCGTGGATCGCTTCAATGATCAGTGCCGCTCCATGGTCCAGACCTATGTTGAGGAATGGCGCAAGACCATCACCCGTCTGGGCCGATGGGTCGATTTCGAGAATGACTATAAGACCATGGATCCCGGTTACATGGAGAGCGTCTGGTGGGTTTTCAAGCAACTCTGGGACCAGGGCCGAATCTATAAAGCGCATCGGATCATGCCCTACAGCTGGAAGCTAACGACTCCGCTCTCCAACTTCGAAGCGGGCAATAACTACAAGGATGTCCAGGACCCATCGGTCACGGTGCGGGTGCATGTCCCGCAACCCGACCGCGAACTCGCCGGGGCGGGCTCCTGTTACCTGCTTCTCTGGACCACCACCCCGTGGACACTACCCGGGAACCTGGCCGTCTGCGCAGGACCGCAGATCGAATACGTCGCCGTGCGCGACACGGAAACACAGGACACCTACGTGATGGCCGGCGCACGCCTTGAATCCATCTACAAGGATGCGTCAGACTACTCCGTGATCCAGCGATTTTCCGGCAGCGAGCTCGCGGGGTGGACGTATCAGCCACTCTTCGACCGATACGCGGATCAGCCGAACGCATTTCAGGTCCTGCTGGATGACTTTGTGAGCACGGAGGAGGGGACCGGGCTGGTGCATATGGCGCCCGCGTACGGCGAAGACGACTATCGTATCTGCCGTGCGGCGGCGATCGATATCGTGGACCCACTCGATGAGAACTGCGCGTTCAGCGCGGAGATGCCGCAGCTTGAAGGGCAGTTCTGCAAGGACGCCGACAAGGCGATCATCGATCTCCTGAAGAACGACGGCAAGCTCGTCCATCGCAGCACGATCATGCATAGCTACCCGTTTTGTGAGCGCACGGATACGCCGCTGATCTACCGAGCCATCGAGGCATGGTACGTGCGGGTCGAAGACATGCGCGACGAATTGACTGCCGCCAATGCCGACGTTCACTGGGTGCCGGCCTTCGTGGGCGAGAAGCGCTTCGGGAACTGGCTCAAGGAAGCCAAGGACTGGAACATCAGTCGCAACCGCTTCTGGGGATCCTGTCTCCCGGTGTGGATCAGCGAGGATGGAGAAGATAGTATTTGCGTCGGATCGCTCGATGAACTGGAGGAATTATCCGGACAGCGCGTCACCGATCTGCACAAGCACGTGGTCGATCGAGTCACCTTTGTGAAGGACGGCCGAACGTACCGTAGAACGCCGGAGGTACTGGATTGCTGGTTCGAGTCGGGGGCCATGCCTTTCGCCCAGCAGCACTACCCCTTCGAGCGCGATGGAGAACTCGACTCCTTCTTCCCGGCTCACTTTATCGCCGAGGGGCTCGACCAGACGCGCGGTTGGTTTTACACGCTGCTCGTGCTCTCGACCGCCCTGTTCAAGCGTAGCCCTTACCGCAACGTGATCGTAAACGGCCTGATCCTGGCCGAGGACGGCCGCAAGATGAGTAAACGCCTTCAGAATTATCCGGATCCGAACTCGATCATGGCTGAGTACGGTGCGGACGCGTTGCGCATGTACTTGATCAATTCGCCCGTCGTCCGCGCAGAGGACCTTTGCTTCAGTGAAGATGGTGTGCGGCACGCCATGCGCGACCTTCTGATTCCACTGTGGAACGCGTACTCCTTTTTCGTGACCTATGCCAGGATCGACGGATGGCAACCGGCTGAAGATTCCAGCGCCGGGGCAGGTGCCGTGCTTCTCGATCGATGGATCTTAAGCTCGCTGGAGCATCTCACGGCGGACGTCGAAGAGGCGATGGATCACTACGACCTGCAACGCGCCGTGCGCCCGTTTGTACGGTTTGTGGAGGATCTCACGAATTGGTACATTCGACGGAGTCGACGACGCTTCTGGAAATCTACGGACGACTCGGATAAGGCGCAAGCGTATTGCACGCTGTATGAAGTCCTGCTGCGGCTATCCCGGATTGCGGCGCCATTCGTGCCGTTCATCAGCGAAGCGATCTATCAGAATCTGCGCACCGATTCGATGCCTGACTCGGTTCACCTGTGTGACTTCCCTGCGACCGACCCCGCCCGGCGGGACAATGAACTGGAGGAGCAGATGGCTGGGGTCATGTCAGTGGTTGGCATGGGCCGACTGCTGCGCGCCGAGCATAATCTCAAGGTGCGCCAGCCCCTGCCCGCACTGCACGTGGTATGCCGGGATTCCGCGCAGCTCGACCGCATTCGCGTGGTGAAGGAGCTCGTCATGGATGAGCTTAACGTCAAAGACATGGTATTCGATCAGAACGAGTCCGCCCTGGTCTCATTCTCAGCCAAGGCCAACTTCCGCACGCTGGGGCCCAAGCTCGGCGGCAACGTGAAGCAAGCTGCGGCGAAACTTGAGGAACTCGACAGCGCTGCGCTGGAAGCCCTGCTGGGGGGCGAATCCTTAAGCATCGAGATTGAGGGCAACGCGATCCAACTCACGGCCGAGGATGTCGTTATCGAGCGACACGCACACGCAGAGCTGGTCGTGACGTCCGAAGGGAACATGGTCGTGGCATTGGATACAACGATCTCCGATGGGCTCCGCGCGGAGGGACTCGCGCGGGAGTTCGTCAACAAGGTCCAGAATATGCGTAAGACGGCAGAATTTGAGGTGTCGGACCGGATCGATGTTGAGTTCAACGGCCCGGCGGAAGTACTCGATGCGATCGAATCGTACACGGACTACGTCATGGAAGAGACGCTGGCCCTCGCGCTTGTCCCCGCGAGTGAACTTAAGGCGGCGACGGAGTGGGACCTTAATGGTCATTCCTGTCGAATCGCGATTGCCAGGGCCGGGTAGCCACGCCGCGATTACCGCGTTCGCTTTCCAACCCGACGGGCTCCTGGTCCCAAATCCAGCGAACTCTGGCTACGGAACGCCGCTGCCCCGTGAGTCACGTACCACGTGCCAACGTGGTCACGTGATCGTAAGTATTGGTCACAAGCTTCGTCGATCTCCGGCATAGCTGGGTGAATATCCCATGCCCAAGATCGTCCTGTCGAGTAATCGTCCTGTCTCTCCCTCTCGTCACCTATGAAGGTGATCCGCACGCGGTCTAGAGATCCGCGACGACGCAGACTATTGGACAGGACGATTACTCGACAGGACGATTCTACTCTTTAGTGGTGGACGTCTTCTCTGGAGTCAGCCTGGAGGCGGAATGCCTTCGATGTCCTCCGAAGTCCCGACCTAGCCCCAGATTAAGCGAACATAGGCGCGTGATGAGCGACCGCGCGGACGGTGCCTGGGTGGAGCGCGGTC
>JAQBYD010000019.1 GCA_027623315.1 Verrucomicrobiota bacterium | reverse complement strand
CGCTGGCACGGCTCCAGCCTTGCCCAAATCCTGCCGATCTTGTATATCCTGTCAGAAATCGACCTGAACAATACCTTCGGAACACGATGACGGACGACGATGACGGATCACGAGTGCGCGATCTCCTCTCGTCCACCGTAATCGTCGCGCGTAATCGGCAGCCGATCTCTCGGCGGAGGGGCACCTGAGTAGTTACTCTTAGACAACGAATAGGACAACGATTAAGACTCGGGGAGGGAGGGTTGAAACTAGCCCGAGAACTTTGACGAGAACCAGACCGGAGCGGCACGCGAGTATCGTCGGCCGTGAGAACGAGCAACCGCGTCGAATTGGTTCTCGTCAAGGTTCTCGAGTTGGTTGGGAGTTGGAATCGGGAGCCGGCAAGGTAGAAGCGGCGTCTCGCCGCTTTTTAGGACGACGAGCCTGGTCCAGCGGAAAAAGCGGCGGGACGCCGCTTCTACTTTGCTCGTATCCGGTTACGCATGGTTGGTCTCGCCCTTGTCGAGGATCTGGCTACAAGCGACAGAGCAGCTGATCCAAATTCGGATTTAGACAGCGATCGCGATGAGGAGACGCTCTGTACTCAGCGTCCGCTTTCCGGAATCCACTCCGCTGGCGGGTGGCCCTCCTTCGCCCGCAACGGGCTTCCTGTTACGCGCTGAATTCTGATCGTATTTCCTGCCGAATTCTCCTTGTAGCAGTTTAGGCCTTCCTGCCGCACTGCTGTCGTAATTTGTCTCCGAATTGGCGGGCTGTGGTCGTAGTGCTACGACGTGATCGGCTCAGTGTTGTTGGGTTGCCAAGAGATGGATGCGGGCGTGTTTTTTTGCCGAGTTAGCGCGATGCGGTCATCGTGCTACGACGCGCGTGGCGGAGCGGACGCGGGCGGGTTGATCTGCTGCATGGCTTGAGCGAATGACATGCCGAGGACGTAGATGAAAAGATCGATTGCGTTACCGGCTCGCTCGTCGTCGGTGGATCTCCAGAAGCAGTCCCTGACGAGGATGTGAGGGTGCTCGCGGATGCGGAAGTTTCCGGCGTTGAGTTCCTGGAGAGCGAAGCCCTTGGCGCGTAGCAGTTCAGGTAGATCGGCGCGTCGTGCGGCCTGGATCTGAGCCCTGGACCATGGAGATCCGGACGGTTTTGAGGTCCTGCCGAAAGCTTCGCATTCAGGCGGACAGGTCATAATCTTTCCTCCAGTGTGGTTGAGTGAGCACGTGATTGACCTGCTTGAGATCGACCGAACGGGTCTGGTCGCGCACGGCCTCGATGAGCGAACCGACGGCGAGGTTGCGCGCGCGCCGCAGGATGCCCTCGGCCGAGCGCACGACCAGGGCGAGCGCGTCCTCAGTGAAGATGTTATGGCCCAGTCCGGCGCGATCGAAAGCGTCCAGGAGGAACGCCTCGATGTCTTCGGGGGCGAGGGGCGCGAGTACAACCGAGTAGGTGACGCGGGAACGGATCTCCTCGTTCACGGCCAGCGAGAGCGTGTGCAACAGATAGGGTTGACCGAAGAGCACGAGGTTGTGCGAACTGGGGAAGTCCTCGAAGAGCAACCTGAGCTTGCGCAGCGATTCGGCTGGCATCAGATGCGCGTCATCGATGATCGGCACGATCATCTTGCCGGCACGGTGCAGCTTGAAGACCTGCTCGACGAGCGCGCGCTCGGCGCGGCAGTCTCGCGCGCCCTCGTACTCGACCTGAAAGGCTTCGCAGAGGATGCGCAGGGTGTTGGAGTAGGTATGCAGCGTACGGTTGATCGAGGGCGTGACGATGCGCTTGGGGTCGCGTTCGATCAGCGCCTGCTTGATCGAGCTCTTGCCTGTGCCCGGCTCCCCGAGCACCAGGCACAGACCGCCCTGCTGGGCATGGACCATCAGCATCTCCAGAACGGCCTGCTGGTGGGCGAGCAGCTCGGCCCCGCAGGCGTCGAAGGGCATCTTGTTCAGTCCGAAGTGAGAACGAATCATGGCGAGTTCCTTTCGATGAGTCTTTCGGAGGCCTATCGTTGGCGGTGAAGTCCAATCGACGAGCCTCGCCCATGCGTTCGGCTTTGTAGTAGACGACCACCTTGCGGGTAGGACGCTTGCGCTCGAAGCGCACCTGCACCTTGCGGCTGGGCAGGTGGCGGGGTGCTTCATGGCGGATATTGGCGAAGGAGAAGGTGTTGTCGGCGCGCACGACGCGGTCCTCCTCGACGAAGAACAGCTCTTCGTTGACCTCGTTGGGCGGCAGATACCGGACGCGTCGGCGGTCGAGCGCAAAGCGATCCAGCGGAGACATCTTAAGCACCGAATGCTCGTGCGCGTTGTACTGCTCCTCGACCCAGGCGGTGAACTGGCTGTTGAGCGCGTCGAACGAGCTGAGATCGAGTTGGCGCACCAGGAACTGGTCGCGGCAGGTTCTGAAAAATCGTTCGATTTTTCCCTTCGCCGCGCCATCTCGCAGCGGCGCGTGCGCCAGGATGCAGCCGACGCGCGCGGTGATCTGCACGATCTCGCGCGAGGTGTAGATCGAACCGTTATCGACGTAAATAGACTCCGGCACGCCGCGTTTGTAGAAAGCGCAGGAGAGCGCCTCGATCAGGCTGTCCACGTTTTCGGCCGCGAAGAACTGGCCGTGCACACAGAGCCTCGATGCGTCGTCGATTAACGCGATTAGTTTGCTCTGCACCTGTGCGCCGCCGTGACGCACGTAAGGTCCGAACATGGTGTCGGCCTGCCACATCTGATTGGCGTGTGCCTTGGCGAAGGCCAGTCGGCGCTTGCCCTCGCATGCATGCTCGGGCTTGAGCAGTTCGTACTGTTCGATCAGCCGGCTGAAAGTCGTGGGCGCCAGCCGCTCGCGCGTGAACAGGCCCTCTTCGATGCAGACGCGGTAAATGGCCTGCTTGTTGATGCGCCTGGTATGGAAACGGGGCAGGACCGTGTCGATGGCCTCCTTGATCTCTTCGGGATGCATCTTGCGCGTTTTGCCCTTGTCCGAGCGCGGCGAGGCTTTCAACGCGGTGATCCCGTGCTTGTTGTAGCGCATCAGCCAGGTCTCGATGGTACGCCAGGTGAAGGAGCGCACATCGCCCTGCTCGTCGGTGAAGCTCATCTGGCTGACCGCTTTGACGCGATCGCGCTGGGTTTTGCCTTCGGCCATGTCGATCGCGCCCAGCACGCGCATCTTCAGGTACTCGCTCGGGTTATTCATCTGCTCACTCCTTTTGCTACTCGCGGCTGCGCCCCCTGGCGGAGCCTCTGTTCAGGTACGCAAGCAGGCTATGGCAGCTACGCAAGAGGGGCCGAACGCCTTATTCGGTTGTGGTAAACCGTCTGCAACGCGACTGGAAGGCGGCTGTTCTCCCAGGCGGCCTGTACCGAGTGCCCGGCACACAGACCTCCAAGGAGCTTATCCAACAGCGGTGCGGTGAAGCCGTGACGCGGCAGGACGTGGGCGAAAACGATGGCCATCGTGCGTCCGCACCCGCCGCGTCGGCCACGGTTGGAACACCAGGCTCTGCGCCCCCTGTCTGTTTTCTTGTCCGCCGCGCTCAAATCGTTACCATGCATCGTGTCGTGGCGGTTGAGTGTGCCGACACATCCGCAATGCGCACAGCGAGCCTGCTTCAGTTCCTGCTCGTTGCGTACGAATCGGATCACAGCTTTCATTGGAGTGCGTCGTATGAGTGTATCGCGAAATGACCCCTGCCCCTGCGGCAGCGGAAGAAAGTACAAAAAATGCTGCATGGGGCAAGAGCAGAACGCTGCAACACAGCAGATGCTGCAGAAACGCGCGCGCGATGAGCAGACCGCCCGAGACCGGAAGGCCGAGGACGTAGAGTTCAACCGCTATGTCGTTGCGCTCGAAGAACTGACCAACCGTGCCAACGATCTGATCCGCTCGGAACAATGGGCTGAGGCCGAAACCTGTTGCCGTCAACTCAAGGAGAAGTTCTCCGAGGAAATCGACGGCGATCAGCGCTTCTACGAGTACTACAAGGCCAGAGGCGACTTCGCCAGGGCCAAGACTCACGCCCAGGCGACCCTGGCAATGGTGGAATCCCGCGAGGGCTTCGACCCTGAGTTCCCCGCGGAATTGAAGAAGGACATCGCCGACTTCGAAGAACGCATCCAGGCCGATCACCCCGAGATCTGAACCACGGCACTCGCTTGCGTAGGCTCAGGTCATTGGCCCCCAGGAGACGGCACTTAACCACGCTCCATCCCAACCGCATTCACACCGTATTCCTCATCGCACACACAATCCCAATGCGGCACTATAACGGCACTTCCTCAGATCAGAGCGCGGTGTGTAACAGTTTATTCCCCCCGCCATACCAATTGGGAATTCCCGCAGTTAACGGTATCGGCTCTTGTTCTCCCGTCGCACACGGTATATCATACTGCCCTGCGCAAATTTTCAGGTCAGCACGGCCAGCATCTCGGCGACGGACGTGAACTTCTCCCTGGGCTTACCGGCGGCGCTGCCTCGCTCCACCTCGGCGGCGTCGATCTTCCGCCAGTCCGCGTAGCTGACGGCCCGCACGTTGCGCTTGCAGAGCAGATCCAGGACGCTATCCGTCGAGGGGGTGGGGCAGGGCTGCAGACGAGGCAGATCGGCGAGCAGATTGCCCACCGTTTCGACGCTGTCCGGGCGATTCGTTCCGATCACCCCGGATGGGCCACGCTTTATCCACCCGGAGCAATAGAGCCCGGCGACCGGGTCCCCGCTCGTATCGGTCACGCGGCCGGCCTCGTTCCGAAATACCCCGCGTCCTTCATCGAAGGGGACGCCGGGGATCGCGACCCCGCCGTAGCCCACGCTTCGAAAGACCAGACCGCACGCAAGCGTTTCACGGGTACCCGTCCCGCGGGCCTTCTGGGCTCCCGGATCACCGATGAGTTCATTGGTTTCCAGAACCATGCGCTCGACGCGACTATCACCACCGAGTTCGACCGGGCTTTGGAAAAAGCGGACGCGGAGGCTTCGCCGAGTCTCGCGCCGCGAGCGCGCCGCGTAGGACCTGAGCACGTTAACGTTTGCGAGATTCCGCGAGTTCGCCGAGTCCTCGAGTTCTGCGGCGCTCGCAGGATTGAGGTCGAGATCCGCGTCGAGAATATCGATCTCACAGTCCGCCATCTCGCCGAGTTCCTTGATCTCCGGTTCGGTGAAGGCCGCCTGGGCAGGACCGCGCCTGCCAATCATGTAGACTTCTTCGACCTGGCTTTCCGCCAGCGCTTGCAGGGCGCCCGCGGCGATGTCCGTGTTCTTGAGTTCATCGACGGTCTTGCCCAGGATGCGCGCGACGTCGGCTGCGACATTGCCTTGACCGATCACGACCGCAACGCGCTGCGAGAGATCGAAATTCCGGTCCCGGTAGTCCGGATGTCCATTGTACCACGCGACGAACTCGGTCGCCGTATGGCTGCCGGCCAGGTCCTCGCCGGGGATGTTCAAGCGGCGATCGGTCTCCGCGCCTACCGTAAAGATGACGGCATCGTGAAACTCGCGAAGCTCCTCGACGCTGATGTCCCGGCCCACGTTCACGTTGCCCAGGAAGGAGAAGCCGGGACGCGCGGCCGTCTTCTCGTAGACCCGCGTCACGCTCTTGATCTTGGGGTGATCGGGGGCCACTCCGAAACGGACCAGTCCGAAGGGACAGGGCAGTCGGTCGAAGAGGTTGACGTGGACTTCCGTTTTAGACTTGAGCAGCGCATCGGCTGCGTAGAATCCGCTGGGGCCGCTACCGACCACGGCAACTCGCAGCGGTCGGGCCTCGGTTCCGATCTCAGACATGTTCGTACTCCAAGCGTGCAGGCTCTCTGGGTTCAACCCATTTTCCATGGGCTTTGATCAGTTCGATCAGGCGTTGATCTGCCTCGTCTTCAGGAATATCTCGGCTGACGCAGTCCTTGCCGACGTAAAGGCTGATTCGCCTGGTACCGGCGCCCACGTACCCAAAGTCGGCATCGGCCATCTCTCCGGGGCCGTTGACGATGCAGCCCATGATCGCGATGCGGACATTCTTGAGATGGGAGGTCTGGGATTTGATGCGTTCCGTGGTGGTCTGCAGATCGAAGAGTGTCCGCCCACAGGACGGGCACGAGATGAACTCGGTTTTGGTGATGCGGCGTCCGCTGGCTTGTAGAATGTTGTAGGCAAGTTTGACGTTCTCGCGCAGGTTCTCGCGGGCCTCGACCTGGACAACATCGCCAATGCCGTCGCAGAGCAGCGCGCCCAGATCGACCGAGCATGAGAGCAAAGGCGGCAACCCGGTGTGCGTTGATGCGGTCAGGCAGATCGGCCAACGATGGCGCGGGTCGGTCATCTGGTCTGCGAGGTAGCGGACGGAGCGAATCAAGTCCGTCCCCTCGACACCGAAGATCAGCCGCGCACCCTCGCAGCGCTCCGCAAGCCCTTGAACCAGGCTCCACAGGTGCTCGTGGACGCGCCCGGCTCCCGGACCCGCCTGTGAAGTCCATGGACAATGCTCGATATCAGAGGGGCCCAGGGACCATTGAAGCGCCACGCCACTGCTCGAAGAGACTTCGGCCAATGCACGAAAGTCGTCATCCTGCCAGCCGTTGCCGTCGTGCGGAAGGGATACGTTCAGCTTGTCGACGGATCCGACGGCTTTTTGTGCCAGGGCGGGATCGAGCGGAATTCTGGCAGCCCAGGCGATCTTCGCGCCGATCGGTTCGAGGTGTCGCCGTATCTCCGAGAGTCGCTCGAGGTCAGTGGCGTTCGCCACGTCGAAGACGGCGATATCGCAGCCATCGTGTCCATCGATCGACTTGGGGTCGAGGTCCGAGCGATCGGCGGGTATCGCGAGGACCTCTCGAAGGTGCCGCAGCATCGTTGGCATGTCGGCGCTGGCGACGCGCGCCTCGACGCGAAGGGTTGCATTACCACCGACGGTCCACGGGCCGATCTCGACCGAATCCGCAGCGCGTCGCGCGTAGGAGAACGGATCCATGGTGCGTTGGGGCTCGGACGTTGATCCAAGTGGTGCGATCTGGACTGGAGTGCAAGGAGAAACAGTCTGCCGAATCAGGTCGAAACAGACCGGGACTTCAAATTCGGGCTCCTCGGTCAGGGAGACGCGAATCGTGTCGCCAATGCCATCGGCAAGTAGAGAGCCGATTCCGACCGCGGACTTGATGCGACCGTCTTCTCCGTCTCCGGCTTCGGTCACACCGAGGTGAATCGGATAATCCATTCCGATCTGGTTCATGCGCGCCACGAGGAGTCGGTTGGCCTCGATCATGACGGCCGGATTGGAAGCCTTCATAGAGAGGATGATCTCCCGGTAATCATGCGTCTCACAGATTCTGACGAACTCGAGTGCGGATTCGACCATGCCCTCCGGACTGTCGCCAAAGCGACTCATAACACGGTCGGAAAGAGACCCGTGGTTGGTTCCGATACGCATGGCGCGGCCGTACTCGCGGCAGCGCGCGATGAGGGGCTTGAAGATTTCGTCGATGCGCTCGAGTTCCTGTTCGTACTCGGCGTCCGAGTACTCGCGCAGTTGAAAAACCTTGCGATCCGCGAAGTTGCCAGGATTGACTCGCACCTTATCGACATGTTTGGCGGCTTCCATGGCGGCGCTGGGGAGAAAGTGAATGTCTGCAACAAGCGGTACCTTGATTCCGAGGGCGAGCAGGGCTTGGCGGATCGCTGCCAGGTTCTGTGCGTCCTTGACCTTGGGGGCGGTGATGCGAACGATTTCGCACCCCGCCTCGACAAGTCTGACCACCTGCGCGACCGTGGCATCCGTGTCACGCGTGTTGGTCGTGGTCATCGATTGCACGCGGATCGGGTTGTCGCCGCCGACCACGACCGGGCCATCGTGGTTCTCACCAACCGTCACCTCGCGCGTCTTACGACGACCGTACGCGTATGGACTATGACAATAGGACACGGTGAGTTTTCCTTCGCCTCGCTTGACGTGCGTGGGTGTCCACGTGACCGCTACGCAGGCGATAGTGCCGCCAGTTGCGGGGGCAGTCGGAAGGTCACGTCTTCGCGGGCTACCTGCAGCGTGCTGATCTCGGCATCACCGCGGCTCTTCAAGTAATCAACGACGCGTTGTACGAGGATCTCCGGCGTCGAAGCGCCTGAGGACAAGCCGATGGCGCGGACGTCATCGAGCCAGGATTCCTCGATGTCGTCGACACCGTGGATCAAGTAGGACGGAGTGCCGCATGAGCGGGCGACGTCCACGAGTCGGTTCGAGTTCGAACTGTTCTGAGAGCCGAGCACGAGCAGCAGGTCCACCTCCCGCGCCACCTCCTTGACGGCTTCCTGTCGGTTCTGGGTGGCATAGCAGATATCGCTCTTCGAAGGGCGGACCATCTCTGGAAAGCGCTCGGCAAGTACGGTCATGATCTCGGTCGTATCGTCGACGCTCAGGGTCGTCTGGGTCAGGCACACCACTCTTTTGGCGTCAGGCACCTCGACGAGGCGGGCTTCTTCGACATTTTCGATGAGTTGGACGGCAACGGGAGCCTCGCCAAGGACGCCCACGACCTCGTCGTGCCTCCGGTGTCCGATGTAAAGAATCCCGTATCCCTTTCTGACGAAGCTCAGCACCTCGAGATGCACCTTGGTCACGAGAGGGCAGGTTGCGTCGATCACGTTCAGATTCCGCGCACGGGCCTGATTCCAGATCTCGGGTGAGACGCCGTGTGCGCTAAAGACGACGGTCGCGCCATCCGGGACTTCATCGAGTTCCTCGACAAATTTGACGCCTTTTTCGATAAAACCATCGACGACGTGTCGATTATGGACGATTTCCTTGCGGCAGTAGATTGGCGGATCAAAGGCCTGAACCGTCAGGTCGATAATATCGACCGCTCTGTCGACACCAGCGCAGAAACCGCGCGGCTCGGCCAAGACTATCTTGAGAGGATGCATGCGTACTCCCTTCTTATGGCAATGGGAGGCCGAAATCAAGCGTAGCGGCCAGGCGATGGCTTTGCCAGCCTACCAGGGCCTCTTTGAGCGAAGACCCGGCGGCGGTAGCCTCGTCGACCCGCAATACCTGAGTTTATGACGACCTAGATGTGCTTTGTACCACAAAGCGAATGCGAGTGCAAGCGCTATTCGATGCAGGCACAAAGGCGTACGCCCGTTCAATTATGCACAGGCGTGAAATGGGCGATTCATGCTCAGAGAGAAGGGATCGAGTCCTGATCCGATTCGGGATTCGATGCTGGTCGCCGCACCGGCAACCGGCAACTCCGTTGATTCCCAGGAACTCCTGGGTGTGATGCTCGAGCTTGCCGGTATTCAGTTACAGCAGGCTCTGTAAGAATAGGGAGATTACAATCATGACTACACAAACAGATAGCAACGATACGCTCACGGCATTTCTGCAGGAGGAGATCGCGAGCCAGAAGAAACGCAACAAGATGACATGGCTAGTGGGGCTCGTGCTCGTGGCCGTCCTCTCGCTGTACCTGGGATCGATTGGTCATTTCGTCAAGAAAGACATACTCGAACCCGCGCGTTTGGCGCAGTGGGTGGCGTGCCAGATGCAGGAGAACATGCCGAGCATCATGGCGGATACGGAGAAGGCGTTGATCGCCAAGGCTCCCGAAGTGGCGGATGAAGCCGTTGCGGGCCTGATGGAGATCCCGTCGCTGATCGCCTACGAAGCCCGTGGGCAGATCGACCTCGTCGTGAAGGCACGAAACCAGAACGGCGGCAAGATATTCTACGCCGACGCCGGACTTTCCGACTAGGCCGGAATTTCACAACCAATACGCAACCCCATGGTGGGGTCGGTGAAAGCCGGCCCTGTCATGGGGTCTTCTCTTTTCGGGGGCTCCGACGGGCCCAGGCCGCCGAGGGTTTGGGCTTGAACGGCTGCAAGTCGTTCGGGTTAACCACGGAGATCGATTGGGATTGGGACTAGGATTCGGATTAGGACGCTTCACGCCAAGCTTGACCGGATTTGGGCCCAGCCCGCTGTTGATAGACGGGGCGGTCTATGGTCTATTGTTCACGCTTGTCACCCGGGTCCTTGTTATGTGGTTCTTCATGATTATCTGCTATCTGTTCACGGGCGCATCATTCGTGTTGCTCCTGGGGACCGGGATGCATGGTCTGCTGCAAACCCGATTCACAATTCTTGAAGAGCTCAGTCATCTGAACATGGCGCTGATCGCGATCATCATCTACCTGTTTACGGAAGTGCTGATCATGTTCTTCTTCATCGGCACCGGATCCAGCGTGAAGGATTTCGTGCGTCAGCATCGTCTGGATTCGGGAATCTATGATCGGGTGAAGGCGATCAAACATGTGCTCTTTCCCGGCACGATGATGAGTATCACGCTGTTTTCGGTAGCATTTATCGTCGGCGGCGCGGTGGATCGCTCTGGCCTTCCGTCATGGGTTCACGGAGTGCTCTTTGTCGTGGCCATGGTCCATTTCGTGAAGCTACTTCCGAAACAGAACCTCTGCTTTCGCAAGAACACGGAGATATTTAGAGATCTGACGGAGGCGTACGAGGCCCGCCGGAGGGCGGAGTGATCCATGTATTACGCCGCCAAGCTGCTCGAAGGGCTGGGAATGGCCACCGTGGCAGGTGGTTTCGCGATCGCCTTCCCCGAGTTGATGAATCTTCGCGTCCTCGGCATCGGGCTTCTGCTCTTCACCTGCGGCTGGATCATGGATTTGTATATTCTGAAGTCGTAACCCGCCACGAAGACGGATCAGTGTCGCAGCAGTGGTTGGATGTAGAGCAATAGGTAGACGACGACTCCGGTGACGGAGACATACATCCACACGGGGAATACGCGCCGCATCAGCTTTGCATGCGTCGGAAACCGGCCGCTCAACGCGAGCCAGACGCCCGCGAGAATGCACGGCGTCATCAGGATCGCCAGGACGACGTGCGGAGCCAGAATGAGGAAGTAGACGGGCCGCGTCCAGTCGTGGAACGGATAGGGCGTATCGCCGTGAAGCACCTTGTGACTGATGTAACTCGTCAGAAACCCTGTGCTGGAGCATAGCGCCGCGATCATCCACCGTTTATGCGTGTCACGGTCGCCTCGACGGATCGCCCGGTATCCGACCGTGAGAAAGATGATACTGAGCAGGTTGAAGGTGACGGTGACGTTGGGGAGGGGAGAACTCACGGCGAGCTCGCAGGCCCATCCTTAGACGAAGGCGTCCACAATCATACAGACGAACAACAGAGGCAGATAGTAGATCGACGCCTTCAGAACGCGAACGGCGTTGGCGTGCGTATGCTCGCGCCACATCGGAATGCAAACGAGCACGAGGGCGGTCCCGACGATCAGCGCCCCGGCCGTGTACGCCAGGCTGGTGACCCCGAGGACGCTCGGCAGCAGGGAGACGGGAATCAGGATCGTGGCGGTGATGAGGATCCATGCGGACGTCGTCGCGCCGGTCGCATCGGCACCCGAGAGCATCCTGAATCCCGCGCGCCGGTA
Organism: Verrucomicrobiota bacterium; assembly: GCA_027623315.1. Lineage (GTDB taxonomy): Bacteria > Verrucomicrobiota > Kiritimatiellia > CAJWTS01 > CAJWTS01 > JAQBYD01. The sequence continues at coordinate 47,456 of JAQBYD010000019.1, read as the reverse complement.
GTCGTCGCGGTACATCCAGGAGATGGCAAAGAAATGCGGGTGCTGCCATACGAACAGAATCAAGAACAGCAGGAGCCCGCCCACACCGAGGTCATCGCTGGCGGCGGTCCATCCGGCGAGCGGGGGAATCGCGCCGGGAATCGCCCCCAGCGGAGTGTTGAGTACGGTGATTCGTTTCATTGGCGTGTAGACGAGCACATACAGAAATGCGGATAGGAGCAACAGGAACGCCGTCAGAAGGTTGACCAACCAGAGCGAGACGGCCAGTCCCGCGAGAATCAGATAGACCCCGAAGGTAAGTGCATGCGCCGGCTTGATGCGTCCGCTTGGAATGGGCCTCGCGCGGGTGCGCTCCATCCTGGCGTCCGCATCTCTCTCGATGTAGTGATTCAGCGTGCTGGCGCCCGAGGCGACCAGTCCGGCACCGAGGAGCGCGAAAAACAGGGCGGGCCAAGACGTCGTCGGGCCAGAGGCAGCCCAAAAGCCCATGGCCAGTGTGACGAGGGCCATGCTAACGATGCGCGGCTTGGTGAGGTCCAAGTAGGCTTTGATTTGGGCCCTATTCATGAAGTTCGGAAGTCTCGTGGCACAGCGATTTGATGTCAAGCGCGGGCTTCTTGCGGTCTGTGGGCGACCGGCCAGCAGCGCATCGCGAGCAAGGCCGCGAGGCCAAGTACGGTGGCGCCGAGGGCCACATGGGCCGTCGCCAATATCTCGCCGCGTTGTGTTAGAACCGTGGCGATCCCGAGGCCGACCTGGGCTACGAGGGCCAGGTTCAGCCATCCCAGCGTGGCGCCGATCTTCCGATTCGGAGGGCCGTGCCGCGCCAGCAGGACCGTGAGGCATGTGGAGCCGATGACGACGATCGCGGCCCCGATCCGATGCAGGTAATGCACCAGCACGTCGGCCATCGTGACCTCGGGCTCGATATCGGACCCGTGGTCCCATACCAAGTCGTCGCGCAGGCCGATGACGGCATCCAGTGTCGTCTGATCGAACGACGGGATCCACGCGGATCCGGCGGTCGGAAAGTCCGGGATGGCAACGCCGCCCTTATGCTTCATGCCGTGCCGCATTACGGCGCCCAGCAAGAGTTGCACGATCACGAGCGAGACGAAGGCCCAGACCCAGGTTGCCTTCCGGGCGTCGGCAGCATCCTCAACCACGTGTGTGCGTTGATCGCGCTCCCGGGAAAGCGCGTAGGCGGTCACGATCGTGACGACGAAGAACGCCTGGGCCATGGTGGCATGGCTGACAGAGACCGCTAGCGGAAGGAGAAACCTCACGGTGAGGGCGCCCAGCAGGCCTTGCGCGATCACCATCAGCAGGGCGCCGGCCGCGAGGATACGCACCCAGCGGCGTGGCTCGATCCTGCTGAGCCAGATCGCGAGCACCAGGGACATGAGCCCTACCACGGATGCGATGACGCGGTGGGTGTGTTCGTACAGGACGCCGCCCTTCCACATGGACCAGGGGAGCGCCCACATGGAGTGACCGTACGATGTCGGCCAGTCCGGGACGGCCAGGCCGACATTCTTGGTCGTGACAATCCCGCCGGCGGTAATCAGAAGGAGGGTTGCGAAGCAGAGGAGTTTGGAGAGGAAACGAGGGCCTACCACTCGTCTTCATCCTCTGCAGAGGCGGCGACCGCGGCGGCCTGCGCGCTGGTTGTCTCGTACCAGGCGTCAAACTCCTCCGGCGATACGACCGACAAATCGGATTTCATCTTGTAGTGGCCCAGACCGCAAAGTTGGGCGCAGCCGACGAAACCGTCGTGGACCTTGACGGCGCGGAACCACTGCGGAATGACGCTCCCGGGAATCACGTCCTGTTTCACGCGTAGCGTTGGCACGCTGAAGCAGTGGATCACGTCCTTCGAGACGAGTCTCACGATCACGTTGCGGTCAACCGGAAGTAGAAGTTTGGATCTCACGATATCGTCCGCCGCGTGAGGGTCACCCTTGATGTCGAGCCCCACGGGATTCTCGCCGGCAACAATCAACCCGGGTCGGGTCGCTCCCAGAATGCCGTCCGATCCGGAATAGTGGAAATTCCAGGCAAACTGTTCAGCAACGACCCGGATCTGCAGCGCCGAAGCGTCATCTTCGGGGAAGCCCTGGACTCGAGTCGCCCAGATCGGCAACGAGATAAAAACCAGCAGAAGGATCTCGAGCACGGCAACTGACACTTCCAGGTAACTGGATGCGTGGCTCTTGACTCCCGTGTAATCCGCCGTGGGGTTCTTCTTCTGGCGGAATCGGATGAGGATATAGGTGAAGACAAGTCCCCAGCCTACAAACAGGACGAGCATGATCCAGTGTATCCAGACGAGCAGGCCGTCGATTGCGTGTCCATGCTCAGACGCGTCGATGGGCAATCCCCAGCTATGAAAGAGCTCGAGCATTAGGTAGCCCTCACTTCCTGGACGCGCGCTGTCGCTCGGGAACGGCGAAAGAGATGCACCGCGAAGGCTGCGAAGGCAAGCAGGACGGCGCCGATGATTCCCAGCAGGACACCTACGCCCAGTAATGCGCTCTTCATTTGAGGATCGTGGCGGGCCCCGAAACAAACTGAGCACGCACTCGCCACGCCTGGAAGGACGATCGCAATGCTGGTGAGCACGCCGCAGAGCCATGCCCTGCCCGACGTGCGATCGCGGGTGTGGAGTGACGAGGATTGCTGGGGCAACTGACGCATCAGGACGCCGCCTTGTTGAGGAGATGGAGTTTCTTGAAGTAGACGGCGCCATAGACCACCAGGGCCAGGGCTCCCGCGAAGGAGAGATAGCCGAGCGGCTCGAATCCCTTGGCGGCCGGATAGGTGTCGCCGGTGCACCACGATCCGAACCCAAGACAGAAGAGTGTCGCGATCACGATAAAGAAGATGTGGAAGTTCTTCAGATTCACGGTGATATATTATCCGTAAAGGTATCCATCTGCATACCGATGGGGAGGATCATCAGTACCACAAAGAAAACGAGCATCAGTAGCAGAAATGCGAGGATCATGATCTTCTCGGAGCGCAGATGCATGAAAAAACAAGCCACGAGGCTTCCCTTTACGGTCGCGATCACGAGTGCGATGAAGATTCCGAGTGCGGTCGAGACCTTGAGGTAGCTCGCAAGCACGGTGACAATGGTCCCCACGAGCAAGGCCCCAAAGACGCCCAGGTAGACCCGCACTTCCTTCTTTACGGCTTCAGGGGAATGATCGTGTGACATCGCTTGAACTCCTTGATCAGAGCAGGTAGAGAACCGGGAAGAGGAAGATCCAGACCAGGTCAACGAAGTGCCAGTAGAGGCCGACGGCTTCGATGCGCCCCGTGAACTGAGCGGGATTGGTTTTCCACATCTTCGTGCCCGGCCCGACGAGGTATGCGAGTACGACGATTCCGCCGATCACGTGCAGGACGTGCAAAAACGTCATGGTGAAGTACAGGGCCAGCAGGGGACTCGTGGCGGGGAAGTAACCGTGAGCAAACTTGGAGGTGTACTCGACGTACTTCACGCCCAGGAAGACAAAGGCGAGTGCGATGGTGAGTCCGAAGTAGAAGCGAAATCTACCGAGGTTATTCAAAAGCAGGGACGCATAGGCCAGCACGACGGTGACGCTGGAAGTGATGAGCACGATCGTATTGAAGGTGGCCATGGGAATCGCGGTCTGAAGCGGGCTGTGCAGATCGGCGTGATCATCGTGACCGCTACCGGCGTTGTCCGCGGCATGAGCCGAGGCATCGTGAGCGGAGTGATCGTGGCCGGCGTGCTCGTCCGCGTCTTCGGTCTCGTCTGACGCCGCTTCTTCCTCGGCCCATTCATCGCCTTCGTCGCTCTCGGCGTCCTGCACGACGGGAGCGGGCCCGAATGCGAAATCCTGCCACGTATTTCCGGCGCGCAGTACGACATACGAGGAGAAGAATGCTCCGAAAAGCATCACTTCGGAGGCCAGGAACAGCCAGACACCCAGTTTGGCGAGGGTTAATCCGGTATCGGGCCGCGGTTCGGTGATATAGGGGATCTCAACTGACATTATTTGGAGTCCGGTTCGCTCTGCGGGGTGAAGTCCTTGTCACTCCCGGGGACGCTGTATTCATATGCCGCACGGTAGACCTGCGGTACGACCGCGAAATTGCCATGGCCCATTGGCGGGGAATCCGCGTCGGTCCATTCGATCGTGGTGGCGTCCCACGGATTCCGTGTTCCTTCGCCTTCGCGGGTCTTGCGGAAGATCGTCCAGACGAAATTGATGATGAACGGGATCTGCGCCAGCAGAAGTCCGAATGCCGAGTGCGTCATCACAGTGTTGAGCTGAAGAATCGACTCCGAGAACTCGTAGTACTCTCCGCCGTCGTAGAGCCGTCGTGACACGCCCGCGATTCCCTGGATGAGCATGGGGAAGAATATGCCGTTCATGAAGATGAACGACGGATAGAAGTGAAGCTTGCCGAGAAACTCGTTCATCTTGCGACCCGTGATCTTGGGAAACCAGAAATAGATGCCGGCAAACATTGCGAAGATCGTGCCCGGGGCGACGACGTAATGGAAGTGCCCGATGACGTAATAGGTATCGTGCAGGGGGATATCGGAGCCGCTAAGTCCCAGCGGCAAGCCGGTCAGGCCCCCGATTCCGAACATCGGCAGGAATGCCAACGCAAAGAGCATGGGGGTATTGAAGCGAATCGATCCGCCCCATAGCGAGATGATCAGGGCGGTGATGATGATGACCGACGGAATGGAAATAATCATCGTTGTGGTCTGGAAAAACGCGCTGATGATGACACCCATGTCGGTCAGGAACATGTGGTGTGCCCATACGATAAACGACATAAAGCCGAGAAAGATCACGGAGTAGACCATCGACCGATAACCCCACAGAGGCTTGCGGGAGTTGTTGGCGATAATTTCGGCAACGATGCCAAGCGCGGGCAGAATGAGGACGTAGACCTCGGGGTGCGCGAGAAACCAGAAGAGGTGCTGCCAGAGAATCGGGCTGCCACCGCCCACCGCGGAGTAGGCCTCTCCGCTCACGACCAGTCCCGTGGGCATGAAGAAGCTGGTTCCGGCCACACGGTCCATCAACTGCATCACGCCGGCTGCTTCGAGCGGGGGAAATGCCAGCAGAAGCAGAAACGAGCTAATGAACTGCGCCCAGACGAAGAAGGGCAGGCGCATCCAGGTCATTCCGGGCGCACGAAGCTGGATGATGGTGACCAGGAAGTTCACAGCGCCCAGCAGGGAGGAGGTAATCAGGAAGATCATGCCGACGAGCCAGAAGGTCTGTCCCGCACTTGCCGCGTCGATGACGGCCAGCGGCGCGTAGGATGTCCACCCCGATTTGGCGGGGCCGCCCGGGATGAAGAAGCTGGAGAACATGACCACGCCACCGACAAAGTAGACCCAGACGCTCGCCATGTTGAGCTTGGGGAAGGCCATGTCGACGGCGCCGATCTGCAGCGGCACGACGTAGTTGCCGAATGCGCCGACGGCCAGCGGCACGATGCCGAGGAAGACCATGATCGTCCCATGCATGGCGCCGAAGGAGTTGTATAGCTGCGGGGTGATGACGCCGCCCTGGGCGTCCTCGCCGAAGAGTGTTTCGAGGAACCCGCCGATGAACGGTACGGCCTGGTTTGGATTTGCCATCGACCAGCGCATCAGCATCACGAGTGTGAAGCCGAAGAGCAGGAACACCAACGCGCCGAGGGCGTACTGGATTCCGATCACCTTGTGATCGGTTGAGAAGATGTACTTCCTTAAGAAGCTCTCGTCATGCCCGTGATGCGCGTCGTCTGCCATTGCGGTGTGAGTTTCTTGGTGGTGAATCTGGTCGGAGAGTGGATTGGGCGGTCGGCCAGGGCGTTACTACTACTACTACTACTACTTCTTCTTCTGGTAGAGGAAGTCCGCGCTCGCATCATCATCGCCTACCGTGACGCTTTGCGTACGTGTGCGCATCCTCTCGTGCCATGCGGTAACTTCATAGGTTCCGGCAGGAAGACCTTCGATCTTGTAGCTCCCGTCCGCGCCGGTCACGGCGAAGAAGGGGTGATCGAGGACGCCGGCGTAGCAGGACATCCACGGATGCATATCGCACTTGATCTTTGCCATCAATTCTACGGCGTCAAACGATTTATTGAGTGCCGGGGCACCTGAGGGCTGTCCGTTATTGAATTGCTTGTTGTTCTTCGCGAGGGAGTGAACGTTGTGCGTGGTCCCGTCCGAGTTGCGGATTTCGAGGCTTTGTCCGACGCGAATACCGAAGACGTGGGGCTCGTAACGGCAGCCCTTCTGGTCGAGTACGACCGGTGCCGTGGGTGCGGGCCAGTCCTTGGCCGCAAGACCACCGGAGACGTGTACGAACACGTTCGCAACCTGACTGGCTTCGTCGGTGCTTTCGCCCACCACCCAGGATTCCGTCAGGAGATCGCCGGGGTGGAGTTCCATGCACTTGGCATCGGCGCTGCGGTCGATGGTTTTCGCCTTCGGTGGCTTGCCCTCCATCTTGACGGTTCCGGAGATACTTCCGGCGGCGGCAAGTTGTACCGAGACGGCGATGATGATGATGGCGCCCAAGGTGGATGACGTGTATGACATGATCTGAATTCTCCTGTTGCCCTCTCCAAATGCGAAGCTGCGAACCTTACTCAATAAGCTTAGACGCGCGCAAGCCGAAAAGTATTCACGAAGCCTCATGTTTCTCGGCGAGATAGTGATCGAAGTCGACGATGCGCTGCGGGATGTCGAATCCACGGAACTGGGAGCGACATCGGTAGCAAACGACCATGTCCGCGGTGCGCCGGTAGAGAAACCAGTCCACCAGGGCCGCCGGGATCAGGCTCAGGCCATAGGTCCACGGGACCAGCACGGCGGCGAACAGCACGATGCAGCAGCCGATCGCCGAATTGAAGTCTTTCTGGCGGTAGAATGCGTCGCAGTCGCACATCACGCAGGCCTCGAAAACTCGCTCCGGGGCGAGTGTTTCGAGGATTTCGTGCTCACAGCGTGGACAGGCGAGCCGGTGGGAGGCGTCGATCTCCGTGCGGAAGAGTTCACGGCAATGCGGGCAGGTTCCGGCGACCGAAGGGCTCATAGGACCAATCCGTGTGCGATGGCGTAATATCGGTACGACATGTCACCGATCAGTATCGCGATCACCATCGAGTAGAGCAACCCGGTAGCGGAGGTGGTGGAGCGGATCTTGAGCGTTTTATGGACCATCACGACCAGGGCTAGCGGTAGAATCGTGCCCGCGAGAATTCCGGCCCCGAGCAGAATGCCGTCGAGATGGGCCAGGTAGCTCCACAGCGGCACCGGTTCGCCGAAGATCCTGGCTTCCATCGTGAACAACGCGACGATGTCCCAGGCGGCGCGCAGCCCAAGTACCACTCCGAGCAGCCACACACAGTTGGTCAGGTACAACACCGGTACGCGGCCCTTCGTTTCCAGAAACCAGTGACCGAATATCGTGGCATAGACGGCGCTCGTGGGGATCAGGCCGCCGACCACGAACATGGTCCAGAAGGCGAGTGGCGAGGGCGCACCATCGGGTACAAGATTCGGCGCGAGCCGGAAGAGCAGGAGGATCCCGAAAATCGAGGGGACGCTGACAATCCATTCATGGATGGACTCCCGGTTCCAGTAGGCCGCGGTCAGGCCCAGCAGGACGACTAGCCAGGCGAAGGTCAGACCTGCGGAGATGGAGAGACCTTCGATAATCACAATGCACGGCAAAGCCACGGAGATCGAAAAGAGGGCGACGCAGAAGTTGAACCGCTGGAAGCTGGTCATGACCGGCACGCCATAGTGCGTCCAGCACAGAAGGGGATAGATCGCCCCGAAGCTGATGCAGGAGCTGAGTATCAGGTAAAGAACCATTCAGGCACGACCTTTATGTGACGCGGTGACGGGTCCGCGACGAGGCGGCGACACTTACTCGCTGTCCGAGCCCAGCGTCAGAAGGTAGTCCCGCAAGGCGACCATCTGGCGATGCGCATCGGCGTCCAGATCGGGCTGAGAGGTGCCGCCGTCGGGGAAGTACCCCGGCATCTTGGTGCCCGGAATGATCGCCTGCGGATCGAGTAGCCAGTCGAGGACCCACTGCGGCTTGAGGCGGCTCGCCACGGCTTGCAGGTTTGGCGCCCACATGTCCGGTGTGCCCGCGGGCATCTCGTCGCCGCTGATGTGACAACGCTGGCACTGGAAGACATCGCCTGAGAAGAGCCGTTTTCCCGCCTCGTATTGCTCGCCTTCGATCGCGGGATGCACGCTGCCCGCGAATGGGAAGCTCTCGCCGTCAAGGTAGTTGAAGTACTTAATGAAGGTGTTGCGCTCGTCATCCGTCAGGTTGAAGGTCGGCATGCGCACCTTAAGCCATGGACGAATCGAGCTCGGATCCTCAAGGAAATGGAATAGCCAGTCGGGCTGAACCTTGCGGCCCTCCCCGAGCAGTAGCGGCGGGCTGAAGCTGGCAACCTGGGAGAGAAATTCAGCGTCCTGCTCGCCGTCACCGTCGCCATCATCACCCCAGTCGTCTTCCTCGTCGCCCCACTCGTCGTCCGCGCCGTCATCCTCCGAGGCGTCAACTTTGTAGTCTCGATACCAGTCGGCGATCGAAGCGCGGATGTCACCACCACCGTTCTCGAGCTCGTGACAGCCCTGGCAGTTCAATGCCCGCACCAGGTTCTCGCCGCTCTCGACGAAGAGATTCTCCGGCGTTCGCGGCTTATGCCGCTTGAGGCCGGGATCGTTCTTGCGCAGTCCAAGCATGACCGTAACCAGGGCGTCGGTCTCCTGCTGCGTCAGGTGGAAATTAGGCATCTTGAGATACGCGCGTGGGCCCTTGATCTTCTCCTTGCCCTTGTCGAAGACGCGCGGGTTCTGCAGCTTGGCGTTGAACCAGGCGTGGTTTACGTGATCGACCTCTCCGTGAAGGTTGCCGAAGTCGAGTTTGACAACGGGCTTGGATCCCTCCTCGGTCAGGTCGGTGCCGATCGGAGGTTCGTTTTCGAAGCCGGGAATGTCGTGGCATCCGAAACAGCCGTAGTGCCGGATCAGGCGCTCTCCGACGCCGACGACCATCTCTTCTTCCGTCATGGCGTTGATCGACTTCCGCGCCTGCGCGAGGGTCATCACCGAGGACATGTAGTCGAGCGTGATCTCCTTGAGCTTCGTCGCGTCGGTTTCAGGCACCGGCGTGGATCCGAACGCTGCGTGCTGCCCGAGGTCGCCGCCGCACAGGTAGGCGGCGATATCTGCGGCCTCCTGGTCGGTAACGCGCAGATCGGGCATGCGCGTGCCGGTATGGTAACCGGTGGGGTTGCGAACCCAGTTGTAGACCCATTCGGCCGTCGTCTTGTCACCAAGACCGGTCAGTGCGGGGCCGTGCTCGGATCGCAAGGTGGCGAGCGTGACGATCTCGGGGCGCACGCGTTCGGGATCGATGTTATGGCAGCCCAGGCAGCCCAGCGACCGGACCAATTCTTCGCCGTGGGTGGCGTCGCCCTCGGGAGGCTCTTGCAGCGCGTAGTCTTCGCTCTTGTTAAAGAGGTAGGCCACCATGGCCTTGATCTCCTGGTCGGAGCGGTCCTTGACCTGCGCATTGTTGGACTGGTTGAAGAATGACGGCATCCACGTGTGCTCGCGAAACGCCTTGGGGTTGTTGATCCAGTGATATGCCCAGTCCTGTGTGGTCTTGGATCCGATCCGGCGCAGACTCGGACCCGCTTTGGGACGACCCGCGAACGGTTCGATCGTGTGGCAGCCGTAGCAGCCGGCGCGCTCGACCAGGGCGAGTCCGAGGTTAAGCGTGTCGGCGCCCGGGATCGTCTTCTGCCCGTCGTGGCACTGGAGACAGCCAGCCTCGGCGTACTTGAGAGGATACATCGGATGCTCCCAGTGATGGAGCTTATGCCAGTCGTGCTCATCCTCCCATTCCTTCCTCTGCTCCACGGATCCGGGCGAGTGAGCGGTGGAGTTGAACGAGACGCCTCTGCCGCGGCCATTGTGACAGCTCGTGCACCCGAATTCCTTGAGGGGGTGGGGGGACGCGTCGGACAAGAATAGATCCAGGTTAGGATGTGCGGTGAACGGCTGCGCTTCATCGGCGAAATCCGTCTTGGCGATTCCGAGATGACAAGCCATGCAGCGGTCGACCTTGTCGACGCGACTGAAGATCACGTCGTCGGTGATACCCTCAATGATGAGCTGTTTGTCCCGCACCCCATAGTACGGGTTAGCCATGTCCATGATCGGCATGTCGCGCACGATATTGGCGATCTGGTTGATCGTCGACATCTCCGCCGGATCGAGCGCTTTCAATTTTCGATCCAGGAGGTCGAGCTGACGGGTTGATTTTGAGAGAGAGCGCTCGGCGCTGCGGGTCTCGGCGGTGACGGCGTTGATCGATTCGTCCTTGGCTGCAAGCGCAAGTTGCGCCTTCTCGGACTCGATGCCGAGTGCATCGGTCTCTACGGTCAGGGCTTCCATGGCCTGGCGCGTGGCGACCGGATCACCGTGACCGTGTGAGTCTGCCTCCTCGAATTTGTATTTCGCGGCGTCGAGATCAGCCTTCTTGAAATTGAACATCTGCTGCGCACGCGCGTACTCTTTCTCCAGACTGTGGCGTTCCGACCTGGCGGCGCTCAGTTGCTCCGACCTGGCGGCGACGTCGCGCGAGGCTTTCTCCAGGAGCGCCCTGGCTTCCTGGTAATCGTCGGAGGATTCAATGCGCGCGCGCTCCGTTTCCATCTGGGCCCGCGTCTTCTCCGCATCCATCACGCGAAACTCCTTCTGGAGCGGACGCCACTCTCGATTGTAATCCTGGAGAAACATCCAGACCAGGCTGATAAGAAACAAGACGCACGAAATCGTGAACCACTTATCGAGCGTGATCGGGTTGTAGTGTCTCTGTTCGCCTGGGGGAGGGGAGGGCATCGGTCTCTCTAGATATTAAACCACGGCGTGGCGATGAAGTACTTCAGATTCAGGAACCAGCGGCTCAGCATCTTGAGCGGCAAGCTCAGTGCCGTCAGGCAGAAGAAGATAAAAAAAGAGTATTTCACGGAGCCCATGCGATTGAAGAAACCCTTCAGGCTGGTCTTGGCGAGCAGCGGAGGAATGACGAGGAAGTAGACCAGGATCAGTAATATTCCGGGACCTTCGCGTATCAGGATGCCGTCGGGTAGCGTCTGCCCCAGCATCTTGACGTAGACAATTTCGGACACATTGACATTGTTCAAGGCCACGACCTTGTGGAGGTCCCAACGCTCGAAAGGCCCAAAGAAATTCCAGCCCGGTCCCCGTAGAAACGTGCCGACGATGATCATGTAGACCCACAGCACGAGCCAGCCGAAGAGAAAGAGCGAGATGAACGTACGGCGCTTTTCGTAGGAGTAAAATCCCGATGTGGAGCGGTCCGTATCCATGTAGGGGATAGCCATCAGGCCCACGATAATAAGGGTCGGAAAGACGACGCCGGCGAGCCAGGGATCGAAGTAGACCAGCATCTCCTGCAGGGCCAGAAAGTACCATGGCGCCTTGGAAGGGTTCGGCGTGGCGGATGGATCGGCGGGCTCCTCGAGGGGTGCCTTCAGCACGATCGACCAGACCAGCAGGAGCACCATGCAGAGCACCATCGCGATCAGTTCAATGTAGACCAGGTCCGGCCAGACCAGGACTTTGCGATCGGACTCCTTGACCCATTCCTCGGGAGGTTCGTCGCCGCGAAGTCGGCGGTCGTTCTGCATGGCTTGATGCATGGAGAGCCACAGGAAGAAGATCGAGCCGAACAGCAGCAGAATGATCGGCACATTGTCCGGCTTCAGGATGATGCTGCGAAAATTAGCGTCAAAGCCGCCGAAGATAAGCAGTGCCGTCATCGACGCAAAGATCGCGATGCCGCCCTTGACGGTCCACAACGCTTCGAGCCCCAGCTTACGGTTGATTCGGTGAAACCACGCGTTAGGCGGAAAGATGAAGAAAAACAGGAAGAACAGGATCAGGAAACTGATCGTCGGCTGCGACAGCGTGTTGATGAAATGTTGGATCGATTCGCGCATGGTGTACAGGCGTGACTCCAGGCCCCCTTACATCGGACCCGAGACGCCGCCGTCCTTTCGGACTCGCCAGAAGTGCACCGCCATGAAGACCACGGCAACCAGTGGGAACGCAACACAGTGAAAGACGTAGAAGCGCAGCAGTGCCATGCCGCGCACTTCCGACTCACCCAGCAAGCCAAATTTAGCATCGCTCTGCGGCGTCACGAGGTTGATGTCTCCAATGCTCACGAGGGCGGCGCCCGGGCCCTCGCGACCCAGTAACGGCGTGGCCGCGGCCATGTTCGATCCGACCGTGATAGCCCAAATCGCCAGCTGGTCCCAGGGCAACAGGTAGCCCGTGAAACTCAATAGCATGGTTAACACGAGCAGAATCACGCCGATGGCCCAGTTGAACTCGCGCGGAGGCTTGTAGGCGCCCGTCATAAACACGCGGAACATGTGCAGCCAGACGGTGATGACCATAAGATGCGCGCCCCAGCGGTGAATTTCGCGCATGATGCCGAGGGGGGTGGTCTCACCAAGATCGATGATGTCGGTGTAGGCGTTTTCGACGGTCGGCCGGTAGTAGAACATCAAGAGCACGCCCGTTACGGTCAGCACGAGGAATACGAAAAACGTCAGTCCCCCCATGCACCAGGTGTATTTGACCTTGACGGAGTGCTTGGGAACGGCCACGGGGTGAAGATGCAGAAAGACATTGTTGAGCACCTGCATCATGCGCCCGCGCTTCTCGGTAGGCACCGCTGTGCGGAAGATGGATTTCCAGATCAGGGACTTGAAGGGGTTGTAGTTTTTTTTGTCTTTGGCCATCGCTACACCATTAGGTAGGAGTCGGGGTGCTCCCAGTCGCCTTTCTCATGCCGGAAAGTGACTGCCTTATCAAGTTGGATGCGTCCGTCATCCGCGAGGGAAATCTGGACGCGTTCGAGGGGACGCGGCGCCGGTCCCTCGTAATTGATACCGGTGATTCGAAATCCGCTGCCGTGGCAGGGGCATTTGAACTTGTTCTCGTTGGCGAGCCAGTTGGGCGTGCAGCCGAGGTGCGTGCACTTGGCCAGCAGGGCGAAGATTCGATCGTCAGTGCGCACGATCCATACCCGCTGCTTCGCCTTGAAGGCCGTGGAGACACTGTTGGGCTGGTACTCTTCGGGCACGCCGGCCTTGAAGGACTGCGAGGGCTCAAAGAGTACGTTGGGAAACAGGAAGCGGCCGACCATCGTGGCGAAGCCGCCCATCGTGGCCGCGAAGGTCAGCCACCCGATGCTCATCCACGAGATGAACCCGCGTCGGCTAACTTGTGTGGCGTCGCTGATCTGCTTGTCTGGCGCGTTATCGCTCATGGAGTCTGCTCGAATCGAGGAAGCGGAAGTTGGGTCAGCGGAGTCATCACTTCTTAGAGGACCCGCTCCCCGCGACGCCTGCGTTCCCTGTTTTTCGCCTGTTCCATGGCACCCTTGCCGGGGATCATGCGGCTGCGTCGGCTTCCGCCACACCGAATAAGGTGCGGAATTAATCAGAAAGCGGCGGCGTCGGCAAGGGATTTATTTCTTCGAGGTCCGGGCTGAGGCTGAGTGCGGCGTCTCGCAAAAAATCTCGTGTGTAATAGTCGTCATCGACGACGCGACCGTTCCACGCGATGATATCGAGATCGATCGTGCGCGGACCGAATCGAGGCCCTGAGCGGTCACGGCCGAGCCGGTCCTCGAGTTCTTTGAGGTAGGATTCCATCTGCGGGCGCTCAAGTGCGGTTTCTACGAGGAAGGCGCTGTTCGTGAATTTCGCCTGATCGGTGATGCCGATCGGCTCGGTCTGGACGAGATCGGACTCCGCGACGAGGGTGTGATCGCACGACAGCGCCTCGCGCGCAGCGGAGATGTGGGATTCTGGATCGATGTTCGATCCGACACCGATAATCAGTCGATTCATTAGACTATCGAGCCCTTAACCCGGATATCTCACACTTTTCCTACTACGAACACGGATAGCTCCGTCAGGCTTGATCGAGCCGCTAGTCCCCGAGTTCCCGCTCGATTTCCACCGAGACGGAGTCGGCATGGCGCAGGGCGCCTGGCTTCTCAACGCGAACGGTGACGCGATCGGCCGGGCCGCTATCCGAGACGGCGTCGAGGATCTCGTCCGCGAGTCGCTCGATCAACTTGAATGATGAGCGCTCGACGCGGTCGATGATCTTCTTGGTCAGGCGTTTATAGTCGAAAGCATGCGAAAATCCGTCCGTATCCCGGGCTTTTGACGAATCATACTCGATCGTGACGTTGATCACGACGTTCTGCTCGATCTTACGCTCCCATTCATTGACGCCGATCACCGCCTTGAGACGCAGATTATGAATCCGAATTTTTGCCACGAATTACCGCCCGCAGGTCGCGTTAGCCGATGAGGTTAAGAAATTCTGCTCGGGTTTCGTTGTGATCGCGGAAGATGCCCAGCATCGAGGATGTTTTCATCACGGAGTTCTGCTTCTCCACGCCGCGCATCATCATGCAGAGATGCTGGGCTTCGACGACGACCCCGACGCCACGCGCGTCGGTATGCTCGATGATGGCGTCCGCGATCTGGCGGGTCAATCGCTCCTGGATCTGAAGGCGTCTTGCGAACACGTCGACGATGCGCGCAACCTTGGATAGTCCGAGAACGCTCTTCTTGGGAATATAGGCGACGTGACACTTGCCAATGAAAGGAAGCAGGTGATGTTCACACAGGGAGTAGAGTTCGATGTCTTTCACGACGATCATGTCGTCACTGTGCGACTCGAAAAGCGCGTTGTTGATAACGTCCTTGACCTTCAGGTGGTATCCGTGGGTGAGGAACTCCATCGCTTTTGCGGCACGTTCGGGCGTGTCCTGCAGGCCTTCGCGCGTTGGGTCCTCACCAACGGCTTCGATCAGCGCCTTGTAGATGTCTTGCATGCTTGTCCCCCTTGTGCCTTGAGCAGCCTTCGCTTCATTCCGTCGTGCGAAATACCTCGTCGATCGACTTGCGTCGTGTGCGCGATGTCTTGCATGGATACCCCATGTAGAAGAAGCCGATGATGTACTCGCGATTCGTGTCGATGTCGAGAAGTTCGTAGGTGGCGGCTTCGCGCGTCATGGGGCCGGTGCTCCACTGCATGCCGACACCGGCGTCCCAGGCTGCAAGCGCAACGTTCTGCATCGCGCAGCACGTCGCCGCATAATCCTCACGTTTCTGAATTTCTGAGCCCTCCTGGGAGCACGACACCGCGACGATGGTTGGCTTGGAATCGAATTTTTGCATTCCCTTCGCATAGCGCTCCTGCTGGGCCGCCTCGCTCATGTCCGGGCCCTTCTGCTTCTGGAGCTCCGCGTAGCGGAGGCGCAGGACGCTGCGTGTCTGCTCGCCGAGATGGATGAAGCGCCAGGGCTGAGTGAGTTTGTGATTCGGTGCCCAGATGCCGGCCTCGAAGAGCTCGCGCACATCGTCCAGCGGGACCGGCCCTGGATTAAAGTCAAACGTTGATCGGCGGGACCGAATGAGCTCTCGAAGGGAAGTCATGGTGGCGGGGGCGCCGTCAGGGCTGTGCCGCAGTCTGGTTCGCTGTGGTGGGCATACGGGAGAAGGAGGGCGGCTATGACGCCTTGCGCGCGGCGGTGGCTCGGGGCTGTGAGGTCTTCGTCGCGGCGGTCTTGCGGATTGCCCCCGCGCTTATCGACGGTCCCGTTTTTGCGACGTTGAACGTCACGTCGCAGCTCTTGAAGAATTTGAGAAACTGAATGAGGCGTTCCATGACGAAGTCATCGACCACGTGCTCCATGCGGCACGCGTTCTCGTCGGCAAGGTCCTCCGGGACGGCCAGGATGTCGGTCATGAAGTCCGACAGCACTCCGTACTTGTTGACCAGTTCTTCGGCGAGGCTCTTGCCCTTCTTTGTGAGCGTCGCGTAGCTATAGGGGTCGTACAGGATCAATGCTTTCTCGGCGAGGTGTTTCAGCGCCGAGCTCACGGATGATTTGGTGACCCCGAGGTACTTGGCAATGTCCTTCACGCGAGCAACCTTGTGCTTCTCGCCCAGGACGTAGATCGCCTTGACGTACATTTCCTGGTGTTCGGTCAGTTTTCCGATGGGGGGGTGCATGCGTGTTAACTCTGCGCCGACTGCGATCCTGTCTCTGAAACAATGTTAGAGCAGTCAAACATACCCGCAGGTCGCCGCCTGCGCAAGTGAAAAGAGCCGGCGGACGATGGATTCACCTTTGTTCATTGGCGTAGAGCAGGGCAGAATGAACGCCGTGAAGCTTTGCCTGATCATTCTGTGCCTGGCGACTCCCTGCGCGGTGCGGGCGCTGGGCCCGCATGAATTGGTGATTGTCGTCAATAAGGAGTCCGAGTCCTCCAGGACGATCGCCCAGGACTATGCCGAGTTACGCGGCGTTCCACGCCAGAACATCATCTACATCTCGCTTGCGGGCGACGATACGCCATCGGACACCATGACGCGTGAGCAGTTCACGGAATCCATTTGGAAGCCCGTCACACGCACGATTCGTGATCGTCACCTTGAGCATGCCCTGGCGTGGGCATATTCGGACGGCTTTCCCATTCGCATCGAGACCGGGCAGCACGATTGCTCGCTGCTGGGGCTGACCTTCACACGTAATCGTGACCCCGCGCCGGAGGAGATTCGCGGGGGGACGTGCCGTTCATCTCTATTTGCAGGACCCAATATGCCCGGGCAATCCGCTCTCCAATCGCAGTCCTTCGATCGCCTCGCGGCGCTTCACGGGCCGGACATGCCGCTGCCCAGTATGATCCTGGGAGCCACCGGGCCTCGCGCGAACACGATCGACGAGATCTCTCTGTACCTGGCGAACGGGGTCCGCTCGGACCACACCGCACCTTCGGGAACCATCTTCTTCGTGACCTCCGACGATGTTCGCTCGACGGCACGCGCGTGGCAGTTCGCGCAAGCTCGCGATGATCTTGCAGCACTTGGCGTTCGATCTGAGATCACGCCCGACTTTCCGGAAGGACGTGGCGATGTCCTGGGGATCATGATGGGTACCGAACGGTTGCAGCATGTGGACCGCAACGCCTACCTGCCGGGATGCCTGTCGGATCATCTCACGAGCTGGGCCGGCGCCTTTGATCACGCCGGGCAGTCGAAGATCTCCGAGTGGCTCCGCGCCGGCATGGCCGGATCTGCCGGAACCGTCGTCGAGCCCTATGCGATCTGGATGAAGTTTCCGAATGCATGGCTCTACGTGCATTACGCCTCCGGATGCACGGCGATCGAGAGCTACTACCAGTCGATCAGCTGCCCGCTGCAGATGCTGATCATCGGCGACCCGCTGGCGCAGCCGTGGGCGCCGCGCGCGAAGGTGATCCTCGGCAATGTCGTCGCCGCGGACGACGCGCGCGGCTACGAGGTGCAGGCCATTGTCCAGTCATCGCACAAGGGGAGCTATCGGCGCTTCATGTTCCTGGTCGATGGCCGGGCCGTCACGGGAATCGAGCGACGGTCGGTGCTGACCTTCCAGACCGCCAAGATGAAGAATGGGTCGCACACGTTGCGCGCGGTCGCCTATCGAACCGGCCCGGTACGCTCGCAGGCGTTCGACGAGCGAACGTTTGAGGTGCGCAACGGCCGTATCGTTGAATAAGCCAGCGCAATCTCCTTTCGCAGAACTTCCTGGGAGCTGTTTCCGTCGCACTGCGCCTGGTGCGAACTCCTGCGTTGATCCGCCGGGCGTAAGCACGTAGACTTGGGCACCATGAAAATCTTTACTCCAGGGCGAATCTGTCTCTTCGGTGAACACACGGACTGGGCGGGGGGATACCGCCGTATCAATGGTGAGCTCGAAATGGGGTACACCATTATCACGGGCACGAACCAGGGGCTTTATGCCGAGGTGACCCCGAATCCGAATCGATTGATCTTCCGATCGTCGCCTGATGAAAATGGAGATCGCCAGGAGTTGAACGTGCCGATGGAGCGCGAGGCGCTCCTCGAGGAGGCGGCACGCGGAGGCTTCTTCAGCTACGTGGCCGGCGTGGCCTACCAGGTGCTGACCAACAGCCAGGTGCGTGGCCTCGAGGTCGACAATTACCGAACGGACCTGCCACGTAAGAAGGGCTTGTCGTCAAGCGCCGCGGTCTGCGTCCTTGTCGCACGTGCATTCAATCGCGTGTACGACTTGAAGATGACGGTACGCGGCGAGATGGAATACGCCTATCTCGGTGAGATTACGACACCCTCGCGCTGTGGTCGCATGGACCAGGGCTGCGCTTACGGGGACCGGCCCGTGCTGATGACCTACGACGGTGACCGAATGGACGTCAAGGAGTTGAGTACGCCGACCGATCTGCACTTCGTCATCGTCGATCTCCACGCCGGAAAGGATACGAAGGAGATTCTAAATAAGCTGAATCATTGCTACCCGTTCGCGGATAACGACGAACAACGCAGTGTGCAGGAGTTTCTCGGCGCGATCAGCGCCAGGATCACGCGCGAGGCTGCCGAGGCCATTCGCGAGGGTGATGCCGAGCGGATCGGTGCGCTGATGATCGAGGCCCAGGTCGAGTTTGACAAGTACCTCATGCCGGCCTGCCCGTCGCAGTTGACGGCACCCGTGTTGCACAAGGTCCTGGCCCACGACGCGATCCAGGACCTCGTCTTCGGCGGCAAGGGCGTCGGCTCGCAAGGCGACGGTACGGCCCAGTTCATCGTCAAGGATGCCGCTGCGCAGGATCGCGTGGTTGAAATCATCGAGCGCGATCTCGATGCGTCGTGCCTGAAGTTGACGATTCGCGCGGGGCGCCGTGTCAGGAAAGCCGTGATCCCGGCCGCCGGTTTCGGCACACGTCTATTCCCGGCATCAAAAGCGATCAAGAAGGAGCTGTTCCCCGTGATCGGCCGCGACGGCACCTGCAAGCCGGTGATCATGGCGATTGTAGAAGAGGCCCTGAGCGGCGGCATTGAGGAAGTGGGGATTGTGGTTCAGACGGAGGATCGCGCCCTCTTCGAAAGCTTCTTCAGTCAGCCGCCCCCGATAGAGCACTATAACAAGCTGTCCAAGGCCAACCAGGATCGATCGAGGGACTTGATGGAGATCGGCAGCCGCATCACCTGGCTTTGCCAGGACGAGCAGGAAGGCTTCGGGCATGCCGTTGCGTGTGCCGCGGACTGGGTGGGCGATGAACCATTTCTACTCATGCTGGGCGATCATCTCTACGCCTCACCGACAGACCGTTCGTGTGCACGCCAGATGCTGGACGCGTATGAGCGCTACGGGAAAAGTGTCGTCGGGCTCAAGATCACGCCCGCGGATCAGATTCATAACTTCGGCTGTGCGACCGGCGTCTGGGATGAGCCCGGATCCGTGATCTCCGTCACCGAATTCTATGAGAAGCCGGATATCGAGTACGCCCGCGCTCACTTGCAGATTGAAGGCACCGAACCCGACACCTTCTTCACGGTATTCGGTCAATATGTGCTCGATTCGAAAATCTTCGCGTACCTTCGTGAAAACATTCGTGAGGAGGCTCGTGAGAAGGGTGAATTTCAGCTCACGTCCTGCCTGGACCGTCTTCGGCAGGAAGACGGCTTCGTTGGCTACGTGGTACAGGGACGCCGATTCGATATCGGGTTGCCCGATGACTACCGCGAAACCCTGATCGAGTTTCGCGACGCGTAGAAATGCAGCGGGCTTGACGTTTCAGAGCAGGCCCGCCGCATTTCTTATTGGACCCTCGACGTTCAGCCTGACCGACGTATGCGTCAGCCATACGCCCCGGGCGGGTGGTCGCCGAAGAGACGGCGCCGGCGCGGATTGGCGCGGGCGAGGATTTCATCGGGGAAATGGTAGTTGATGAAGGGGCGGAAACGTTGCGCAATGAACCGGCTCGCATATGGCGATTGTTGCACCCAGCGAATTTTGTCTTTTGAGCGGTTTGGCGCACCACGATGCCAGATTTGGTCGTGCCACATCACGGCCGTGCCCGCTTCTCCAGTAGCGAAAACTGCGTGGCGTCCTTCGTAAGCGGGTAAACCGCGCTTGTCATGGTCCGCCGGCTCAGGGGCACGGCCCGAGCGATGACTCGTGGGAACGAGCTGCGTGGGACCGAGTTCCTCGTCTACGTCGCAAAGATAGTAATTGAGATTCAAATTAGAACACGGCACAGGGATGCGCGGGTCAAGCGGCACGTCTTTGGGGCGCGGGAAACGCACGGTTTCGTCCACGTGAAACATCGGGGCGACGCTCTCGCCCGGTCCCGTTTTCAACGCACTCATCGCGATGAGATGACAGTCGTTGCCGAGAATGGCTTCGACGATGTCAATGATGCGCGGGTTGTCCACGAGTGCCTCAAATTCCTCGCCGCGCTCGAACATGGTCGGCCTCCAACTCGCGGCGATGCCACCGTAAAGGTTGGCGGTTTCATCGGGCTGCGCGAACGTACGTTCGACACCGCGCCTCACCTGCTCGGCTTCGTGTTTGGTCAGTGCGTTGGGTATGACAAGAAACCCGTCGCGGTCGAATTGCTCAATGAGTGGATTGATGTCTGACATGGTTTCCGGACATACTGTGAATTGGCGAAGCCCTGTTTCGATCAAGCCTGACGGAGCTATCCGTGTTCGTAGTAGGAAAAGTGGGAGATATCCGGGCTAGGGCTGCTCTTCAATCTCGTCCGAGGATTTCGGATCCACGGGTTGATCAGCGGGCTCCTCGGTCACGTGAGGTATCTCCACCCAGGCGCCGCCTCTGCACTGCCATGAATCTCCAGTATTCACTTCATACCTTATAGCGGCCCAATCGCCAGACAACGCAGTCATCTTGATGGCGTACTTTCCCTCGGGAATCTTCGCTGCCTCCGCAATCGGCGTCCACTTGCCGCTCCCGGCAATCCACGCCTCGCCCGTTCGTATGTTGTATTTGATGGATTGCCACGTTGTCGACGAGATGGCGACCATGACGACGTCGAACTCGTTTGTCGTGGCCGATGCGTTTCCGTGCCGTGTGGACAGCATCAACACGGACGCACAGATCGCCACCAGGAGCATAGTGTGTTTCATCGGCGGCATAGGTGCTCAGCTTGATCTTGGCATTGGGCGTGCCCGATGGGGGCGCGGGTCACTGCGGCGCCTTCTTCGGTTCATCGCCGGGGTTCTCGTCGGAGGTCTGAGGAGTTGCTATCGTTACTTCCTTCGTGTTGCCCTTCTTGTCGACCACCTTGAGCGTGAGCGACTGACCATGCAAACTGGCGGTGACGACCACACCGCAGAATGAAGCAACGATCAGGCAGGTTCGCAATCTTCTCATTTTCAGTCTCCTTCTACACCGGCTCTCAACTCGGACTACTCGGCGTCCGGCGCCTCGACATCGCCATCTTCCGGTGCCTCGACGGCGTTGGTTTCCGAAGCTTCGATATCAGGGCCTGCATGCCCCTGGACATCACCGTCTTCCGGAGCTTCGACGACGTCGTCTTCACGCGCGACGGTCGTGGCGGACACGAGCGTGTCGGCATCGTCCAGGTTGATCAGGCGCACTCCCTGCGTGGCGCGTCCGATCACGCGCAGATCGCTGACCTGCGTCCGTATCATCTTCCCGTTTGCCGTGATCAGCATCAGCGCATCGTCCTCACGCACCGCGTGTGCGCCGACGACTTTGCCATTTCGATCCGACGTACGGATCGCGATGATTCCCTTGCCGCCACGCCGCTGCCCGCGGTACTCGTCGAAGTCCGTGCGTTTTCCGTAGCCGTGCTCCGTGCAACACAGGAAGGTTGTCTCCGGCTTCACGACGGCGAGCATGACGACCACATCGTCTTTGGCCAGACTGACACCGCGCACGCCGCGTGTCGCACGGCCCTGGTCACGCAGTTGGCTCTCGGCGAAGCGAATGCTCTTGCCGTCGCGCGTGGCCAGGACGACATCGTCTTCGCCTGTCGTCATCTCGACCTGGATCAACCCGTCGTCGTCGTCGATGTTGATCGCGATGATCCCGTCGCGCCGCGGATTCTTGAACTGGCTGAGATTCGACTTCTTGATCACGCCTTTGCGGCTGGCCATCACGAGATGCCGGTCTTCGCTGAACTCGCGTACGCGTATCATGGCTGCGATTCGCTCTTCACTGCGCAGGTTCAGCATGTTGACGATTGCCTTTCCGCGCGAGGTGCGGCCCGCCTCGGGGATTTCGTATGCTTTCTCCCAGTAGACACGGCCCGTCTCGGTGAAGAATAGAATATAGTCGTGCGTTCGCGCGACGAAGAGGTGCCGCACGAAGTCCTCGTCGCGTGTGCCCATCCCCGCGACGCCCTTACCGCCGCGTCGCTGGGCACGGTAGATCTCCACGGGAACGCGCTTGATATAGCCGCGGTGGCTGATCGTGATGATGTACGAGCGATCCGCGAGCAGGTCCTCCATGTTCATCTCGTCCTGGTCCGGGATCAGCTGAGTGCGGCGCTCGTCGGCGTAGAGCTTGAGCATGTTCGCCATGTCGTCCTTAATCAGGGCGAAGATCTTATCGGGGTTTGCGAGAAGATCGCGCAGGTACGAGATGCGCTTGATGATCTCTTCGTACTCGTCGTCAATCTTTTCGCGCTCGAGTCCGGTCAGTTGATAGAGGCGCATGTCCAGGATCGCATTGGCCTGGATCTCGCTCAACTTGAACTTCTCCATCAAGGCCGTGCGCGCCTCGTCCCGGTTCTTCGACGCGCGGATCGTCTTGACGACGTCGTCGAGATGGTCGAGGGCGATCTTGAGACCTTCGAGGATGTGCGCCCGCGCTTCGGCCTTGGCCAGTTCGAACTTGGTGCGACGGGTGATGACTTCAAAGCGGTGATCGACGAAACACCGCAGCAGTTGCTTCAGGTTCATGACGCGCGGCTGACCGTCTGAGATCGCGAGCATGATGGCCCCGAATGTCGTCTGGAGCTGGGTGTGCTTGAAGATGTTGTTCAGGATCACCTTGGGCACGACCCCGCGCTTGAGTTCGATCACGACGCGCATGCCGTCCTTGTTGGATTCGTCGCGCAGGTCGGAAATCCCCTCGAGGGTCTTCTCGCCGACGAGGCGCGCGATGTTCTCGATCAAGGTTGATTTATTCACCATAAACGGAATGGCGGTGATGACGATGCTCTCCCTGCCCTGCGCACGTTCCTCGATCATGGCGCACCCACGCACGCGCAGTTGCCCCCGTCCGGTCTCGTACATCTCCTTGATGCCGCGCATGCCGCAAATCGTGCCGCCTGTAGGGAAGTCGGGGCCGGTGACGTGCTGCGCCAGGTCGGCCACGCTACAGTCCGGATGGTCGATCAGGTGATTGATCGCCGCGGTGAGTTCGGTCAGGTTGTGCGGGGGGATGTTGGTCGCCATTCCGACCGCGATTCCGGAGGAACCGTTCAGCAGAAGATTGGGAACGCGCGAGGGGAGGATCAGCGGCTCTTCCAATGATTCGTCGTAGTTCGGCCCGAAATCGACGGTGTCCTTGTCGAGATCGTCGAGCAATTCCTCCGCCAGACGATCCATTCGGACTTCGGTGTATCGCATCGCGGCGGGTGGATCGCCATCGATCGACCCGAAGTTTCCCTGGCCGTCGACGAGTGGATAGCGCAACGAGAAGTCCTGGGCCATGCGTACGATCGTGTCGTACACGGCGGTGTCGCCGTGGGGGTGATATTTGCCGATCACGTCGCCGACCACACGCGCAGATTTCTTGTAGGCGCGGTTGTGCACATTGCCGAGTTCGCGCATCGCGAACAAGACGCGCCGGTGCACAGGTTTCAGGCCGTCACGGGCGTCGGGGAGGGCGCGCCCCACGATGACGCTCATCGAGTATTCGAGATACGACTCCTGCATCTCCTCGGCGATGCTGACTCGCCGGACGTTCTCTGCGCCGTCCTCTGCGCCGTTCTGTTCTTCGTCCGAAGCCATGTTTTACCTTTTAGACGTCCAGATTGCGGACGTTAAGCGCGTTGGTCTCAATGAACTCACGTCTGGGCTGGACTTCCGTGCCCATCAAAATGCTGAATATTTCATCGGTGCGGGTCGCGTTCTCTATGCAAATCTGGAGCAACTTGCGCGTTTTGGGGTCCATCGTCGTGTCAAAAAGCTGGTCCGGGTTCATTTCGCCCAAACCTTTGTAACGCTGAATGATCAGGCCCTTACGGCCGATTTCTCTCACGGCGTCCAGTAGTTCGGTCAGGTTCCGGATCTCACGAGTGCCCTCGTCGCCCCCTGAGATCTTGCAGAGCACTTCTTCACTGCGTGTGCAGTGTTCGGCAGAGAGTCCGCGCTTCTCGAGTTGGACCACGATCTTTGCCAGCCGCTCCGCCTCGAAGATCTCCGTGGAGCGAACGCCGCTGCGTGGTTCCGGGTCTCCCGCTTCGGCACCCTCGATCAGGACCATCTGCTCGCCCATGTTCTTCTCGAGTTCACCGGTGAGCTTCTTCAACTCGACGTCGGTATAGGCGTAATGATCGCCCGTCGAAGCATTGCCATCGATGCGAATGCGGTACTTCGGGAAGCGTCCACTCTTGGGGTCGCGTTTGCCAAGATACTCCTGCAAGTCGATTCCCCGGCGCTCGAGGGTGCGCGAGACCGACTCGAGGTCCATCAGGATCGCGAGCATCCTCGTAAGATCCTTGCCTTCCATGGCGGCGGATCCGGTTTTGTCGAAGTCGATCGAGACACTGGCCGCGCCTCGCTCCAGTAGCTTCTGGGTGAGTTGCTCGTCGGTCTCGATGTACTCTTCCTTGCGCTTCTCGGTGACCTTGTAAAGGGGCGGCTGCGCGAGATACACGAATCCGTTTTCGATCAACTGGGGCATCTGGCGGTAGAGAAACGTCAGGAGCAGTGTTCGAATGTGCGCGCCGTCGACATCGGCGTCCGTCATGATGATGATCTTGTGGTAGCGCACCTTCTCGACGGAAAACTCATCCTCTCCGATGCCGGCACCGATCGCGGTGATCAGCGTCCGGATTTCGTTATTATTGAGAATCTTATCCAGCCGTGCTTTCTCCACGTTCAAGACCTTGCCACGCAGCGGAAGCACCGCCTGGAATCCGCGGTTGCGGCCCTGCTTGGCGGAGCCACCGGCGCTGTCGCCCTCGACAATGAAGATCTCACACAGCGCGGGGTCCCGCTCGGAACAGTCGGCCAGCTTGCCGGGCAGGGAACCGCTGTCCAACGCGCCCTTGCGACGGGTCAAGTCACGCGCTTTACGCGCGGCCTGTCGCGCCCGCGCAGCCACGATGGCCTTTTCGATGATTCGCCGCGCCACCGATGGATGCTCCTCGAGATACGCCCCGAATTCTTCGTTGACGACGGACTCCACGATGCCCTGCACTTCGCTGTTCCCCAGCTTGGTCTTGGTCTGTCCTTCAAACTGGGGGTCGGACATCTTGACGCTGATGATACCCGTCAATCCCTCGCGAATGTCGTCGCCAAGCATCGTTTCCTTGTCGTCCTTGATCAGCTTGCTGGACCGCGCATAGGTGTTGACGGTGCGCGTTAACGCGGAGCGAAATCCGCTGAGATGCGTGCCGCCCTCAATGGTGTTGATGTTGTTCGCGTAGCAGAAAATACTCTCGTTGTAGGCGTCCGTGTACTGCATCGCGATTTCGACCACCACATCGTCTTTGCCCTTCTCGAAGTAGATCGGCTGCGGGTGCAGCGCCGAGCGTGTGCGGTTGAGGTGCTCAACGAACTCGATGATGCCGCCATCATATTGAAAGAGCTCCTCGCGTTCGGTCTCCTCCTGTGAGAAGCGAATCGCGATTCCCTTGTTCAGAAATGCGAGCTCGCGCAGGCGTGCGGCCAGGATGTCCCACTGGTACACCGTCGTGGAAAAGATGGTGCTGTCCGGCATAAACGTGATCTTCGTGCCGGTCGTATCGCTCTTGCCGATAACTTCGAGTTTCGACACGACGGCTCCCTGTTCATAGCGCTGGTGGTGGACCTTGCCGTCGCGGCGAACCTCGACCTCGAGCCACTCGCTGAGGGCGTTCACGCACGAGACGCCTACGCCGTGCAGGCCGCCGGAGACCTTGTAGCTGTTGTCGTCGAACTTGCCGCCCGCGTGGAGCGTGGTGAGCACGACCTCGACGGCCGGCTTCTTTTCGGTGGCATGAATGTCGACGGGAATTCCACGGCCGTTATCGATCACGGTGACCGATCCGCCGGCGTTCAGCTTGATCAGAACTTCGGTACAGTATCCGGCGAGGGCCTCGTCGATACTGTTATCGACAACCTCGTAAACACAGTGGTGCAGGCCGCGCTCGGCAGTGTCGCCGATGTACATCGCCGGACGCTTGCGTACGGCTGCGATGCCCTCGAGTACCGAAATACTTGTAGCGTCGTATTTGGGTCCGGTCTTTCCTGCTGCCATAGTCTCGCCCGTTAGCCTCTCCCTTGCGGCCTCTAAAAGCGTGACCTTAAAGAACCGCCGAGCGAGATGCAAGCAGGGATGTCAAGTCCGGTGAAGAAATGTCGCTCCGGCCCGCGCGCGCCGGGGCCCCAACGAGGCGTCCGAGAGGGCTTGGGGTGAGGGGCGGAACGGGGTTGACACGCGCGCTTGGGGGACACTATCGTACGGGCCGTTTTTTCGAGAGGAGATGACATATGTTTAGCGCATCAGATTTACGCAAAGGTCTTAAGGTTGAAATCGATGGCGCGCCCTACGTAATCACCGACTTCAGTTTTGTGAAGCCGGGCAAGGGGCAGGCGATCTACAACTGCAAGCTCAAGAATATGGTCAACGGCTCGACCCTGTCGCGCGCCTACCGCTCCAACGATAAGCTCGCCAAACCCGAACTCTCGAACCGCAAGTTTCAATACTCCTATGCGGATGGCGACGACTATATATTCATGGACGACAAGTATGAGCAGGTGACGCTCTCGGCGGCGATTCTTGGAGATTCACGCCACTTTCTGGTCGAGGATACCGAAATCGAGGTGCTCTATTACCGCGGCCAGCCGATGGATGTGACGCTGCCGACCTTCGTCGAGAAGGCGATCGTCGATACGGAACCCGGCGTTCGCGGCGATACGGCCACGAATGTGCTGAAGCCCGCCAAAATTGCGGGCGGATACGAGATCCAGGTGCCGATATTCATCAATCAAGGTGACACGGTGCGGATCGATACGCGCACCGGTCAATACTCCGATCGCGTCAGCAAGGCCTGAGCGGGGGGGGGGCGTTTGGATCCTCTTCGGCGTAATCTGCGCCTGCGCAGCCGGCTGCTGCAAGCCACTCGCGATTTCTTCCTGGAGCGCGATTTCATCGAGATCGAAACGCCGCTTCGCGTCGCCACCCCGGCGCTGGAAAGCCACATCGACGCGATCCCGTCGGGATCGGGGTTTCTGCGCACCTCGCCCGAGTTGCACATGAAACGCCTCCTCGCCGCCGGGCACTCCCGGATCTTCCAGATCGGACCATGCTTTCGTCACGGGGAGCGGGGGGATCTGCATAATCCGGAGTACACCATGCTGGAGTGGTACCGCGCGGATGCCAACTATTCGGACGTGCTGGTCGATACCAAGACCCTGGTCGATAGCGTGGCGCGAGCGGTCGTGGGCTCCACCTCGCTGACCTACCAGGGCCGGGCCATTGAACTGATGCCGGTATGGGACTATTGCCGCGTCCGCGATCTCTACCTTGAGCACGCGGGCTGGGATCCCGTCGCAAACTTCGATGGGGATCGATTCGATCGTGACATGACCGCGAAGGTCATGCCCGCGATCGCGCAGGGCCGCCCGGTGATCATGGCGGATTATCCAGCGTCAGCAGCGGCGCTTGCACGCCTGAAACCCACGCAACCCGAAGTCGCCGAGCGCTGGGAGCTTTGCATTGGGGGACTTGAGCTGGCCAACGCCTACAGCGAACTCACCGATGCCGCCGAGCAGCGCACGCGTTTTGAATCCTGTGCGCGCGAACGCCATCAGCGTGGACAAGCCGTGTACGAGATCGATGAGAAATTCATGCGTGCGCTTGAGTCCGGCCTTCCAGACTGCGCCGGCGTGGCCCTCGGTATCGACCGCCTGGCCATGCTGCTCGCTGATGCTTCGCGCATCGGCGACGTCATGGCCTTCCGGGAAGAGCTCTCCTGAATCCGGAATCCCTCGACCGGCCGGCGCCTATCGCTTGATCTCGCCGATCGGCGGTGCGGGATGGATTAGTGTGGCATCCGATTCCCCAGACGCTATGATGGCTGAAGAACGGTTCACCCAAAACAGAAGGTATTGATGCATAAGTTCCTCATCCTCACAGGTCTCACGATGGCGCTCTCTTCCGCCGCTCGCGCGGTTCCGTTTCAGCGTCAGGATGCCGGGGAATCGTCAGGCTTCGACCAGATCCTCGACAATCCTCAGGAGCCGCTCTACGGAGTGGAATTGGTCAGCCTGTTCGAGTCGAACGTCGAGGGCTTCGGCGACACGACGATTGACGAAATCGGCGGAAACTGGGAGTTCGCCTATTACCGGATCCCGAACATGGGGCATATCGCCGCGGCGCTCGCAGCGCAAATCACGTTGTTCCAGGATTCCGCCGGCGTCGGGTTGCCGGACGAAGTCCTGAAACTGGCCCTGGACGGCACGCTAACCTGGCGCACGGACCGCGAATTAGCCTACGAACTCGGATTCCAACCCGGACTCTACACGGATTTAGAGGATTTCGGACTCGATGCGCTCGCCTTCCCCTTCTCGGTGCGCGTGATCCGGTCTTTCGCGCCGGAACTGTCGGGCGTGGCGGGGCTCGAGATCCGGCCGGAATTTATTACGGTCGTGCGGCCGCAACTCGGCATCACATGGGCCGCCAGTGATTATGTCTGGATGCAGATCATGATTCCCGAGAGTCGCGCCCTCTGGGGGATCAACGACCAGTGGCGGGCCCACCTTTCCGCAGAGTGGAACAATGTGGATTATCGAGTCGGTGACAAGGATGGGCTCAAGCGTGAGGGGATCTCGCTGGAGGATATCCGTTTCGCCGTCGGGGTCACCTACCAGATGTCCGATCTGCATCACTTCACCGTCGAGTTGGGCCGGAGCACGCAGCGATCCGTCGAGTTTGAAACCAGCCCGCCCGCCCTTCCCACCGACTTCGACCTCGACGACACCGGATTTATCCGCTTCGTCCTCGGCGGCCCCTTTTAGCCCGGACATCTCACACTTTTTCGTAGTAGGAAAAGTGTGAGATATCCGGGTTAGGGCGTCGACCGGAATGGCATCACGATAAGAGCGTTTTGGGACGGAACAGATGGTTCAGGCGTGCCATTCGGGCGTGGACCGTAGTTCCACGACGATAGGATAATAACGCTATCCAATGCTGCGTGGGTTCCGTATACTGAACAGCTTAACCCATGGGGCAAATCTGGGGGCTGTCATCGGGCGTTCCCGGATCCCGTAAACCGGCAGGAGAGATACAATGAAGTATGCAATCGCGTTGCTTTGTGCAGCGTATATGATGACGGCCTCGGCGGCTTTCGCCGCAGAGGGAACGGATGAGGCACCGGAAGCGCCGGCGGCCGATGAGACAAAAGCCCAGACATTCAAGGGCGATGCCGGATGCGCGCACTGCACATTCAGCGAGCAGACGAAGGCCAAGGCCTGCGCCGTAGCCCTGCGCGACGGCGAGAACGTCTATTACATCAAAGGCGCTGAAGGCCTTGATGAGAAGATGGCCGCGCAGCTCGTGAAGAAGGCCTTCACGGGCAAAGTCAGCGTCGATGGCACCGTCGAGACCGATGACGCCGGGACGCAGTGGCTCTTGGTCTCCAAGGTCAACAGCATCACGGCCGCCAAGGCGGAAGGCAGCCACAAGGAAGGCAGCGGGAAGCAGCAGTAATCTCCCCGCCCTCACGTTTCAGCAGCCCCAACTTCAACGAAGCGGCGATCCGCGTCTGGTGCAGGTGTTTCTCCTGTCCAGATGCGGTGACCTGTCTTCATGACGATTCCGGATCACGTCAACCCCGGGTAGTCCAGCGTCGTGAAGTAGTCCGCCTCCGTCTCCGCGCGTCGGATCTCGCGGACGGATCCATCTTGCCTGAGCAGCAGTTCGGCCGAGCGCAGCTTGCCGTTATAATTGAAGCCCATCGCATGCCCGTGCGCACCCGCATCGTGAATCACAAGCAGATCTCCGGTCTCAATCGCCGGGAGATCGCGCTCGATCGCAAACTTGTCGTTGTTCTCGCAGAGCGAGCCAACGACGTCATACACGTGATCGTGCGGGCTGTCTTCCTTGCCCATGACCGAGATATGATGGTACGCGTCATACATGCCCGGGCGCATCAGGTTTGCCATGCAGGCATCGACGCCGATGTAGTGACGGTAGGTGTCCTTGCGATGGCGTGCGCGCGTCACCAGGACCCCGTGCGGACCCGTCATCATGCGCCCGTTCTCCATCGCGATGCAGAGCGGATGCAGCGGCGTGGAAGCGATTTGTTCCTCGTAGAGGTCACGCACCTGCTCGCCAAGCGCGGCCAGGTTAACCGGGGTCTGGTCGGGGCGATAGGGGACACCAATGCCGCCGCCAAGGTTAATCAGCTCGATCCGTACCCCACACGATTCGTGGATCTCCAGCGCCAGTGCAAATAGCATGCGCGCCGTTTCGATGAATGCCGAGGCGTCCAGTTCGTTGGAAACGACCATGGTATGCAGGCCGAATCGCTTCACACCACGCTCGCGGATGATGCGGTATCCCTCCAGCAGCTGCTCGTGCGTGAATCCGTACTTGGCCTCCTCGGGATTCCCGATGATCGCGTTTCCCGTGCGTCGCGGCCCCGGGTTGTAGCGAAACGAAAGCAGGTCGGGAAGGCCCACATGCTCGTCGAGGTAGTCGATGTGCGTGATGTCGTCGAGGTTGATCACGGCGCCAAGCTCGCGCGCCCTCTGAAACTCCTCGTGCGGCGTGTTGTTCGAAGTGAACATGATCTGTTCGCCGGTGATTCCAACGGCCTCGGCCAGGGCCAGCTCCGCCATGGAGCTGCAGTCGGCGCCGCAACCTTCCTCGCGCAGAATGTTGAGGATGTACGGATTGGGCGTAGCCTTCATGGCGAAGTACTCACGAAACTCCGGCGCCCATGAAAAGGCGGAGGTCAGCTCACGCGCAGTGGCGCGAATCCCCGCTTCATTATAGAGATGAAACGGCGTCGGGTGCTCGGCGGCAATCGCCTCCAGCTGTTCGCGTGTGAATGGAAGAGTGGATGTCATCTTGAATCGTTCCGCAAAAACCCGTGCACCATTGCATAACCGGGCGAGATTGGAAAGTAGAAGCCGCCTCCAGCAAAGGAAGTGTACGCGCCCAGCTCTTGGTGTATGCTCGCGGCCGATGAAGATCGTGCATGTATTGCCCGGATCCGGCGGCACCTTCTACTGCGAAAACTGCCTGCGCGACACCGCCCTGGTCCAGGCGCTGCGCAGACAGTCACAGGACGTCATTCTCGTTCCGATGTACCTGCCCCTCTACACCGACGGACCCGACATCGCCCGCGACACGCCCGTCTTCTTCGGCGGCATTAACGTTTACCTCCAGCAGAAGTTACCCATGTTCCGCAACACGCCGCGCTGGGTCGACCGCCTGTTCGACTCGCGCTGGATGCTCAGCATGGCCGCGCGACGCGAGGGCCGCACACGCGCCGCCGGAATGGGAGAGATGACGCTTTCCATGCTGCGCGGCGAGGACGGAAACCAGGCCAAGGAACTCGAGCGCATGGTCACGTGGCTCGCCGAAATCGAGAAGCCCGATGTGGTTCACCTCTCACTCAGCATGCTGATCGGGCTGGCACGCCGGATCAAGCAGGTGCTCAACGTTCCGATTGTCTGCACCATGCAGGACGAAGACCAGTGGCTCGATGCGCTCGATCCGACGTCTGCAGCCGCGTGTTGGGACGCCATTCGCGAACGCACCGCCGACTGCGACCGCTTCGTGACGGTCAGCAACTATTATCGCGATTCGATGGCTGCGCGTCTGCAACTGGACCCGTCCGTCATCGAGCCGGTCCACATCGGTGTCGATTTGACCGGATACCAGGTCGCGAGTCACGACGGGCCGCCGGTCATCGGATATCTTTCCAAGCTTTGTCAATCGCTCGGCCTGGATACATTGATCGATGCGTTCATGATATTGAAAGGGAAGACAGGGCTTGAGGATCTTCAGTTGCGCGCAATGGGCGGCCTGATCGGAGACGACCGCCGCTTTCTCCAGCGCGCACGAACTCGCCTGGCCCGCGCCGGCATGGACGGTGACGCGCATTTTCTGCCTGACTTGGACCGCGCCGCGCGGATCAGCTTCCTGCGGGACCTCTCCGTACTGTCGGTGCCGATCCCGCGCGGAGAAGCTTTCGGAATGTTCATGGTGGAGGCCTGGGCGGCCGGGGTTCCCGTGGTGCAACCGCGCGTCGGTGCCTTTCCGGAACTGATCGATCTGACCGGCGGCGGCGTACACTACGAGGGCGATAGTCCCGAGGCTCTCGCCACCGCCCTCGAGCCGCTCTTGCGTGACCGCGCCCTCGCGCGAGAGTTGGGCGAGCGTGGGCGCGAAGCCGCCCATCGCGAGTTCGACGTTGAGACCATGGCCCGGCGCATGATCAGCGTATACGAGTCGGTTGTGGCGGAACATGCCGCCCAGGGAGTCCACGCAGCCTCGAGTTAGACCGCGTTGTGAAGCACGCAGGTGAAGTAAATAGTCTTCAGAGTTATGGTTGTGGTTGTAGCGGTGGTCCTGGCGTCGATCGAAGCGGCACTCCGTGTGGGCGTTGAGATTTCGCCCCGGCTTTCGCTCGCCGCGGGGCGAGGGCGTGCGGCGGCAAAGATCGCTCACTGGGTCCCGGACGATCGTGTCGGCCGCCGGCCAAGCCCTGATTACCCGGGTCACGGATGCACGTGGATTTCGGAACGGCACCGCCCTTGCGCGCGCGGGATCACGGTGATTGATGGTGCCGCAGCCTTGCGAGACCTTCTATCCCACGGCGTGCAGCCGTATCCCGAGTCGATTGACGGGCACCCCAATGCGGATGGTCATCGCGCGATCGCGGAGGCCGTGCGAGACGGTTTGGGGGATGCGCTCGTGCATGGAAAGCAGCGTTCCCGCTTCTCTATCCCAGATAGGGGATGACTCGAAACGATGCGTACACTCTGGAGTGGCGGAGGTGTCAAGACGGCTTGACGTCAGGCGCACAGGGCAACGATACTCGATCCAACGCGTACGTCACCGGCGAGTCACACGCTCGCGAAGTCATGCCGAAAAGGTTACGCATGAGGGGCGAAGCGATTCGAGCCCGATTGCATTCTGGCGAAACGGTTCTACAGTGCACGGCGGAGCGGCGATGGATCGACCTCGAACCAGGGCCGGCTTCGCGAAAAGGAAGACGATGTTGCTTCGAGTGATTCTGCTGGTGGTGTGTGCGGTGTGCCCCGCGTGGGCGCAGAGTTGGCCAACCTATCACGGCAACTCCGCCCTGACCGGCGTCTCGACCAACGCATTTCCGACGGTGCCGGTGCGCCTGTGGCGAACCCGTGTCGGTCGCGACCTTCCATCTCCTGTCGTGGGTGACCGCGACCGTCTCTTCTGTATTGCCGACGGCAGCACGGTCACGGCTCTGAATGCCTCGGGGACCAAACTCTGGGCGGTCACGATCAAGCGGACGGGGGAGTCGGACGAGACGGATGCAGAGTCGTTCGAAGCGCCACCCCTCTACCTGGATTCCGGAGCGCTTGTGGTTGCCGCCGAGTCGGGTCGGACGTACGGACTGTCGATAAAGGATGGAGCGCGGAGATGGATGTACGAGGCCGGCGAGCGCATCCAGGGCACACCGAACTCGGCGCCGGGGCGGGTATTTGTGATGACCCAGCCGTCCGGTGCTCTGCATGCCCTCAATCCGCTCGACGGGAGCCGGCTCTGGACCGGAGATCCACTGGATCGCTGCGATGCACACATCGCCGTATCGGGTGGCAACGTGGTCTTCGGAAACTGTGCCGCCGCCGTCCACCGCTTCGACGCCGTAAGTGGGAAACTGGGCACATCGGTTGATGTGGGCGAGGGTGGCGAGATGGCCGGCGGGGTTGCCTTGTCCGGCGGCCGGGCATTCGGCGGAAACCGCGGCGGAGTCATGGTCTGCGTGGACCTGGAATCAGGAACGGTGCTGTGGAGGAACGAGGACAGCGCCGGCGAACTTTTCACCACACCGGCCGTAACGGATTCGCGTGTCGTGTTCTGCGGAGGTGACGCCGCGGTCTATTGTCTCGACCGACAAACCGGAAAGACCGTGTGGTCGTACGACAGCGGCGGTAGAGACTCGAAGTCCCCGGTGATCGCGGCCGATGGCGTCATCGCGGTCACCGATGGTGTCCTCTACGGGCTTTCTCTGGCCGACGGGGCGCTGCGCTGGAAACGCGAGGTCAGTGACGAAATCACGGGGCCTTGCATGATCGGCGGAATGATTGTGGTTGGGATCGACGATGGTCATGTCGCCGCGTACGGTATCGGGCAGAGTCCAAATGACGCGGGGCCGTCCGTGGGAGACTAGGAAGACACCATGTCTACATTACTTGAACTGAAGGGCGTATCGAAGCAGTACCCGGGTGTCGAGGATGAGATCCTCTCGGGCATCGATCTTGCGATGGATGCAGGTGAGATGGTGGCGATCGTCGGACCCTCCGGCTCCGGTAAGAGTACGCTCCTCAATATCATGGGAACGCTGGACCGTCCGACGTCGGGTACGGTCACGATCGAAGACGAGGATCTTCTCGGTCTCGATGACAACCGGCTGGCCGCGTTGCGCAATCGGCGGATTGGTTTCGTGTTTCAACTTCATCATCTGCTTCCGCAGTGCAATATCCTCGAGAATGTGCTCGTGCCCGCGATGGTGCAGGGAAACACGGCGGCGGCCGAAGTGCGCGGCCGCAGCTTGCTGGACCGTGTCGGGCTCTCGCATCGTCTCGAGCATCGGCCGGGTCAACTGTCTGGCGGCGAGCAACAGCGCGTGGCGGTCGTGCGCGCGTTGATCAATCAACCGGCCCTGCTGCTGGCGGACGAGCCCACCGGGTCGCTGGACCGGGCCGCGGCCGAGTCCATCGGTGAGTTGCTCGTTGAACTGAACCGTGAAGCGGGCGTTGCGGTGGTGATGGTGACCCATGCGCTCCCCCTGGCGGAGCAGATGGGGCGCGTGTTGCAGCTTCGCGACGGTCGTTTAGACGCGACGGGGTGAGCGCGGCGGCGAATGTGAAGGCATCGCTATCATACCGGACGCTCGCCTTGCGGGGCGTGCGATTTTACTGGCGCACGCAACTCAGCGTCTTTCTCGGCACCGCGCTTGCGGCGGCGGTACTCGTGGGCGGACTCCTCGTCGGCGACAGTGTCTCCTATAGTCTGCGAGAGTTCGCGCTGATGCGACTCGGACAGACGCATGCCGCGATGCATGCACACGGGCGCTTTTTCGACGCGGCGCTCGCCCAACGCATGGCTGAGCACGGCAACGCCCCCATCGTAGCGGCGCTGGTCCTGCATGGTGTCGTCATCATGGATACCGACGACGGAGAGCCGGCACAGGTGAATCACGTCCAGATCATCGGCGTCGACGATCGCTTCTGGGCACTCGCCGAGGGTGCCGCCTACCCGCTGGATGCGGGCAGCGTCGGGATCAACCATAAACTGTCTGCCCAGCTCGGGGCGGCGGAGGGCGCCGAGATTTCCGTGCGCGTAGGCAAGCCGGGGCTGATGCCGCGCGACGCGCCCTTGTCGTCGCGAAGTGAGAAGCTGACCCAGCGCGGCCGCTTTACGGTGCGACATGTCGTGCCGGATGATCGTCTGGGCCGCTTCAGTCTGACGGCCAACCAGGTTGCGCCCTACAACGTCTTCGTCGACATCGAGTGGTTGCAGGAGGCCATCGGGCTTCCGCGGCGTGCGAACCTCCTTCTCGTCGGCCGGCCCGTGGGCGGGGCGCTATCCTCCGATCAGCTCTCAGCCGCGCTCAGAGATGCATGGAAGCTGGAGGACGTCGGGATCGCGTTGCGTGCGAAGGGTGACGTGGTCCAGTTGGAAAGCGACCGGATCTTCCTCGACCCGGCGACCGCCCGTGCCGCCCAGTCGCTGACCGCGGCGGGGCGCAGCGAAGCGGTTGGCGCCCTGACCTACCTGGTCAACGGCATTGCGCTTGGGGCGCGGTCCACTCCGTACTCCTTCGCCGTGGCCACCCAGCCGACCGAAGACACGTCGCTTGGGCTGGTGCCGCTCGGGATGCGTGACGATCAGATCATGATCAACCGGTGGTTAGCGGATCACTTGGTCGCGAAAGCGGGCGATGTCGTGACGGTGTCGTACTACGAGTTCGTCCCCGGCGGAGAGTTCGTCGAGCGCGAGCGCAAATTCACGGTGTTTCGTGTCGTGTCGATGGAGGAGTTGCAGGGCGAGCGACTTCTCGCACCGGAGTTTCCGGGCCTGACGGATGTGGATCGATGCCGCGAGTGGGAGGTCGGGATGCCCATGCGCGAGGAGGCGCTGAACGACGAGGCGAATGAAGCTTACTGGGAGACGTATCGCGACACTCCTAAAGTGATCGTCACGCTCGATGCCGGGCGCGACATGTGGGCCAACCGGTTTGGCGATACCTCGGCGGTGCGTTTTCGCGTAGGCGCCGGCGGCATTGAGTCTCTTCAGAAGGCGCTGAATAGCGCCATCGATCCGGCGGCGCTGGGGCTCTTTTTTGTGCCGGTCCGCGAAGAAGCGCTCCGGGCGGTGTCGGATGCGATGAGCTTTGGAGAGCTATTCGTTTCGATGAGTTTCTTTCTGATCATCGCCGCCCTGAGCCTGACCGGGATGCTCTTCGTGTTCGGAGTGCAGCAGCGCGCCGCTGAGATGGGGCTTCTACTTGGTGTCGGGCATCCTCCGCGAAAGGTGCGGCGTCTTTTTTTGTGGGAGGGTGTTTTTATCGCGCTCGCCGGATCGGCATTGGGCGGCGTCCTGGGGACTGGATATACGCGCGCGCTGATCTGGGGGCTCGCGCGGTATTGGCAGGGCGCGGTCGCCGGATCCGCGATTCGGTACCATGCGGAAGCATCGACGATGATCGAGGGGATAATCGCGACGACGGTCTGCGCCGTGTTCGCGATGGCCATTGCGATGTGGCACCAGACCCGTCGCCCTGCCCGTGAATTGCTCGCCGGCGATATGACGCAGGGCTCCCTGCCGGCCTTGGGGAGTGGTCCCCGGCTCAGCGATCTCGTCACTTCGATCGTGCTCGCGTTGGCCGCCGCCGCCGTCGCGGGATTTGCGCAGGCCGGAGGCGAGGAGCATAAGGTCTACGCCTTCTTCGGTGCGGGCGCGCTTCTGCTCGCGTCCGGCCTTGTCTTCTCTCGGTGGATGCTTCGCAAACTGGAGTCCGGTGGGGTCGAACGTCTGTCGATTTCGCGCTTGGGCATGCGTAACGCATCGCGGCGCTGCGGGCGTAGCTTGACCGCGGTCGCGTTGTTGGCGTGCGGTTGTTTCCTGGTTTTCGCCGTATCGGTCATGCAGCAGGATTTATCGGCAACCGCGCACGAGCGATGGTCGGGTACCGGTGGATTTTCCCTGTTCGGAGAGGCGACGCTGCCGGTCCTGGATGCGCTTGAGACCGAGAAGGGAAGGGCGGCATTCGGGCTGGATCGCGAGGAGGCGCTTGCAGGCGCAGGGGTGCTCTCCTTGAAGGTCCGGGATGGTGACGACGCGAGTTGTTTCAATCTCAACCGCGCACAGTCGCCTCGTCTGCTCGGGTTGGATCCGGCGGCGATGATGGATCGCGGGGCGTTCATGTCCGGTGCTGAGAAGGGCGGAGCGCCCTGGTCGCTGCTTGATCGTGACTACCCCGAGGGCGTGATCCCCGGATTGGTGGGGGATGCGAATACGGCCATGTGGAACCTGGGCAAGAAGGTAGGGCCGCGGAAGGGCGACGAGATTGTTTACAAGGACGAGCGTGGTGACCTCTTTCGGGTCAAGCTCGTCGGCGTGCTGCCAATGCCGCTATCGATTCTACAGGGCACGATCCTCATTTCTCGCGCCGACTTCTCCGAGCGGTACCCTTCCGAGGCGGGCTACCGGATGTTTCTGATCGACTTGCCGGAGGGGACAGACCCTGTCGCGGCGCAGCGAGTCCTGGCGCGCCGTTTGGACCGTGTGGGGCTTGACGTGACTTCGACGCTATCGCGTTTGGAGGACTTTCATGCTGTCGAGGCCACGTATCTGAGCATGTTCCTGGTGCTCGGCGGCCTGGGTGTTATTCTTGGCACGTTCGGATTGGGTGTCATCGTTCTGCGTAATATGCTGGAGCGTCGACCCGAGCTCGCGATGCTGCGCTGCGTTGGATTCTCTCGTGGCCGCATCGTCCGGCTCGCCCTTGCGGAGCACTGGCTGCTGCTTGTCCTCGGCCTCGTCTGCGGCCTGATTTCGGCGGCCGTGGCGATCTATCCCAGTCTCGCCGCTCCCGGCATGCACGTTCCCGTAGGCACCATCTCTCTCATTCTCGCCGCCATCATCGTGGCCGGCCTCGTCTCCACTACGCTGGCCGTCCATCTCTCCCTACGCGGCCCGCTGCTGGCCGCACTCCGCCGTGAATAACCTTCGAGGCCGATCCGGCTGGCAAAGTTTGCATTGGGCACACGACTTCGCGCGGTGAGCAGCGAACCCGTTCGTGAACTCTTAACTCAGTCCGGCCGCTCAGGGCCGATTCCCTTCCACCACGCTTGCGTTGAGCTCCAGGATTCCACCCGGCACTACGTACTGTCCGCCCGCCTTGGCAATGTGGCCATCGGATGTGGCTGCCTCGTTCGCCTGGATCGTCGAGCGCGTCACGGTCACGCGACTGTCGCGGTGGATGTATATACCGCCGCCGTAACTATCGGGCCCAACCACCGTGTTCGTGGCGATGGTCGTGTCCGTCAGCGTGACATGGCTGTCCACGAAATACATCCCGCCGCCGAGGCCCACGGAACTGTGGGTGTTCGTGTTGCAGACAATGTGGCAGTCTTTGAAGACCAGGTTGCTGCATGCGGAGAGGAAGACCCCGCCACCCAAGCCCCTTCGGCCGCCGGGCAACCCGTCGCGGATCGTGATCTGCTCGATCACGGCGTTCGTGAGGGCGGTGAGCGTCAGCACACGCACGGGATCCGCCGTGCTGCGCCTCAGGATCGTCGGTCCCGCCGTGCGTGGCCCCGGATGATCGGCGGGCGCAAGCCTGGCATCGGCCCGGTAGCCGCCGCGCAGCGTAACGTTGTTGGCGCCGTTCCAGCGGAAGACCGTGTTGTCCGGATGGGTCGCGCCCAGCGCGGGGCCGCTGAGGGGCCGGCCGGCGGCGAGGTAGATCACGGCGTCACCTTTTGCGGGGGCGTGATCGAACGCGGCCTGAAGGGTCGAGAACCCGGTGGCCCACGTGTCGTAGGGCGCGGTGGACGTGGCACGCGGCGCCACATAAAACGAACGGATCGCGGTATCCACAATCGTCACCGTCGCCGCCTTGGCCGCGCCCACGATGTACGCTCCGGGCAGGAGTGTGAGCGTTACGGTCTCGTCCCCTTCCACCAGCATGTCGTTCCAGGGTGCGATCACGATGTCGGCGCTCACGGCGCCCGCGGGCAGCGTGACGGTTCCGCCGAGCGACGTGTAGTCCGTGCCGTTGGCGGCGGAGCCCTCGGCGCGATAGGCGACTGCCAGCGCCGCGTCGGCGCAAGCGGCCGGGCGCGAAACCGAGAACGCGGCTGGGACGGGGACGCCCGCGGGGCCCTTTTCCCAGGACTGCGCCTGCGTGGCCTTGATGGTCACCTCGCCGGTGATGAAGGAGACGGGAGCCTCCGCGATCGTCTTGCCGGTCGCGTTTTTTGCGCCGAAGGTGAAATAGTAGGTCTTGTCCGCGGCAAGTCCGCGGATCTCTCTGCGCAGAGGGCTTTCAATACTCCACTCACTCCCATCGAACCAGTCCGTCTCAGGCCAACTCCAGGTCGTGCCGCCGTTCTTATCACCCCACAGAACGCAAACGGAAGTGGCCTCGCCACCGGTGCCGTACAACCAGCCGTTGAAGGTCGCGGACTTCCGGGTCACGTCCGTGACGGGTCGGTTCCCGATGGCAAAGGACTGGTAGCGCACAATCACGATGCCGGAGCCGCCGTTGCCGCCTGTCCCGCCGTTGGGTACGCCGGCACCATCGCCGCCAGCGCCCGTGTTGTCTGCTTTGCTGACGCCCTCGGCACCATCGCGGCCATGACCGCTCCCGCCCGTGGCGTAGGTCACCGCCGTGGCACCGTCGCGAAGCACACTTGACCTGCCCGGTCCGCCGGCTCTGCCTTTTTCAGCGGGTTGGCCGGGTCCCCCGGCTCCACCACCGCCACCGGCATCACAGTTGCCGCCGGCCCCGCCGTCGTAGCCCTGGCCTGTAACGCCTTTGCCGGCAGTGAGGCCTCCACCATGCGAACCGCCGCCACCGGATCCGCCATCGGTGGCCTTGGCTCCCTCCCCGCCGCCATGACCGCCGCCATAGGCGAGAATCACTCCAAGGACGGAATTGGAGATATGGGAATTGCCGCCATTTGAAGGACCGCCTGCCTGGCGTACTCCTTTTCCGCCAGCGCCAATCACGATATCCAGAGAACCCGCCGTGATGTTGGTGAGCCCCGTCAAAAAACCACCCGCCCCGCCGCCGCCGCCCTGCCAGACCGCGCCGCCACCGCCGCCGCCGCCGACGACGAGGTATTCAATTTCGCCGGAACTGACAAAGGTGAGCGTTCCGCTGTTCGTAAAGACGTGCGCGGCCCAGTTGGTGCCGTCCTGCCTGTAGTTCATCACCGTGCCGCCCGTGGCATGCACGCCATAGGCCCGCGGCGCCATTCCCGCGGCGAGCGCCAGACCGGCCGCCGCGAGCGCGAAGCGCGAGGAGCGGATGGGACCTGGTTTAGATTTCGCCGTCACGTTGCCTGGTCTTCGGGTGATCCGGGTAACCAGGGCACAGCGGCATAGGTTTTCTCGTCGCGCGGCGCGGAGAGCGTACGATAGCGCGGCTGGCGATCCCAATGCGGCGCGCCAAGAAACAGCGGCCGCAGCGCCGTCGGTATGCGTTGCGTGAACCCGGGCGAATAGGACGGATCCGAAGTGGGCTCGTGGCTGTACCGGTCCCAGCGCTGATAGAGCCGCGGACTGTGCGCCGCGATGATGATCGCCCGCTCCTTGTCGCTGCGGAGCTGCCCGGTGGCGTGAATTAGGGTCTCGGGGAACAGCAGCACCGAGCCGGCCGGCGCGATCACCTGGTGAATCAGGCTGCGGTCTTCGTAGGCGGCGGCGATGATCTCCTTTTCGCCCGCCGGGAGCTTGTGACTGCCCGCCACCACCACCGTGCCGCCGTCGTCCGGCCCCAGGTCGGTGAGATTCGTCAGCGCCTTCACGAAATTGCAGTGATAGAGGCCGTTGTGCGTGTGGCTGCCGAACGCTATGTCCACGCCGGTGTGAAAGCCGAAGTCCGGGGGCTTGGAGAGGTCCAGATCCGGCGGTCTGGAATTGAGATGGCCGTTCAGTTCGGTCAACCGCGACGGACACCCGAGGATCTCCTCGCACATCCCAACGATTCGCGGGTGACAGGCATAGGAGAGCAGGTCGTCGTCGTACGCATGGAAATTAGCCATGAAGGCGTGGTGCGGCATGCAGTGCTCGAAGACCGCGCCACGCACGCTGCCGCGTTGCGGCTCCGCGGGGCTGGCGGCGATGAGGTCAGCACGCAACCGGCACAGCGCTTCGCGCATGCGCTCGCACTCGTCACGGCTGAACACGTCGGGAACCACGACGTACCCGCAGGTCTCGAAGTGGATGCGCTCGGCGCCCGTGAGGGCGGGAAAGGGTCGCCGAAACTCGATCTTGGCGTCAGCCACGCTTGGATCGTCTGGAGGTGTTTTCATAGGTGTAGCGTAGAATGTCAAAGTCTGGCTCAAGAGGCAAGTATCAGGTGCCGGCTAAAGCCGGGACTCCGAACGGCTTTCCACCGAAGGCGGCACGTTGTAGTCGATATCCAGTTCACCGTCTGCCGAGCCCATCAAGCGTGGGCTCCATCACCGTGACCTACATGAATTCGGCGGGTCTCACCACGATAGGCCCGCATCACGGTCGCCTCGGGTATCGAGTCCGGCAGGCAGGGCGTCACGGCCAGTCCATCCAGGGTGGGACGAACTCCCAGGATGTAGTGCATCATGGCCACATGCATCCAGTTGGCCGTGCCGGTCAGCCAACTGATTCCGCCTTCCCCAAACCGGTCGCTAACCGGGCCGATGATGGACGAGACAAATACGTAGGGCTCACGCTCGTAATGATCCGCGCCGAATTTCTCCGAGACGACCTCGGGCAGGATCTGGCGAAAATATTTCCAGGCCCGGTTGCCGTTGCCGAGCAGGCACTCCGCGATGATCGCCCAGGTGTTGGCATGACAGAAGATGCCGCCGTTCTCGCCGATGCCCGGATTGGAGCCGAGCGGAGGGTCCTCCGGCTCAGGGATGCCCTTGAACGGTGGCGCCAGTATCCGCAGACCGCATTCGCTGTCGAGAAACTCGGCGGCGGAGTCCATGGCAATGCGGCCGCGCCCTTCGAAGTCGCCGACGCCAGAGATCACCGCCCAGCTCTGGGGATTCAGGTAAATACTGCCCTGGGCGTTGGCGGCGCTGCCCAGGGTCTTGCCGTTGCTCAGCAGCAGGCGACGGTACCAGCGGCCGTCCCAGACCTTGTCGGAATTGAGGATGCCCGTGAGTTCGGCAATAGCCGCGTCGCACCATGCGCAATCCGCCGCGTGGTCACGGCGCTGGGCCAGTTCCTTGAAGAGCCCGCAGGCGTAGACGAGTTGCATGCCCAGCATCACCGATTCGGCGGCCCCGTCCTGGAACAGCGCCAGGCTGTCGTTCCAGTCGACATCGAAAAGCGTCGGAAGCCCGTTGGGCCCACGGCGCT
This sequence comes from Verrucomicrobiota bacterium, assembly GCA_027623315.1. Classification (GTDB taxonomy): domain Bacteria; phylum Verrucomicrobiota; class Kiritimatiellia; order CAJWTS01; family CAJWTS01; genus JAQBYD01. The sequence goes on along the minus strand of JAQBYD010000019.1, from coordinate 4,500 downwards.
CGTGGATGTACTTCAGGCCCTTCAGGACGTGCTCGTAAACCGAACCTGGGCTGCCGTCGCGGTACGGGATCTCTTCGTCGAGCAGCCCCATGTCTCCGGTCTCGGCGATAAGGTTATGAACCGTGTAGACGGGCCAGACCGTGTTGTCGCAGCGACGAGGGGTATCGGTCGTCGGACGCATGTCGTCGGGAAAGAATGAGAAACAGCCGCCACCATCGGGGGTCTGCTGAGCGAACACCTGGCGCACACGCAGGAGCGCGAATTCGGGGTCGATATTAGCGACAGCCATGGCGTCCTGCATGGTGTCACGATAGCGCAGACCATCCGTGCCCATATGATCCGTGGAAATGGTGCGCGCCAGGTCGAGTGCCACCATACAGTTGTAAGGGATCCACGTGTTGACCATGCGGTCCACCACCGGATCACCCGTCGACACGGTGCTGGCGCCCAGGCGCCCGGCCCAGAAGGCGTCAATCGAGGCGATGCCCGCGGCGACAGCCTCGACGCTGCGGTACTTTCTGACGACCGATTCGGCGCCCGGCAGGTCGTCGGAGAGGACGAAGGTAAAGCCGAGTCGCTTTTCCTCGCCCGGCGCGAGGCGCACCTCCACGCCCTGAGCCGCACAGGCATGGCCGCCCAACGGAAGGTCAGAGTTGCTCAACTCGGCACCGGCGCGCAGGGCGCAGGGGGATTCGTAGCTTCCGGTCCTGCCGATAAACGCGTCGCGCGAACACTCCCAGCCGGAGAGCGCCTCGCTGCAACCGATGAGCATGGCGGGGGTATAAGGCGCTTCGAAGACGTGGTAGTCGTAACGGATCGCGCCGAGCTCCGGATCGTAGTGCAGGCCGAACTGGTTCTTGAGATAGCACCAGCCGAGCGCCTCGCGCATGAATTCGAGCAGGCCGAACTCCATGTAGCTCACCAGCTGTAACTCCGCGGGGGCGCCGCCGGTATTGCGCACGGCCACATCCCAGAGCAGCGCGTCGTCTTGCGGCGGGATACCCAGTGTGAACCGGACCTCCACACCATCCTTCGCGGCGATGAATTCCGTCACGCCCGGACGGTGCCGGCACTCGAACCCGTCCAGCGCGGTGCAACGCGGGGCGAAATGCGGATTCCACACCTGACCGGTGATGCGATCCCGAACGTAGAGATAGAAGCCGGGCCGGTCGCCGGGGGCGGCGGTGTAGTGATAGCGGGTAATCCGCCGGGAGTACGGCTCCCTGTGCCAGAGCAGGCCTCCGGCGTTCTGACTCACAAAGGCATGCAGGCGCTGGTTGCCCAGGTAGTTGATCCAAGGCCGCGGGGTCTGGGGGTCGGTGATCATGTACGACGCCGTCGCATCGTGGAAGTGACCGTATCGTTTCATATTCGGGTGCGCCTCCGGAAAAGTCAGGTTCGCTCTTCAAACGGAACTGAGAGCAGAGGCTACCATTCCATTTTGCGGATACAATCCGCAAGAAAAAGAGCCTTAGGGCGCGAGTCCGATGGCGATCGTGCACGGCCGCAGGCCGTCCGCCGTGGCCGGGAGCTTACGTCCGACCGGTTTGAACCTTTGTAGTCTGCGGCGGTAGAATGAAAGGGCAGCTCCACCGCCCAATCGTGGGGCAGATCCACCTGGCACCATTCCGCATCCTGAAATGTCGGATGCGTCGCCCCCCTGGCTTCGCCCGACTTGCAGTAGGTAATCTCCGAGCCGAACGCGAAGTCCTGCTCCGGGTCGCTGGCATGGCCCAGCGCAAAACGTCAGCCTTCGTTTAGTCGCAGGCGTTCCCGGCCCGTCACGATGTTTGTCCGACGCGTTGCAACGTTCACGCCCCGTAGTTGGCAGTCTCGAACTCCGTACCGCAGGGCCCGCCGCTGGTACTGATGTCGCAGGGCACCTCCTCGCCGGCGGAGTTCAAGAGCGGAAAATACGCCTTGCTGATGCAGCGGCTGGCCGCGGGCATGTAGTGGCAGATGAAGGAACGCCGCCACTGCGACGTGGAGTGGTTCGGACCGGATCCGTGGATCACGTTGCCGTTGAAGAATAGCGTGTCGCCCGGCTGCAATGCCAGCGGCAGTGGCTCTTTCCCCGCCGGCGGCACCACCAAGTGGTCTGTAAAACTTACGGATTCGTCCGCCGTCTCCGGGCACGCCACGGCGACGTCCTGCGTCTGGGGAACGACGGAGAGGCCACCATTCTCGGGCGTGGACGGGTCGATGGCGATCCACACGGCGATACAGGAGCGCGGTTCCACCTGAAGGTAGAAATTATCCTGGTGCAGCGCCTGCCCGCGCGCTCCCGGGGGCTTGAAGTAGAACATGCTCTGGGTCGCGACGGGCTCATCCTCCAGGATGACACGCAGGATATCCCACACGCGCGGGTCCAGCAGCCAGCAGAGCGAGAGCGAATCCCAGCGATGCGGAAACATTACGCGCGGGTGGCGCGCCAGGGGGTCGGTCGCCGTGCGATCGCCTTCCCAATTCCCCGGCGCCGGCGCCGGCTCCGACCCGTCCGCCAGCCGCTCGAAGCGCTGGCGCAAGGCGTCCACCTCGTCGGGTTGGAACAAACCCCGGCAAACCAGGTAGCCCTGCTGCCGGAAGAACTCGATTTGCGCGTGATCCAGTGCCGGATCGCCTGTCGTTAGCCTGTGCATGCGCTACCTCTAGACCAGCGAGTCGCGGCCGTCAAGATCGGGCGCACGCCGCCATGCCCCATCCGTGCCAACAATCGACGCCGCGCGCTCATCGGGAAACTGGACGCGTAGCTGTCGTGCCATACCCGCCCTTCACGCCCATTCTACGCTCCCCGCAAGGCTTATTTTTTGCTTTAAGGGCGTGTTGCCCAAATCACGAAGCACACTTTCCGGACCCTGAAGTTTGGCACTCAACTAGACATTAATCCATCTGTCTGATTTTCACTTGCATATTCTGGCGTGTTTTCACATTCTAGGATCTAGCACATATGCTAGAGCTCAACAAAAGGAGATTCACGATGGGATATCCGACGAAAGTTCAGCTGATTAGCCGCAAGAAGACGGCAGACCAGTACTACATCAACTTCCCCTCCGCCATCGCCGAGGCGATGGGCTTCAGCAAGGGCGAGACCGTCCACTGGGAGATTCATGACCGGCGCACTATGGTTCTCGAGCGGCCCGATGCGCCGCCATCGCCGCTCGAAAAAAAAACGGCACGCTGAACGAGCACGTCTTGGCGATTGTTGCCGAGCAGGCCGAACAAGGTGCAGAGGAAGAGCATCAGGGCGAACTGGCTCAACACATGTTGGCCCACCTGCTCTGTAATCAGCGCCGTACAGTAACAGGACTGCTCAGCACATTGGGACGCGAACAACAGGATTGGAGCAAGGCTTATCGTCTCTATCGCGAACATGTCGACGGCGCGGCGATCTTCAGCCCCGTTCTGGACGGCGTGCTTGAGTTGCTGCCCGAGGACTCAGCATTGGTAATCGCCATGGATGACTCCTATCTCAGGAAGTCGGGAACGAAAGTGGCTGCTTCCGGATGGTATCGCGACCCGCTCGGCCCGGGCTTTCATACCAACCTGATGTGGGCACAACGGTTCATTCAGCTGTCTGCAGCCGTCCCCGACCCAGCCAACCCAAAACGTTCAAGAATGATCCCGATCGCTATCGAGCTGATCCCCAAGCTGCCCAAGCCTGCCAAGGATGCCACCAAAGAGGACCTGGTGCATTACGAGCAGATCAAGGCGCTCAACAGCCCCGGGGCTCATGCGACCCGACTGCTTCAGCAGGTTCGTGAGCATCTTGACGAATGCGGGCATAGTGAGACGATCATCCGCGCTTGCGGTGACGGCGATTACTCCAACTCAACCTTATTGCCCCACCTGCCTGCGCGCACGGTCTATATTGGACGAACGCGCTCGGACCTGAACTTGCGCAGTGCTCCAAAACAACCAGCGCGCCGTTCAGCCGGACGACCGCGTTCATATGGCAAGCCATTGCCTACACCTGAAGCCCTTCGCAAGGACAAGAGCATTGCGTGGGAGGGGCTCAGGATCTGCAACGGGCCAAAGACAACCAAGGTCCGCTACAAACACATCGCTCAGGCCAAGTGGCATATTGCCGGAGAGAAGGCCGTCGTACAGATCGTCGTTATCGCTCCCCTGCGTTACAAGAAGCGCAAGAACGGACCATGGAAGTACACGCAACCGGCTTATCTGATATGCACCGATGCCGACATGCCGGTGGAGGAGTTGATCCAGTCCTATTTCTGGCGCTGGGGCATCGAGGTCAACTTCAAGGAAGAGAAGCAACTCTTCGGTGCCGGACAAGCCCAGCTTCGCAATACCTCAAGCGTCTCATCAGCCCCGGCGGTGTGTATTGCCACCTATGCAGCTTTGCTCCTGGCCGGCATACGAGCCTACGGCTTCCATTCACGATCACCCTCCGTTGAGCCGCCAAAGTGGTATGCGCGCAAAAATACTACTCGCGTCACCGCCTCGGACCTCATCAAGCAGGTGCATCAAGAGATGATGCTT
>JAQBYD010000018.1 GCA_027623315.1 Verrucomicrobiota bacterium | reverse complement strand
TCCTTGAAAACGGCTGCGATCCACAAAGGTCTCCAGCGCATGCACCGGATGCCCGTACTTATCCTGCCAGTCGATGCGAATCCGCCGCGCGATTGCCCCCAACACGTGGCTGGCAAGATGCGGGACTTCGACCCACGGCAACACCAGAAAGCGGGTGTTGTTGGTGAGCCATTGCAGGTTGCGTTCGCGCGCGGCGCGTTCCCACCCGAGAAAGGCGTCGCGGTCGGCACATTTCCATGCGGCCGAGCCGAACAGCGCACAGGCCACCGGACGACCCTGTCCGTCGCGGACCAGATAGCGCAGGTTCTCCCCCACCGTATTACGGTGGCCAAGGTAGTGGTACTGTGCCAGCAGGCTCTTGAACAGCCGTACATCCGGAGATCCCGGGGCGACGATGCTTACGGACAAAGGCCGCAGATCGGCCAAGCTGCCGCGAATCGGCTTGCTCGCATGATCCACCACCGGCACACGGCGATTCCGAAACTCGTTGGAGGAGGGGCGCTGGCGTGCAGGCAACTTGATAAAACCACGCCGCTCCAGCTTCAGCAGCAGCGTACGCGCCGCCATGTCCTTGATCCGGTCCTGGCCGTTGCGCCAGCTCCAACAGCGGCACAGTTCCTCGCTCAGTCGGGTACGCCCCCAGTCAGAATGCTCCGCCATCAGATTGCGAATCAACCCGATCTCGACAGCCGTGATGTTCCGGCCCTGAATGACCATGCCCTGTGTCATGGTCAGCACCGTAGAAAATCACGCTGTCCGAGTCCAGCAAAAAAACTTTTTTCTGTTGCGTTCGGGGGGGGGGTAGACTACTCTTATGTCAGTGGTAGCACCACGGTGGGGCTACCTGAGTAGGTACGCCCCGGTTTCGTTAAACCCGCAGGAGACTACACAGCTCATGGCTAAGAAGAAGACCGCTCGCTCGTCGGCTGCGAAGCCGGATCTCAAATGGTTCTCCGATGCCCGTTTCGGAATGTTCATCCACTGGGGACTCTACGCTTTGCCCGCGCGGCACGAATGGGTCAAGCGACAAGAGCGGATCACGACGGAGGATTACCAGAAATATTTGGACCATTTCGATCCGGATCTGTACGACCCGCGTGCGTGGGCGCGCGCCGCCAAGCATGCCGGCATGCGTTACTTCGTGATCACCACCAAGCATCACGAGGGGTTCTGCCTGTGGGATTCCAAGTTCACCGACTACAAGGCGACCCTAACGCCGTACGGCAAGGATTTGCTCAAGCCGATGGTCAAGGCTTTCCGCGACGAAGGCCTGCGCGTGGGGTTCTATCACTCACTGATTGACTGGCACCACCCCGAATTTCCGGTCGACCATATCCATCCTCAAGGCGAGGACAAGGCGTTTCGCAAAGCCGAAGCGAAACGGGACGTGCGCAAGTACGCGCGCTACCTGCACAACCAGACGCGTGAACTGCTGACCCAGTTCGGTAAGATCGACATTATGTGGTTCGATTTTTCGTATCCCGGCGGGGACGGCAAGGGTCATGATGACTGGCAATCGGCGAAGCTACTCAAGATGGTGCGCGAATTGCAGCCCGGCATCATCGTCAACAACCGGCTCGACCTCCCGGGAAAGCCGGACATCATGACGCCAGAGCAGTATGTTCCGATTGAAGGACCGCGGGATGAGAAAGGCAAGCCGCTCGCCTGGGAAGGTTGCCAGACGTTTTCGGGGTCGTGGGGCTATCATCGCGACGAAGCGTCGTGGAAGAGTGTGCCCATGCTCGTCGAGATGTTGATCGATCACGTCAGCAAGGGAGGCAACCTCTTGATGAACGTGGGGCCGACGGGTCGAGGAAATCTTGATCAGCGCGCCCTGAACAGTCTCAAGGGGTACGGTGACTGGATGGCTCTGCACAGCCGCGCGATCTACGGATGCGGCGCCGCGCCCGACGGTGTGCAGGCTCCGCCGGATTGCCGCTATACCTACAACGCGAAGACAAAGCGGCTCTATCTGCATCTTCTTGCGTGGCCATTCGGAGCGGTGCACCTCGACGGATTGGCCGGACGGGTCGAGTACGCCCAGTTGCTCAACGACGCCAGCGAAATTCGTATGCGCGACTCGAGCACGGAAGTCAACGCCGCGCTAAACGCCGCCACTCCGCAGGGCAACATCACGCTCGAACTTCCGGTTTTGAAGCCGGATGTTGTGGTCCCCGTGATTGAGCTATTCCTGAACAAGTAGCGCTTGCCACACGGAGGTCCTCGCGTCCTGCCGGTCGAGTACGAGATCATCGTCCGTTCGCACGGTGGGTTGGTGATCAACTACGTTGCGATGCGCGGGCTAGGAGCCCGATATCTCGTCGATCGCGGCGAGCAGGGCGTCGATCTCTTCGTCGGTTCCGATCGAGATGCGGACGAAGTCTCGAGTTCGCGGACCGTCGAAGTAACGAATGTAGATGTTACGCTGCTTCAGGCCCTCAAAGAGAGCGCCGGCGCTGGTCGTCGATGGCCGGACCCATAGGAAATTGCTTTGGGAGGCGTGCACGTCGAAGCCTCGCGCCGTCAGCGCATCGCTGAGCCGCGTCCTTGTGGCGATAATGCGATCGACATTGCATCGAAAGGTGTCCTGATCGCTGATTGAGGCAAGGGCCAGGGCTTGCGTGATCGCATCCACATTGTATGCGTCCTTGATCTTGTGGAGGGCCTGGATGAGGTCGGGCGGCCCGAGGGCGTACCCGCAGCGCAGGCCGGCGAGGGCATAGGACTTGGACAGGCTGCGGCTTATCAAGACGTTGTCCAGCGCACCCAGAAGCGAGAGGCAGTTTGACGAGGAGAAGTCCGCGTAGGCTTCGTCGACCACAACGACTCCCGCGAAGCCGCCGGCAAACTCGCGAACTGCATCGGGTGCATAAAGCGTGCCCGCCGGCGCGTTCGGATTCGTGATGAAGAAGAGTCGGCAGCGCTCCCAGCGCGGGACGTCGAAAGCCGCGGGTGCCGGCCACTCGAAATCGGTTCCGACGGGAATCTCGACCGGGCGGCATCCCTGGATCTCGGAAAGCACCGGGTAGAGCGAGTAGGATGGATCGAGATAGCCGGTTGTCTCGTCCTGTTCCAGGAATGCGCGAGTGCACAGGGCGAGAATCTCGTCGGATCCGTTGCCGACCAATACCTCCTCTATGCTGCGACCGTGCAGGCGGGCGATGGCCGTGCGCAACTGCACGCACATCGGGTCGCAATAGCGGCGCAGCGAGTTGGTATCCAGGTCGAGCAGGGCTTGCGTTACCGCGGGCGATGGCGGGTACGGATTCTCGTTCGTATTGAGTTTGATCACGCCGTCGCCGGTGGGCTGCTCGCCGGGGACGTATCCATGCATCGCCCGCACGCGCTTGCTGATGCGCGAGGTCATGACGCTTCGAATCGAATCGTCGCCGATCGCGCGTGCGCGTCCAGACCCTCCACTCGACCGAAGGCTTCGATCACGGGTAGGGTTTGCTTCAGGTCGGACCGCGTGAATGCGATCACGCTGCTGCGCTTGCGGAAGTCATCGACCGTGAGTCCGGAGAACATGGCGGCGGCGCCACCGGTCGGAAGCACATGGCTTGGTCCGGCCACGAAATCACCGGCGACTTCGGGTGTCCAGGCTCCGCAGAATATGGCGCCGGCGCGGCGCACCTTGCGTGCCCATCGCTTGGCGTTGGGCACCAGCAGTTCCAGGTGCTCGGGTGCGAAACGATTGCATAGCTGCATGCCGTGCGTGAGATTCTTGACCGTCACGACCAGCAGCCCCTTCTCGAGCACACGCTGGATCATGGCGCGGCGGGACAGGGCCTCGAGCTGGCGCTCGATCTCGCGCTCGACACGCCGGGCGAGACGCGCCGAAGATGTCACGAGCAGGGCCTTCTCGCGTCCGGTGCCGTGTTCGGCCTGGGCGAGCAGATCCGCTGCGACGTGAGCCGCGTTGGCGGACGAGCCGGCGAGGATGGCGACTTCGCTCGGTCCGGCGACCAGGTCCAGCGCCACGTCGCCGTATACACATTTCTTGGCGACCGTGACGTACGCGCCGCCGGGGCCCGCGATCTTCTGGACCGGTCGGATGCGGCCCGCGCCATAGGCCATCAGTCCGATCGCGGGTATACCGCCCGCGCGATAGATCTCGTCGGCGCCGGCGAGGTCCAGGGCATAGAGAAGGTAGGGGTTGATCGTCCCGTCCGGAGCGGGGGGTGTACATGCCACGATCTCCTGGACGCCGGCGGCGCGGGCGAGCGGGATGGTCATCAGGGCGGTCGACACCAGCGGGGCGGTCCCGCCGGGAATATACATTCCGACCCGATCCAGCGGCGTAAACTGTTCCCCAACGCTGCCACCGCCCGGCGTGGGCGTCTGCCAGTCGCCCCGCATGCCTTTACGCGCGAACGAGAAGACACGCTTACGGGTTTCGCGAGCGGCGCGGCGAAATCCCGGGTCGACCTGCCTGGTGGCGCGGGCGATCTCGGCGCGGCTGACGCGCAGCGTGCTGGCCGACAGGTCGGCACCATCGAACTTCTTGACGTACTTGAGTACCGCGTCTTCGCCACGGCGGCGGATCTCGGAGAGTACACGCCGGGCGAGTCCTTCGAGCCGACGGTCATACGGCGGACGATCGAGAAATCTCTCGACGCACGCGGATCGTTTGTCAGGGGACCATGTGACGGACTGAACCTTCATTCCGCTATTCGTTATCAAAGGGGCGCATGGTGTCAAGGATTGGCGGTGGCGATCTTTGTGCGTCCTCTCCGGGCGGGAGGGGCATTGTCCGCCTTAATGATCGCGGCCGGGAAGCCGTTCAAACGAAATGGAGAGCGTCCCGCGGGTTTCGCTTTTGCTCGGCGTGAACCGCATTTCGTGAAGTATCGCGGTGAGTCTTGCATTGAGGCTGTTGTCCTCCGTCGCTGTCTCAAGGAAGACGTGCTCGACCTGCCCGGCCGCGGTCACCGTTAGTTCGGCCCTGATCGCCCACGGCGCTGGAAATTTCGCGATGACGTCGGCAGGCCACTCGGGCCGTGTAAAGCCAGCCGAATCGAGCGCTCCGTGGAAGGCGTAGAACACGGGTTCCGGAGCGGGCGTCAGCGTCGGAAAGACCTTCGGTTGAGCCGCAGACAGCGTGAACCCGCCCAGGTCACGCCGTGCGCGTGACGCGACGGGAGGTTTGGCCATTGCGGCGCGAGAGCGCGCGGGTGGGGAGACCAGCGCGGACAAGGTAGCCGGTTGCAGTTGGTTGCTAAGCCGATGCCCGAGCACAACGACGTCTCCCTCGGGATCGTCGGTAAACTGCGGGTCTTCGTCCGGGACCGCGATCGCGGTCGGGTCGAACTGTGTCGTGGCTTCGCCTACGAACAGGATGCGGCGTTGATTGAACATCTGGACCGGCGCGGTCGAGAGCTGTTGACGGGGCCACATCAGCGGCAGGACCGCGATCACGATCAGGACGCCAACGTTCGGAACATGTGCGAGAATGCGCTTGGAGAGTGCTCGCCTCGGTGTCTTCATGGCGATGCGTCGGGTGATACGTTCTTGGTTCGTGTCGCCGTGTGCACCAATCTAAACCCCGCTTTCAGGGCCTGCGTGTAGAGCATGGTGACCGTGCCGTGCTTCACCTCGCGATCAGCGATTATGGTGAGCGTGCCCTCGTGCGCCGTGGCGGCGGCTTCCTGTAGTGATCGGGCGAGGGCGGAGCGGTCCACCGGGTTGGCGGTATCGAAGGGTTGATCATTAAAGAATACGACTTCGCGTCTGACGCCGCGACGTTCTCCCGGTTGCGTCAAGATCACTGCGGAGAGGCCATACGGGGCGCCCTCCAACGCATCACTTTCGGGAAGCTCGATCGAGATTCCTGTCAGCAAGACAAAGTTCATCGGCAGCAGCAGAAAAAACACGACGATCAGCGCCAGGTTCACCCAGGGAGCCGTTGAGATCAGTCCCTGGCCGAATTGCGTGGCGGGGGCGTAGCGCGTGCGAAGATCGCTGACATCCCAACGGCATTCTGCGGTTTCGCTACTCATGATTCCCCGCTCTGCGCGTTCGTCGTGTCGCGACCCCCGCGAATCATAGTCGCCATGATTTCCGCGGAGGCGGCCTGCATTTCGACGACGAGACGTTCGACTTTTACGACGAGCAGGCTGTAGCCAAGGTAGCAGGGGATCGCCACGGTGAGGCCGCCGGCCGTTAACAGCAGGGCCTGCATCAGGGGATCGAGCACGTCCATGCGCTGCACGATCGGCGTCTGCTGCTGGATGTGCATGAGTCCGTCAACCATCTTGAAAATCGTCCCGAGTAGCCCCAGCAGGGGAGCGACTTGTGCCGTCGTGGCGATAACCGTGAAGCGGCGGCGCATGCGCGCGATCTCAGATTCCCCCGCGGACTGGAGCGCCTGCTGCAGTACGGCAGCGTCCCGGTCACGGTTCAGTATCGCGGTGCGCGCGAGGTGGGCCACCGGGCCAGGCGTGTCATCGCAGATGCTGAGCGCCTCGTCGATGTTGTCGCGCTCGATGACGTTGAAGATTCCCCTGAGAAAATCCTCCCAGCTGATGCGTGCGCGATGCAGGTGCAGCGTGCGCTCGAGGTACACGATCAGCGCCACGACGCCCATCAGCAACAGGCCCCACATGATGGGGCCTCCGATGACCATAAAGTGCATCATGGTGTCATCCACCACCGTTTCGTCAGGATTTCCTCAATGCGTTTCTGGGCTTCGATGGATGCCGGAACGTTGGCGTCGACGATGCGCCTCAGGATCTGGATTGCCCTTCGCCACTGGCCCTCCTGGGCGAGAAGCTCAAACGCATTGAATCCGGCACGTGAGAACCACAGTTTGGCTTCATCGTTCGGCCAGACGCCGCGTGTGCGTTCGTCAAAGAAGTGAACGATGACCTTATAGTATTGTTCGAATGCATCCGGCTTACGGTCGAGCTGCTCGAGACAGCGGCCGATCATGTACTCGGCGTGCAGGACGAGATCGAGGTCGGCCGTCGGGCTGGCGATCACAGCCTGGAAGGCACGGATCGCCTCCTTGTAGCGCTCCGGCTCCGCGGCCCCGAGCGAGAAGTGAATATCGCCTTTGCGTCGCGATGCGTTGTCGACGAGGCGATGCTTGGGATAGTTATTGATGATCTCATCGTAGATAAGAATGGCATCCGGATAATTCCCCAGTTTGCTCCTGGCCTTTGCTTGCAGGAATCGCGCTTCCGGCAGCAGGTCGGTGCGCTTTGGATGCTGCCGTGCGAGCTCGGTGAAGTGCTGCGACGCACGCGAGAACTCCTTGAGTTCCATGGCGGCCCGGCCGGCCCGCAGCCACGCGAACGCGGCGATCGGTTGATCGGGAAACTGTTTGGCGATTTCCAGGAAGCTCGTCTCGGCCAACGCGTACTGACGCTGGTTCCAGTAGTGTTTGCCGGTCCAGAAGCGTGCATGCGCAGCCCATTCGGAGGCGGGGTAATTCGTGGCGATGTCGCTCCACGCCGAAAGCGCTGCTTGATGTCGCGAGAGCATGTAGTGGCTGCATCCGGCCATGAACGCGGCATGCTGGCGAACCATCATGTTCGTCGTCTGGGTTTGCAACGTCGAGAAGTCGCTAAGGGCCTCCTGGAAACGATAGAGTTGATAGTGCGCCAGGCCGCGTAGATGCCGTGCGCTGACCGTTATCTCGTTGTTGGTGCTGGTCTCGAGAACCCGGTCAAAGAGGACGATGGCATCGAACGGTTTCTGGTCGGCCTGCTTCAACTCCGCGGTACGCAGCAGCGCCCGGCCGGCCACGGAGGATTCGGGATCCAAGTCGGCGAGACCCATAAAGATTTGCTCGGCCGCGTTGGTCTCCCCGCTACGAACCTTGCACTCCCCGATCTGGTACACCGCGCCGCCTACGAGCGTGGAGTCGTTGAATACGTTCGTGAACGATTCGTATGCCGATGTGGCCCGGGAGTACTGCTCGTTCGCGAAATAGGCGTTTGCGACGCTGAAGAGCGTCCTGCTGCGGGCCTCGGCGGAGACATGTCCCGCGTAGGCTTTCTCGAAAGCATGCGCGGCTTCCGCGTAGCGGCCGCTCATGCGCAGCAAGGCCCAGCCCCGCCCCTCGTATGCCCGGGCGGTGCCGGCTTCATCGGCGAAGGTCTCGAGGTAGCGCTGAAACTCTTCGGCGGCACGCGCGTTGTCGTGATTCTCGAGAAGCGCGTCGGCGAGGGTCAATTGCAGCGCCCCGGCGAGCGGCGTGTCGGTGGCGTTCTTGATGTACTCCTTAAGGCGCGCGATGCCATCGTCCAGGCGGCCGACGCGAAGGAGGATCTGGCCGAGGACGACCTGCAGGTTCTGCCGGGTCTCGTCGTCTGGCGCCTGATCGATGGCGGTTCCGAGCGCCTGTGCGGCTCCGTCGAGATTATTTGTGGCCTCCATGATCTCGGCGAGTGAGGACCATGCCTTGCTGCGGGAGTTGAGCGGGGCATTCGTGTCGCCCGCGATGGTCTGCAGTGCCGCGGCTGCCGCATCCCATTCCTGTTGCTGGATTCCAATCTGTCCGAGCCAGGCGAGGGCCTGCATGCGAATGTCGTGCTTCTCGCCCGGGTCGGACAGTTGGGTGAGCAGCTCCCGTGCCTCAGGAATTCGATCGAGGGCGAGTAGCGCCTTGGCGCAGTCCAGTCGGGATTCCCGTGCGCGCGGCTCGTCAGCATGCTCCCGGTCGAGGAGGGCGAAGACCTCGATTGCCTTTTCGAGTTCGCTCAGGTGCAGGTAGCAGGATGCGCGAAGCCGCCGTACGTCAGCGGTATCCGGATGGCCGGGATAACGCTCCTCAAAATCGGCGATGAGTTCGTTGGCTTCGACGGAGCGCCCGAGTTCGTACTTTGAGACGGCTTTCCAAAACGTGCGTGATCCGAGTTGGGCCGGGCTGGACCCCGCGGTCGGAATGCGATCCAGTTCCTCGCCCATCGCGGCGTAGGCCTCGCTTCCGTGGAGTGCACGGGCCAGCAGGAGGCGAATTTCGGGCTTGTCGGCCCCCGTTTCGCTCAGCGCCGCACGTAGATATTTCTGTGCGATCTCGTAGAGTCCGTCCTCGAGCGCCGCGCGTCCGAGCACGAGCGGTGCCGCCCCGCTCGGCTCGCTGGGCTCAGCGCGTGATGCGCACGCCATCGCTGCAAGCACGGTTGAAAGCGTAAAGATAGTAAGCCGATTCATAGTGCCTGTTTCAAAAACCGCCCGGTATACGATTCCTTGCACTCCGCGATCTTCTCCGGCGTGCCCTTGGCGACGACCCGGCCGCCGGCGTCGCCTCCTTCGGGACCGAGGTCGATAATATAATCAGCACTCTTGATCACGTCGAGGTTGTGTTCGATGACGAGGACCGTATTGCCGGCGTCACACAGACGATTCAGGACCCCTAGCAGGCGATCGACATCGGCAAAATGCAGGCCGGTTGTCGGTTCGTCGAGCATATATAGCGTATTTCCCGTGGCCTTCTTGGCGAGTTCGGACGACAGTTTAATTCGCTGGGCTTCGCCTCCCGACAGCGTCGTGGCCGATTGCCCGAGTTGCAGGTATCCGAGGCCCACCTCCGATAGCGTCTTGAGGCGCGTCGCAATGGCAGGAATGTTTTCAAAGAACGAGAGCGCCTCGTCGATCGTCATATTCAAGATCTGGCTGATGTTGCACCCACTGTACTGAACGGTAAGCGTTTCCTCGTTGTAACGGCTGCCGCGGCAGACTTCGCACGGCACAAACACGTCCGGCAGAAAATGCATCTCCAGGCGAATCGTGCCGTCCCCGCGACACGTCTCGCAGCGTCCGCCCTTCACGTTGAAACTGTAGCGTCCAGCTCCGTAGCCGCGGACCTTGGAGGCCGGCAGGTCGGCCATGAGTTTCCTGATGTGCGTGAACGCGCCCGTGTACGTTGCCGGGTTGCTGCGCGGCGTGCGGCCGATGGGCGACTGGTCGATGACGATGGCCTTATCGATCTTGTCGAGTCCCTCGATCCTGTCGTGTTTGCCGGGGAGCGCGCGTGACCGGTAGAGCTCACGGAATATCACGTTGCGGAGGATATCGTCGACGAGCGTGCTCTTTCCGCTGCCCGAGACGCCCGTGATGCATACGAAGACGCCGAGCGGGATCGAAACGTTGATATGCTTCAGGTTGTTCGCCGCCGCACCGAGTATCTTGAGCATTCCGGCGGAAGGCTTACGGCGCCGCGTTGGGGTCTGGATCGCCACTTTTCGATTCATGTATTGCGCCGTCAGTGAGCGCCGGCACTTCAGGAGTTCGGCGACCGTGCCTTGCGCGATGACCTCTCCACCCAAATGGCCTGCGCCGGGCCCGAGGTCGACGACGTAGTCCGCGCTGCGAATGGTCTCCGCATCATGTTCCACGACGACGACCGTGTTGCCGGTGTCGCGCAATTGCTTCAGCGTGTCGATCAGGCGAGCATTATCGCGCTGGTGCAGGCCAATGCTGGGCTCATCCAGCACGTAGAGCACGCCGACCAGGCCCGCGCCGATCTGGGTGGCCAGGCGGATGCGTTGGGCCTCGCCGCCGGACAACGTGCCGCTTTCGCGATTCAGCGTGAGATAGTCCAGCCCAATGTCCGACATGAAGCGCAATCGCTTCGTGATCTCACGCACGACCTCGCCGGCGATGTGCTGCTCCGTCTCCGTGAGATCCAGGGTGGTGAAAAAGCGGTGTGCGTCTCCGATGGTCATGCCGGTTACGTCGACGATCGACTTCCCGGATACCGTGCAGGCGAGGACCTGCGGCTTGAGGCGTTTGCCTTCGCAATCGGGGCACGGGCGGCGCGTCATGTACCCGCGCAGGCGTTGGCGTGTGTATTCGCTCTTGGTCTCCTCGTACCGGCGCAAGAGGTTCGGCCATACACCCTCGAAGGGTTTCTTGTACTTTTTGTGGCCGCCGCCGCGCCAGTAGCCGAACTCGACTTCCTCATCGCCGGAGCCGTTCCAGATCATGTCGCGAAGGGACTCTGTAAGTTTCTCGTACGGCTCCTCGAGACTGAATTTGTAATGCTTGGCCAGGGAGCGCAGGAGGCCGTTGTAGTAGACGATCAGGCGTCGCCCGCCGCGGCGCCAGGCGTGAATGGCTCCGTCCTTGAGCGACACCGTGGTGTCGGGAATGATCAGTTCGGGATCGAAGACGAGGTAGGTGCCGAGGCCGGAGCATTTCGGACATGCGCCGTAGGGGCTGTTAAAGGAAAAGTGGCGGGGCTGAAGTACAGGGAAGCTGATGCCGCACTCGGCGCAGGCGTTGTGCTCGGAGTAGAGGACATCCCGCGCGTCAGTTCCGTCCTCCTGGACGACGGCAATCATCTTGCCATCACCATGCTTGAGGGCAAGTTCCACGGAGTCGGTCAGGCGCGACCGGATCTTGGTCGTCACCAGCAACCGGTCCACGACGACGTCGATCGTATGCAAATCGCGCTTGCGTAGTTTGGGAGCGCTCTCGATCTCGCAGATCTCACCGTCGATGCGAATGCGTAGAAACCCCTGCTTGCGAAGCGAAGCGATGAGATCGTCGTGTGATCCCTTCTGCCCGCTCACCAGCGGGGCCAGTAAGGAGAGTCGTGCGCGATTCGGAAGTTGAAGCAGGTGTTCGACGATCTGTTGGGGAGATTGTGGAGAGACCTCGCGAGCGCAGCGAGGGCAGTGCGGCTGCCCGAGATGGCCGAAGAGCAGGCGCAGGTAATCGTGTACCTCGGTAGCCGTGGCGACGATGGATCGCGGGTTCGAGCCGGCCGTGCGTTGCTCGATCGCGATGGCGGGTGACAGGCCGTCAATGAAGTCGACATCGGGCTTCTGCATCTGGTTCAGAAACTGACGCGCGTACGCCGAGAGGCTCTCGACATAGCGCCGCTGGCCCTCCGCGTAGAGCGTGTCGAATGCGAGAGAGGATTTGCCCGATCCGCTGATGCCGGTGATGACGGTCAGGCTTCCGCGCGGGATCGTGACCTCGATGTTCTTCAGGTTGTGTTCCCGGGCCCCCGAGACAACGATCTGCCCGTTCTCCATCTACACAACCTTCACGAGGCGGTAGCTGCGCTTTCCAGATCGAAGTACCAGCACGCGCCGATCCACCAGGTGAGATTTCGCGACGGTCGCATCCGCGGATGCGACGCGTTGATTGTTGACGTAGAGGCCGCCGTTTGCGATCAGGCGTCGAGCCTCGCCCTTGCTCTTGACCAGGCCCGATTCGACGGCGATATCAACAACCGCCTTCCCGGCAATCGCGTCCAGCGGGAGTTCGGTCGAGGGGACGTCCACAAAGATTGCGAGCAGATCGTCTGCGCTGATATTCGTGAGTTCGCCACCGAACAGGACGTCGCTGGCGCGCTGCGCAATACGTACGCCGTCGTCGCCATGCACCATGCGCGTGACTTCTTCGGCGAGTCGCGCTTGCGTGATTCGCTTCTGCGGGTCCCTCTCGGCCGCTTTGACCAGCGCGTCGATTTCAGGCAGCTCAAGAAATGTGAAGATCTTGAGAAAGCGCTCGGCGTCCGCGTCCTCGGTGCGCAGGAAGAACTGGTAGAAATCGTAGCATGACGTTTTTCGGCTATCGAGGAAGACCGCGTTACCTTCGCTTTTGCCGAATTTCTGACCGGAACTGTCGCAGACGAGGGGGATGGTGACGCCATGCGCCGACTCGCCGCGCAGTTTATGGATCAGGTCGATGCCGGCCGTGATATTGCCCCACTGATCGGAGCCTCCGAGCTGAACGCGACAGCCCTCCTTGTCCAGCAGATGCAGAAAGTCATAGGCCTGCAGGATCTGGTAGCTGAATTCGGCGTAGCTCATTCCCGACTCGCCCTCGAGCCGCGCGCGGACATGGTCTTTCCCGATCATGGTGCCCATGCGGAAGTGCTTGCCGACATCGCGCAGGAACTGCAGGTACCCGTATCCTGCCATCCAGTCTGCGTTATTCACGATGCCGGCCGGCACGGTGGGGTGGTTGAAGTCGAGAAAGCGGGAGAGGTTCTCGCGAATTCCGACCACGTTAGCCTCGATCGCTTCGACGGTTGGGAGGTCCCGTTCCGCGGCCTTTCCGGAGGGATCGCCGATGAGCCCGGTCGCGCCGCCGGCCAGCGCGATGACGCGGTGACCTGCGCGCTGGAAATGGCACAGTCCAATGATGGCGACCAGGTTGCCGACCTGCAGGCTGTCGGAGGTTGGATCGAAACCGGCGTAGACGACGGTCGGCGATTCGACGAGTTCGCGGATGTCCGGACTCGTCAGGGCCTCAAGCAGACCGCGTTCCTCCAACGTCTGGACAACATTTGTCATACGCGAGGCACGACGCCTTTCCTGCGTGCGACGCCAACCGGGACCCGACGCGAGCCCCTAGGCGTCGTCTGGTTTGGCTTCGTCCGAAGCGGTTGAGTCCTCGGGATCGTCCAAGTCCTCGGGATCGTCCAAGTCCTCGGGATCGTCCAAGTCGTCGGTATCGTCCAAGTCGTCCGGTCTTTTAGGGTTGCCCGATTTTTTGGACTTCCCCGATTTTCCGGATTCGCCCGGGTGCCACTCCTCGGTAACCTCGACATCCTGGCCGAGCATTAGCGCTTCGTCGAAGGCACCGGCGAGGTCGACCATATGTTCGCCCGGCTTGAGCGTGTCGGCGATCTCCTGCTGCATTTCTGCAAATTGCTCGTCCGGCATTGAGGCGGCCCTGATACTGAGACCAATGCGCCGATCCACGGCATCAATGCGTACGATCCTGGCCTCGACGCGTTGTCCGACCTCCAGTGCGTCGCGAACCTTGGTGACGTGATCTTCACTGATCTGCGAGATATGGACGAGGCCGTCGACCCCTTCCTGCAGTTCGATAAAGGCACCGAACGCCGCGAGTTTAGTGACCACGCCGGAGACGAGTTCGCCCACCTCGTACTGCTCAACGATCTTGGACCACGGATCGTCCTGGGCCTGCTTGAGACCGAGGCTGATACGTTGGTTGCTGCGATCGACATCGAGGACGATGGTGCTGACTTCCTGGCCCTTCTTGAGAACTTCCGAGGGATGGTTGACCTTGCGGGTCCAGGACATGTCGGAGACATGGATCATGCCGTCGATACCTTCCTCCATCTCGACGAAGGCGCCGTAGGAGGTGAAATTTCGAACCGGGCCGGTGATGCGCGAGCCCTTGGGGAACCGGTGTTCGATGCTGTCCCAGGGGTTTTCCTCGGTCTGGCGGATGCCGAGCGCTATCTTCTGTTCGTCCTTATTGATATTGAGGACGACGACGGCGACTTCCTGGCCGACCTCCAGCACGTCGGATGCACGCACGACGCGCTTGGTCCACGAGATTTCCGAGACGTGTACGAGGCCTTCGACGCCCTTCACCAGTTCGACAAACGCACCGTAGGGAACCACGTTCACGACCTTGCCATGGTGTCGGCTGCCGATGGGGTACTCGTCGTCGATCGTGAGCCACGGGTTATCCGTGCGCTGCTTGAGCCCGAGTGAAACGCGCTCTTTCTCGAGGTCGATGTCAAGGATGGTGACTTCGAGCTTATCGCCGATTGAGACCATGTCAGACGGGTGATTGATGCGCCCCCAGCTCATGTCGGTGATGTGGAGCAGGCCGTCCATGCCGTCGAGATCTACGAAGACGCCGAAATCGGTGATGTTCTTGGCGGCGCCTTGACGCACCTGGCCGATCTTGATCTCGGCCAACAGTTCGCGTTTCTTCGAGACGAGGCGCTCCTCGATGAGTTCCCGACGCGAAAGCACGATGTTGCGGCGCTCGGTGCTGATCTTGATGACCTTGAAATCGTATTCCTTGCCGAGGTGGGCGTCCGTATTGTGCACGGGGGAGACATCGATCTGCGAACCGGGAAGGAAGGCTTCTACGCCATCCACGTCCACGAGCAGTCCGCCGCGAACTTTTCCGGAGATTTTCCCCTGGATAACGCTGCCCTCAGAATATTTTGAAGCGACTTTGTCCCAGGTGATCTTTTGTTCAGCCTTCTCCTTGCTGAGCACCACCATTCCGTGTTCGTCCTCGATCTCCTCAAGGAGTACGTCTACGGGGTCACCGGGTTGTACGGTGCTGAGATCACGAAACTCAGATGCGGGGATACAGCCTTCTGACTTATATCCAATATCAACGAGGACCTCGTTGCTACGAACTTCTAAAACTTTTCCCGCTACGATCGCGCCCTGTGTGAAAGTCTTCAGCGTTTCGCTGTAGAGCTTATCCATCTCTGATGGATCGATTTTGGCGAGCGTTGCTGCGCCGACCCCTAATGATGCTATTTTTTGCGTTGCCCGTTCCATATTACGTGTTGTCTTTCAGGTTAAGAAGATACGACGATACCGACCGAAATCTGCCCCGCGCAAATGCGGATGTGCACCGAATTTATGACTGGGCAGAAACGGAAAAAGCTACCGGACGCGGAAATTGAAAGCAACCAGCAAAAAATTAAAGTTTCGGCGGATGCGAATTGGCCGCGAAATGGGTGAGGCATCCCTTGCGCAAATGCATCAAACGCTATAGATTTGATCTGCGATCGTATTGAAAACAGGGAGAATATGAGAATACATGTCAACGGAGAGGACGTCGACTGTGACGAGGAGACCTCTATTTTCGCATTATTGCAAAAGATGGGTGCGGACGCGGAGCGCGTGGCGGTGATGGTCAATTCGGAAGTCGTCCCGCGAAGCGAGCAGGCCGGACGCGCACTCGCTGCGGGGGATTCGGTTGAGGTGGTGACGTTCGTTGGTGGCGGAACTTCGCCAGATTCCTCCGAAGTCCTTCAACTGGGCGACCTCTCATTCCGGTCGCGACTGATCCTGGGCACGGGGAAGTTCTCCAGCGTCGATCAAATGATTGCGTCCGTGCGCGCAGCGCGTGTGCAACTCGTGACCGTCGCGCTCAAGCGCTTCAACCTGAATTTTGCGGATGATGATCTCCTGGCGCCGCTGGCGGAGTTGGCTGACGTGACGCTCGTGCCCAACACCTCGGGTGCGCTCAACGCCATCGAAGCGATTCGCGCCGCGCGCCTTGGACGCGAATTGAGCGGCAGTCGACTGGTCAAGGTTGAGATCCACCCCAATCCTCATCATTTGCTCCCGGATCCCATCGAGACGCTCAAGGCCTCCGAAGCGTTGGTTCAAGAAGGATTTATCGTGCTTCCGTACATGCCGGCCGACCCGGTCCTGGCCAAACGGCTGGAAGACGTCGGATGCGCCGCTGTGATGCCCCTGGGATCGGCCATCGGTAGCGGGCGAGGGCTGGCCTCCGCGGATATGCTTCGCATCATCGTGCGCGAGAGCAACGTGCCCGTCATTGTCGACGCTGGACTTCGCTCGCCATCGGAGGCGACGCAGGCGATGGAAATGGGTGCGGACGCCGTATTGGTCAACAGTGCGGTGGCGACGGCGGGAGACCCGCCACGCATGGCGCAGGCCTTTGCTTGCGCGGTTGAGACCGGAGTCGCCGCGCGGCGCGCCGGCCTGATGTCGATCGGAGCCGAAGCCGTCGCGACGAGTCCGCTGACCTCGTTCCTTTCAGACGCATGAGCGATCTCCACGGCCAGCGCATGGCGCGCTTTTGCGAGGCGGGGCTATACCTCGTGACCTCGCAGCCTCTTTCGGCCGGCCGCACGACGCCTCAGATTGTCGCGGCGGCCTTATCGGCCGGTGTGCGACTCATCCAATTGCGCGAAAAAGAGTTGCCGAATCGCGAATTTCGCGCGCTGGCGGCCGAGATTCGCGCCATGACCGCGGATGCCGGCGCGTTGTTGATCGTGAATGACGACGTGGATACCGCACTCGAGGTAGGTGCCGACGGGGTCCATCTTGGGTTGGACGACGCCCCCATCGCGGAGACTCGCGGGCGTGCGCCGGACCTGATTCTGGGTGCTTCAACGCACTCGGTGGAGGAGGCGTACAAGGCGCAGGACGAGGGCGCGTCGTACATCAACATCGGCCCGCTTTTCGAGACGCGGACGAAGGCGTGGGGCGACGCGTTCCTGGGGCTCGAGGGACTGCGAGAGATCGCGGCCGTGGCCCGTGTTCCGTTCACCGTGATGGGCGGCATCAAGCTCCACCACGTGTCCGATCTCCTCCGCGAGGGGGCGACGACGATCGCCGTCGTCACCGCCGTGACAGCCGCGGATGATCCGGTCGCTGCGGCACGACGCTTCCTGACCGCGATGACCGGGGCCCATTAGGAAAATTCGCGGCCTGAAAGTGGGCCTTCCACGGCGGGTCTGATGCATCGGCCGGCCAAGAGCCGGACTTTCAGGCCGTGAATTTTCTACCAGGACTCGACGACGGCTTCGACGATCTTGTGTGCAAGATCTTTTGCGGCGACTGGAAGGGCGTCGCGCTTGGCGGCGCGCATGTCGCTGGCGAGCGTGAACTCTGCGTCGCCCTCGAGGTGCGTGCGTTCCGCAAGGACACTCCCGTCGGAGGTGCGCGTTGCGACGATGTCGGCGACCAGGGTCAACCGGTATTCCTCGGCGGTCGTGGCCTGCTCGCGCTTGTAGCGAAGCGGCTTGAGTTGGAACTCCCTGACCGTCACCGTGAGGATCAGGTCTGCCGAGTCCTCCGTCGTGACGCGCAGAGCCCCGTCGTTTTGGAATTCCCGGATGGCGGCCAGGGTCGTTTCGCTTTCGACTCCGGGTTCGTCGGTTTCATTGGTGAATACGGGAATATAGACCGATTGGATATCCTTCGGGAGGGTCGATCCAAGCTGGTATGATGCGCAGCCACCGAGACACAGTGCGATGCCGAGTAAAACAGGCCAACTTTTCATGGTGTAGACTCCGCTTCAAGCGCTTCGATTCTTTTCTCCGCCGCCGTGGCGAGTTCGGTGTAGGGGAATCGTTGTACGTAATAACGGTAACTGATCAGCGCCGCTTCGGGACGCCGTGCGATTCGGTCGTAAAACTCGGCAATCTGGTAGTGCTTGGTCGAAACGCGCACTCTCAGAGCGTCGAGGGATTTCTGTGCCTGGGCAATGCCCTCGTGTTCGGGGAAGCGGCGGATGAACTGCGCCAGGGCGGCCATGGCTTCCTCGGCAGCGGCTTCATCGTTGGCTGCCCGCCTGGCGAGTTCAACCAGGGAGTTGGCGCGTCGAAATGCGCCATCGGCTGCATGGCTGCTTCGAGGGTAGCGATAGAGCAGCATCTCGTATGCGGATACGGCATCGACGTAATCCTTGGCGTCTTCATGGATCACGCCGATGTAGAACTGCGACACCGCGCTGTACTTGCCGTTCGGTGCGCTCTCGATGACCTGCTCGAGGAACGGCAGTGCGCGCGCGGGGTCGCGGAAGCCGTCGAAGCCGAGCGCCTCACCGCGCCGGCCGGTCATGAGTGTATGGGCGATCCTGAATTGTCGTTCGAGCACATCCTCGTAAGGATAGTTGCTTCCGTAGAAATCGAGAAGGTATTGATACTCCTTGAACGCCTGCGCGTATTTCTTCTGGGCTTCGAGGATCTCGGCGTAGGCCAGTTGCGCGTATGTGGCCTGCTCGCTTTCGTGCCAATGGTGCACGAGCGCACGGTACTGCTGGGCCGCCTTGCGCAGCTTCCCGTTGTTGCGGAGGTCCAGCGCGTAGTGAAGTTGCTCCTCGGGGGTGTCCTTTTTCGGCCGGCGCAGGGCGCTGCGTCGTTTACGCACGGCCTTCGTCTCCAGGCGGTTCTCGTAGGCGGAATCCTGGATCGGCTCCTGGGCTGGCGCGGTGAGTACGGAAACGGCGCACAGAAGGCTGACCGCCACCGGAATGGCTTTGCGTCCGAACATGATTCGGGACCTTAGGGTAGCTCCATCACAGGGTCAAGTGTGAATGCCCTGGCGATCGCGGGAACGCACTCTTGACATGGTCTCACGGCGCGATAGTTTCATTGGGAGTGCGACATTTGACATCATGAATGTATTGATTGCCACGCGACTGGATCCGATCGCCAGGGAAACCCTCGAGCAACACAAGGGGTATGTGGTCACGCAGGAGGATTCCGGGGAGCTGGCGACGCTGGCCGCGACGTATCCGGATGTCGAGGCCCTGATCGTACGCAGCGAAGCGGTCACGGCCGAGGTGATCGACGCATTCCCGAAGCTTCAGATTATCGTGCGCGCCGGGTCCGGATACAACACGATCGACGTTCGGCATGCGCGCGACAAGGGGATCGATGTCATGAACACCCCCGCCGCGAATTCCAACGCGGTGGCCGAAGAAGTGATCGCCCTCATGTTGGCCGACGCTCGACACATCGTGGAGGCGGACCAGACGACGCGCGCGGGGATGTGGGAGAAGAAACGCCTGCTGGGCCGTGAAATTACAGGCAAGACCATCGGTATCGTAGGCCTTGGGTACATCGGCCAACTCGTCGCACGCCGACTCTCGGGATTCGACGTTCGCATCGTGGCAGCCGACCCTCTCGTTACGACAGCCCGCGCCGAGGAATTCGGCGTCGACCTGATGGAACTCGAGGCCGTCTTCGAACAGGCGGACTACGTCACCCTGCATATTCCCGAGAACGACGAGACGCACGGACTGATCGGTGAAGCGTTGCTCGCGAAGATGAAGCCCGGTGCCACCATCATTAATTGTGCCCGCGCCGGGATTATTGATGAGGACGCATTGCGCCGGGCGAAGGGCGAAAAAGGATTACGCTTTCTCAACGATGTATATGCCGCCGATGAACCCGGTGCGAAATCCGTGGCTGATATCGCCGACCTCATGATGCCGCACCTTGGTGCGAGCACCGTGGAAGCCAATCGCAACGCCGCGCGCCGCGCCGCGGAGCAGTTGATCGAGCTGACCGAACAGGGCGTGACATCCTTCATCGTCAACCGTGAGATCCCGCAGGGGTTGGACGAAGCGTACTGCCGCCTCGCCAACGTGCTTGCGCAAATGTGTCGCGGGCTGCTGGGCAAGGGCACCACCCCCAAGGCCGTGGCCACCAGCTTTTACGGGTCACTGCACGAGTACGCCGACTGGCTGCTGGTTCCGATCGTCAAGGGATTCTGGGACGAGCTGGACCGGCCCCTGGACTACCGCTCGGCACCCGAGCTGTTAAGACGCCGCGGGATGGACTACATCTCCCGCGAGGTCGATTCGAAGAAGGGCTACGAGAGCTCTATCACGCTGGATCTGACGGGCACGACCTCGAGCGGGGAAACGCGGTCGGTGAGCGTGCGCGGGACGGTCGCCGAGAGCAGGATCATGGTTTCACGCATCGATGGATTCGACCGTCTCTACCTGGATCCGTATGGGATCACGGTCTTCTTTCTTTATAAGGACCGGCCCGGCGTGCTTGGCCAGATTGGCCTGTCGCTGGCGAATGCCGCGATTAATATTGAAGACGTGCGAAATCCGCACAATCCGAAGACGGGATTCTCCCTGGCGACGATGAAGGTGAATCGTTGTCCGGAGGCCTCTCTCATCGACGAGATCGCCATGCAGATCCAGGCGCAGTCCGCGTTTCTGGTTTCTATCTCGGCCTAGGAGTCTGTCGGACTTAGCCGCCCTCCGATTATCGCCGCTCAAGGTGTCCGCCAGCCTCCTAGCTACGATTTTCCCTCAGGAGGGAAAACCTGGGAAAAGAACTTTCAGCGGACGGCGTGGAGCGATAAACTGCGTTGCATGAGCGCACGATATGTAAAGGTAGACCGTCGGACTCCGATGTCGCTTCCATGCGATCTGAGGGAGGGGGAGTTGGTGACGCTGGCTTACAACATGAAACGGTTGTGGAACCTGAAGTTGGCGGTCGGTCGACCTGCAGATGGGTCGCCCCGATAGTGCCGCCATGCTCTACGTCGTTGCCACGCCCATCGGGAATCTCGACGACATCAGCGCGCGCGCGCTGGAGGTCCTGCGCAATGCGGACGTGATCGCCGCGGAAGACACGCGGCGTACGCGCCGCCTGCTAAGCCATTTCGAGATTCCGGCCGGCGCGCGCCTGATGTCATATCGCGAGCATCGAGAAGAGACGGCCGGGCGTAAGATTGCCGCTCGCCTGGAGCAGGGCGGTTGTGTTGCGCTCTGCTCGGATAGTGGGACACCCGGGATCAGTGATCCGGGCTATCGCCTGATTCAGATGGCTGTCGAGCGGGAGTTCAGCATCGAGGTCATTCCCGGTGCCAGTGCGGTTCACGTAGCGCTCCTGCTCTCGGGGTTGTCAACCTCAAGCTACACGTTTAAGGGGTTTCCGCCGCGCAAGGCGGGGCCACGTTGCCGGTTCTTCGAAGAGGAGGCGGGGCAGCCACACACCCTCATTGTTTTCGAGTCACCGTATCGCGTGGGCGCCACCCTGAAGTCGGCACTCTCCGTGCTCGGCGATCGCCGCGCCGCGGTGTGCTCCGAGTTGACCAAGAAGTTCGAACGAACCGCGCGCGGGTACCTTGGCGAGCTCAGCGAGCAGTTCGCGTCGGCGCCCGTGAAGGGCGAAGTCACGATCGTCATCGCCGGCAACAACCCGAAGTTCGCCCGCTGACATGAGGGTTACGGGCGGAGTCCTGGGCGGCCGGCAGTTGCGCGTGCCGCGATCCGGCATGCGCCCGACGCAGGACCGTGTGCGGGAGGCGTTCTTCTCCTCGATCGCGTCGCGATTGCCGGGGGCGGCCTTTCTGGATCTCTTTGCAGGCACCGGCTCCGTGGGGATTGAGGCATGCAGCCGCGGCTGCGATTCCGTGTGCTGGGTCGAGCAGAACCGGGCGGTGCACGGCATCCTGGAGCAGAACGTGCGCACGCTGTGTGTGGACGGGCTTCCACCCGGCGCGGCGCGGGTGATTCGTTCCGATTCGACCCGTTTCCTCGCCGGCCGCGACGGATCCGGCGTCTACGACATCGTCTATGCTGATCCGCCTTACGACATCGGTTCAGCGTGGCTGACAAAGGCCTTGCAAGGTGCGGGGCTGAATTCTATCTTGCGTGCCGATGGCGTGTTCGTCATGGAGACGCGCGCGAGGGATGCGCCGCCTGACGAGACTGGAGGTTGGAACTTGATCGACCGACGGCAATACGGCGAGGCCGCGCTCTGGACGTATGCACGCGGATCTGCGCGACCCTGACATCGTTTCGACGACACCATGCAAGGCACGGCTATCTATCCTGGAACATTCGACCCGATTACGCTGGGACATCTTGATCTCGTTCAGCGTGCTTCGAAGATTTTCAGCCGCGTGATTCTCGCCTTCGCGACGGAGGGCAAGAGCACGATGTTTTCGCTCGACGAGCGCATGGCGATGGCGCGCGAATCACTCCCTGGGGTCGAGAACGTCGAGATCGAATCTTTTGACGGTCTGCTGATGAAGTACGCGCGGGAGCGCGGGGTCCACGTGATTGTCCGTGGAATTCGCGCCTACTCAGATTTTGAGTTCGAATTTCAGATGGCGTTGACCAACCGAAAACTTGCGCCGGACGTCGAAACTATGTTTCTGATGCCAAACGAGGCGTACGGTTACCTGAGCTCGAGCCTGGTTCGCGAGGTCGCGAAACTGGGGGGAGATACGAGCGACTTTGTCTCGGGTCCCGTGCAGCAGCGATTGGACCGCCTTGGTGCGGGGTGAAGCATGATTGTTGACCTGGCCAAGGTGAGTCCAGAGGGGGATCGTTTTATTGGCCAGGAGCCGCCGGGCGCCATGGACCTCTCCAGCGAGGAGAGCGTGGAAATCCGTGAAGGACTGCGCTATGACCTTACCGTCCAGGTCCTCGGAGATGAGCTGCTGGCGCGCGGCCGTGTGGAGCTGGACCTCGCATGCCGCTGCTCTCGATGCGCGGAATTCTTTGCTACCAGCGTGTTTGACGGGCACTTCGACCTCATTCGCGAGCTCCCCGAAAAGGACCGCTTAATCGACTTGACCGAGGACCTGCGCGAAGCTATTGTCCTCGGCTTTCCGTCGTATCCCCTCTGCAGCGACAACTGCAAGGGGTTGTGTGCCCAGTGTGGGGTAAACCTCAATAATCAGTCGTGCCAGTGCAAGCCGGTGGAAGACGACCGCTGGAACGGACTGCAGGACTTTACGTTGGAGTGAACCGTCGGTGTTTCACTCCCAAGCAGGGATTTTAGCCATGGCCGTACCTAAAAGAAAGACTTCGAAACGTAAACTGCGAACGCGCAAGCGGTCTCATTCGCATCCCGAGACGCAGGTCGGAACCTGCGCCGAGTGCGGAGCCTCCGCACGGCCCCATCGTGTGTGCCCGTCCTGCGGGTATTACGGCGGCCGCCAGGTCGTCACGATCGAGGCCGATTAGCCGATGCGGATCGCCGTGGATGCCATGGGGGGCGACTTCGCTCCTCGTGAGATCGTGGCAGGCGCCGTCAAAGCGGCTGCCCGGTTCGATTCCATCAAGCGCCTCAGTCTCGTCGGTAACAAGGACCTGATTGAGCGCGAGTTGATGAAGTTTCCGAAACGGCCCGCCTCCATCGAGGTCGTACATGCATCCGAGACGATCGAGATGCATGATCCACCCGCGCAGGCTGTGCGGCGCAAGAAGGATTCCTCGATCGGCCGTGCGGTCGACATGGTCAAGAATGGCGACGCCGAGGCCGTTGTCTCGGCGGGCAATACCGGCGCCTGCGTGGTCGCTGCGACGCTCAAGTTGCGAACGCTTGACGGTGTTGGCCGTCCGGCGATCGCCGCCGTGCTGCCGACGCAGGATCGTCCTGTCGTCCTGATCGATGCCGGCGCCAACATTGAATGCGACGCGGAATTGCTGACGCAGTTCGCGGCGATGGGCAGCGTCTATTCACGTCATATTCTCGGTCGATCCGAACCCGTGGTTGGGCTCTTGAGTATCGGGGAGGAGGACGTGAAGGGAAACGATGCCACCAAGGAAGCCTTTCATTCCTTGAGCCGCTCACACTTGAATTTCCGCGGAAATGTGGAGGGGCACGATCTTTTTGAGGGGCAGACCGACGTCGTCGTCTGTGACGGATTCATCGGCAATATCGTCCTGAAGACCAGCGAGAGCGCCGCGAGCGCGATCGGGCACTGGTTGAAACAGGAGGTGCGGCGCACCCCGATACGGACACTGGGCGCGCTGCTTTTGCGGGGCGCTTTTCGGGCAATGAAGCTCAAAATGGATCCCGAACTCACCGGCGGAGCCCTGCTCCTTGGTGCGCGCGGCGTGTGCATTCTGGGCCACGGGTCGTCGTCGTCGCTGGCCATCTTCCACGCGATCCGCACGGCCGCCGACTCGATCGGGCATCACTTGAACGACCACATCGTGGAGGAGTGCGCGCGCCTGGAATAGCGCAGCCCTGGGATCCTGCTCGTTTTCGGCGGATCTCCGACTCTACAAAGGCCGCAAAGTGGGCGTTTTCGGAAGATTTGGAGTATTTGCAGGTTGAATCCGGGCCGGAATCAATGTAATCGCCACCCCCAATTGCGCGTCGAGAAACTCCCCCCCAACCAGTCATGGCGGAAGACAAACAACTTAGTGGCATACGAAAAGTCGTGATTGCGGGCACCGGGTCGTACCTGCCCGAGCAGATTCTGACGAATCACGACCTTGCCAAGATCGTCGACACCACCGACGAGTGGATCCAGACGCGCACCGGCATTCGTGAGCGTCGCCGTGCGGCGGACGGCGAGGTCACATCGGAACTGGCCGCGCATGCCTCGCGGCGGGCGCTTGAGGCGGCCGGTGTGACTCCCGAAGAGGTGCAATTAATCGTGGTGGCTACCATTACGCCGGACATGATGTTTCCCAGCACGTCGTGTATCGTGCAGGATCGCATCGGAGCGACCAACGCCTTCTGCTTCGATCTTGAGGCCGCGTGCTCGGGGTTTCAGTACGCGCTCGATGTCGCCCAGAGATACATAGCGACCGGCGACGTCGAGATCGCACTGGTCATCGGCGCCGAGAAGCTGAGCACTTTTTTGGATTGGAATGACCGCGCCACCTGTGTGCTCTTCGGCGACGGGGCGGGGGCGGCGGTCTTGCGACCGGCCGACGATGGGCAGCGCGGTTTCATCGGCAGCGTCATGGGGTCCGATGGGTCCCTTGCCGGACTGCTCGGAATTCCGGGAGGCGGGACCGCGTTGCCGCCGTCGATCGAGAGTCTCCAGCGCGGGGACCATTTCTTGAAGATGGAAGGCCGGGAGGTGTTCAAGCAAGCCGTGCGCTGCATGAGTGACGCTGCCGGGCGCGTGCTGGAGAAGTGCGGGCTGACCATCGCGGATGTGAAGTGGATCATCCCGCACCAGGCCAACATGCGGATCATGACCGCCATTGCGGAACGGCTGGACGTGCCGATTGAGCGGTTCTATTTGAACGTGCATCGCTACGGCAATATGTCCGCGGCGTCCGTGCCGGTGGCCCTGGACGAAGCGGCGCGCGACGGCTCACTCGAAAGCGGGGACCTGGTCCTGTTTGTCGTGTTCGGCGGTGGTTTTACCTGGGGCGCAACCGTTCTGGAGTGGTAGCCTGGTGAGGGGCGGTGGTGCCCCTCCTGAACGCGAGAGATAACCCATGAGTCGCGCCTTCGTATTTTCCGGTCAGGGCTCCCAGGACGTGGGGATGGGGCGAGACCTTGCCGATGCCTATCCCGAGAGCGCGGCTGTTTTCGAACGCGCCGACGAGATCCTGGGCTACGGCTTGTCCGGAATCTGCTTCCACGGGCCGGCCGAGGAGCTGACCCGCACGCAACACTGTCAGCCTGGAATCTTCGTGATGAGCGTGGCGGCCTACGAAGCGTTGAAAGCCAATATCCCGCAGCCCGCTTTCGCCGCGGCCGCGGGATTGAGCCTCGGTGAATGGACGGCTCTGCATGTGGCCGGGGCTCTTTCCTTTGAGGACGCGCTGCGCGCGCTGGAAGCCCGTGGACGTTTCATGCAGCAGGCATGCGACGAGGAAGAGGGAGCCATGGTCGGCATCCTCGCGCTGCAGGTCGAGGATCTCGTCCCGATCTGCGAGCAGACCGGCGCCGAGTTCGCCAACATCAATTCGCCCGGACAGATCGTGCTGTCCGGCACCCGGCGCGCCGTTGAGGACGCGAGGCGTCTCGCGCAGGAGGCCGGAGCCCGTAAAGCCATGATGTTGAATGTGGCCGGGGCGTATCACTCCCGGTTGATGCAGGGCGCGGCGGAGCGAATGCAGGAGGTATTGGCTGGAATCGACGTGAAGGAGCCGGCCGTTCCGGTGATGTCGAACGCGACCGGTGCAGCCCACGGTGATCCCGATTCCATTCGGAGGGATCTCGTCGCGCAGATCACGGGATGCGTGCAGTGGGTGCGCAATATCGAGGCCCTGGCGGCGCTGGGTATCGAGGAATACGTGGAATGCGGCCCGGGCAAGGTGTTAACCGGGCTCATAAAGCGTATTGACAGGGCAGGGCGCTTAAATAACATTCACGACCACGAATCGCTCAAGAAAACCATAGAGGCGATTCAATCCTGACCGCCGGCACCGGACGGAGCGCGGCATGGCCGCGCCGACAGCGCGAGCTGGTCAGAGGGCTGGCTCAATCGGACCAACGCAAAAACATCACGAGGATCTAGACATTGGGCGATCTTGACTCTAAAGTGGCATTGGTGACCGGAGCGTCACGCGGCATCGGCAAGGCGATCGCGCTGGACCTGGCTGCCAACGGGGCAGACATGGCAATCTGCGCGCGATCGCTGCAAGGATTGCAGGAAACGGCGACCGCAATTCGCGAATTGGGCCGAAAAGTCGAGTGCTACGCGGTTGATCTTGGCGATACCGAGGCGATTAACGGCACCGTGGCCCACGTTTTTGAGGAGTTCGGCCGGATTGATATTCTAGTCAATAACGCGGGTGTGACCCGTGACACGCTGCTGCCGCGCATGAGCGAGAGCCACTGGGACGATGTTATCAACGTAAATCTCCGTGGAAGCTTTTTCTTTACGAAGGCAGCGTCGAGGGTGATGATCAAGCAGCG
Source organism: Verrucomicrobiota bacterium (assembly GCA_027623315.1). Taxonomy (GTDB): domain Bacteria; phylum Verrucomicrobiota; class Kiritimatiellia; order CAJWTS01; family CAJWTS01; genus JAQBYD01. The sequence goes on along the minus strand of JAQBYD010000018.1, from coordinate 32,778 downwards.
GTCAGGAAGTATCATAAGTATTTCGTCCGTCGTCGGAGTTGTCGGTAATGCCGGACAGTGTAACTATGCGGCCTCGAAAGCGGGGTTGATCGGGATGACCAAGTCGCTGGCCAAAGAGCTTTGCGTACGAGGCATCCGTGTTAACGCTGTGGCGCCCGGCTTCATCGAGACGGATATGACGGAAGCCCTGTCGGAAGACGCCAGGGAAAAGGCATTGGCCAATATTCCAATGGGGCGTCTGGGTACGCCCGGGGATATAGCCCATGCGGTGACATTTCTAGCAGGCGACGCATCGTCCTACATGACAGGACAGGTAGTCAGCGTGTGTGGCGGTATGGTGATGTGAACGGCGAGAGCATGTCGTTCTAAACGTGAGGAGAAAATAGTTATGGCATTGGCAGAGAAAGTCTCAGATATCATTGTCGAGCAACTTGGCGTGAACGCAGAGCAGGTCACGCCGGCGGCGTCGTTCATCGAAGACCTCGGTGCGGACTCGCTTGACGTCGTCGAACTTGTGATGGCTTTTGAAGAAGAGTTCGGCGCGGAGATCCCGGACGAAGACGCCGAGAAATTGCGCACGGTCGGTGCGGTTCTTGACTACCTGGGCAATAAGGGGCTGGGCGAGGGCTAGAATTGCGATAGCGTACAGGCGACGGGCCGACGATCAGGTTTTCCTGTCGCCGGTCCGTTTCGCATTCGGGGAGCAGGTGCGGCCAGGCTGATCGATGAGAACGGTGGTCATAACGGGACTCGGCGTCGTCACCCCACTGGGGTGTCGCGTGGACACGGTCTGGGAGCGCATCCGTGCGGGCCAGTCGGGTATCGGCCCGATCACGGGCTATGATGCGAGCCAGATGCCCTGCCGCATTGCCGGCGAGGTGGCCGAGTTGGACCTGGACGCCTTCCTGTCGAGCAAGGAGCAGCGCCGGCTGGAGCCTTTCATGCATTTTGGCGTGGTGGCGGCGCGTATGGCGGTTGAGGACGCGGGAATCGAGATCGACCGGCTTGATGCGCGCCGCGCCGGCGTCGTCGTGGGGTCGGGGATTGGCGGGATCACGACCCTGGAGAGACAACACATCATCTTGCGTGAGCGCGGACCCGACCGCAACTCGCCGTTCATGATCCCGCAGATGATCATCAACATGGCCGCCGGGGTGATCGCGATCGAGCATGGGTTTCGCGGGCCGAACTACGCGGCTGTTTCGGCTTGTTCTACGGCGGCGCACTGCATCGGCAACGCCATGCGTCACATTCAGCATGGCGAAGCGGACATGATGCTCGCCGGGGGTGCCGAGGCGGCGGTCACCGCGCTGAGTATGAGCGGGTTTTCCGCAATGAAGGCGCTCAGCACGCGTAACGATGAGCCCGGGCGCGCCAGCCGCCCCTTCGACGCGGATCGCGACGGTTTCGTCATGGGCGAAGGGGCGGGGATCGTGATGCTGGAGGAATTAGAGCACGCGCGCAGGCGGGGTGCATCGATCTACTGTGAGCTTGCGGGATATGGCCTGTCGTGTGACGCGCATCACATCACGGCGCCCGTAGAAGGCGGTGAGGGTGCTGCCGACGCGATGTTGCTGGCGATTGCGGATGCGGGACATGACGCGGACCAGATCGAGTACATCAACGCACATGGCACCAGCACGATGTTAAACGATTCGTGCGAGACGGCTGCGATCAAGCGGGCCTTTGGCGACGACCGTGCACGGGGCCTGCTTGTCAGTTCCACGAAGTCGATGACCGGGCACCTGCTCGGGGCGGCGGCGGGCCTGGAGACCGTGATCTGCGCGTTGGTGCTTCGCGACGGGGTGGTTCCGCCGACCATGAACTACGAGACGCCGGATCCGAATTGCGATCTGGACTACGTTCCCAACGAGGCGCGCGAGGCGAAGGTGAACGCGTGCCTGAATAATGCGCTCGGTTTTGGCGGGCACAATACGTCGTTGCTGTTGCGGAAACTCGTTTAGCGGCGAGCTGTGTGTGGGTTCGTGAGTATGTGAGCGGGCAGCCAAGGCTCCCACACACCTCCTACGGAAGCGTCCCGAAGAGTAGGATGCCTTCGCGCTCGACGCGGCGCCAGAGCGGCACGTACTCCGCGCGGTCCATCGTATTGATATCGAGCAGGTGATGCTCGAGTGTCATCGCGTACCGTTCGCGCGTGGTGGCGGAGAGCCGGTCCATGGTCGAGAGCGCCCCCATGCGGCTGCGCGCGCTCTGGAAGACCATCGTCAGGATCAATCGTCCTCCGTATTCCGTTTCATCGCGGGCGAGGGGTCCCGTTGCCACCGCCGCGCGCGGGCGTGGGCGCACGAGGCGTCGCACCGTCTTGCGGACATCGTCCCAGAAGAACTCTTCGGCGTTGAACGCAGGGCGAATCGCCTTCATCACCAGGTAGTTATTTCGATTCAGAGCGAAGAGGTAGGCGCGGCCGCTCTCGCGCCGGGTCACCGCGCTGGCCTCAACCAGGGCGTCGAGGGCGAGCATCGTGGCCCGGTTCGAGAGCCCCGAGAGGCGCTCCACGGCCCGACCCGTAAGGGGCTTGCCCGCGCGCAGGAGGACCCGCAGCACAAAGACCTTGCTCTGGGTGCCTAGAATGGTGTTGAGACCGTGCACGATTCGGAGTTTTGGAAGAGAGTCGGGCCGTGTCAAGCCGCGGATGGAGTTATCTATTGACGATAACTCCGTAACTGGGGCACTCTGCGCCCGTTAGATCTGTCCATGTTTTCCAGTCGCGAATAATATTATGTGGAATAACTTTTCGAGTTTGTTCTCGAACGACATCGGAATTGACCTCGGTACGGCCAATACCCTGGTGTACGTGAAAGACCGGGGCATTGTGCTCCGGGAGCCGTCCGTGGTAGCCGTGGAGGCTGGTAGTAACCGCGTTCTGGCCGTCGGAGACGAGGCCAAACGCATGCTTGGGCGTACGCCCGGCAGTATCGTTGCCATTCGGCCGATGAAGGCTGGCGTGATCGCGGATTTCGAGATCACCGAGGCGATGTTGCGTTACTTCATTCGGCGCATTCACCAGCATCGCAAAATGGTCAAACCGCGAATTATTATCGCGGTTCCGAGCGATATTACGGAGGTCGAGAAGCGTGCGGTCAAAGATTCCGCGACGCACGCTGGGGCCCGGGACGTTTTTCTGATCGAGGAGCCGATGGCGGCGGCGATCGGGGTAGGATTGCCCGTCCAGGAACCGGCGGGGAACATGATTGTAGACATCGGTGGCGGCACAACAGAAGTGGCGCTGATTTCGCTGGCCGGTATTGTGTTTAGTCGCACGGTACGGGTTGGTGGTGACGAGATGGACGAGTGCATTGTCCAGTACATGAAGCGGGTGTATAATTTGATGATCGGAGAAAGAACTGCCGAGGAGATCAAAATTACGATGGGCTCGGCATACCCGGTCGGAGACGATACAAGTATGGAGGTGAAAGGCCGCGACCTGGTTGCCGGCCTTCCCAAGACGCTGACGATCAGCTCAGAAGAGATTCGTGAAGCGTTACAGGAACCCATCTCCTCGATCATCGATGCGATCAAGGTAACGTTGGAGCGCTGCCCGCCAGAGTTGGCAGCGGACCTCGTGGATCGCGGAATGGTCCTCGCCGGCGGAGGCGCTCTGCTGACCGGGATCGATAAACTGATCGCCGAACAAACCGGCTTGCCTGTGCACGTTGCTGACGACCCGCTGAGCGCGGTCGCCGAGGGCACCGGCGTTGTACTGAACGAGCTTAACTTCCTGCGTCGCGTAGCGAAATCTGAGCGCACCTACTGATCCCGCACACGGCGGGACCGCTGCCCTGAGGTCTGTAGACCTGAAAGGGGCACTGTGAAGGAGAGGACGCATTATCTTTGGCTGGTCTTGGCCGGCGTCCTGCTATTGCTCAATTTGCCGATTCCGGCTTCCCGACAGGTAAAAGGCTTCATTCGTGAGGCTTTTTCGCCGTTTCAGCAGGTAGCCGGAGGCTGGACGGGGCATGTCCACGCGGCGGTGCGCGCGCTGCGTTCGAAGCGGGTCCTGAACGACTCCGCGGATGCGATGGCTCGCGAGTTGTTCGTCCTGCGCGACGAGGTGCGCCAGCTACGCGAGATTGAGCGCGAGAACGCCGCGTTGCGCGACGTGCTGGGGTTCGCGGCGCAATCGGACAAAGCGTTGGTCCCGTGCCAGATTTTGAGTCGCGGCGATATCAGCGGCTGGTGGCATACGATTCGTATTGATCGCGGGATCGCAGGCGGGGTGACCAACGACATGGCGGTCTTAAGCTTTGAGGGGCTTGTCGGGCGGGTGTTGGCCGTAACCGACAGTACCGCGGAAGTGCTGCTGGTCACGGATCGAAACTGTAAGGTGGCCGTGCGCGTGTCGGACACCGAGGTGCTGGGCATCATGCGTGGGGATGCGTCGTCGATCGACGGCGCCGGGCCGTTGGAAATGTTTCGGTCCGCAGGTCGCTGCCGCATGGACTTCATCGATCGTGGTGTCGACCTCGCCGTCGGCGACATGATCGAGACGTCGGGTCTTGGCGGGGTCTACCCGCCGGGAGCGCCGGTGGGAGTCGTGACCGCGGTTCAGGAAGATCCCTCCGGACTCTACCAGGTTGCGGACGTGAGGCCGGTGTTGGATGTGCGCGGATTAAGGTACGTATTTGTGGTGAGACGATGATTGGATTCTTGAATGTAGGGGCGGTATTGATCGCAACCACAGCGTTGCAGATGACGGTCCCGTCTGTCCGGATCCTGGCCGATGCGAAGTTCCCGTTGTTGCTGGCCGTGGTGCTGTACTACGCTCTGACCCGCCCGCGTGGCCCGGCCATGGCGATTGCGTTTTGGGCCGGGCTACTCGCGGATAGCCTCGGCCCCATGCCGCTCGGTTACTCTGCCGTCTGCTTTTGCGTCGTCGCCCTTGCCGCCGGAATGTTTCGCGGTTTTGTGTTTGAGGACACTTGGATTACACCGGCGGTTTTCGGGCTCGCCGCCGCCGGGATGGTTGCCACGGGGTTCTACCTTCTGCTGATAAACCAGGAGGGATTCGGCGACGTCTCGGGCTGGTGGCTGACTACGAAGATCGCGGGCACGGCGGTGCTCGGGATCGTGGCGACGCCCGTGATGTTCCTGGTGGCGCGCAGTATGGATCACCTCACCCGCGAATTCACACGGCGGACGGCTTAGTATGTCCGAAGTCCATCCAACCGATGTCGGATCGACCCGCGTGCGCGTGGTGCTGGCCGTGATGCTCCTGGCGGTCGGGTACCTTGGCGCAAAACTGTGGGGAATCCAGGTAGCCCACGGGGAGGAGTACCGCGATCGCGTCTACCAGCAGACCATCCGGCGTGTGCGTATGCCCGGATTTCGCGGACGGATTCTGGATCGAAACGGCGTATCGCTCGCGGAGAACCGCCCGAGCTACGCGGTCGCACTTTATCCGAACGAGTTTCGTCAGCGCGGCGGTTGGAGCAACACGATCAACGCCGTGCAGGAGAAGGTCGACGAGTTGTCGGACCTTCTGGGAAAGCCGGTGCAGATCTCGCGGCGGGATATCCGCGCGCACATTAGCCGCCGGCTTCCGCTTCCCCTGCTCGCGTGGCGTGATATCGGCGAGACGTCCATGGCGCGCCTTGCGGAACATCAAATCTCGCTGCGCGGGGTGGATTTCTACGTGGAACCGGTTCGAGTCTATCCGCAAGGCGACGTGGCGGCGCATGTGATCGGGTACGCGCGAGGGCGGCGCGACAACGACGACAGCTGGCCGCCGCGCGATGACCAGGGGAGGTTCCACTTCTATCTTCCCGAATTGCGCGGCGAGCGCGGTGTGGAGAAGGTCTACAACGATATGCTCGCGGGTGAAGCGGGCGGGCGGCTGATCCGTGTCGATGCCAGCGGCTACGTACACACACTTAGCGATGACGACGTTATCGGCAGCGAACGGCCGCCGTCGCGCGGGGACGATGTCTACCTGAGCATCGATGTCGACGTGCAGCGATATGCCGAGGAGTGCCTGGCCAACGTGGCGGGCGCCGCCGTCGTGCTCGATCCTCGCAACGGAGACGTCCTGGCGCTGGCCAGTTCTCCCCGCTTCAACCCGAACGCCTTTATTCCCACGATTTCCACGGCCGACTGGACGGTCCTGACCAGCGATCCCGCGCGGCCGCTGCTGAACCGGGCGGTGTCGGGATTCTATCCGCCGGGCAGCACGTTCAAGCCAATTGTGGCTATTGCCGCGCTGCAGAATCGCCTGGTCGAGACCGACCAGCAGTTCAACTGCCCGGGATACTACCAGATGGGAACGGCGCAGCTCAAGTGCTGGATCTACCGTTACAACAAGGGGCATGGCTTGCTCGCGATGCGCAAGGCATTCGAGCAGTCGTGCAATACGTATTTCTGCGAAGTGGGTGTGGCCTGTGGATACGAGCCAATCTTTTACACGGCACGCGCGATGGGGCTGGGGTCGGCAACCGGTATCGATCTCGACGGTGAACGGGGCGGCGTCCTGCCCACGCCGGACCGCATCCGGTCACGCGGCGACATCTGCAACGTCTCGATCGGGCAGGGCGTGCTGACGGTGTCACCCCTGCAGATGGCCTCGGTTGCCGCCACGATCGCGACCGGCGGAAAGCTGTATCGCCCGCGATTGGTGACGCGACGTCGGCAGGCGGGGGATGGCGCCGTGGTGAATATCCCGTCTGAGCTGACCCAAGATCTGGAGTGGTCACGCTTGACGACCGATGCGGTGCGCTACGGCATGTTGGACGTGGTCGAGACGCCGCACGGGACCGGCAAGCGGGCGCACCTGGATGGCATCCGTATGGGAGGCAAGACCGGCACGGCGGAATATGGTCGAAAGGGCGACGACAAGAAGCGCGGATGGATGATCGCCTTCGCGCCTTTTGATGAGCCGCGTTATGCCATCGCGATCGTTATTGACGATGCCGTCTCCGGAGGAATCACCGTGGCCCCGCTCGTCCGGCAGCTTATGCAGCGACTGCTGTTTCCCTTCGGCGGCGAGATCATCGTGCCCCAGGAGACGCAAGGATGAAGCGCTGGCAAACCGATCTTTTACGCGTGAGGCGGATGAGTTGGACCATGCTCCTGGCGACGGTGGCGCTTTGCACGGTTGGCATCTTTTTCATCTATAGTGCCGGTTACATTGAGGGGAATCCGTCTAGCGCGGGAGCCGGTAAGCATCAGCGCCAGATCGCATTCGCCGGCATCGGGTTGCTCGGCTTTCTTGGCGCGGCAGCGCTTGACTATCGCCGTCTTCGAAAGCTGTCGACGTGGGTCTACATGGGGGGAATCTTCTTGCTCCTGCTCGTGGCCGTGATCGGAACCGTGCAGTACGGGGCCCGTCGCTGGTTGACGATCCTGCCGGGGGTTAGCGTGCAGCCCTCTGAGTTGATGAAGCTGGGCGCGATCATCATGCTTGCGCGCTTTCTGAGTCAGCCGGGGATTGATCTTTCGGATGTCAAGACCGTGGGCAGCGCGTTGGCGATTGCCGGGGTGCCGTTCGTTTTGATCGCGTTGCAGCCGGACTTGAGTACGGCGATGGTATTCGTGCCGTTGACGCTGGTCATGATGTTCGTCGCCGGCGTACCGATACGCATTCTGCTCATCCTCGGGTTGCTGGGGCTGCTGCTGATGCCCTTCGGTTGGTTTCTGCTGGGCGACTACCAGCAGGAGCGAATCCTCGTGTTTCTGGATTCCGACCGGGATCCGTTGAACGCCGGATGGAGCAAGCGGCAGTCGGAGATTGCGGTCGGCTCCGGGGGGATGTGGGGTAAGGGATACTTACGAGGCACGCAGAACATCCTGGGGTTTCTACCGCGATCTGTGGCGCCGACGGATTTTATCTACTCGGTCATCGCCGAAGAATTGGGTTTTGTCGGGTCCGCGGCCGTGCTGCTTCTGTTTGCGATCGTTATCGTGAGTGGTATGCGCACGGCCCTGCTGACGCACGACATGATGGGGCGGCTACTTGCCGTCGGAATTATTACGACTGTTTTCGGCCACCTCTTCGTGAATATCGCGATGACGGTGGGGCTGATGCCGATTACCGGCCTGCCCCTGCCGCTTCTGAGTTACGGCGGGTCGTTTACGGTGAGCACGTTAATCGGGCTCGGAATTCTACAGAGCGTTCATGTGCGGCGTCCATCACGGCCGCAGTGGGGAGCAATGAGTTATGGATAAGCAAAAGGAGTCATTATGTTGAAGTTCTTAAAGAAGAAATTGACGACCGCGAAACGCGAGATGATCGTCAACGTGGAGAGATTGGAGACCCGCGTGGCCGTCGTCGAGAACGGCCAGTTGGAAGAGTATATTGTTGAGCATCCTGACCGCGAGCGCATCGTCGGCAGCATATTCAAGGGAAAGATCCAGAACCTTGAGCATGATCTGCAGGCCGCATTCGTTGACATCGGGATGAAAAAGAACGCGTTTCTGCACTATTGGGACATGATTCCGGATGACGCGGCGCGCCTCGAAGAGGAGAGCGGCGGCGGTGGATCACGCCAGCGCCGCTCGTCGCGCCGCAAGCGGATTTCGAACGAAGACATCGCAAAGCAGTTCCCCGTGGGCTCCGAGATTGTCGTGCAGGTTTCAAAGGATCGAATTGGCACCAAGGGGCCGCGTGTCACCGCGAACTTGAGTCTGCCGGGACGCTCCCTGGTGTTCATGCCGGGCAGCCGGTTGCGCGGTGTGTCCAAAAAGATCGAAAGTGCGGAGGATCGCGAGAGATTGAAAAAGATCCTGGCCCGGCTCCCCGTCCCAGAGAATATGGGGTTGATCGTGCGTACCATGGGGGTGGGAGCGCGCAAGGGGAGTTTCGTGCGGGATCTAAGAGCCCTGATCGCGACATGGACTGAGATCCAGGACCGAATCGCCAATGTCCCGGCCCCGACGTGTTTATACGAAGAGCCGGACCTGGTGCAGCGTGTCGTGCGGGATTGGCTCACCGAGGATGTCGACCGCATTGCCGTCGATTCGCGAGAGGAGCACGAGAAGATCAAGGCGGTTGCCGCCAGGATGGCGCGGCGCGTGCGCTCGCGCATCCAGCTCTACGAAGGCGAGTTGCCGATCTTGGAGCACTTCGATATCGAGCGTCAGATTGAAGAGATCGCCCTCCGCAAGGTGATGCTGAAGTCGGGGGGGTACATCATCATCGACGAGACCGAGGCGCTCATCGCGGTTGACGTGAACACCGGCCGCTACAAGGGCAGCGGATCCCAGGAGGAAGCAATTTTGCAGGTCAACACGGAGGCCGTCGAAGAGGTCGCACGCCAGCTTCGGTTGCGCAACATCGGCGGACTCGTGGTGATCGACCTGATCGACATGAAGCAGAAACGACACCAGAACACGGTGTACCGCACGCTGCGCAAATTGCTGGAGCGAGATCGTGCCCGGACCAATGTGCTTCCGATTTCGGCGCTGGGCCTGCTGGAGATGACGCGTCAGCGCGTCGAGGAGAGCCTCCAATCCGCCGCCTATATGGACTGTCCGTATTGCAACGGCCGGGGCCATATCAAGTCGCCCCTCAGCGTCAGTGTCGAGCTGCAGCGCCGCCTGTCGTCATTGATTCGCAAATACGGGGCCTCCGGAGAACACAAGCACTTGCAAGTTGTCGTTCATCCGCGCATTCTGGAGCGACTGCGCTCCGAGGACGAAGATTCACTGGTCGCGCTGGAGGCGGAATATGAGGGTCGACTGGGATTTAAGGGCGACTCGAGCAGCCACTTGGAGGATTTTGCGATCCGTGACGGGGAGTCAGGGGACGTGCTTTACTCGAAGGGCGAACGAACGTAAGCTCTGCAGGACTTGAACCACGAATCGACGCGTAACACAAAGCTGCAGGGAGAATCAAATATGCCTGATTGTGAATGCGAGAGCGTCCCGAACCGGCGGACCACAGGATTGACGACCGCAGCCGTTGCACGACGGCGAATACCGATTCCGGCCGTTCTCGTCATGGGGATGCTCGTCGCCAATCCCATGGCCGCGCAGGATGCGACCGCACCGGCTGACGCCGTCGCCCCCGCCGCACCGGACGGCCGCGTTCCCGTAGACACACGTGCGGACGAATTCGAATACGACCGCACGTCGGGCAGTCTGATTCTGAAGGGTAACGCTGTCATCATCCGCCAGGACACGGGATCCGAGCTGCGCGCCGACGAGATTCGCTTCAACCAGAAGACCGGGAAGGGCCGCGCTTCCGGGAACGTGATCGTGATCGAAGCGGGCAAGGAGTGGCGCGGCGACGAGTTGGAGTACGACATCAATCAGAAGACCTTTCGGGGAAGTGGCCGCAGCGGGAAGCGTTCGGTTTACCGCGAAGATCCCTTTACGTTGCGTGCGATGGAGGTCGACCAGGTGTCGAAGAACGAGTACATCCTGCGCGACGCTGAAGGCACCACCTGTGACCCGAACGACCCCTATCCGCCCTACCGTGTCAGGGCCCGCAAGATGGTGGTGACGCCGGGCGAGCGCATCAAGGGCTATGGGACGTCCATATATTTCGGACGTGTCCCCGTGATGTGGACTCCCTATTGGACCAAGAATCTCGACGAAGACGTCGGCTGGCATTTTCAGCCGGGGTACAACAGTCGTCTGGGTGGGTTTTTGCTCAGTTCGTACCGGACCCCGCTCAACGATATCGTTCGAAGCGAGTCCCACATCGACGTCTACAGCGAGCGCGGAGTCGGAGTCGGGCAGGACTTCGCGTGGCGAGATCCCGTGGATAACGCATGGTACGGACAAGTCGGTGGCTATTACATCGACGACGATATGCCCTTTGAGGATAACGAGGATCCCACCGGCTCGGTGGTCGACAACGAGCGCTACCGCCTGCGACTCCAGCATTCCGCGACCTTTACCCCGAAAGACTATTTCATCGCGGACTTCAGTTACCTCAGCGATCCGGATGTCCTGGAGGATTTCTTTGATCGCGACTACCGCGCTTCGGCAATTCCCGATAACTTTGCGGCCTTTACGCACCGCGACGACTGGTATACCGCCGAGCTGCTGCTGCGCCCCCGTCTCAACGATTTTTACGAAATTACCGCCCGCACTCCCGAGGGAAGCGTCACCTTTCCCCGTCAAAGGATCGCCGACAGCCCCTATTTCTACGAGGGGGAGACTTCGATTGGATACCTGGAGCGGCTTTTCCCGGACGGTTCGACCACGGATGATTACTCCTCGTTCCGCCTCGACTCCAGAAACGCGCTGCTGTACCCGACCAAGCAACTCGGGTTTCTCAACGTGATTCCGCGAGTCGGGTATCGCGCAACCTACTATTCGGATACCCGCGACTTCGCCACCGAGACCCCGCTGGTTCTGGCCTTGGTCACCAATGCGACGATCGAGGCGGACGGCTCGACCGGCAGCGTCGTGACCGCCGAATTCGTGCAAGGGGACGCCGTTACGCGGCAGGTGGAGGGTAGTGCGGATCTTCGAAATATCGTTGAGTTCGGGGTGGAGAGTTCCTTCAAGGCCTTCGGCATGTACGAGTCCGCTTCCGGCGAGCTGTTGCGGCACGTGATTGAGCCCAGAGTGAACTACACCTACATTCCCGAGCCAGACCTGGTCCCGTCCGAGTTGCTCCCGTTCGACCGCGTGGATACTCTCAACGAAGCGCATACCGTCACCTTTGGTTTGCGTAACAAGATGCAGGCCAAGCGATTCGGACGCTCGCACGATCTCGTCGATGTCGACGCCCGCACGTCGTTGCTGATCGAGGACGTCAGCAATACCGGCCGGGATCTCACGCCGCTCGAGATCGACGCCGAGATCACGGCCGCGGATTGGGTGGATCTCGAGGTCTTCCTTTCCTATGACTTCGAGGAATCGCTGCTCAATCGCCTCAACACCGAAGTCCATCTGCGATCCGGAGGGCCGTGGAGCAGTGACCTCGAGTACCGCTATCGCGAGACGAGTATCGAGACGACGAGTCTCCTGCTCGGCGAGCTGATCTTCACCCCGAATCCGGAGTGGTCGTTCAGCCTTTATGGGCGGCATGAGTTTGAGGCGGCGGAGCTCGAGGAAGTCGCGGTGGGGGTGCAGCGTACGCTGGAGTGCCTGGCCTGGAGAGCGGGCGTCGGCGTGGTCCCGAGTCACCAGCGCAGCGACGGTTCGGTGCGCGACGATGAATGGCAGGCGACGATCGAATTTTGGCTCACCGACTTCCCGAACGTGGGGATCGGTGCGAGGTAGAGGATAAGGACGAAGGCTGAAACGTGAAGGCTGCCCTAAAGCCCTGAACCTCTGAAGATGGACTACCTCGTAACAGGCGGAGCCGGTTTTATCGGCTCCAATGTCGTCACCTACCTCGTCGAGAAGGGCGCATCCGTGCGAGTTCTGGACAATTGCCGGACCGGGCACCGCTCGAACCTGCAGCATGTTGCCGACGCCATTGACTTCGTGGAGGGTGACATTTGTGATCTGACGACGGCGCGAAGCGCGACCGACGGAGTACGCGCCGTGCTCCACCTCGCCGCCCGCCCCTCCGTCGCGCGGTCCGTGGAAGACCCCTTGAGCTCCGACGATGTGAATATTCGGGGCACGCTGAATATGCTCGTGGCGTCTCGCGATGCCGGGGTCGAGCGCTTCGTCTTTTCATCCTCGTCGTCCGTTTACGGGAACACGGTCGAGTTACCCAAGCATGAAGGGATGACGCCGTGTCCACTGTCGCCCTATGCCCTGCAGAAGCTGACCGGGGAACACTATTGCCGAATTTTCCATGAGTTGTACGGGCTCAACGCGTATGCGTTGCGTTACTTCAATGTCTTCGGCCCCCGCCAGTATCCCGCATCGGACTATGCAGCCGTCATTCCCAGCTTCATCTCGTCCGTTCTGAACGGTCAGTCGCCACGCATTCACGGCGATGGCGGACAGACGCGGGATTTCACGTACGTCGAGGATGTCGTGCGCGCCATCGAATGCTGTTGTAACGGATCGACGGACGGGGCCGGGGGTGTATTCAACGTAGCGTGGGGCCGCCGCACATCGGTGCTCGAATTGGCCCAGGCAATCATCGAGCTCTCGAGGCGGGACGACCTCGAACCGGTGCATGAGGGCACGCGCGCCGGAGACGTGAGGGATTCGCAGGCGGATTCCACACGCGCCAGAGAGATTCTCGGATGGCAGCCCACGGTGACGTTTGAAGACGGTTTGGAGCGGACGATAGAGTGGTATCGGGAGAAGGGCGCGCCTTGAACTCAGAACTAATCCTGCTTTGGCGCAAGTTTTCGGGAGACGCGGGTTCGATGCTCCATTCCCCCGCAGTTCGAAGAGCGAGGACCGATTCGCGTCATTCACGGCCGAAATCCCGGTCCGGGTTCACGTTCCTCGAAATCCTAATCTCGATTGTGATTATCGGGATTCTGGCCGGGGTGGTTGGATTCTCGATGATCGGCCATCTCAAGAAGACGCGGATCGAGGCCACGCGGCTGCAGATTCGAACGTTCAAGGGCGCGCTGCAGATGTACATGGCCAACCATGGTCAGTATCCAACGCAGCAGCAGGCCCTCCTGGCGCTGTGCGTGTTTCCTGACACCGAACCGATTCCCGAGAACTATCCTGAGGAGGGCTACCTCGACAGTCGTCTCGTCCCCCGGGACGGCTGGGGACACGATTTTGTTTACCTGATACCCGGTCGCGATGATGCGCCCTACGAAGTGATCAGTTACGGAAGCGACGGTGAACCCGGCGGCGATGGTTACGAGACCGACATCTCCAGTCTCGATCTGTAATAGGCTGAATAGGAGCCATCGCGGGTCAGAGAGGATAGACGATCGTGACGAAAGCACGTGCCTCCAAGGTTGCGATCCACGCAACACGATCTGCGGCCGTAGCGGGCTTCACATTCCTCGAAATTCTCATCGCCACGGCGATTATTGCGGCCATCGGGGTTGCCCTCGTCAGCGCCCAGACGGCCGCGGTTCGTGCGTCGCAGACGGCGCGTGAGATCAATGAACTGGCCTACGAGGTCCGTCGCGTGGTGACTCGAACGCACCTGGGATTCGGTCCGGAGCGACTGGAGGCCCTCGAGTCCACGCACTGGCGCTTCAGCGAGGAGCCTTCCGTAGAGACCGACGGGGCCAATGCCACGTTCTGGTATCACTGGCGAATCGCCCGCGCCGCTACTGGATCCCCGGCGATCGAGTTCGCGCTTCGCGCACCGCCCAACTCGGAACGCTAGCGCTCGGCACGGCATCTCTGCGATCGAGTGCAGTACGATCAGACGAAGAACATGACCTCGTGTCTCCCGAGACGGTAGTTGCGTCCGGGCATCGGATGTGAATCAGTGCCGCCGCTTTCGAAAATCGTCCTGCCCGTAATCGTCCTGTCAAGATTTCGGACTTGGCCTATGAGCCAGTGACAAGCGACGAGAAGGCGTCGTGGAAGTGCCCGTTGGTCGCGATGTAGCTGATGCAATGCGGCGTGGGCAATTCGCGCAGTACATCGGTCCGGCCACCGGCCTGGCGCAGGATCAATCCCGCCGCGGCCACATCCCATAGATAGACACCTGCCTCAAAGTAGGCATCGGCCTGTCCGCATGCCACGCGACAGATGTCGAGCGCAGCCGAACCCGCCACGCGCGGGCGCTGCACCGCGCTCGCAATACGGAGAAAGACATCGCCCGATGGGTGATTCGTATTCTCGTTCTTGTCGGTTCCGGTCATCACAAGCGCTCTCGACAGGTCGGCGGTCTGGGAGACAGCAATGGGTGTGCCGTTACATTGGGCCGGGGAGTTCGTCGTGGCGCAATAGACTTCATCGCACAGGGGGTTGTAGACGCAGCCCGCGACAACCTGACCCGCGTGTTGGACGGCGACGGAGCAGCACCAGTAGGGGTAGGCATGCGAGAAATTAACGGTTCCGTCGATAGGGTCGACAATCCAGAGATAGGGGGACCCGGCGTTCAGCACTGCGTTCGCCGGGGATTCTTCTCCCAGGAACTGGTGGTCCGCATACCGTGATTGGATTTCCCGCTCAGCAATCTCCTGGCACTCCACGTCGAGCGCCAACTTTACGTCGTGTTCCGCGCGTGCAATGACCTCGGATCGCCGACTGGCGTTCTCCAGTGCGTGGTGGCCGGCTCTCTTCGCGGCCGTGATGGCGCAGTCGAGTAGTGATTCCAGGTCAGGCTGCATGTGGTTGGGGAGGGTGCAGTGGCAAGAGTGCGTTGTCGAGTAGAAGCGGCGTCCCGCCGCTTCTACCGTGGACGTATCACTCGCTCGTCGTGTCAGCGAGTGCGGCTTCCGGCCGCGGCGCCTCGTCGTTGGTCTCGGCCGGATCGGGGGCGGCGTCCTCTGCTTCGGCCAAGCGCGGCGGAGCTGCCTGAATCTTCTCCGGCTGACGCTCGGGCGTATCGTTGAATTTGATCGATACGATCTTGGAGACTCCGGTGTTTTTGACCATGGTCACGCCGAACAGGACATCGGCCGCCGCAACGGTTTTTCGATTGTGGGTCACGATGATGAACTGGGATTGATCCAGGAACCCGCTGAGGATGTCAATGAAACGCCCGATGTTCGAGTCGTCCAGGGCCGCATCCAACTCGTCCAGCACACAGAACGGGCTGGGTTTGATCATGTAGATCGAAAAGAGAAGCGCCACCGCGGTCATCGTGCGTTCGCCGCCGGAGAGCAGGGAGATGTTCTGAAGCTGTTTCCCGGGAGGGCGTGCGATAATCTCGACCCCGCACTCGAGGACATCCTCTTCATTCGTCAGCACGAGCTTCGCGATCCCGCCGCCGAATAGTTTGGAGAAGACCGCCTGGAAGTTCTCGTTGACGCGTACAAAGGTCGATGTGAAGAGCTCGGAGGTGGTCTGGTTGATCTTCTTGATCATGTCGATCAGTTGCTGCTTGGCATTGACGAGGTCGTCACGTTGCTTGGTCAGGAACTCAAAACGCTCCTCAAGTTCCTGGTACTCCTCGATGGCCACCAGGTTCACCGGGCCGATGGCTTCCATCTTGGTGCGTAGCTCCGCTACCCGGGTTTCAAGCGCTTCCGGCGAGGGCCGTGAATGATCCCACTCCGGCTCCGGATGCTGGGAGATGTCCTCCACAACGACGCCGTAATCCGAACACACGCGCTCGACCAGGTTCTCGCGGCGCATGCGGGCTTCCGCTAGTTTGACGGCGACATCGGACCGCGTCTCGCGAACTGCGTCGAGTGTGGAGCGAAGCCCGGACAGGTGGTCCTCCATGCCGCGCAGTTCGGAGGCCGCATCTTCGCGCTTCTTTCGGGTCTCCTCAAGCAACCGGTTTCGGCTCTCCAGTGCTTCACTGAGCTCAGGGATACGGTTTCGCGCCGTATCGGTTTGCTCGGACAGCGAGGAGATGTTCGCATCGTATGACTCCAGGGCTTGCTGCTCGCCCTCGATGTCGGTACGCAGTTCGCGCAGACGAGCATCCACGGACTCCCGCTGCGAGGCGGTATGACTGAGCCTCTGATCAACCTCCGTGTAGCGCACCTTGCGGTCGGTCATCGTGTTGTAGAGCGCGGACTGTTCGCTTTCCAGTTTGTGAAGCTCCTTGTTGAGCTGCTCAACGCGGTCACGCACCGACCGGATCGCATCCTCCGCCTTCTCGTGCCGCTTGGCGAGGGACTCCCTCGCATCTCGCCCCTGCGATCCCTTGTCGGCGATCTCCTTGAGTTCATAGCGTACGGTTTCGAGACGCTGACGGACCTGCGCGGTCTCCTTCGATAGCAAGCGGTGCTCGCCTTCGGTCGTCGCGAGGGAGAGCTGATGGGCGTCCGCTTCGGCATCCAGGACACTTCTCTCTCGTGCGATCACATCCTTCTCGGACGTGATCCGGGCGTGTTCGGACTCGCCGTCGGAAAGTTTCTTTTCGATCTCGCTGAGTTCGGACGTGAGACGCTCGGCCTGATGTTTGCGGGAGACCGGATTATCCTGCTCGTCCGCCGGGCACCAATGCTCGTACGCGTAGGTACCGCGAAGGACGCTGCCGTCCAGCGTTGCGACGGCCCAGTCCTCCGGAATGGTTGCCGGCGCGGCGGCGAGCGAGTCGACGACGAGGACTTGACCGAGTAGCGCGGTGACGACGCCGCGCACGGATGGGTCACACGTTACTTGCTCGGAAAGACGCTCGCCCGACATCCCCTGCGGCAGATCCGGGGTGGAGCCGGCCTGCCCGGTTTTGCCCGACAGTATTCTCGTCGAACCGTGGTCGCCTGCGGCGATCTTGTTGAGCAGGTCGCGGGCATGCGTCTGGTCCTGAAGCACGACGGCGTCCAACCAGGAGCGCAGGGAGGCTTCGAGCGCGAGCTGGTACTTGCCCGGCACGCTCAGAAGATCAGCGAGTGTGCCGAGCACAGCGCCCGTGTCCGATCCGAGGGTGTCTGCGTCCTGCATGGCGAGACGGTTCCCCTTGGGGAGGTCCTCACGCTCTCGATTGTCGCCGAGGATCTCAAGTTGGGCCCGGCCGGCCGTCATCTGCGACTGCAGTCCACGCAAGACCTGTTCAACCGCATTCAGCTGCTCGTCGATCGCGGCCCTGTGGCCGTTACTCTCTCCCCTGCGGCCCTGGAGAATTCCGACCTCCATTTTCAGGGCTTCGACGCTTCCGGCGGCCTCATGTTCCCGTTCGACGTACTCTTCGACAAGGCGGGAGAGTTGCCCCTGTTCGGCTGCAAGGCGCTCGCTGCGAATCGTGGCCAACCCGTCCTCGGATTCGAGTTTGACGCGTTCGTTCTGCAGGCGCGACATCTCGCCTTCCAGGTCCAGCATCTTCGCGCGCAGGTCCTGCCGTTCATCGCGTCCGGCATTGATCACGCGCTGATGCTCGGCCAGAGCGTCGGACTGTAACGTCAGATGTTCCTGGGCTTCCGTCTTCTGTGCATCGAGATCAATGACCTGGGATTCCAGCTCGGTGGCGCTGGCTTCAAGGCTTTCGATGGAGGTGCGCGAGCGCGCGACCTCCTCCCAACCGCGTTTGACCATGGCGCGATACTCGGCGATGCGCTCTTCATTGGTCGCGATCGTGTGGCGGTGATTTTGCAGCTCGCCCTTCGTCTCCGCGGCGGATTCGATGGCCGCCGCGATTTCCTGGTCTGCCTGGTTCAAGACGGCCTGTCGTTCGTGGATCGACGTCTCCATCTGCGTCACGTCGCTCTGCTGGGAGGCCTGTTTAGATGCCAGTTCGGCACTCTGTTTCTCGAGCGTGCCGATACCCTCGTGCATTTTCTCGAGTGTCTCGCGGGTAAGAAAGAGATCGAGCGCGCGTAACTCATCCTGCAAGGTCTTGTAACGCCGGGCCTTGCCCGCCTGGCGCTGCAGGGATCCGATCTGGCGCTTCACTTCTCGAATGACGTCGTCGAGGCGCAGCAGGTTGGCTTCGGTGTGGTCGAGTTTGCGAATCGCCTCAATGCGGTCATTCTTAAACTTGTTGATGCCGCTCGCCTCCTCGAAGATCGAGCGTCGGTCCTCGGGACGTGAGCTCAGGATGCGGTCGATGTGCCCCTGTTCGAGCATGGAGTAGGAGACCGTGCCGATTCCAGTGTCCATGAACAGTCGCTGGATATCCTTGAGGCGGCAGAGCTTCTTATTAATCAGGTACTGATTGTCGCCCGAACGGAAGACACGCCTCGATACGGTTACTTCGTTGAATTCGGTCTCCAGCGTGCTCTCGCAATCGCCGAATGTGATGCTGACCTCGGCCATGCCGAGGGGGCGTCTTCCGTCGGCCCCATTGAAGATGACGTCCTCCATCTTCTTGCCGCGCAGGGCTTTGGCGCTCTTCTCTCCAAGCACCCAGCGGATGGCTTCGCATACGTTACTCTTGCCGCAACCGTTGGGGCCCACGATAGCCATCATGCCCGGCCGGAAACCGAGGGTCGTCTTGTTGGCAAAGCTCTTGAATCCGTTCAGTTCTATCGACTTAAGGTACACGGTATTCCTCTCGACAAGTTTATTGCGGCCGGGCGGCTCCCGGCCGTATGGCTATCCAGTGCAGATCCACACGGTCTACGAAATCGAAAAACACAATATCATGTGTATTCGAACGCTCGCAACCACAATATATAGATTTTGAGTCCGAATAACGGCTTTCAATGACAAGGGGTTTCCTTATCATCTAGCCCGGACATCTCACACTTTTTCGTAGCGAGAGCGCGAAGAGCCCGTCAGGCTTGATCGAAACAGGGCTTTGCCGATGAAACTGTATGGAGATACTGTGAATTGGCGAAGCCCTGTTTCGATCAAGCCTGACGGAGCTATCCGTGTTCGTAGTAGGAAAAGTGTGAGATATCCGGGCTAGACTCTTGCTTCTCTCACCGTGTTCGTAGCTCGAGGGTATAGAAGGCTTTCGATGACAGCAATTCACACATTTCTCAATCCCGAGTTGGCGAGCCGACTCCAGTTTCTCTTCTATCGATACCGCTTTGTGCTCGTCTACGTGGCATTCGGGTTTCTCTCCCTTTGCCTTGAAATGGTTCTGTTCCGTGGCCTTCAGGAGGTCGGCCTGCACACCGCTGCGGCGTACGTTCTCGGCCTGTCGGCGGGAATCTACTTCGCCTACTGGATGAACGTACGATTCAACTTCAAGGTCCCGATCGCGAAAAGGAATCGGGCCCTGATCCTGTTCGTCATCATTTCCGTGGGGTCCGCCGGGTTGCAGTTCCTGGTCCACAACTGGCTGAGCGGATTGAGATGGAGCTATGAGCTCTCGCGATTCGTGGTGTCGGGGAGCGTGTTCTTTCTCGCATACCTCCTGCACCGTCGTTACTCGTTTTCTGATTATAAGCAGGTCGGCGTCGCGATCTACGCCAACGGTGTGGAGGACATCAAGGGGATCTTCGAGAAAATCGGGGCGTGCTCCGACTTCGTGCACGTCGACGTCATCGATGACACCTACGGGGAGTACCAGAGCGACCCCAAGGCGTACCGCCTGGAGGTGGTTCAGGCGTACTGGCCGCGCAAGCCCGTTCATATTCATATCATGTCCAAGACGCCATCAAAGTGGATCGAGGAGGTGGCCCCGTACGTGGACACGATCTTCGTGCACGTCGAAATCGACGAGGAACTGGAGCCGCTGGTCGATCGGATCCAGGGCATGGGCAAGAAGGCCGGGGTGTGCGTCACGATGGACACGGATGTTGCCGCCGTGAAATCCGTCGTGGGCAAGCTTGACGCACTCATGCTTCTGACGATCCCGGTCCCGGGACAGTCCGGGCAAGTATTCATGATGGATGCGCTGGATCGCATTCGCGAGATCAACCAGTGGCCCGAACGGTCCCACTTTGAGCTTTGCGTCGATGGCGGCGTCACCGAGAAGAACGTGCAGTTGCTGAACGTTGAGAAAGTCGTTTCGGGTTCTACGGTGTTGAACTCTGATGATCCGCAGCGCCAGATTCTGCGCCTGCAGACCTCAGGCAATTATGAGCGAATTTGAGACGGTTCGCGAGGCCATTATTCGAGTGCTGCTCGGACGATTGTCCAAGATCGATGGTGTGATCTCGGTCTCACTGGTGGGCTCGATCTGTGAGCGCGATGATCTCAGCTCGATCGCGGACATCGACACGATCGTGATCTGCGAGGATCTCACGAGGACGGTCTTTGATGCATGTGTGGGCTGTGTCGAGTCGATAGACGGTTCCGAGATCGGGCTGCCCGGCAAATCCGTATACGTTAACAGCACCTTCGGGCCGCTGAAATTCGACACGGATGAGCAGGCCGTGGTTCACCTGATGATTTATGATCGCACGGGACATCGCGCCCACGTGCTCAAGAGTCCGTTCACCTGTTTCGACTGGGAACGGAACTCGATCCACATCGGCCCACACCTGGCGGAGATCTACCCGGTTCTGCGGCTTCAGCCGCGTGACTTCCTGGGCGCGCGGCGCGGGCTGAGCAACTACATTGAGGATCTCGAAAATGGCGTGATTAGTTTTCGACGGTACGAGTTCGGCGATGATGGCGTCGCGGAAGCTGCCGATTCTCAAGTCCTGGACCCCATGCATCGCGGCGAATACGCCTATCACATTATGCATAACCTGGTGGTGAACTACGCGAAGCTGCAGCATGCCGACAATACGCTCCGCACGGGCGACGACCTCCTGGAGTTCTGGCGCGAGGCCCTCCCGGAACTGGCCGCATACGTCGGCACCTTCGAGCAGCTGAAGGCAATAAAGCTCGCGCGTGGGAACGAGTACCCGCATGACGTCGTGCGCACGGTAAAGGCGTTTGTGCAGGAACTGTCGGAGCTGCTCACCGGCCGCTGGGAAAGTGCGCCGCGCGTGGTTTTTGTGAGGCATGCAAAGACAGATCTGAACGACGGATCGTTTCTGGGGCAAGGCCGTGATCCGGGCGTCACCTCCCTCGAGGCGATCACACCGCTGGAGGGGGCATACGGGCGGGTCTACTCGAGTCCGCAGTGCAGGGCCGATCAGACGGCGCGAGGACTTTGTCCAACGGCCGAAATCAGCCATGACGAGCGGCTTAAAGAGATCAACTATGGCACCGCCGAAGGGTTGCGGCGTGACGAGCTCGCGGCACAGTATCCGCTTGTTGTCGATGCGTGGGCCGCTGGGAAGGATCCACGGTTCCCCGATGGCGAGAACACGCTGGACGTCGTACAGCGGCTGTGGGATTTCATCGGGGAGCTGCGTGTGGATGCCGGCGAAAGCGTTGTTGTCGTGACGCATAACGTCGTGCTTCGATGTCTGTGCGGGCAGCTGCTTGGGCTGCCCATGCGCGATTGGCACAAGGTGCTCGTGCCGCACCTGCTGGAACTCGACGTTCTTCAGCATGGCGGCGAGTGGGTCGCCAACTTCAGCGCAGAGGCCAAGGCCGCCCTCACCGACAGCCTGGTGGGCTGGAAAGATAACCCATGATCCGATACGCGGTGTTTATGGAACCCGGGGGCCCGCTGCGGGACTTCGTCGTGGACGAAAAAAGACGGGTCGAGGAGTGCCTGCCGGGACAAACCTATTGTGCGCATCCACCGCATGGGACGCTGATCGTCGCGTCGTGCGAGCAGGGCGCGGATCTGGAGTCCGCGTTACAGCGCGCTCTTCGAGATGTCCAGGCACTCGACGTGAAGACAACCGGCATGCATCCGTTCTACGACGACGCGATGGCTGGTGGGGGTCATACGGTCGTGGTCAAGGCTGGCCTGTCGCCCTCGCTGGGGGCGCTTCAATTCGCCGTCGCCGAGGCGCTGCGCCCTTTTCTCGTCGAGACGGAGAACGATCCGGCGCAGGCGATCGATTGGGCGGGCCCGTTTCGCGAGAGCCTCGATCGATATGGCTTTCCATTCGTCGGGCCGCATTGGATGCCACACTTCTCGATCGCCTCGTTGAAGGTGCCCAGGGGAGATTCGTTTCTCTGCGAACTTCTGGCGCAGCCTGCGGAATTCGAGTTCAGATTGGATCAGGTCTCACTCTGGCGGATTGACGGCGATTCGCATCAAAAGGTCGGAAGCTATCCCCTGCGAGCGGAGTGAAAGGAATTCATCGACCCAAGATCCGTAACACTTACTCCTACACTTACTCGAATCCGTAGGATTCTGAACTGGAGTCTGATCGGGAGTCCAAGGTCTGGAGTAAGTGGACGAGTAAGTGGTGGAGTAAGTGGACGAGTAAGCGTAGGAGTAAGTGACGGAGTAAGTGACCGGGTGAATCGCGAAGTAACTAAGCGAGTGAAGTGAGTAATGGAGGCGAGAGCAGATGGCGCAACAGCTCGACCATGAGCGATTGATCGTTTGCCAGAAGTCCGTCTCGTTCGTCGCTTGGTGGGCGCATCTATGTGATCGATTGCCTCGAGCCGTAGACGCCAGCGATCACAGTACGCGAGCGTGTTCAGGCGTCGTCGTGACAATTGCTGAAGGGAGTGGGACGCGATCCCTAAAGTCTCGCTGTCAGCTTTATGACTCGGCGTACGGCTCTTCTCTCGAGTGCGCCGCCTGTCTGGACATCCTTGAAGCGCTTGGGCTCATCACGTCAGACCATGTGCGCGACGGAAAGGAGCAGCTCGTCGAGATCGTGTCGATGCTCATCGGAATGCGAAGCGACAGTGAGCAGCGCCTCCTCGCGAGAGAGTCGCTTGAGGCGAACGGCGGCTACCTCTCAGGTGAACGGCGTCAATACTTCGATCATGAGGAACTTCGGGTATACCGTCGATCCCTTGATCTCGTGTCGTGGATTGATGATTTCGTTGGGGCAGCCGTCTTGCAGCCCGCGATGAGGCGGGATCTGGATAAACTGGCGACCTCCGTAGTGCTGAACATTGCCGAAGGAAACGGCAAATTCGCCTCCCGTGATCGCTGCCGGTTCATCGGGTACTCGCGCAATTCGGCGCTTCGTATCGCCGCGACACTTGACGTCCTGCACGCCCGGGAGGGTTTGCCCCCTGAGCCGATGAGAGAAGCGAAGACAGTTATCGCAAGCGTGGTGAGAATGTTGTCTGCCTGGGAGAATAGTCTTCGAGACGACGCGTAACTTTGATCCGATGGAGGCCCCAGGATCCATAACACTTACTCCCGCACTTACTCCTACACTTACTCGAATCCGTAGGATTCTTGTCTACCAAAACTGGGCAACCTCATCAGAGCCGGAATCTGAGCTCAAAGTCTGGAGTAAGTGGACGAGTAAGTGTAGGAGTAAGTGGACGAGTAAGTGGACGAGTAAGTGTGGGAGTAAGTGTAGGAGTAAGTGGACGAGTAAGTGACACAGACGGAATCCGAAATGGTAGAGCAGATTAACCTCATCCCCATGGCTGGCGCTGGTCAGCGATTCCTCGATGCCGGGTACACGACGGCCAAGCCGCTGATCCCGGTAGACGGAGAGCCGATGATCGCACATGCAGCGGGATGCCTGCCTGCCGCCGATCGGTGGATCTTCGTGTGCCGCCAGGAGCATATTGACGACTACGCGATCGATCGCGAACTGAAGACGATGTTCGATCCCGCCGATGTGATCTCGGTTGCCGCGCTTACCGAAGGGCAGGCATGCACGTGTCTTCTCGCCCGCGACATGATCCCGGCGGATGCCTGTGTCACGATCGGAGCCTGCGACAATGCCATGACCTACGATCGAAATGCATATCAATCGGTGATGGAAGAACCGGGCGTCGACGCGATCATCTGGACGTTTCGGCAAAATCCTGCCGTCCTGCAGGATCCCCGGATGTACGGGTGGGTCAGCGTAGGCGCCGATGACACCGTCACCGGTGTGTCGGTCAAGATCCCGATCAGTGATACTCCGATGAATGACCATGCCGTGATCGGGGCCTTCACATTTCGCCGCTGGGCAGATTTCGTGCGCTGCAGCGATACCATGATCGAGGCCGATCGACGCATTCGGAACGAATTCTACGTAGACGAAGCCATGAATCTCGCGGTCGAACTGGGTCTGCGAGTCAAAGTCTTCGAAGTCGATCGCTATATCTGTTGGGGAACCCCGCAGGATCTGGATACCTACAATTACTGGGCGGGCTATTTTCGAAAAACTAGAAACGTATGAGCTTCTACACCTCCTTCGTCGCAAGCTTCGTCGTGAGCTTTGTCCAGTACGCGCGGCGCCCGGGTAACCGATGTGTTCGCAGGTCTACGGAGATCCCTGTTCCGCGTGGAGTTCCGGGACCACCATTGGCGATATCCAGGGGGCTAAGCGATACACGGATCACCGACAAAGCTTGCGACGAAGCTTTCGACAAAGATTGACGGATATGAAGGGCACTCGAATGACGGCCGGATTTAGTCACGAGGGACTTCACGTATACCGACGGTCCCTGGCGTTCTGTGGCAAGGCCGTGGAACTCGCTGAGCTGTTCAATATGCAGGTTGAGCTGAGGAAAACTTGGTCGCCGGATACGGTTCGTGAGGATCATGCGGACTACCTGGCCGATGGTGTGGAGCGGAAAGCGCCGCAACTCTTTCATCACGAGACGCTCGACGTCTATCGAGTCTCACTTGACCTAATCAGTTGGTTTTCTGCGGTTAACGAGTCGGGGCTATTAGTCAAGCCGAGCTTCAGACGTCTCGATGCGCTGGGGACAAGCATCGTCCTTAACGTGGCCGAGGGAAACGGTCGTTTTTCTCCGAAAGATCAAAGCCGATTCTCGAAAATTGCGCACCAAGCCGCCATCAAGATGGCGGCTCATCTCGACATCTGCAAGGAGACAGGTCGCCTCGAGCCTGAGAATGTCGATGAAGGCAAAGACCTGCTTCTGCGGATCGCAAAGATGACATTGGCGATGTCCGGGGCACACGAGTGAGGACGCACCCCTCTACAGGGCTTGCGATTCCTTCAGATCGCCCGTTCTGTGGTAGGCCTCACGCGCGGACCTATTCTTGGAGGCACGCAGCCTCGCGTCCTCCGTACCTTTGTCGGAAGCTTCGGCGAATTTCGCTCGGCTACTTCCGACAGCCTCGGATTCTCCGTACCTTTGTCGCAAGCTTCGTCGTAAGCTTTGTCGAGTATTCGCCGTGCAACCTCGAGCAATCGACGTGCTTGCCACGATCGCTAGTATACGGAACGTTGTTCTGCTTTGCAGCGTGATGTTGCCATGAGGGTAACTTGGACGTCAGCATCATGAAGGCCAGTCTCAAACGTGAGTTGCTTCGATTCCTGTTCGTCGGCGGCATTGCCGTGCTGATCGATGGGAGTACCTACTTCCTGTTCACCTGGTTTGAGTGGCTGAGCCCGTCCTGGGCAAAAAGGATCAGCTTTGCCCTGGGAGCGATCTGGGCTTTCGTGATGAATAAATATTACACGTTTGAGCAGAAGACGTTCCGAAAGCGCGAGCCGCCTCTGTTCGTCCTGGTATATGCCGCCGGCTGGTTCTTCAACAGCGTCACCCACGATCTGGTTCTGCATCTGTTCAGCATCAAACTCTTCGCGTTTCTGGTGGCGACCGGTGTCTCGACCTGCACGAATTTTGTCGGGCAGAAGTGGATCGTGTTCCGCCTGGGTAAGGTCGAATCCTGAAGCTCAAAGAAGGGAGGCATGAATCACCCCTCTTCGCCCATGCGGGATACGCCGAGGCACGGCAAGAATCAGGGCAGAAATTGAACCGCGGATGTACGCGGATTCGTGCTGACAAGATCGTATCCGAAGGAATCGAGTAATGAATGGGGAGGAACCGCGGTCTCTCCCCCCTCTCGCAAGCATCCGCGCCCATCCGCGGTCTCTCCCCCGCCCCTCTCGCAAGCATCCGCGCCATCCGCGGTCTCTCCGCTCTGGAGATTCGTGGAGATTCGCGTGATTCGTGGGCCCGGAAACATGGTAGGTTTCTGGTCAGTTCTTGAACCGAGATGACAACGCCTAGACTCTCTATCGTCCTTCCTTCGTACAATGAAGCGGGGAACATTCCGCTCATCTTCGCGCGGTTCCGTGACGTCCTCGCTGGACGGGATGATGTGGAGGTTATCATCGTGGACAATGGTTCTACGGATGACACGGCCGCCGTTCTCTCTGCCGAGCTATCCCGTCCGGAACATGCCTTTGCACGGGGCGTAACCGTGGAGGTGAACCGCGGCTACGGATTCGGCATCATGTCGGGCGTGCGCGCTGCCGCCGGCGAGTGCATCGCGTGGACGCATGCTGATATGCAGACGGATCCGAAGGATGTGCTCGACGGATTCGAACGACTTGCGAAAGAGTCGGATCCCATGCGGGTGATCCTCAAAGGCCGCCGCGAAAACCGGGCGCTTCTCGACGAGTTCTTCACATGGGGTATGGCCGTGATCTCGTCGATGGCCCTGGGAACACGGTTGGAAGACATCAATGCCCAGCCGAAGATGTTTCATCGCAGTTTTCTCGAACATTTGGAGACGCCGCCCGACGACTTCGCGCTCGACCTGTTCCTGTTGTTCCAGGCGCAACGCAAGGGCTTCAGAATCCTTGAGCAACCCGTCATCTTTTCCGATCGCATGCACGGCGAAGCCAAGGGCGGCGGGACGATGAAGGGTAAGATCAAGCTCATGCGGCGTACCTGGGGCTACATCATGCAGCTGCGACGGAAAATTCGGTCTGGGGTACGATGATTAGCATCGAAATTGAGTCCAGCGGCCCCAGCCCGAATTTCCTTAATGGGTGATCTGTTATGGATGTCGTTGTGGATGATCGGGAGCGTGGAGCTGGGGTGAT
This sequence comes from Verrucomicrobiota bacterium, assembly GCA_027623315.1. Taxonomy (GTDB): domain Bacteria; phylum Verrucomicrobiota; class Kiritimatiellia; order CAJWTS01; family CAJWTS01; genus JAQBYD01. The sequence goes on along the minus strand of JAQBYD010000018.1, from coordinate 5,680 downwards.
TGCGGCGTTGAGGCGGTTCGACACGGTGAGGGTTACGGTGGCGCGCCTCAAGGTTGGGGACTATCTGGTCGACAACCGAGTTCTGTTTGAGCGTAAGACTGTGCGGGACTTCAGGGTTTCCCTGATCGACGGGCGCCTCTTCGGGCAGGCGCGACGAATGGTGTCTTCGCCGTATCGACCCGCGTACATCATCGAGAGCAACCCGCCCGACGTCGATCTCCCCGAGGTGAGCCGCGAGTCGGTACAGGGCGCCCTGATCATGCTGTCGATCGTATTACACATTCCGGTCCTGCGGTCGCGTGATTCGGCCGAGACGGCATGGCTGATTCATCGCACCGCCGATCAGTTGAAGCGCACGATAGACGGTGCCGTCCATCGTCCGGGCTATCGTCCGAGGGGCAAGAAGCAGGGACAGCTATACATACTCCAAAGTCTTCCGGAAGTGGGCCCCAAGCGAGCACAGTCCCTCCTCGATCGCTTCGGCACCATCGAAGCCGTCATGGCCGCCGACAGGGACGACCTGACCGGTGTTCCCGGCATCGGTGAACCCATTGCCGATAAGATTCTTAACGTGGTCAAGGAATCCCGGGCGGAGTATGGTATTCAACCCAGTGACGACCTCTTTCCCTCTTCTCCCTGAATTCGGCTTGGTTGACAGGGGCTCTTTTTGGAGCTATATTTAGCCCCGACAGATAGGAGCCGAATCTTCATGGACATGCGAACAGCAATTGAACCGGTTACAGCGCTCAAGACCCAAAGTGCGAAGCTCATCAGGAGAGCGAGGGAGACACGTCAACCGATCGTGATCACCCAGAATGGGAAGGCATCCGTCGTGGTGCAGGATGTTGAGACGTATGAAGAGCATCGTAAGGCCCTCCTGTTGTTGAAGTTCCTGTCGCAGGGAGATCAACAACTCAAGAAGGGAATCGGCATCAGTCATGCCAGGGTGAAGAAACATCTTGCCGGGAAACTCAAGAGCCCGGTCGATGACTAAGCGATTTCGAATCGAATGGGCACCCGTCGCGCAAGCTGATCTGGACGAACTTCTGGAGTATATTACGGAACAGGACTCTGTTGACGCGGCGATACATGTGTATGAGAAGATTATGTCGAGGATTGACGCGCTCGGATCCAATCCGTTGCGCTATCGAGTTCCGTCGGAGTTGCAACCGCACGGCGTGCGCGACTACCGAGAGGTGATCGTCGCCCCATACAGTGTCTTTATTCGTGTCTCAGGTAGAACCATTGGGATCATTGGCGTCCTGGACCGTCGGCGCGATCTGCAGGAGATTCTTGTCGAGAGAGCCCTGCGTCCTGGGTGATGATAAACGAGAACTACTTGCCGATTAGGATGGACTGCCAGATCTTCGCTTCGCCAATTCACAGTATGTCCATACAGTTTCATCGGCAAAGCCCTGTTTCGATCAAGCCTGACGGGCTCTTCGCGCTCTCGCTACGAAAAAGTGTGAGATGTCCGGGCTAATCATCCTGCCAATCTAATGGAAATTGTCGTTCACAGAGCGAACACCGTTGCGGAACTGGAAGCAGTCCCACCAGATTACGGCGCGGAGATCGACATCCGAGTGCAGGGCCGCGAACTGATCCTGCATCACGAGCCGTACCAAACCGGTGAACGGCTGAGCGACTACCTGGATCACTACCGGCATGGACTTCTCGTCCTGAATATCAAGTCGGACGGTATTGAGGACGATGTCGTGGAGATGGTGCAACAGCGGGGAATCGCGCGTTACTTCCTTCTCGACGTCGAGTTCCCGTATATCTCCCGGTCGTCACGCCGCGCGAAGACCGACGCAGCGATTCGTTACTCCGAAGATGAGGACATCGCGACGGTGAAGAATTTTATCGGAAAAGCGGAATGGGTCTGGATCGACTGCGTCACGCACCTGCCGCTGACGGCAACGATCGTCGAAGACCTAAAGCCGTTTAAGACCTGCCTGGTCTGCCCCGAGCGCTGGGGTCGGCCCGGCGACATCCCGGTCTACCAGGAACAGATGCGGAGCCTCGGTTTCGAGCCCGATGCAGTCATGACGGCGATTGGTTATGCCCCTGCGTGGATCGGGGATTTTAAGACCACCTGATCTTGACAGGACGATTGCTGGCAGGACGATTGCTGGCAGGACGATTCAAAAGGACGATTCAAAAGGACGGAATTCTCTTTGGCTCTGGCCGGCATCGTTTCAGAGCTCCAGAGGTCCATGCCCACGCCCTCCGGGAAAATCGTCCTGCCAGTAATCGTCCTGCCAAAATTTTCTGGTGTGTCGCTCCACTTCCTATGCCTGCGTCCAGCCGTCACGCGACTTGGGTCCACGTCGCATGCCGATGGCCGGCATCGATCGCTTCAGCCAGCACATCAATATCAAAAGAGTACGGCGACCAGTTCACGCTCTCGATCAGGCTCCTCCGGAACACAAATCCATTGGCGCCTATCGTAGGCAACTCCGTCCACTTACCCGTGACCATGCTGAACCGGTCGTAATTACCCAGAAAGAGACAAATCGGATCATTCATCCCCAGCATCGAGAAATATCGCGTCAGTGCCGGATCCGTATCGCGACGCGTATAGAAAAGAGGCTCCGCGGCCACGATCTCCGGATCGTCAAAGGGCCTGATCATCTTCTCGAGCCATCGGGCGTCGTCCAGAATGTTGTCGCTGTCGACGAGGGCGATCAGGTCGCCGCTGGAGGCGGCGATTCCGGCGCTTTTTCCGGCCTCACCTGTCTTCAGCGGGTTCTCTACGACTGTGGCGCCGTATTCTCGCGCAATTTCCTGCGTCCCATCGGAGGAGCCCGCATCGGCAATGACGAGTTCAATCCTCTTCTGATCGAAGGCCTGCGCGTGAATGGCAGCGAGGCAGTTGCGCAGAGTTCCCGCAGAGTTGAGAGTGGGGATCACGATGCTCAGGATTGGGGTCTCCCAATCTGCGCTGTTCCCTACCTGCTTGTGCATGGGTCGTTTCCTATCAGGGCCAGAGCGTGCCTTGGGACAAGGCCTGCGCGAAGTGCTCGAAAGGCAAGATGTCAATGCCGTCGCTGGTCTGCATGGGCGATCCCGAGGGACAGACTACGATTCGCCGACGGAGACCTGGAAGCTCTTGCATGGCACGCAGCCCGCGACACCATTTGTTGGAGAAATTTCCGCTGCTTTTGACTTCAATGCCTATCATGTCGTCGCCACGTTTAAGAATGAAGTCGACCTCAATCTGGGATGCAGAGGGAGACCAGTAATAAATGTCCTCAAAGAGGTCGCGGTAGTCGCGATAAGCGCGCAGTACCTGTGCGATCAGTCCCTCGAAAAGGGCGCCACGTTCGTCGGCAAGAGGCGGGGGCGTCTTGCCGCGTACCGCTCGGACGATACCGGGATCTGTCCAGTAAAGTTTGGGCAGTTTGCGCTCCTTAACTCGAAGCCGCGGTTCGTAACCGAATATGCGGAAACAGAGAAGGGTGTCCTCAAGAATGTCCAGGTACCCCGCCACGGTGGATCGCGCCACGCCCGCATCTCTCGCGAGTCCGGAGACGTTGATCGTTTGCCCGTGGAAGAGCGCGGATACCGGCAGGAATCGCGCAAACGCGGGCAGATCGCGTACCAGGGCTTCTGCCTGTACTTCTTCTTTCAGGTACAGGCGCGCGTACGTTACGAGCGTATCTTGCCTGTCCTCATCGGTGCATTGCGTCCAGACGATGGGCAGCGTTCCGAAGCGCAGGGCATTCTCGAGATCGAATTCAGCGCCCAATTCCTCGGGAACGAACGGATGCATGAATCGCCGTATGGCCCGTCCTGCAAGCAGGTTCACTCCCGCCTGCTTCAGTTTTCTCGCGCTCGATCCAGATAGAACAAATTTGAATCCACGTTCTTCGATGAAACGGTGGACCTCGTTCAGGAGCTTCGGAATGCGTTGGATTTCGTCCACGACAACCCACTGGTCATCCGGGAGCGCCCTGAGTTGAGCCGCGAAGGCGTCAGGTGAAGCAATCAGTTCCTGGTAGAGCGCCTCGCTTAAAAGGTTGAAGACGTGTGCACCCTCAAAATTGTGGCGTATCCAGGTTGTTTTGCCTCCACCTCGCGGGCCAAAAAGAAAGAAACTGCGATTCGGAGGAGTAAGAGCTCTGGGGATGTATGTCGTCATTTATCCGGTATAAATGACGGCATGGCTCGCAAATGTCAAGGCACAAGTCGGTCCTCGACTACGATCTCGACTATGACGTCGATGCCCATCAAGCGACCTCGTAGCTCATCTGCACCCCGTTACCGTCGTAGGCTTAGTCGGAACCGGCTTGCTGGTCATCGCTACTCCCTCGCGCATCGAATACCTGGCCACGACCTCAGGGTTTTCTAAGGCCGGCATCATCTTCTCGAGCCACTGCTCGTCATCCAGGATGTTATCGCTGTCGATCAGAGCCACCAGCTCGCCACGACAGGCCTCAATGCCGGCGCTTTTTTCGGCCTCGCCTGTCTTCAGGGGGTTCTCGACAACCCTGGCACCGTATTCTCGCGCAATTTCCTGCGTCCCATCCGACGAACCCGCATCGGCAATAACGAGTTCAATCCACTTCTCATCGAACGTCTGCGCGTGAATGGCAGTGAGGCAGCCTCTCAGAGTGCCCTGAGAGTTGAGCGTGGGGATAGTGTGCGACTGCGCGCGGTCGGGCGCCGAGCAATTCCATGGAGCATGTCGCCTACGCTAGATATTCGAGACGCCCTCGTCTACGGGGGCGCCGGATTCCTGGGTGAAGAGAAGAATGGGGCAGCCTGTGATGGTAAGCGTCGTCTGCCGCGGGTTTCACGCCTCTGGTAACTGCGCGACGCGCCATAATCCGAGGGTCTTATCGTGGTAGAGGCCGCCTGCTTCGGTGGGCTCTTCCTGGATGGCGGCGATGGGTGGTGGAAAATTGAACGGTGTCTGCTCCAGATTCAGTGGTCGCCAGAGGCCTGCGATGATGTCGACGTGCTTGGTCGTCAGCGGGTAGGTTGTCGCGAGGAGGAACTTCGCCCCACTCCTTTTGAAGTTCAGGATCGCTTCGTTGATTGCGGCGTAGGGAAGATGGACCAGGCAGTCCCGGCAGAGGATCAGGTCGACGCGCGGTAGATCATCCTTGGTGATGTCGGCATGAAGAAACTTGATGCGCGGACTTCCATACCGTTCCTGGTTGGAAGCTACGAGGGCGGGCACGATGTCGGCCCCCGTGTAGTGCTCGAAGTGGTCCGAGATCAGTCGCATCCAGAGGAAATCGCCGCAGGGCGCGTCGAGGATCGTTTGGATCTTGTGTTCGTCTGCCAACTCGGGTATGCGGCGGCGAAGGAGTTCTGTCTGATCCAGATCAGATCCTGGACCCGAAAGGCTTTCCTGCCCTTTGAATCCTGCCGTGCGGTAGATATCTGCAAAAACTTGGGCGATGTCCTTGTTGCGGTGTTGCCGGCCGTAGACATACGCCATGATACGTCCGCACAGCGGTGCACGTCGCGCCAGTTCTCTCAGTCTCCGTGCCCACAGTCTCTGCAAGATAGATCCTCCTTAGATAAATCAAACCCCGCGCGCGACCGGCCATTGCAACACTTGGTGTATGAAAAGGTCACGCGGTAAGTTACGTTCTTCGTGTGCGACAACACAGGGAGAACAGCATGGCTTACAAACGCGTGACCGAGGAAGAGCGTAGGCATATCC
>JAQBYD010000077.1 GCA_027623315.1 Verrucomicrobiota bacterium | reverse complement strand
GAGCCTGAGCCCGAGCTCGAGCCCGAGCCCGAGCCTGAGCCCGAGCCCGAGCCTGAGCCCGAGCCCGAGCCTGAGCCTGAGCCTGAGCCCGAGCCCGAGCCTGAGCCCGAGCCCGAGCCTAAGCCTGAGCCTGAGCCCGAGCCCGAGCCCCGGGCAGGACCTCTAGAGCACCCGGTTGGCGAAGAACCGGCGGAACCCGCCGAGGGCTCAGACGATCCCGTTGCTCGGATTCAGAAACATCTCGAGGCGATTCGCAGGGAACAGGCCGACTTTGCTGCGCAGCTAAATGCGGCCCTCGAAGCGGCGCAAGCTCCCGCGAATGACGGCCCGGCCGAAGATGGTGCCGGCGAAGACAGCAACTAGTGTGCTGTCTCAGAAATAGCTTCACACAGAGAAGGCGCTCTGCTGTGATTTTGGCTGTTAGAAATGCTAAGCTCGTCAACCCACGGAGGACGCATATGGCAGCCAGGAATATCGCCCGAGAAGTCATGTTGGATCCGGCACAGCGAGAGCAGTTGGAGGCTTTGGCGTCGTCGCGTAGTTTGCCCCACGCCTTGGTGTGCCGCGCACAAGTCGTTTTGATGGCAGCCGATGGGGTGAAGAACATCGAGATCGCCCGCAAGGTCGCCATGACACGCGAGACGGTCGGCAAGTGGCGAAAACGGTTTGTGCAGTTGGGCGTCGAGGGTCTTCATGATGAGTTGCGCCCTGGTCGCCCTCGCTCGATTGGCGATGAAAAGCTCGCTGAACTCTTGAAAAAAACGCTGGAGTCCAAACCGAAAAACGCGACGCACTGGAGCTGTCGGAGCATGGCCGAGCAGTTGGACATTTCCAAGGACAGCGTCCAGCGCATATGGAACGGTTTCATGATTCAACCCCACCGGCAATCACACTTTAAGATATCCAATGATCCGTTCTTCATCGAGAAGGTCCGCGATATCGTCGGACTGTACTTAAACCCACCTGATAAAGCAGTCGTGCTTTGTGTCGGGCGCATTCCACCTCTGCGGGGATTCTGACTGCCGATGCAGTTCGATTTACTGAAAACTGGAAAGTGGGGGGTGTCGGGTGCCGCGTGTCGGCTCTTTCCGAGGTGCTCGGCAGGGTGACAGGCCGGTTGTAGCCACAGCGGTAGCAGGAAGACGGCTTCTATGGGTGAAGGTTCGCTCAGCCACGATCACTCCTTCTTTCTGTCGTGCGGGAAGAGCAGGTGCCACCTTCCGTTCCAGTGCAAAGTCTGGAGGGCCAGGAACGCCTCGTCGCCGTCAAGGCTCCAGAACTGACCGGTTCGTTTGAAGCGGCACTGGTACTGAGCGCAGGTAGATTCCATGGCGCCGGAACCAAGCGGCTGGTCAAGCGTCTTGCCGTTTTTGTAGTCCATTCGATCTTTGTGACGATCAAAATAGCCGATCTCACCGTCGAGTGTTTCTTGCTGCTGGCTGGTCAAATCATCGAGACTATCGCGTATCTCATGAAGAGAGGTGATCACATCCAGCGCGCCGTCTTTACGACGTTTCAACCATAATATGCGCTCCTGAGCCCATTGCCGCGCCTCCGGGGTATCGTTTCCATACAGATCGTTTGCCACTGTCCATATGTGTTGGGTGGCGTGCCACAGGTCCACGCGATGGGTGGCCTGCTTGAATCGATTCTCGGCCAGATTCCAGATCCAGATGGCCCCATCGGCAAGAACCAGAACCGACTTGGCTTGGCACAGCCCGCGCTGAAGCGCTTCGGCATACAGTTGCTTTTCCAGTGCCTCAACACCTTGGCGTGTGGCCACATAACCGCGCTCGGTGATGAACGCTCGCCCGGAGGCGGTTTCTCCGCGCTGATCCAGCCGAAAGACCGTGCCAGTATAGACCCAATGCCAGCGAGAAGGGATCTCCTGCCCATTCTTGCGCCGTTCCTCGGTTTCTCCCCAGCAATCGCGCTCGCGGATGTGCCACGCATCAATTTCTATGACCAGTGTAAACGGGCGCTCCGGTGCTTGAGAGCGTTTGCTGAGTTTCTTGACGCCTTTGAGCGTGTCGGTCAGTGCGACATCGGCATCTCGAAGGCGAAGCGCCCGCTCTCCCTGTCGGCGGGCCTCTCGATGCAAGGTGCTCGCCGGGATATCCAGGCCCGTCATTCTTCGAACATCCTCCGGTGCTCGTCCAGCCGGGGTCCTGAGCACGGCCAACGAACTGATTTCCTGCACACGCGGGGAAGCGGGGGCATGCACTTGAAGCCCCAAGGTATGGTCAGCGGGGTAGAACCGCTTATCGCAGCGCTTGCAACGCCCATAGCTGCGCTTGATTTCAATCTCTCCAAAAACCGTGTTCACCGTGCGTTTGCGCTGGTGTTCCTCCACCAGCAGTTCCGACTTGCACTCGGGACAACGCATCTCCTGTTGATCCGCAACCAATTGCGATCCATAGCGCAGAATCGGGCGTGCAAGTTCTTTGACGCTCTGTTCTATGAGCTTCTCCAGTGCTCCCATATCGCTTCCGTTCATGGCGGCGGCCTCCACCTTTTCGCGCAACATTTCCATCCAGGCATTCGCGTTGGGAAGGCTTGGATCTGAGGGGTTGACGTTATCGGCTATGTTATATAACCTATCGGAATGAAGACTAAACCATCACTCCGCAAAGTGGAAGAAGAAATTGCCCGGATTAAGAAGAAGTTGGCGGCGCTCGGGCCGATGCATCCGGGTAGCATCTCGCAGCAGTATCAGGTCTGCGGAAAGAAGGGATGTAAGTGCAAGCACCCCACCGAGCCGCAGCGCCACGGCCCATACAGCAAGCTCTTCTATGTCCATCGAGGCAAGAAGGTCTGCCGCTTTGTGCGGGCTGATTGTGTGGATCAGGTTGAGCAGCGCCTACCGTCTTACAAGACCTTTCGAAAGCTGACCGACAGATGGATCGAGCTGTCCATCAAGCTCGCTCAGGCGGAGTTCTTCTCTGGCGGCACACGCCAGTAGCAGGCACAGTGATCACGACCACCGGTCGCAATCTGCTGCTCCCTTTCGGTAAACGATAGCGGCGACGAGAACGGTAGACGATTGAGAGAATCTTTACTCGTCATCCGCTCTCGTCGCCGCTCTCGTCAACCGGTCCCCATCCTTGTCGCGGGCAGACTCAGTCCTCGTCGCACAAAACTCCCCCCGCAGAAGTGATTTGCGCCCATGCGGGATGTGCCCGAGAATGCGCTCGTGCCAGATCCGAGGTCCATGTAATCTGCCATCCGCTGTTTGACGATAAAGACGAGCATCACGTTGACCACTACGATCAAGAATCCTGTTATCAGGATCCACAGACCCATGTACTGGTAGTGGTGCTGCCTCGTGAGATTGACATTCAACACTGAGCGTTGGTGGCGGCCGTTGGTCATTGTGTAGTTACCTCTCCGGTTCTGGAGTGCCGACACGACCGGCCCGGTGCGGGGCCGTGATCATGCCTGATCCCGTGATAACGAGTGGTGCTGCTTTCACAAGACCGGAGCATAGCGACCGTCCGAATCGTCCGGCAAGCGTAGTTTTTTCTGACTGTGCGTGCGGTGAACCCGATACGGCGTGTTAGCCGGGAAGGCCAACGTGATAGCGTGCCGGCAGAAGGATATGGACACGCCCGCTCCGCGCCCTCGCGATGTCTCGCTCGACAGTTCACGTGCCGCAACGCTCGGATACCGGCCCAGGACCATTCGGGAACAGATGTACGGCATTCAGAGCTGGCGCTGATCCGGGCTGGGCTCAGCTGGTGGAGCCTCAGCTGGTGGAGCCTCAGCCGGCGGGGTCTCGACTGGCGGGGCCACGGCCGGCTGGCTCGTATCGGGGCTGGCCCCGGCTGAGGTCGCTTTTCTCAGTCGTTTTTCTTCTTTCTTCCGTTTCTTGGCCAGATCTTTCTGGCGTTTCTCGAACAAGTAATTAGGTCTTGCCATCGGTTCTTCTTCTCCTTTTCATTTAGATAGGGAGTATATACCACAATTATTCGGATAAGTCGTCTCAATATGAATCTGACCTCAGGCGCGACAGGATTCGGGGGTTTCTGCGCGCCCGAATTCTCGCGAACCGAGTCCGAGAGGGAGCCGCGGATTACGCCGATAATCGCGGAGTCGGCTGGAGATTTGCGACGTCCTGTCGCCTGGCGTGCTCGATCAGCCAGCGTGGATGGACTGGAATCCGCCCTGGCTGTGGCCGTGTATCATCACGGCGCGCCCGTTCCAAAGGGATCCGCGTGCATCCGCGAACTCTCTTCCCTTCATTCGTGCAGATTCGCGTGATTCGTGGGCTCAACATCCGGGAAGTTTCAGGTCCGTCGCATGGAGCTACCGCTCGATGCGGAGGCGGTAGTAGGACGAGTAGGCGGCGTCACGGTCGATGATGTAGGATTTGCGGGACCCGTCGCCGACGACCTCGTGAATCTCGGTCCATCCGTAATCAAACTGCGGACACGTCTGCAGTATGTACAGGTGCCCCGCGGATGTGTCCCAGGAGATCTCGTACTGATCGTGGATCGCGGTGGGCACAATCTGCAGGGCAAGGGTGCTGTCACGATCGAGCGGGTCGGACCCGGCGAAAAGTTCGTCCCGATCATGGTAACCATCCCCATCCGTATCGTTGTTGTTGGGATCGGTACCGATCAACAGTTCGATCGCCGTGGTGAGCCCATCGCCGTCCGGATCATCGTTCGCGCCGCCACTAAGCAGGAGAGTGCGCGAGCCACCTTCTTCGGAGAAGGGGGCGGGTGGGGGATCGATCAACTGGAGCACGAACGGATCGCTGGTCAGGCCGGTGTCTCCGCTGGCATCGCGCGATACCGCGATGATCGAGTTGAATCCGCCGGCTGCGTCGCTACGGGTCAGCGTGATCGGGATGTCCACGAATCCCAGCGGGGATACGATGCCGCTTAGCGTGGCGCGTTGGATCGCGGTATTGGCCTCAAACGGATCCAAATCGAAGCCTCCGCCGGGGACCCCGCTCACGTAGAGGGCTGATTCCACAACCAGGACATCGACGGTGCTCCCGGGCAAGCCGACGACGCGGGCGACCTGGCTCGCGTTGGTGACGGTGGTCGTCTGATATCCGACGTCGACTATCTCGATCGCCGGAGGCGTAGCCCGCGTGCGCTTCGCGGTGACGCGGGCGCCGGTGTCGCTGCCGGGAATCGCGAATAGCCGCGTTCTAATCGATTCACCATCGTCGAAATCGACGGTGACGTCCGCTCCGCTCATCTCGAGACCGGAGATGCTGCCGGAATGGTTGGGACCGGGGGAGGCGGCGCCCTTGATGCTCGTCGGATCCACATCCACGGAGAAGGTCACGAACTCGCCCGGATCAAATCCCGCGAAATCGATTTCCAAGACGTCATAGCCGCCGTCGTGACTGCTGTAGTAGGTGTGGCCCGAGACCGTCAGGCCGGCGGCGCTGTCGATCGTGAGGTCTTTCGCCACTGCGTCGCCACCCGTACCGAACGGGTCGAAGACGATATCGGGCAGGATAGAACGCCTGAGGTCGAAAACCGCACGCGTAATCTGCTCCGCGCTGCCGGACGCATTGGAGATCACGAAGGAGTCCGACAGGAAGGTGCTACTGCTGTCCATGGGGCCGCCCGGATCGACGGTGACGACTGCCGATGCGTCGCCGAGGGGAACGATCGGATCGAGATAGCGAAACGCGGCGGTCAGCGTGTCGTTGCTGCCGTTACTCGCGACGATCACGTTCAGTAGATCCGCGGTGTACAACGACACTGCGGGAATCGTGCCGCGGATCCGCGTGGGACTGACCGAGGTGAGGGCTGCCGGCAGGCCGCCGATGCTGACCGTGGTATTTGAGCTGTCGCCAAAGCCCGCGCCGCCAATCGTGAACAGCTGCCCTCCGCTGGCCGGGGAGCGCCACGGGAAGATGTCGTGCACCGTGAGTCCTTCCGCACTCGAGTCTACCGCCTGTGCCACGACGACGGCGTTCTCGCTGTAGTCGATGCCAATCACGGCACCGCCGGGGCCGCACACGACGTCCAAGCCATCAAGCGCCACGGGTAGAATGCCGGATGATACGACCTGTTCACCGTTTGAGGACAGGCTAACGCGGTGCGTCTCGCCGTCCCATTTCTGCATCAGTAGATCCCCGCGCAGCGCATTGTTGAATGTCTTTGCGCGGTACTCACAGATCCCGTTGACAGAGGGCGTGAACTCGGCCAGGCCCTGTGTGAACTCATTGCCCGGAAGGTCCGGGCCCTGGTTGTCTCGATAGATGTACTGGCGGCTGTCATAGCGTCCGCGGTTTCGGTTTGGATGACCGAAGTAGCGCCCGGCGCGCAGACGCTCGAGCATGTCGCCCTGGTCCGGTTCGGGCCCCTGGGTGGCCTCGCCGGTGGAGGCGGCACCGAAGCCCGGGTTCGGACCGTTGTCGACCGTGTACAGGTGGCCAGCCGTCGTGATGGAGAGGTCCAGCGCGTTGCGCAGTCCAGCGGCGACGATCGAGACGTCCAGGCCTGGCTCGACATCAACGATGTTCCCGTAGGTTTGGTCCATGTTGATCGCGCCGCCGACCGTCTCGCGATAGATGACGGTCCCGTTGAAGTTTGTTTTCCACAGGTGAAGTTTGAGCAGGGCCCCCGAGAGTGGAGACTCGGGAACACCGCCAGAGTTGCAGTTGGTGACACCTGCGCTCGTATTGCCTCCAATCGAGACGAGCAGGTCTCCATGATGGTCAAATTCGATTCCGTTCACGCCGTGATCGTGGTTCGATACCGGTAGCCCGGTGACCAGGGGCGTCACCACGTTAAACGAGGGGCCTTCAAGCATGCTGATTGCACCGGAGTAGGGTGAGAAATTGGTGAAGCATGTTCCTCCGTTCGCGAAAAGGGTCTCATGCGACACGTAGACTCGAACGGGTCCGCCGGGTGGGTCAAACGGGTTGAAGGCGATGCCGAGGATGTTCGGATTGGAGGTGCCCCCGAGGGTGGCGACGTCCTCGCGCGCGATGACCGAGTACTGATCATTGAAGGTGAGGATCGTGATCGTGCCCCCAATACTTCCAACGTACAGTCGGCCGTCCGGGCCCCATGCGGCGCGCGTCGGCGCCCCGACCACAACGGGCGATCCCAGCGAGAAGACAACCGGGGCCGGGGCGCCGGGATCGTAGCTGTATATCACCGTACGGCTCACGCCGTTGGAGGTGGCGACAAAGAGCGGAATGGTGCCGCTTCCGGGTGGGGCGACGAAGGTGAGTAGATCCTCCTGCACGGTCACCTGCGGAGATGTCAGCAACGCACCATCCCAGTGAACGGTGACCTCGCTGACCGGGGTGAAGCCGAGGCCGGTGATCGTAACGGGGTTGCCCCCGGCCGGCGTGCCTAGCGCGGTGGCCGAGTTCAAGATGGGCGGCAGGTCAGACTCGTTGTGGGTTATGACGTCGTGATCGACGTGTCCAGGTGTGTTGCCATTGAATCCCATTTCCACCTCGAGCGGCAGTTCTGCGATGGCGTTTACCGCGAAGCGCGCCTCCAGCGTGTGCCGGCCCGCCGACAGGGCAATCGGACCCGGGTAGGGGAGTCCATTGAGGATCAGCCGCTTCTGCGTTCCGCCATCAACCACGAAAACGTAGGTGCCGGATTGATCGAGATCGAGCTGTCCGGAGACGGAGACCACCACACCGCTGCTGAACGGCGACGCACCGATCAGGCCGTTCTTGGCCGAGACGTGAAGATCCGGGATGCGTTCGGCGAAGTCGGCGACCGTGAGGTTCGTGTCGAGAAGTGAAACCGGATCGACTCCGCCCGCGTCATAGACCCGCACCAGGGCACCCGGAACATTGCTCACGGCGACAATCGCTACCGCCTGGTTCGCGGATAATGTCTCCGGAGGAATATGGTCGTCGTAGATCGTAAGGCGGATCGAATGGTCACCGAGGGTGAGTGCCTGGGTCGTCACCACGTTGGAGGAGAAGAGGACGCCGCCGTCGCGCCACTCGTACGCGACGAGGCTGTGTCCGAACTCGTGCGTATGCGAGTCACTCCCGTCCAGTAGGACGCTTTCCGACCCCGATCCGTCGTAATCCACGACATAATCCGGCGCGTCGATTGCGACGTGAAGGAACGGGTGGCCAACACCCTCGCCGCCGGTGCCGTGCAGGTGAATCTCCACGGTTTCGAAATTTCCCGAGAATTCGACGTGCACGTCGTTGCTAATCTCCTCAGTCGGAATAAAGACCACGTTGACCATTTGGCTTGCGCCGGGAGCGATGACGTAGTTCACGCCGAAGCGCTGGTCGTCATGTTCGCCCACGAACTCTTGACCGTTGATGGTCCCATGGAACTCGTGACCCGCGCCGCTGCTTGGCAGGAGCGCGATCTCGGTAACCCGTGCCACCACGCTGCCTGTGTTCACGAGGATCACCTGGCGCGTATCGCCGGTCGAGCCGACGCTGACGTGTCCCCAGTCGAGCAGGGTCGGATCGGCGGTCATGGTGGTATAGGCGTCCAGCACTTCAATCGCTGAGATCTTTGGATTCTCGGTGACGTGTTGCAGCGTGATGTCCGCGGCTCCGTCGGTGATAACACGGTTGACTTCCGTGACGAGGGCAGCCTGGAATCCGACCTCGGAGAAGATGTCCAGATTTGTAAGTATGACCTCCGATTCCAGTTGGACATTAAAGACACGGCCCCCCGGAGTGGCCGCGCCGGCAAAGATTTCGGCGAAGTGCAGGCGCACCGAGTACTCCCCAGGTGGCGTCGGAATCGCAAAGGTCATTTCGGGAGCCGAGGAGGGGTCCCATCGCTCGGACTGGTAGAGCAGGTCCATGACAGTCCCCGAGATTGGCGTAAACTCGTCATACTGAAGCCCGGTATTGTAGAGGCCATTGTCAACGATCCATCTGTGTCCCAGCGGATCGATGTACTCATCTCCACCTACATTCACGCGGAACTCGAAGCGTGGCTGTGCGATGATACCTGTGCCTGAAAGGGCTACTTCGAGGGGGGAGGTGGGACCACCGAAATGGACGCGCATCGTGGCGCTGCGAACGCCGCTGGTGGAGGGTTCGAATGCGACGCGGTAGGCGACGCTTGCGCCGGCGCCGAGAACGAATGGCTCCGCAGCCGGGGGTGTCACGGTGTACTCCCCGAGGAGATCGCCGATGAGCTCGGATGACGTCACCGTCTGGTTCGAGGCCGACGCGTTGCTGACGATCACGAGAAGATTCGGCGTCGTGCGGTCGACCGGAATAGGCCCGAAATAGATCGCGGCAGGACTGATCTCGAGAGACGGCGGCACGAGGCTTCCGTTTCCGGACAGCGGGATGAGGGTTGGGCTCGCGGGATCATCGGACGTCACGACCAGATCTGCCGCCTGGTTGCCGAGGCTTGTCGGCGCATAGGCGACACTCACGCTCGCCGTCTGTCCGGGAGTCAGTGCGTAGGGTGGTGCGGCATTGAGCACGAACGCTGCCGTGTCGGAGCCGGCGAGGGTGATGTCGCTGATCGTGAGGAGCGTAGCGCCGGTACTAACCAGGGAAACCACCTGTGGCGTCCCCGTGGTCCCGAGCACGCGGGTTCCGAAGCTGACAGCGGAAGGGGAGGCGTCCATCGCCGGCGAGATCCCGCCGGCGGGGACCAATTCAATCGCGGATATCTTGGCGTTGTCCACCTCGGTAAGGAAGTCGATGTCGAGCGCGCCGTCACTGACCGCCACCGTGGTGGCTTGGGTGTAGGCCACGTTCTTGCCCGCTACCGATGCCAGATCGAGGTTGTCGATCGCCAGGCTCCCTTCCGTGCGTACATCGAAGAGACGGCGCCCGGGATCGCTCCAGTAGATCTCTGCGAAATGCAGAACAATCTCGTACGACCCGTTGTCGACGGGGATACTGTAGGTGGAGTTTCCGTAGCGCTCCGACTGGTAGAGGGGATCGTCGGGTGTGCCGTCGATCGAGGCGGTCGTGCTGTAGGCGAACCCGCCCGTGAAGTGCGTGTCGGCCAGCCAGACGCGACTGAGTACATCGGTGTAGAGGGGCCCGCCGCAGTTCAAGCGGACCGTGGCTCCACCCGATGGAGCTGACAAGCCGACGCCCGTCAGGGGGATCTGCCGCGGGCTATCGGGCGCATCCGACACGACGTCAACCGTCGCGGCGTGTACCCCGGAGAGTGACGGCGCGAACGCCACGTTCACGGTGGCGGTGTCGCCGGGGTTCAGGAAGAACGGCGCCGACTCCTGTAGATTTAAACTGCGCCGCCGATCCACCCGTGAGTTGCACGTCGAATATGGACAGCACGCTGCTGCCTGTGTTCACCATCGTGACATCGGCATATGCGCTCTGCGCGCCCGCCGTAACGGCGCCAAAGTTGAGGTATGGGGGTGCCGTGAACAGGCCGGCTGAGAAACCTTCGTCGGGAGCGACTTCGATTGCCGAGAGCTTGGCGTGGTTTACCGATCCCGCCAATACGATCTCGAGCGCGTTGTCCAGTACCGTGACGACGACCTCGCGGGTGTAGGCCGCGTTCGCGCCCGCGGATTGCCAGATGTCCAGATCATTGACGGCGAGGAGCCCCTCGACGAGGACATCGAATACCCGTTTTCCGGATGCCGTGAAGTAGATCTCGGCAAAGTGCAAGGTGAGGCGATAGGTTCCGTTCGATATTGGAATGCGGTACGAGAACGCACCGTATCGTTCGCTCTGGTAGAGCGCGTCGTCGACCGTATTCGCGATACTTGCGCCGGTCGCGTGCGTATTGCCATCGGTGAAGTGCTGGTCCGCCGCCCATAGGGCGCCGCTCCCGTCGACATAGGTTCCGCCGCCGACATTGATCCGCACGGTGGCATCGGCCAGCGGCGGAGTTCCTGTCCCGCTCAACGGCACCTCGTCAGGACTGGATGCTGCATCTGAGACGATCTCGACCGCGGCGTTCCTGGCCCCGGCGGTCAGGGGTGAGAAGTCCACGTCGACATTTACGAAGTCACCGGTGCCGAGGTTGACTGGCGATGCACCGATGAGAGAGAATTCCGCTGCGTCACTTCCGGTTAGGGTTATGGAGGAGATGGTTAAAGGCGCCGTTCCGGAGTTCCGTAATTGAATGGCGGACGGCGAACTCGTCTGACCGATTTCCACGTTTCCGAAGGCGAGCGAGGTCGGCGTTCGCTGCAAGAGCGGTTCCGGGGAAGCCGGCGTGAGATCGATCACTTCGATCGCCGAGACCTTGGCGTTGTCTACGATCGGGCTGAAGTCCAGATCGATGAAGCCGTCGGTAACGGTGACGGCGAGTGTCTGGGTGGTCGCGACGTAACGGCCGACCAGCACCCAGATGTCTACGTTCGTGTAGGCCGGTTGCCCCTCCGCGGCCACGTCGAACACGCGGCGCCCGGATTCGTCCCAGTAAATCTCTGCCAGGTGCAGTACGACCTGGTAGTTTCCGTTGGTGACCGGAATCCGGTAGGAGAAATCACCGTACCGTTCGGTCTGGTAGAGCGTGTTCTCGAGCGTACCGCCGATAGACGCACTGGTATCGAAGAGCCCGCCCCCGATGAAATTCGTATCGGCGAGCCATGCCCGTCCTTGTGAGTCGGTATAGGCATCGCCACCACTGTTGATACGAATTGCCGTGGCGGCGGACGCCGTCGTTGCAAGCAACAGGGCGGCCGCAGCCAAGGGCCGGTAGATCCGCTCAGGGAGAGAACCCCGAAACGGTACAATCAGGGATAGAGAGCCGCCTTCCACGCTCAAATTATGAGCAAAAAGCGTGCTCAGGACAAGAATGTGGCGAGTTTACCTGCGGAGCGTCAGAAGTAGGGTCACATTCCTCAGAAGCGAGAGTTAATTGTGAGAATCCACTCGATAAACTGGCTCGTTTCCGAGCCAGATGCTCTGGACGCCGGGCAGGGAGGCGACGTCGGGGGGGACGTTGGCGGGGCCCTGTGAGTTGATCAGAACACGGTATCCGTCCCTCTGAAGGCCCTCGATTGTCGCCTCCGTGGGTATCCGGCGGTACGCTGTTGCGGGTGTATAGAACATAGCGCAGATGGGCCGTTCGATGTTGAACAGGACCGTCTTCGAATCCACAGATGGAGCCATCTTTCGTAGATTCCCGGCCCAATCCGGTGATCGATCTGTGTGCAAGAAGGGCCTGACCAGCCAAGACCTCAGGGGCAGAAGGACCAGGAATAGCAGAATGGTTACCGCGACCCAGCGCCGATAGGGGGAGGCCCAATGCGTATCCTTGAGTTGGACAAAGAAGAGGCCCAGCATGATGCTGATCGCTCCCGAGGAGATCAGCATGTATCCCTTCATCTTGGTGGCCGCCAGTGTGAAGAATATCAGCGGGACAAGCAGCCAGCACCCGATGGCGAGCCACTCGAACTTCCGTTCGCGCCAACAGCGAAAGAAAAACCATGCGATCGCGACGTAGACCATCTCGCCATAGCCGTAGCGAAGATTGAAGAGATGAAAACCGGCACCGAAGGCATGGCCTTCCAGCGGTTCGAACAGATGCCGAATGTTGTACGCACTCTCCCACGCCGCCTCGGCGGGAAACGCGTGATGGATATACACCTGCCATGGCACAAAGATGATCGCGGCGATGCCGGTAATGATCACGCCGCGAGTCAACACTCGACCCCACGACGGTCGAGCGTACGCGCACTCCAATAAAATCCATACAGGGAGCACGATCAGCGCCGGAAGATGTTTCGAGAGCAGGGCGAGGCCGAGGGTGACTCCCGTCGCGACGGCCCAGCTTAAACGCTCACCGGAGGCCACGCGCACAGCGAAGTAGACGGACATCGCGGTCAATGCCGCGAAGAACGTATCCACATGATCCGTAGCCCATTGTCCGCCCGCAAGCCCGATCAACAGGCCATTGATCGCCGCGAAGAAAGCTGCCGCCAATCCGACACGGTTTCCGAAAAGCTCCTTCCCTATGCCGAAGATGGCAAGGACCATCAGGGTGGAGAGAATCACTGATGGAAGTCGCAAGGCCAGTTCGGAGACCCCGAACAGCGACATGCTCAAGGCCATACTCCAGAGCGCGAATGGCTGCTTGTGAAGCCAGACGTGATTGCGCTCCCAATCTTTGGAGTCGAAAGGCAGTACCGGATTCTCGTATAACGTGGGGCGCAGAGGGTGTCCGATCATATTCTTAGCTACCAAAGCGTGGTATCGTTCGTCCCAGTTATGAAGGAAGCGGTCCGACGCCGACGTCGCGCGAAGTCCGAATCCAAGGATGACGATCAAGCAGAGCGTACGGGCGTAGTGACCGGATGCGAACCACTTCCAGAGCCCGCAGGCTACCGGCTATTGCAACACCTTAAGGTACTCAACATCAAGCGCTTGGAGGTTCTCAAGA
>JAQBYD010000076.1 GCA_027623315.1 Verrucomicrobiota bacterium | reverse complement strand
TCGCACCCAACCGCGCTCCACCCAGTGCGCCGTCCGCGCGGTCGCTCATCACGCGCCTATGTTCGCTTAATCTGGGCCTAGCGCTTGCCTTCGCGGTTGGCGACCCACTTGCGCATCTGGCCGACGGTCTCCTTCCAGCGCCGTGGATCGATGCGCTCGTCGAGAAACGCGTCGTAGTAGGCGAGGATTCCGTCGAGATAGGATTTGAGCGAGAGCATGCGGTCCTGGAACCGGCTCACGGCGTCAAGCTCTTCGGTTTTGGGCAGCTTGACCCCGCGCATCGCAAAACTTTGCGCATCGAGTTCGCCGCTCCATTGTTCATCGCCGCGCGCAAGTGTGACCCGCGCCCGCGAGAGCTTCTTGCCACCCAGCAACGCGCAGCGCGCCTCGACGCTCTGCAGCGGCGAGCCCTTACGCAGGCTGGCCTCATGGGCCCCGCTGCCTTCCATGACGAAGGTGAGGGGCCCTTCCAGCATCACGGCCCAGGTCCCCTGGCCGGTTTCGAGTTCACCGCCACGTGTCTCGGAGTAGAACCAGAGCCACGTCAAGAAATCCAGCCCGGGGGACTCGGAGACCTCCTCGTCTGCGCATTCCGGGGAGAGGCTGGTCACGACGAGGTCCTGGATGCTGTGGCCCTTGCGTTTCAACGCCGCGCTCTCGGGTGTCATGGGGTCGAGGCCTGAGCCCAGCGCCTGGCTCAAGTGGAGAATGAGCGCCTCGACCTGCCCGTCGCTCATGGCCCCGCTAAAGATAAATTCGTCATCCCGGCCGCAGACGATCGGGATGGCCTTCAACTGCGGGGGCATGTCGGGAAGCAGCCGCTCGGTGATCTCCTTCTTGATCTTGATGCGTTGGTCGCGCTTCAGATACTCCAGCCCCTCAGCCTGCATCGCGGCCAACTCCTCCATCATGCACTCCGCGCGGAGCAACGGCGCAGGTATCTTGCGTTCAGCCTTGACGAGGTTCAGGCGCAGATATCCGGCGAAGATGGCGCTTTCGTCCGTAATGTGGCGGTCCAACAGGTGTCGCCCGGTGACCCAGCCGGTGATTGGCTCGTTGCGCAGTGACTCCAACGCCGGCAGGGCGTGATCCGCGAACCTGCGCACGGCGTCGCCCGGCATCTTCCGTTTGAGGTAGAAGCCCCTGAAGCTTATGTTTCCACTTTCAAAACCCATCTGAATAGTCTCCTGGTTGCGAACAAAGGTCTGAAGATGCCGCATCGCGGCACGACCTGCAAACCAGAACTTGCATCGGAGGTGCGGCCTTCCTACAGTGCCCCCTGCGTTTCACGTCAACCAGGAGGCAGGATTCCGATGTCACCCCGCGATTTTGATATTCCCCTTCCGACCCGCATCGAGGTCTCCCCGGCCATGGTGTTTGTGGTTTTGCTCGTGCTATTGATTGGTTCGGGGCTCGTCACCTCCATTTATACCATCCCGGCGGAATCGCTCGGCGTCGTGCTGCGGTTCGGCAAGGCCGTCGACGAAGTCGATCCGGGCCTGCGATTTAAGCTGCCCTACGGGATTGATACGGTCTCCAAGGTGCCCGTGAAACGTCAGCTCAAGCAGGAATTTGGTTTTGGGACCGCCGGCGCGACCAACCCGGCGCAGCGATCGCACGATCCCGGCAAGGAGACGTTGATGGTGACCGGCGACCTCAACGCGGCCCTGGTCGAGTGGATTCTGCAGTATCGCATCGCACGGCCCACGGAGTATCTCTTCAACGTCCGTAATCCCGGGGAGACCTTGCGCGACGTATCGGAGTCGGTCATGCGCGAGGTCGTGGGTGACCGCACGGTCGACGAGGTCATCACGATTGGCCGCCAGGAGATCGAATCCGAAGCCCTGCGCAAGATGCAGATCGTCGTCAACAAGTATGCGATGGGGTTGACGATCGACCAGGTGCAACTGAAGAACGTCAACCCGCCGCAGGCGGTTCAGGCGTCGTTCGACGAAGTGAACAAGGCGCAGCAGGAGCGAGAGAAGTTGATCAACATCGCGAACGGCGAGTACAACAAGGCCGTCCCGCGCGCACGCGGGCAGGCCGACCGGAGAATTCGCGAAGCCGAAGGGTACCAGACACGGCGCGTGAACGAGGCGCAGGGCGACGCCAAGCGCTTCACGGCATTGCTCACGGAATACCTGAAGGCTCCCGATGTGACGCGCCGCCGTCTCTATCTCGAGACGCTCAACGAGGTGTTGCCCCGTCTTAAGTCCAAGATCATACTCGATGAGGCGGCGCGGGGAATTCTGCCACTGCTGCAGTTGAACTCCGAGGCCGGGAAGACACCATGAAGAGCTTCACCGGATACATTATTATCGTCCTGGTCATCGCCGCGGCGGTAACCATCTCGAAAAGCCTCTACGTGGTGTACGAGACCGAGCAAGTGATCCTGACCCAGTTCGGGCGCCCGATGGGGGATCCCATCACCGACGCGGGCCTGCATGTTCGAATTCCATTCATCCAGAAAGCGAACCGAATCGACGATCGCATTCTCGAGTGGGACGGCTCCGCCAACGACATGCCGACCAAGGACAAGCTCTACATTACCGTGGATACGTTCGCGCGCTGGCGTATCCAGGATCCGCTACAGTACTTCCTGCGTCTCCGCGACGAGCGCAGTGCACAGTCGCGTCTCGACGACATCCTCGGTAGCGAAACGCGAAACGCGGTCGCGAAACACAAGCTGATCGAACTGATTCGAACCACCAAAGAGCGTGAACCGGAGGTCGACGAGACGATCGTGCAGGCCGGTCAGTCGGTCGCGCTGCTGCTCCCGATTTACAAGGGGCGCCACGTGATCGAGGAGGAAATCATGAGGTCCGCGTCCGGCAAGCTCTCCGAGTTCGGGATCGAGTTGATGGATGTCCGGTTCAAGCGAATCAACTACAACGCGAACGTCCGCGCCAAGATTTACGACCGCATGATCGCCGAGCGCATGCAGATCGCCAATCGGTTCCGCTCCGAGGGCCAGGGCGAGGCGGAGAGCATCCTTGGCGATATGAAAAAGGAACTCGAGGTGATCGAGTCGGAGGCTTACAAGAAGATCCAGATTATTGAGGGTCAGGCAGACGCGCAGGCGACCGAGATTTACGCACTCTCCTACAATGAGTCGCTCGAATCCGTGGGGCTGTACGAGTTTGTGAAGAGCCTGGAGACCTATCGCATCGGTCTCGACGAGAACACCGTGCTCATCCTCTCGACCGACAGCGAGCTGATGAAGTACTTCAAGGGTATCCAGCCCGGCAAGGACTAGCCCGGCGCGACACTGCAGAGGGGTCTGCAGAGGTGCATCCAAAATCATTCCGTCTCTCAATGCGAAAGGTATCTCATGAATGGAATTGATATGGCGGCGTTGGCTTACATGGTGGTCGGATTCTTTCGCGGGCGCAAACGCGGGTTGGGGGTCGAGGTGTACCGCTTGATCCGCATGGCGGTGCCGGTCGTCGCCGGGTGCGGCATGTACGGGGTGATCCGCAAGGGATTGGCGGCGGTGCCCGCGTTGCAGGGAGAAAGCGCGGGGCTCGTGGGGTTTATCGGCGTCACCGGCGGAGCGTTTCTCCTGATGATGAAAGGGCGCGGCGCGCTGCTCGCCTATCTCGAACGTAAATTTGATCAGAAATCCACCGCGCTGAAAGCCGGGCTTGCCGGCTTGCTGCGAACCGCGATCGTGAGCATGGGCCTGGTTACCGCCGTCGAACTCTCACCCGCCGACTTCGCAACCTCCGACTCGCAGCTCGGCAGTATCGTGCGCCACGTGCTGGAGTCTCCGGATAAGCCCCCTGCGGAGTCCGCCGAGGAGTCCGACACAGCGCAAGGCGATTGACCAACCCGTAGCCGGTAGATTACGGTCGATCGAACCCAGCCCAACCCAGAGGAACACGTAATGCGAATAGAAACCCAATGCCTTCACGCCGGGCAGCAGTCGGATCCGACAACGAACGCGCGAGCCGTACCGGTTTATCGCACGACGGCGTATGCGTTCAAGAACACCGAGCACGCCGCGAATCTTTTCGCACTGAAAGAGCTCGGAAACATCTACTCGCGCATCATGAATCCCACGCAAGCCGTGCTCGAGGAGCGCGTGGCCGCCATGGAGGGCGGCGCTGCCGCGCTCGCACTGGCGTCCGGCACGAGTGGAGTATTCTATTCGATTATCAACCTGTGCCAGGCCGGCGACGAGCTCGTTTCTGCCAACAATCTCTACGGCGGCAGTTATACCCAGTTCAACGACATCCTGCCGCAGTTCAATATTAAGACGCGCTTTGTCGATCCACGTGATCCCGCGAATTTCGCCGCCGCGATCACGGACAAGACGAAACTCCTCTTCTGCGAGACGATTGGAAATCCCGGTCTCGATATTGCCGACATCGAAGGCATCGCGGAGGTGGCGCATGCGCACGGGCTGCCCCTCGTCGTGGATAGCACGTTTTCAACTCCCTGTTTGCAGCGACCCATCGAGAGCGGTGCGGACGTCGTGGTGCACTCGCTGACCAAGTGGCTGGGCGGTCACGGCGCGGGCATCGGCGGCGTGGTGGTCGACTCGGGTAAATTTAACTGGCAGTCCGACAAGTTTCCGCTGATGACGGAACCTGATGCCAGTTACCACGGCATTCGCTGGGCACACGATCTCGGCGACCTCAGCCCGATCGCCTACATTCTGAGAATGCGCGTGATTCCGTTGCGCAATCTCGGGGCCTGTATTTCTCCCGACAATGCCTGGATCTTCCTGCAGGGCATCGAGACACTACCATTGCGAATGGAGCGGCATTGCGAAAACGCGCTCGCCGTAGCCAGGCACCTCGACGCGCACGCTGACGTTGAATGGGTTCGTCATCCGGCGCTTGAGAATGACCCCTCTAACGCACTGGCGAAGAAGTATCTGGACGGTCGCGGCGGCGCGATGGTCGTTTTCGGGATTAAGGGCGGCAAGGAGGCCGGCCAGAAGTTCATCGACGCGCTGGAACTTTTCTCGCACCTCGCCAACGTGGGCGACGCGAAGAGCCTCGCGATTCACCCGGCGACGACTACGCACTCACAGTTGAGTGACGAGGATCAGCTGGCCGGCGGCATTCGCCCGGAATTGGTCCGGCTCTCGGTTGGTCTCGAGCATATCGACGACATTGTCGAAGATCTGGACCGTGCTCTGGCCGCCTCGGCGGCCGGTTGAGACGGTTCTACTCGCTCCTATCGCCCTGGGCCTTCAAGCCCTGAGCCTTCAAGCCCGGCGGCAGGCAGGCCACCGGGAGCCTCGGCGATCGTGATGTCGGCCTTGGCGCGTAGTTCCTCGATGAACCCGGCAAATGTTTCCTGCTGACGGTCGCTGTTGAGCTTGGCCTCTATCTCCGTGCGGGCCTCGTCGAGTGAGCGTACACCCGCGTCGTCGCGCTTCTGAACCTGGATAATGTGATATCCGAAACGGGTCTCGACGATCTCGCCGATGGCGTCGATCTCCTGCGCGAACGCGGCATCTTCGAACGGCTTGACCATTTGCCCGCGGCCGAATGTTCCGAGTGATCCGCCCTGCGGGCCGCTGGGTCCTTCCGAGGCTTCCATTGCCAACTCGGCGAAATCCTTCCCGCCTAACAGCGCTTCGCGATGGCCGTCGGCGATCTTGCGCTTCGCGGCCTTGGTCTCGGCGTCGGCGTCGGGTTCGACTTTAATCAGAATGTGCCGTGCCGTCATGCTTTCGCCCGACGTGAACTCGTCGGGGTTCTCGGCATAATACGCTTCAACCTCGGTGTCGGTCGCCTTGGGCAACGAGTCCATTTTGCCGCTGAGGAGTTCGCGAATGCGGATGTCCTCGACGAGGCGTTCGCGGAACTGCTCCATCGTCGTGCCGCTTTGGGCCAGCATCTCCTGAAGCGTGCGACCTTCGGGAATGCCGTTTTCGATCTGACTGATCGCTGCCACGACGTTGGATTCCGCGACGTCCACCGCCGCGCGCTCCGCCTCGGTCTTGAGGAGCACGCGCGTCACAAAGTTCTGGATCATGTCGTCTTCCATGCGCTTTGCGAGCATCTGGCGAGTCTGCGGGGGCAGTTGCGCGTATTGCGGATTGGACAACGCATTGGCGACACGCATGTTGAGTTCCTCGCGTTGCAGGGAGACTCCATTGACGGTCGCCGCGACCGGTGAGACGCTGCCCGGAGCGTCGGCCGAGGGAGCCGAGCCGGATCCTTCGGAAACGCTTACACCCGGATTCTGCGCCGGAGGCGTTTCGGAACCGACCGGTGTAACATCGTCCTTCTTGCCGCAAGCGCTGCACAGAAGCAGCAGTGCGCCGGCACAAGCGGCGAAATGGATCGTGGCATAGGTTGGCTGGGGCCGTTTATAAGGCATGAATTCCCCTCTTCCTGTTGCTGAAGTTCGTTAGTGTCGGTGTAGAAGAAGGGCCCGTCCCGCCTTCACCAGCCCCTTATAGATACCGTCCGAGCCGCAATCAAGCCTCGAATCGATGCTGCGATGACCGCGGCGTGGCGGGCTGGTGGGGGATGCAGCGGTCGCACGCGTCGTCGACCTCATCCGTGCTTGCTTCCATACGCACCGCCGGACAAACTCTTCGGCAACAGAAGAAAGGAGCCATTCATGCAGAAAATTCCGTTCATTTCCCGATTGGCCGTCGCGTGCATCAGCGCCGGAGTTCTGGCAGGTTGCGTGTCGACAGGATCCAAGACCAGTTGTACCTCCGGGGCCGGTGAGGCGAAGCAAGAGACCGACACTCTGAAGCTGCTGAATGCGCGCCTGCATGCGGCGCAGCTTCCCAACGGAAAACCGGCGCTGCTCTCCGTCGCCGATCACTATCCGGCCGAGAGCGGCGGCGACGGAATAACGGATATTCTGATCCCATGGAGCGAATCGGGAGGCGGGAAGAACGCGTACCTGGTCTTCTCCAAGGGCACCATCGGCACGCCGACGCTCGTTAAAGTTACCTGCGCACATTTTCAGTCGTGTCGCGTCAAGGCCTTCGACCCGCTGGGCAATCTTATCAGCAGCAAGACGCATCTTCTCGGCAAGGACAAGGCCAAGACATTCACCTTCAAAGCCCCGACGGTCGGCATCAAGCGCATCGAGTTCGAGGGATCCGAGATCGTGCTGACCGAGCTCTGCGTCACGGCCGGTGGCGACTGATCGCGCGGAGGCGCCGCATCCGACAATGGATAGAACAGCGAAGCGGTAGCGCCGGCGGGAGGTCATTCCAAGCTTGTGTCTCCCGTGTCGATCCCTGACCGTGAACCCGTGTCGAAGCAGCGCATTCACCTGATCATCGCCGTCGTGTCGTGTCACTTCGTGGTGGATTGTTACGGCGGCGTCTTCCCTATCTTCAAGTACCTCGGCGGTGTCGATCTGCGCGTGGCCGGCATCATTGCCGCAATCGCCATGTTCGCCGGTTCGTTGTCGCACTGGAGCTGCGCGGTTGTCCGCGCTGGTTCATAGAGGGCGGCGGCTACTTTTTTTGGATCATCGGCACGGCCGTGATGGTGGTCCCCATTGGGCATCTCTCCGATCGCCGGGGGGCACGCGGAATCATGGTCGCGTGTGCCCTAACAGGGACGGTGACCTATGGCTTGATCGTGGGAGTCGCCGGGATGCCGCTCTGGCTGTACGCCGTACTGTTGTTCGTATCCGGCGGCGCCATCGGATCCACGAACCCGATTGCGCTCGCGATCGGACAGCGGCTCGCCCCCGCGAGCGCGAGCATCATCAGTGGGATCCTGATGGGCCTGGCGTGGGCCGTCGCGAGCCTCTCGGTGGCGCTCACCGGCGCCCTGGCGTCGCTGCAACCGATCGGTGTGCTCGCAACGCTGACCGGTCTCGGCGGACTGGGAATCCTGGGCACGATCGCGGCGCTCTTCGTGCGCGACTAGGCCACGGTCCTGCAAGCCGGCGCGCTGCGTAGGGGTGCTCGAGACTGGGCGCGGAAGCAATCGCGTGCCCGTCGGGCAAGCGAGTACAAGAGCGTATCACGGCCGGTGATGCTTTCCGGGTCGTCTACGTATTTCGTTTCTGCTAAGCGTAAGCAACAACACGCGGCGTCGAAATGGACAGTCAGCGTGACGCATCCGTGAAAACAGCTATCCTTATTCCAACCTACGGCCGCCCGCATCGCATCGAGCCGCTGACGCGCAGTATCAGGGACAACACGCAAATTCCGTATTCGATCTATTTCATTGTCGAAGAGCACGACCAGGCGACGATTGAAGCGGTGAACAGAGTGGGCGCGCGGATGATGATAAACCGGGGCGAGCCGACCTACGCCTCCTGCATCAACGCGGCCTACACGGCGACGACCGAGCCCTTTTTTCTGCTGGGTTCGGACGACATCGAGTTTACTCCGGGGTGCCTGGCGGAGGCGGTATCCTGCATGAGCGATTCCCGTATCGGCGTCGTCGGGGTGAGGGATCCGCTGCACCCGTTCGTCGACCATTCCACCCATCCCCTGGTGCGCCGCCGCTACATCGAGGAGTACAGCGGATGCCTGGACATGCCAAACACGGTTCTATACGCGTACAAGCACGCATGGACGGATTGGGAAATCGCCTCCGTGGCCAAAGTACGAGGGGTATACTATTATTGTGACCGCGCCCTGGTCGAGCACCACCATCCTGGATGGCATCCGGGCGGTGTCGTCCGGTCGGACAGCGAGCTCTTCGACGCGACCTACGCCAAGGGAAACGAATCCGTGACCGAAGACTTTGCCGTGTTTTCGCGGCGCGCGCGTAGTTGGGTGAATCTATTGAGAAAGCGCAAGCCTCTGACTCGTGCCGATCGAAAGATAATCGGGCGCGTGATGGCGCGCGAGTATCCGATACGGGCGAAGATTCGATCGCAAATTCAATTCATTCGCAAGACGGTCCTGCAAGCCGGAGCCAGGCAACGGAAACAAGCCTTGCGCGCGCCCTGAAAGTTGCCCAGCTTGGGGCGGTGGCCAGCATGTCCGATCAATCCAAAACGCCGGAACACGCCTTGGAGGCCGACCGCCTGGCGTTGTATCGCGAGCGCGGCTACCTCGAGGTCGGGCCATTTCTGAATCCTGACGAACTGATGGAGTTGCGTGAGATTGCCGATCAGCCATCGCACGCAGATCGAGCATCGCTCCATCCCCGGAACGATCATCCAGGAGGCAGTCATCGACCACGACAAGCTCGTTGAGGTTACGGCGAAGGCCGCGGACCTCGTGATTATCGATGGGCTGACCGTGCGCGGCAGCGGCCCCAACCCCACCGATACCCCGCGCCGGGTTGCCAACCTCGTTGCGATCGTGACCTGTGCCGACGGGACGGGTCGCAAATTCAGCGACGCCGAGAAACCCTACCTCCGTGGAGTTCCCGCATAGCCCTACTTCTGCATTGATTTCGCACGTCGTTTCGCTATCGTTGTGAACCCCACAGCGGAGAAACCCATGCAAGATTTCGAAAAACTCGGCGCGTTCTATTTGGGCAAAGCGTTCGACCCGGATGCCGGCGCGGTCAAAGAAGAGCTGATTCTCTACGACGCCAAGGACCTTACCACGCACGCCATCTGCGTCGGCATGACCGGGAGCGGCAAGACCGGTCTCTGCGTGTCGCTCCTCGAAGAGGCGGCACTCGACGGCATTCCTGCGATCGTGATTGATCCCAAGGGCGACCTTGGAAACCTGATGCTGAATTTTCCGTCCCTGCGCCCGGAAGACTTCCGTCCCTGGATCGACGAAAGCGAGGCGATGCGCAAGGGCTACGACGTGGAGACCTACGCCACGAAGACCGCCGAGATGTGGAAATCCGGCCTGGCGGAATGGGGCCAGGGACCACAGCGGCTCGCCGCTTTACGCGCCGCTGCCGACGTCGCGATCTACACGCCCGGTAGCCAGGCCGGGCTGCCGATCTCGGTGATCAAATCCTTCGCCGCGCCGCCGCCCGAGCTCCTGAACGATTCGGACGCCGTACGCGACCGCATCCAGGCCTCGGTATCCGGACTGCTGGCCCTGTTGGGTATCGATGCTGATCCGCTACAGAGCCGCGAGCACATTCTTCTTTCCAACATCCTCCTGCATCATTGGCAGAAGGGGAAGAGCCTCGGGCTGGCCGACCTGATCCGGGAAATCCAGGCTCCGCCCTTCACGGTACTCGGCGTCTTTGACCTCGAGACATTCTACCCCGGCAAGGAGCGAATGACGCTCGCGATGCGCCTCAACAACGCGCTGGCCTCACCCGGATTCAGCGCCTGGATGGAAGGCGATCCGCTGGACTGCCAGCGCCTGCTGTACACACCCGAGGGCAAGCCGCGTGTGTCGATTCTTTCGATCGCGCACCTGTCTGAGAGCGAACGCATGTTCTTCGTGACGGTCCTACTCAACGAAGTGGTCTCCTGGATGCGGACGCAGCCGGGCACGTCCAGCTTGCGCGCGATTCTCTACATGGACGAGATCTTTGGCTATTTCCCCCCCACGGCGAATCCGCCGTCCAAGCTTCCCATGCTCACCCTGCTCAAGCAGGCGCGGGCTTACGGCCTTGGCTGCGTGCTCGCCACGCAGAACCCGGTAGACCTCGACTACAAGGGGCTGGCCAATACGGGTACCTGGTTTATCGGCCGCTTGCAGGCCGAACGCGATAAGATGCGCCTCCTCGACGGACTCGAGGGTGCCACGGCATCCGCGGGCCAGACCTTCGACCGTGCGCGCATCGAAACCATTCTCTCCGGCCTGGGTAGCCGGGTGTTCCTGATGAATAATGTACACGATGACGAGCCCGTGCTTTTTCACACGCGCTGGGCGATGTCCTACCTGCGCGGGCCGCTGACGCGGACGCAGATTGAACGGCTGATGGCATCGCGCAAACGCGTCGCTGCCGCTGCCGCCGTGCCGGTCACAACGGCGCCGGTGCCGATGGTACAACAGGCCGCGGCCGCTGCGCCCGGGCCGGCCCCTGAACCGCAGCGGCCCACGCTGCCCTCGTCCGTTAAACAGTGCCACCTTCCGCTCAACAAGGATCTGGCCACCGGCCGCAGGCTCGTGTACCGGCCCGGACTCCTCGCAACGGTGCGGCTGCATTTCGTGAGGGCGTCGGTCAAGGTCGATGACTGGGTGACGCTTGCCGTGCTCGGCGCGGTTCCCGGTGACGACGAGGCCCCGGCCTGGGACGAGGCGACCGTTTTCGACGGAGATCCTCCCGCTGTCCGCCGCAGCGGGGCCGGTGACGCGACCTACTCCGAGTTGGCCGGCGCCGCCACGCGCGCCAAGAGTTACACGTCCTGGGGTAAAGCGCTCAAGGAACACCTCTACCAGAACCGCGAGATCACGATATGGACGTGCAAAGCGCTCAAGGCAGTCTCCGAGTTAGGCGAGAGCGAAGGCGATTTCCGCGTGCGCTTGCGCCAGCTTGCGCACGAGAAGCGCGATACCGAGCTGGAGAAGCTTCGACGGCGCCACGCCCCGAAACTGAAAACCATTGAAGATCGCATCCGCCGCGCCGAGGCCAAGGTTGATGTCGAGCAATCACAGTATTCTTCCGGCAAAACGCAGACTGCGATTTCCATTGGCGCCACCGTGCTCGGCGCCCTGTTCGGACGCAAGGTAGCCAGTGTGGGTACGCTCGGGCGCGCATCGACGACGATGAATCGGGCAAGCCGCACAGCCCGCCAGAGAGGCGATATTCAGCGCGCCCAGGAGTCGGTCGAGGCGCTCACCGCGCGCCTCGAAGAGATGGGAGTTTCGTTCCAGGATGATCTCGATGCGCTCAAGGAGAGGTACAATCCCGAGATTCTCGACCTGGAGCAGACGCAAGTGCGTCCGCGCAAATCCGACCTTTCCGTAAAGTCCGTGCAGTTGGCATGGACCCCGTGGCAGATCGACGCCGATGGAATCGCCGAGCCGCTGTTCTAGTTAGCGCTTGGGCTTGTAGAAATGGTCGCAGTGCCCCTGGAAGAGCTCCGCGGATTCCATGACCGTCTCGGACATGGTGGGGTGAGCGTGGATCGTCAGCGCCAGGTCGTCGGCGGTGCAACCCATCTCCACGGCGAGCACGCCTTCGGCGATCAGTTCGCCGGCACCGGAGCCCGCGATGCCGACGCCGAGCACTTGCCGGGTGTCGGGATCGAATAGAATCTTCGTGACGCCGTCGCTGCGGGCCATGGTCGCCGCACGGCCGGAGGCCGCCCATGGGAAAGATGCGGCCTGGTACGCCGTGCCGGCGCTCCTGGCGTCGGCCTCGGTGAGACCGCACCATGCGATCTCCGGATCCGTGAAAACGACGGCGGGAATAGTGCGCGGTGCAAACCGGACTTTTTGGCCGGCGATCACTTCAGCTGCAATGTGCGCCTCGTGGGTGCCCTTGTGCGCGAGCATGGGGTTGCCGGCGACATCTCCGACCGCGAAAATAGCCGGCTCCGCCGTGCGCTTCTGCTCGTCCGTCGTGATAAAGCCCTTCTCGTCCAGCTGGACCGCGGTGTTCTCCAGCCCGAGGCCTTCGGAGTTGGGCCTGCGGCCCACCGAGACGAGCGCCTTGTCAAAGCCCTGCGCGCCTTGCGGAGCATGCTCGCCGTCGAAGGTAACTTCGATCGCCTGCCCGGTATCCTTCATGTCGGTCACGCGCGTCTGCAGCAGGATTGCTTCGAGCCTGGAATCTAAACGCTTAGCCAGAATCTTAACCAGGTCCGGATCCGCACCGGTCAGAAGCTGCGGAAGCATTTCCACGACGGTGACCTTGCTTCCGAGAGCTGCATAGACGGTGGCCAGCTCAAGGCCAATGTATCCGCCGCCGACCACGAGTAGACGGGCGGGTATATCCGCCAGGGCGAGGGCATCCGTGGAATCCATCACGCGCGCTGACCCGGACGGAAAGGAAGGAATCACAGCGGGTCGCGATCCGGTGGCGACGACGGCATGGTCGAATGGTACCGATTCAGAGGTGCCGTCGGTCCTCTCGATCTTCAACGACGACGCGCTCTCGAATGTACCATGGCCCTGGATATAGTTGATCTTGCGGCTCTTCGACAGTGCGCCCAAACCGGAGGTCAACTTCGATACAATGCCGGCACTGAACTCGCGGAGTCGATCGACATCGATCTTCGGCTCTCCGAACGAGATGCCCCACTCGGTGGCCTCGCGGGCCTCATCGATGAGCTTGGCGATATGGAGCAAGGCCTTGGACGGTATACAGCCCCGGTACAGGCAGACTCCACCGGGATTCAACGCGGGATCGACCAGCGTGACGCTCAGCCCCAGATCCGCCGAACGGAACGCGGCGGCATAACCGGCCGGGCCGGCGCCAAGAATTACGACGTGTTTGGAATCAGACATGAGATTATCTAGACCCGGATCAAGCGAACTTTGCTGCTGGAGTAACTTTGTCGGTAACCGTTCACGGCGTCTCTTCTCTGGCGGACCCGCCCGCCGTATGCGGAACCGTGTAGGAATTGGC
>JAQBYD010000075.1 GCA_027623315.1 Verrucomicrobiota bacterium | reverse complement strand
GGGAAGAAGATCACCAAGTCCGAACGCCTCGGCGGCCTGCTGAGTTTCTACCACCGCGAAGCTGCCTGAACGAAGCGGTCGCCCTTCCCTGCCGGTTAACATGGGCGGAGTCTGCCTCGGACCGGTGAGACTCTCGCTGTTCGTGGCTCTCGACGCTCGCACCGACGAGTTTCGGATCGAATTGCACCTTATTGCTCCCTCGACGACCGTTCATATGAAGGCGCTTTCTATCCGCCTGTGTCCAGATGAGTTTTTTGACCCTACGGGTCTGTCCCGAAGGCGCTAAGATAAGCCCCTTCACCCTCTTTGTCGCGACCACGGGATCAGTAAGTAGCCTGGCGGGTACGTGTGCGACGTCCGCCGCTGAAGCGGCGGAAAAGCTTCCGGCTGAAGCCGGTACTCTGACATAACGAGCCGGAGTACCGCCTTCAGGCGGAAGTTCTCCGGGGCTTCAGCCCCCGACGGCTCCCGATGGCGGCCATCATGAGAATGGCCTGTTGCGGCGCAATGGGTGCATCCTGTGTGAATACGAGATTTCAATATCCAACAGCCAACACGGAATGTCCAATTTCCAAGGCGCGCGAAGATAGCGCGTTCTTGCCCTTCGGGCAGCCCATGCTCGTCCCTCGCAGACTTGATCGGTTGGATATTCCTTGTTGGATATTGGATATTCGACTCTCAAGAGCGTGCACAGATTGTCTGTCCCCGTCCCCCGCACACACTCCCCCACACACACACTCCCCCCACCCCCATCTCAGCACCAGACGACGGCGACGGGTTTGCCGGTGGCGGTGGAGCGCTCCTCGCGGGCGAGGCGTTCCTCCCAGGGCTTGGCGCGATACTCGGGGCGGCGGTCGAAGATCACCAGGTGCAGCGTATCGGCGCCGACGGTGTTCTCGTAGCGGGCAATCTGCTCCAGGCCTTCTTCCAGAGTTGTCTGACGTCCGTCGGCCGGATGAACCAGCTTGATCTCGATGATGTTGCGGCGGCCGCCGTAATCGATCATCAGATCGACCCGCCCGCGTCCGGCGGCATATTCGCGCTCGATGTTGCCGCCGCCATTAACCACGCGCTGGAGGAAGGCCATCAGCAGCAGGTGCGGGAAGGCCTCGGTATAGTCGGCCTTCTCCTCCCACATCTCCGCATGGCGGCGCCAGAACTTCTGGAACTCGGCCAATAGCGCGTCCATGTCCAGCCCGCCGTCGTCGCGTTTCCAGCGGAACTCGGGTTCGGGAATGTTGTCCTGGAAGTTCTGGCTGAGGTAGCGCGCAATCACCTCGCGGTAGATCGCGTTGGCAATGACAAGGGAGCCCTCCCAGGCGATCAACCCCAGGTCCATGCAGAATTCCACGTCGCGGTCGGCGCGGCCGAGGGCGGCATCGGTCTGACCGATGATCATCGGCTGGATGACCTTCCGGACGCGGTCGTCTTTCAGCCGCTCCCCCAGCGAGTCGATATGCGTGGCGCGCGATTGGATCAGCAGCTCCTTGGCCGCATCCACGTGGGCGGCGGTGACGGCGTCAACCTTGCCCGTCGGTGCGGTTTCATAAACGATCTTCTCGCAGAGCGCATTGACCAGCCAGGGCTGGCCGGAGGTGTAGTGCCAGATGCGCGCCAGCGCGTCCTCGCCGAAGACCTGCCCCGTCTCGCCGGTGTGCTGGGCGGTGAGCGCGGCGATATCCGCCTGGCTGAAGTTGCCGAGGCTCACCGAACTGTGCTTGATATTGAACGGGCTGCCGGGGTTGACGGGAATGCCGTCCTTGCTGTGGGCCAGGTAATCGCGCAGATCGCGCATGCCCACCAGCGCGATGGATACGGGGAATTTGCTCACACCGCGGCTGGCGAACCCGCCGCGCAACTGGCGCAGGAACGAGATCATCGCCGGACCTTCGAGGACATCCACCTCGTCGAAGAGCACCACCAGCGGTTTCGGGGCGCACAGCGCCGCCCAAGCCGTCACTTGCTCATTCAGTGCCGCCTCGCACGGACTATCCGGGATAGGTGGCACCGGAATGCCGGCCCATGCGGCCCAGTGCGCAATCGTGTGAAGAATGGCGGGAATAGCCCGTTCCGCCTCCGCCACCCCCTGGCAACATTCCACGCTGACATAGCAGGCGATGGCCTCGGTCCCGCTGTTGATCTCGCGCATCCAGCTTTGCAGGAATGTCGTCTTGCCGGTCTGGCGCGGGGCGTGCAGCACCCAGTAGAGCTGGTCGCGGATATAGCGGTCGAGGCTGGCGCCGATCAGCCGGTCGGCCGGCGGCAGCATATAATGCATGTGCGGCATGCACGGACCGGTGGTATTGAAATAGCGGGCCATCCGAAACATCCTTTCCAGGGAGACAACGCCGTCACCCTAGCAAAGCCCGCCGCCATAGGCAAACCGAATGCGCATCGGGGACAGACTAAATATCCAATAACCAACACGGAATGTCCAATTTCCAAGGCGCGCGAAGATAGCGCGTTCTTGTCCTTCGGGCAGCCCATGCTCGTCCCTCGCAAACTTGATCGGTTGGATATTCCTTGTTGGATATTGGATATTCGACTCTCAAGAGCGTGCACAGATTGTGCGTCCCCGGTCCACGCACACACTCCCACACTCCCACACCCACGCACTCCCACACTCCCACACTCCCGCACTCCCTGCTCACCTCAAGAGAATCATCGTTCCGGCGGGAGGTTGCCTCTCGTAGCAGCCGATGTCGATCTGCGCGCCGGAGGTCCGGGCAGCGCCAATGAGATCCGTTCCCGAGATCGCGTTCTCCTCGTAATAGGAGTCGCTGCCGTTATCTATGAGCGGAGTC
This sequence comes from Verrucomicrobiota bacterium, assembly GCA_027623315.1. GTDB lineage: Bacteria > Verrucomicrobiota > Kiritimatiellia > CAJWTS01 > CAJWTS01 > JAQBYD01. The sequence goes on along the minus strand of JAQBYD010000075.1, from coordinate 10,605 downwards.
GCGGCGAGCGGCACCCAGTCGGTCGTATTCTCGAACACGTTGAGCGCGGTGCTGTCGAGCGTCACACAGTTGTTTCCGCTCGTGATGGTGATCCCATCCTCTGTCGCGCAATTGTAAAAGCTTCCGCCGTTCGCGTTGCCCCATTCCTTCTCCGCCGTGCCGCCGTTGTTGTATATGACGGTGTTGTACACCTGGCCGGCGGCCGCGAGATAGATGCCGCCGCGTGTGACGGTGTTGTTGCCGGCGATCGTGCAATTGACGACCTTGGCCGACGTATTGTTGACGTAAACGATCGCGCCCCGGGTATCGCCAGAACACCTATTGCCTGCGATAAGGCAGTTCTCAAGGGTCACCGCGCCGGCGAGATAGATCGCCGAGGAATTTCCGGTACCATAGGTTCCGTTGACGACAGCACAGCGCATCAACCGACCGGCACTTGCGTAGATGCTGTAGGCGGTGCTCGAGAAAGTTCCGCCGGAACCACCGGAAACCCTGCTGTCGACGATAAGACCGGCGCCTGTCATGTAGATGTTGCCGCCATACCCGTAGTGGACGGCGACAGTGCCGTCCGATATTACGCAGTTCGTTACCGTGGCGGCGGCCGTCATGTAAATGTTGGCGCCAGCTCCGTCGGTGAGATAGCCTCCCGTCACCGTCAGGTTCGCCAACATCGCCCCGTCGTCTGAGAGCGTAAACGCGCGCCCGGCGGAATTGGCGTCGACGATCACCGCGTCGCGGTTGCCGGAATTGCCAACGATCTTGACCCCGGATCCGATCAGAAACCCGTGTTCGGTGTAGGTGCCGTCTGCTAGCCGAACCGTCACACCGTTCACGGCGGTCACTCCGCTTGAAAGCGTGTTGGTGAGCGCGTTCAAGGCGTCGGCCAGCGTCGCCGCGGCGATTGTGGCGTTCGTGTATGGAAACTGCGCGGCTCCGTTGCCGGACTTGACGAACATCGTCGGCGGGCCGACCCGGATCGGAACCAGCGTGGCGGTAGCATTTGTGGTTCCGCGATGTGCCGTCACCTCAGCGGTGAAAAGTCCGGCAGTCGGATACTGGTAGGTGTATGTGTTCGTTGTCAGGCCGCTGACGGAAACTCCGTTGCCGAAATCCCAGTCATAGGTGATGTCACCCACGCCTCCGGCTGCATAGCCGGTGAAAACGACGTCCGCCCCTTCGAGCACGGCGTAAGCGTTCGCCTTGCCGGATGCGCTCAGGGAACTCTGGTCATGTTCGTAGCAGCCGATGTCGATCTGCGTGCCGGAGGTCCGGGCAGCGCCAATGAGATCCGTTTCCGAGATCGCGTTGTCCGTGTAATAGGTGCCGCTGCCGTTATCCATGAGCGGAGTCGCGGCGAGCGGAACCCAGTCGGTCGTATCCTCGAACACGTTGATCGCGATGCTGTCGAGCGTCTGGCAAGCGGTTCCGCCCGTGATGGTGATCCCCTCCATTGTCGCGCAGTTGAAAAAGCTTGCGCCGTTCAAGCCCCCCCATTCCTTCTCCGCGGTTCCACCGTTGTTGTACATGACGGTGTTGTACACCTGGCCGGCTTGGAGGTAGATGCCGCCTTTGACGGTGTTGTTGCCGGCGATCGTGCAATTGACGACCCTGGCGTCCGCATGGCTTACATGGACGAGCCCGTTATTACTGCCACGGCCCTCATTGCCTGCGATAAGGCAGTTCTCAAGGGTCACCGCGCCGGCGAGACGGATCAGCGAGGTGTCACCTGCGGCAGTATGGGCTCCGTTGACGACAGCACAGCGCATCAACCGACCTGCACTTGCGTAGATGCTATAGCCGGGGCACGAGTTATAATTAACGTTGCCGTTACCACCGGAAATCCTGCTGTCAACGATGAGGCCGGCAGTCATGTAGATGTTGCCACCGGCACCTGGGTGGAAGTTGACGCGACCGTTGGAGATCACGCAGTTCGTTACCGTGGCTGCGGCCGTCATGTAAATGTTGGCGCCGTATTCTCCTGAATTATCACCGGTTGTTTGGCCTCTCGTCACCGTCAGATTCGCCAACATCGCCCCGTCGTGTGAGAGCTTAAACGCGCGCCAGACGGAATTCGCGTCGACGATCACCGCGTCGCGGTCGCCGGAGCTGCCCTTGATCGTGATGGCGTTCGTGAGTTGGAGCCCGGATTCAACGTAGGTACCGTCCGCCAGGTGGATCGTGGCGGATGGCTGACCGCCGCCGATCGCGGCATCGGCCTCGGTGATGCCCTTTGCAATGGTGGCAAACGGCTCGCCGACGGTGCCGGGGTTGCCATCCTGAAGTTTGGCAGCTGACTAGATAACGGCGCAGCCTTTCTTGTATTCACAACAAGAATGTCCTTGTTTTATTCTGCATCTATGTCTAGATATGGGTATAGATACATAAAGGAGATCAACTATGCCATATGCCACGAAAGTCCAACGCATCAACCGCAAGCAGAGCGAGCAGTACTACGTCAACTTCCCTGCGGGGTTATCCCACGCGATGGATTTCGCCAAAGGGGAGAAAGTCGAATGGTCTGTGCATGATCGAAGAACGCTGGTCCTCCAGCGCCCCGATGCACCGCCTTCGCCGCTGGAAAAAAAAAGGGCGCGCTGAGCGATCACGTCCTGGCGATTATTGCAGAGCAGGCAGAACTGGGGGCAGAAGCAGAACACCAAGGCGAACTGGCTCAACATATGTTGGCCCATCTGCTCTGCAAGGAGCGCCGCACAGTAACCGGTCTGCTCAACACATTGGGACGACAACAACAGGATTGGAGCAAGGCATACAGACTCTATCGCGAACATGTAGACAGCGCAGCGGTGTTCAGTCCTATTCTCGATGGCGTGCTGGAGTTGCTGCCGGAGGGTTCGGCATTGGTTATCGGTGTAGATGATTCACACTTGAGAAAGACAGGCCAAAAGGTTGCTTCAGCCGGATGGTATCGAGATCCTCTTGGACCGGCGTTCCACACCAACCTGATGTGGTCTCAACGCTTCATTCAGTTATCCGCCGCTGTACCCGACCCGGCCAATCCGAAGCGTTCACGCATGATACCGATCGCCATGGAGATGATTCCCAAGCTGCCAAAGCCAGCGAAAGATGCCTCGCAAGAAGATGTGGCGCATTACGAGCAGATCAAAGCACTCAATAGCCCCGGGGCTCATGCGATCCGACTGCTTCAACAGGTTCGTGAACATCTCGATGCTTCCGGTGCACATGCACAGAGGATGATCTGGGTATGTGGCGACGGCGATTACTCCAACTCCACTCTGTTGCCACATCTTCCGCCCAAGACGATATATATTGGACGAACACGTACCGACATCAACTTGCGCAGTATTCCCCGCCAGTCGAAGCGTCGGGAGGCCGGTCGCCCTCGTTCATACGGAAAGCAGTTACCAACACCCGAGGCACTACGCAAAGACAAGACGGTTCCTTGGGAGGAACTCTCGATCTGCAACGGCCCAAAGGATACCAAGGTGCGCTATAAGCGCATTCCTCGGGCCAAGTGGCATATTGCGGGTGAGAAGGCTGTCGTCCAGGTCGTCGTCATTGCTCCGCTGCGTTACAAGAAACGAAAGAATGGACCGTGGCTATACACCAAGCCTGCTTACCTTGTCTGCACTGATGCCGACATGCCGGTGGATCGGTTGATTCAGGCTTACTTCTGGAGATGGGGGATCGAGGTTAACTTCAAGGAAGAGAAGCAGCTCTTCGGTGCTGGCCAGTCTCAGGTCCGTAGTGCATCAAGCGTCTCGGCCGCTCCGGCCGTCTGCATTGCCACCTACGCGGCATTACTTCTCGCTGGTATTCGAGCCTACGGGTTCCATTCCAGGCCACCATCGGTCACCCCGCCAAAGTGGTATGTCCGCAAGAATAGCACCCGCGTGACATCGTCGGATCTCATCAAGCAAATGCATCAGGAGCTGATGCTCTCAGCTACAGGTAATTTCTCGCCGCTCGCATTCAGCAGCCGCCCGGACATGAACCCCGATAAATCAAATACGAGGGCTGTCGCATGAGCGATGCCGAATAAATGCCGACACAGGGATGAGGAAGGGGTGCCAAACTTCAGGGCGCCACATAGAAGTCGGCGGCCCCCGAGGCCGTCCCCGCCACCAGCATCCCCACCGCCAGCAGCATTCCCAGCGCCATAACTTGTCGTGTACCTGTCTTCATCGCGTTGCTCCTTCTTGCTTTCCTGTTCTCTGCACTCGGTCGTTCAAATCGGTTGCGGTCGGGACCTATCGAGACCTGTCGATCGAATCGAGGGATTCGACTCGCGACTCGCGCCGCCCTTGACCAGATACCCCCGTTTTCTTCTCTATTTGCCGCCTCTTTCGGTTGACGAGAGCGGGCGACGAGAGCGGCTTACGATCCACCTTCGCTGAAGCTACGGCGGACATGGGAGCATTCTCTAATCGTCCATCGTAATCGTCGCCCGCTATCGTCCACCGACTCCCTTCCCAAAAGCAAAAAAGCGACCGGCGAGCCAGGCTCCACGGTCGCTTCGATTGATCACGAATATCCAGTACGGCCAGTTTCTCGACGCGGCTGGATGCTAGAGAGAGAGTGCGTCTGCGTCGGGGGGGGGGTAAAGAGCTGCGCGGCAACAGGTTACAGATTGCTTCCGCGTGCGCCGAGTGGCACACCATCGCCATTGCTCCCGATGTGCATTTCCCAAACATGCTGACATTCAACCACAAGCGGGGTGCAGAGTCAATCACGAAATCCTTAGATGTCACGAAACCTTAGAGGCTCTTGCCAAACCTCTCTATACGATGGCGTGCCCATGGTAGCCGCGGCGTCCCGCCTCGTTCTTTGTCATCCTCTGCGCCTCCGCGCCTCTGCGAGAGTCATCTCTTCTTATCAATCCTTGCCCAAGGTAAAATCTCCGCGGAACGTCGCTTTCACCGCCTCCAGATACCCGTAGCCGTAGAGGTCGTCGGGTTGCAGATAGCTGGTCTCGGTCCATTCGTTCCAACTGTTGATGGTGATCAGCGGCGGCTGCGACGGGTGGCGGTCGGCGTAGTCCCGCGCGAGTTCCAGTGCTTTGCGGATCTGCTCCGGCGTGTTGTCCTTGACGATGCCGGGGCGGAAGTTCCGGAAGCGCGGATTGTTGTCCCAGCCGACCGAGACATGCGGGAAGTACGGGATGCTGAACTCGGCGCCGATGCGTTCCCACTCGCGGACCACATCCTGCATGATCGTCGCATAGTCGCGGTCGATATCGGTGAAGTGACAGAACTGGTAGTGACTGAGACTGTCGAAGCCGAGCCGCGTGACCAGTTCCGGGCCGCCGGCAAGCCGACCGCCGTCAACCCCGCTGAGGTTCAGGGCGTTCGGGTTCCAGTAAGTCAGTTGCAGGTGCAATCCCGGCAGTCCCGCCGCGACCGCCGCCTGGCGGAACCAGGCGAAGGCGTCGCGGGTCGGCTCGACGCCGCCGAGGCCGCGCACCAGGTTGGCGAGGTCATAGATCATGAACACCGGCTTGCCGTCGATGGTGTAGTAGGCGGGGTGGCGGAAGTAGCGTTCGATCAGGCGCTGCCCGACCCGCTCGAATTGCGCGCGGTCCACCGCCCCGCGCCAGATCACCGTCTCGTCCAGTTCGGAGAGGCGCCGGTCCCACAGGGTGTTCGCGTCGTGGTTGGCCCACATCAGATAGAAGCGCATCCGGTCGTGGTTGCGTGCCTTGAGGAAGCCCTCGTTCAGGCACTGCTCCAGGAACGGACGGTCGTCGTACCAGTACCAGTCGTAGATGAAGACATTGACGCCATGGTCGGCGGCGGCGTCAATCTGCATCTCCATCACGCGCGGGTCGGCCTCGTTCTGGTAGCCCCACAGCGGCCGGCGCGGCCACTGGTGACCGGGGAACCTGGCCGTCGCCTTGCGGACGGTCTCCCATTCGCCGCCGCCCTCCGGCCAGAACATGCGGGTGCGGGGCTCGTCGCCCGTGTAGGCCGGCCAGATGTAGGCGGCCACGTCGTAGGTGCGTTGAGATGTGTTCATACTTGTTCTCCGTTTGCACAACTTGTTGCCATTGGGAGTGAACTCACGAAGTCGCCCGTTCCAGGACGCGCCGCACGGCGTCGTTGGGCCGCAGCACCTGCTCCGGTTTTCCGATCTGGAGCGATGGCAGCGCGCCGAGGCGTTCGTGAATATCGAGGCGCAGCCGCGTTTCCGGGGTTTCGCCGTCGATGTTCGCGTAGGCCATGGTCTTGCACAGGTCGCCGTAGAGGAAGTCGCCCACCGGCACGGGATCGAGATCGGGCAGGTGCGGGCTGTTCTGATGGAAGCTATTGAACAGATGCGCCTGGGCGAAGCTCTGATGGCGCATGGTCATCTCGTTGAGCCCTTCGCCGCCGACCGCCAGCGGGCCATCGAGTTCGCTCAGCTCGCGGGTCAATGCCACCGCGCCCTCGACCATGCTCAGGTTTTCGACCAAAGCGTTGTCCAGGTTCCAGGTGCAGAGCGTCTGATCCACAAAGATCGCCGTCAACCGGTGCCGGGCAACGGCAGCGGCGATTTTCTCGGCAAGCATGCGGCGCCAGACGCTGGCGCCGGTGTGCAGGTAGTACATCAGCTTTTCGTCGCGCAGATTCGTCAGCGTGCCGAACCCCTGCGGCGGTGCCGGACATCCCCCGTTCTTCCAACGCCAGGCCATCAGGCGCTGGGTGCCGAACTGGCGTGCCACGAAGTCGGTCAGCCGCGGGAATGCGGGATGGTTCGGATCAATGGCAAAATAGTTGCCGTGCGGCATGACACGGAAGCCCATGGCGGTCGCCTTGTCGAGGTACGCCTGGCCGGCCTCTCCGGCAGTGTACTCGGGATAGTTGACGTCATACGGGTCGGCGCGCCAGCCGGACTGGTGAATCAGCACCTTGGCCGGCGCAATGACCGTGGACAGCGCATCGAGCACGGCCAGGTCGTTGTGGGCCCACTGCAGGGCCAGCCGGATATCGCCGACCCAGTCGGGACGGCGGCGACGCAACTCCCCGGCGCCCACGCTGCGGTGCAGCCAGTCGCGATAGACCCCGGCCGGCTCCTGCCAGTCGCCCTCGTGCGTATCGATGACCCAGGCCAGCGAGCCCACGGCCACGGAATCGTGCGCCGGGCCATGCACCTCGGAGTGAAACGACAGCGAGTTCGCCTGTTCGTCCCTGCCGACCGAGACCGCCTTGGGCCGGGCATGCGCATCGAAGCTGCTGACGCTGAAACCGCCCCCTGCGCCCTGTAGGATGACGAACCCGGCCTCCCAGCGGTGCGGCCACTCCCAGTGCTGGCCCGCCACCAGCGGATGGGTCAGCTCCTGCCGGCAACCTTGATAGAATGGCGCCACCAGCTTCATATCCGCCGCGATTCCCGGCAGGTTCCAGACCACGGCGCAGAGATTGCGGCGGATAGTGTGCGCCGACGGCTCGACCACCAGCCGGTCCCGCTCGTCCACCGTCAGGCGCAGGCAGGCGTCCCCGTTCTCATCGGCAACATGCACATGCGCCACGCGCTCGCCGAGCTTCACGATCGAGACCTCGTGGTACGGGCTCACGCACAACGGCGTCGTCTCCCCCTGGGTGAAACGCAGCGTCAGCGCCGGCAGCGGTTTCTCGCCCCTACCCGCCAGCAACTTCCCTTGCGGATCCCGCAACTCGACCAGGTCGGGGCCTTCGAAAATCGCCGTCAACCGACCCGTTGTAATGGTGATCGTTTTGTTCTCAATGGTGATCGGCATAGTCATTGTTCCTTTCCGTTTATTTGTATTCCAGGTTTCATCTCTATTTTCCACCTATTTCGGCTTTTTTGACAGTACTCCCTGCTACGCTACCGGCCCGTACAAGCCCCCAGCGCCTTGTTGACAAGAACTCGCAAGGACACACGGCCGGACACCGCGCGCCCGGCCAGAATATCCTCTTCCTGGAAGCGGGCCATCAGAATTTCCGGCTGATTCCAGCGGCTCCGTTCGTACGAGATATAAACCGTGCCGTCGTCGGCCTGAGAGCCGAACGGGTAGGAGCACTCCCGCTCATCCAGCAGCAGTCCTCCTTTCCACGTCCTGCCCTCGTCACAGGACAGATAAGCGGTCAGATGGCTGCGCCCTTTGTTTTCGGGGAACTTTTCCTCGCGAGCTTCGGACAATGTATCAAGGCTTCCGTGCTTGACCAGCAGCCAGTTGCCGGAATGTAGCTTCATGAAGACAAATCGTGAGTTCGTGTGCCGGATACCGTTGGGCTGCTGTCGAGTCCAAGACAACCCGCCGTCGGTCGATTCGCACTGAAGAAACGACTCCGGATGGCGATTGAAAATCACCAGCGTCCGGTCAGTGCGCTGGACGATCATGTACTCGTCGAAATCAGGATTCCTGTCCGCTTGCAGTTCGCCTCCCAACTCGAAGGTTTGGCCATGATCGCGGCTGATGAGCGGGCGGGATGGCGATCCTCTCCGGTTCCAGCAACCGGTCGGGAAAATCCAGGTGCCATCCGCCAGCACCGTCGGCGTGGTCAGCAGGTTCTGCCCCTCGGTCAGCTTGCGGGGCGGCGACCAAGTCGGGGCGTCGGCATCTGGATTCTCGCTGACGATACACCAGAGCGACGAACGCGAACCGCAAAGCCCCTCCGGATACTGGCTCCACAGAATCCACAGGGCTCCGGTGGGCGCAGTCCAGACAGTGATGTGGTCGGTGCGAATCGGGCCGTCGCCGTCCGTATCGAATACAATTCTCGGCGCCGACCACGACGCCCCGTCGTCGTCGCTGGTGACGACGATGCCGTAATTGAGATGCCCCTCGCCCTCGCCGCCGCTGGTGAACCCGCACCACAGGCGGCCGCCCGGCGGCCGGGCGATGCTCGAGGCAATGCCGAAGCAGCGGTTGGCATCGGCGTAGGTCTCGCCGGGTGCAAAGATCACGCGCGGTATCATGGTCCCGTCCATCCGCAGGCCGGTCACAAACTCATTGTTTTGCAGATTCATCGCCGCCGGCGAATCGACGCGCCGCCCGGCGATGGTCAGGTTCTCGATGACGACATCGGCAATCGGATGTTCGGCGTCGTGACCGAGGAGGCGACTCGGAACGCGAAACGGTTGCTCGCAGGTGATGTTGCGGAAGGTCAGGCGGCTGAAGCGGCCATATTCGCCGTCCTGCGGCGACCATGGATTGCGGGCCATGAACAGGTCGATGAGGCAAGGGCTCCGGCCCTCGATGCGGATGTCCTCGAACAGGAGATCGTGGATGTGGGCGGCGCCACCGTGCCAGCTCCGGAAGATTGCACCGGTCCATTCATCGCACGCTTTGCAGAACGGCTCGTGATGGATCACATCGCAGTCGCGCACTTCCGAGCCACCGCTGTCATGCCGCGCGTTCCAGGTGAGCTGGAACGGTACGGCCTTGTCGACCCAGAGCACGCAGCGCGAGATTCGGGTGTCGCTGACGAACGGCTTGAAAGCGTCGTCGGCCACACGCAGGAAACAGTCGTCGATGCGCGCACCCGGGCCGGCGGAGATGCCGTCGGTGTTGTTGTGCCAGGCGAGGATCTTGATATCGTTAAACCGGTTGTACCGTCCCCCGGCGATGACCACATAGTAGGGTGAATCGACCAGCGTGATACCAGAGAGTTCAATGTTGTTCCCGGTCAGTTTCACCAAATCGATCCGATCGGTGCTCTTTTCCTGCATGTCACCCGGCCAGTCGTAATCGGCGCCGGAGAGTATGCCCCGCCCGATCACTCGTGTGCCGTCGCCGCCGCCTGCGAAAGAGCCCTTGAGAAAGGCGCCCGGCGCGAGGTAGTAGGTCGTCGCCGGCTTGAGCGCGTAGAACTTGCCGATCTCGTGCACGCCGGGGCCGAACCAGACCACGCCCGGATCGTCCGGCGACGGCACGCCGGTTTCCGGCGCGTTGGCGAACAGGAAGAGTACATCGGTCAAATCGCCATCGCACTCGACGCTGAGTTTGCGTGGCCGGTCCAGTTCCAATACCACGTCGCCGTCTTCGATCCGCGCCTGGATGCTGGTAACCAGTGGACGCACGACCGCCGAACTCACGGGCCGCCCCAAGCGCCGGATGCGGACTTCGCAGCGGCCGTTCACATCAAACGATGTCCAGGACGTCATGTGGCCGGCCGTGAAATACGCCTTGGCCGGACTGGTGGTCAGGTAGGTGAATGACGCCATGCCGTTGATCGTGACGGCGTAGCGGTCCGAGGGCGCGATGCCGTCGGGGGCGGGATAGAGGTTCACGGAGTCGCGGATTACGAGTCCATCGATGTTTTCCACTACCTCCAGCCACAGGGGGCGCTCGTTCGGGCTGTTGTTGGGTTGGTGCAGGGTCATCCACAGCCGCCCGTCGAAGTCGTGGAAGAGCATGCCATGCCCGCCGTCCCGGCTGTAGATCGGCGTGTCCGACTGCCGCCAGGGGCCTAGCACGCTGCCACTGTCGCTGACGGCGTAGCCCATGGCATATCCTTCGTGACCGAGGGTTGACCAGAGCATCAGCAGGCCACCGCTGCCGAGGCGGTGGAAGAAGGGACCATCGGTTACCCGGTTGCTCCGGCAAAGGGGTCAGGCAAAGGGGTCAGTGTTTCAATTTGTTAACTTTTCGAGGTCTCGTCTCAATTTCCGATCCACCCGCCG
>JAQBYD010000074.1 GCA_027623315.1 Verrucomicrobiota bacterium | reverse complement strand
CCCCAAATCCAGCGAACGTCGTATTCAGTGCGCCTTTGTCGTAAGTATTGACCACAAGCTTCATCGATTTCCAGCATAGCTGGGTGAATGTCTCATGCCCAAATCGTCCTGTCGAGTAATCGTCCTGTCTCTCCGTCTCGTCACCTACGAAGGCGATCCGCACGCGGTCTAGAGATCGGCGACGACGCAGAGTATTTGACAGGACGATTACTCGACAGGACGATTCTACGGCCGTGTTCGCTTAATCTGGGCCTAGCTTCGGCCCGCGCAGTTTTCGCACGGTCTCACTGTGTTCTCTTCGTGCCACGTCGTGGTCTGCGCATCCCAGTCCTGCATATTGATAAATCGCGGGAACGCATTCAGGGGATCATCGGAATCATTAGAATTGCCACCCATATCTCCTGGCTTTTCGCCTTCCGTGCGCATCTGCATGTAGTGATCTCTCACGTCCGCAGCTTCCGCTTCGCTATATCCTGCCAAATGTGTTTACCAGCTAACGATGCAGGTGCCGCCGACACGTTGCATACTTTTCTCCGTGTATTCATGAAACTCAATTCGGACGCCGTTAGGATCTGTAACCCATACCTGCCATGAATGGTCGCATCCAAGTGTCTTCTCGCCTATTTCAATTCCATGCTCGCGAATGCGTTGAATCAGGCCGTCCATATCTTCAACCTCAATGGCGACATGTTTAATATTCCCTTCCTCGCCCGACGTTCCCTTAAACACTTCAATGAACGTCTGCCCGCCGCATTTGAGATAATATCCGTAGGGCTCTCCGTCTTTTTCAAATTCAAAGCCTTTTTCCAATCCCAGGGCATCATGGTAGAACGCGTAGGTCTCATCGAGATCGCTGGCGTGAATGCAAATATGTGCGAGTTGTGTGATCATAGTACTCCTCTCAATGGTGTTGTTTAACTATCCTTTGCGTTGAAACGCGTAAGGGGGCGTTCTTCTGTCCTATAAAAAGTGGATTCGATGGCTGATAAGGAATTGCTTTCTCGAGCCACCGGAGAACACGTCTGCCGCACCATGTGGAGTCCCCGATTGCTGAGTGAACCATACGCGAAATCCGTTTCCAGGGTCAAGAATTCGGCCAGCTGGAGTGATGGTGCTGGCCAGGGCCGTCTGCTCCGGCCACAGTTTCAGGTGGCGGAGGATCTTCTCGATCACCTCGTCGTCATCGATAAGCGCGATCAATTTCATCTCAGATCCGCAGTGCGGGTAGATGCGTGGGTCAACTTCCCAGACTTTCTTGATGAGCTCGCGCCACTTTTTCGACGGGAAGCGTGGCGGGTGGTATTCGGACACGTCAATGAAGACGTCCACGTACGCCATGAGCTCTTTCAGGACACGCGCCGCCTTCTGGCGCCCCCAGAGCGCGCTTCTGTAGTTGCACCGGTCTCGACGTAGAGGATGCCGAGGCGACCGGGACCGCGCAGAACCCAGTCGGTATTGATATTGAACCGCCGCAAGTAATTGACGCAGGCCTGACCGATCTCATGGTCGGGAACCTTCGATACGGCAGATGTATCCACGCCCCATTGCGCCAGCTCCGCTACCGCATTGGCCTCGCCGCCGGTCTAGCGGGCGCCAAACGATTCGGCCTGCATAAAGCGTTGATGCCCCGGCGTGTCCAGCCGCAGCAACCGTTCGCCGAAGGTCACGGTCGCGGCTGAGGGCCGTTGCACATCTACGCTCCTCCGCGATGGGGACACGCTCACACTCATAGACCACCTTCCCCTACATCGGGCCGCCGATTGTTTGCCCAATATCCGGTTGAGCGCGCGGGGTGCGATGCGTAGGATGGCGTCGCTGCCAACTCATCCGATTGAGGTGTCTCCGCCCGCTGGGTGCGGTTCCGTGCTCAACGCGCCGAGTTGTATCCGTCCCTCCACCTCCGGCGGTTGCGGCGGCACCGGTTTCGGATTCGCCTTCTGCTCTTCCGCCCATTTCCGCGCATACTCCCAGAAACCGGGATCCTTCTCCGCCGCCAGCGCGACGATCTTCAAGGATCGCGGCACCCAGTCGCACGCGGAATGGTGGTAAATGCCCGGATTGCCGCCGTTACGGATGGCACCCACGAACTCCCGCGCGCCGAGGGCCGCAGCGGCCATCTCGGGGTCGCCCGTGAGATCATAGACGATGTGCGTGCGCGCCTGGGCCAGGATGAAGTCGGTAAGCGCCTTGGACGGAAAGAGGCGCATGGCGGGCATCCACATCTGGTCATCGTTACAGCAGGGGCAGCCCGTCTGGCCCTCGACCTCCGCCTGATCGCCGCGCGGGCCGCGCGTGAACACATGTCCGGGAATTAAGCCCGGCGTGCGCACGGTGCGCAGGAACCAGTTGAGCGAGCGCTCGGCCGGCGTGCCGTATTTCTCGTGCCAGGTGATCTGGTACGCCTCCATCAGGATCGCCACCGGAATGACGAACTCACGCGAGATGGGCGCGAAGCAGCCGACAATGCCGCAGGGCTCCAGCTTGTTGTCGGCGAGGCCATCCGCCGCTTCGAGGATGACGTCGCGCAGCCGGCGGTTGCCGGTGACGTAGTAATCCATCGCGATCCCGCCGACATTCGAGTGCGACCGGTTGAGGGCGTTGTGCCAGACATGCGGTCCGTGATAGTGAATGCAGCCGACGTTCTCTTCGTGATTCGGGAAGGCATGCACGAAGCTGGTGTCGGCCGTGGCGCGCGAGGCGAGCTGCGCCCAGCGCAAGTCACAACGGCGGCCGCTGCGCAGGAACTGGGACCAGACCCACTGCACGCTGTCGGCGGCCTCGTTGCCGAAGGGACCGACGTAGCGCAGCGCCTTCTCCGGTTCGTCGCTGTTGATATAGAGGTTGTGCACCGCGTCCGGCGTCGAGGGCGAATGCGCATTGATCATGTGCCCGTGCATGAACATGCCGTAGCGTCGCGCGCGCTGAATCGGCCGGACATGGATCCGATCGTGAAACGCGGTCAGTTCCCGGTCCAGTTCCTCGAATTGCGGGTGTCCGGCGGGCAGGAACCGGCCAAACACGTCGGTGCCGCAGAGGTATCCGGGATCCACGATCCCGACGAGGGGCTCCTGTACGGCCGCGCCAAACGCGGCGGCATCGGCATTGGAGGTCTGGCCCTCCGCAAACCGCAAGACGATTTCGGTTGTCTTGGCGGTTCCGATGCCGGTGAACGGCCCCATAAAATCGTTATAGCTCATCTTCCGCCCCGGCGCGAGGCGGGCCATCACGTCCTCGATCCACTTGACGTCGTCCGTCCCGAATTGCCGCAGCGACAGCGGCGCGGTCGGGTTCTCGGCCAGCAGGCGCTTGATCTCTTCCTCATCGCGCGTGCCGCGGAAATCGATCGGCGGCTCATCGAACGGCGACAGGAAACTCAGCGGCTGGGGTGCGTCCTCCGGCCAGATGCGGATGTCGATGCCGGCGGACGACACGGCAAAGCCCTTCGGATACTCCTGCCAGAAATCGCGGATACCGGCCAACGCGCTCGACTCGGAGCCGCTGAGGCTGGCCCAGCCCATCGCCTTGTCGCCGGCGCCAAAGGGCTGCTCGTTCAGCCGGGCGACGTAGTGCAGGTCGTCCGTCTGCAGGATCGAAAGCTCGCCAGACGTGGTGTTGGCTGGATTGGGACAGTCGCGAGCCTGATCGCAGCCGATGGCGCCCATGGTGGCATATCCGTTTACGTCGGGGGTCAGGTTGCGGTTGAAGTGCGCTGTCGCGCCTTCCCCGCCGACCGCCGCCACCGCGCCGTCTCCCGTCTTCGCGAACACTTTCAGGCCGATGGCCTTCAACTGGATGCGGGTCGGGTCCTGGTCGAAGACAAACGTGTGGAAGATCCGCAGGTGGGCTTTGCCCGCATAGAGGTGGATGCGCAACTGATACGGACAGAAGCGCACCCCCTGGGGGGAATAGAGGTGCCCGGTGACCAACAGGCAGACGCGCAGCGCCCCCTGTTCCTCCACGACAATTCGCGGCGCAGGACAAATCCCCTCCGAGGTGTAGAGATTGCCGTGCTGGTCCTTCATGTAGAGCAGCAGCCCGGCCCCCTGCCACACATCACGCCAGCCATCCGCGGTCTTGATCTGGCAACCGGCGAAGGGCGATGTGTTTTCGCGAAGGCGCCAGCGCGCGTAGTCGGTGCGCAATTTCAGCCGCAGCGCACCGGTGTCGACCGTCAGGATGCCGTTGCCGTTGCTGGTCGTGATGTTCACAAGAGATCTTTTTTGATCCGTCCGATCTGACGGATCTGACGGATCGGATTGAACGGGCTCCAGAAACACGGTTTCGCCGTCCACGGCGGGATCGGCCTGCAGATCAGCCAGCAGCCACTTGACGTCGTGCAGGTCCTTCTTCCAGGTCGCCATCGGTGCTGTTTGCAGCGGCAACTCGTGGCCGTCGGCCCGGACCGCACGCAGGCGTGAGCCGGCCGGAAAAGCGCCCTCGGCAAACGGGACGCCGAAGGACAGCGGTTCGCTACCATACCGCACGCCGACTTCGCCGGCGAGTTTCACAGGGATACGTTTGATTTCGGTCTTCATTGGGTTATCTTTCCTCTACATTCGCTAACGATGTCCGCGCCACAAAGGCCGCGACAGTCCCTTTCAAAGGCAAGAACTGTAGCACGTCCACCTGACAATGCCAAAGGGAGCAGACGCAGGGATTCGCAGTGCAGTGTGGCCGTGCCTTCATGCGGCCACGACGGAGCGATGCCGCCGGCCTCAGCGGCGGCGCCACAGTCAATCAGTAGCACCCACGAACACCACGCCGGAAGCGTATGCCTTGTGGCCCCGCGGAATGACTGGCAACATACTCCCCAGCCACTTACCGAGTTCAGCCTGCCGTCAATCGTGCGACGGTTAGCAGATAGTAGAAGAAGACCCCCCATCCGGGAGAGACGCACCATGTCGGTCACAGACCGCGAAGAGAAAAAGAAGGCGAAACGCGTCGAGCGACGGATTATTTCCGCGATGATGGCCTACACCAGCGCGCAGCCTTCAATTCTGAATGCGCCGTACCGACGCATGCTGCGTGTGCGTTGGGCGCATCGGCGCGCGCTGCTCCTGCAAGATTCCGTGGGAAGGATACAGCAGAGCATCGAACGGGTAACCCTGAGCAACGCTGGGGACGCCGTACTCGCGGCCGAAGCTGCGCGCATAGAGGGAAAGTATGGCAGCCGTACGGCCCGCATCTGGAAGGCCCGCAGGCCGGCCCTGTTCGGCGCGATCGCTGGACTGATTCTGGGCACGGTGCTCGGGATGCAGGTCCCAAAGTTCTCTGAGCATATGAGGAAAGAACGACGTATTTACGAAGAGCAGCAGATCGAGCAGAAAATGGCCAAGCTCACCGGGCGCATCGAAGGCTTGCAGGTGGCAATGGATATCACCCATGGGCGCGACCAAAGACGAATTAGTAAGGAGCTCAAGGAAACGCGGGCTGCAATCCACTTTTTGGATACAAGTCGCTCGGATCGCCTGAGCCATCCCCAAACGCCGCTCATGAAACAGGTGCGGATGGCAAAAACCTACGAAATGCATATTCCGCTGGATCTGCCGGAGCTCTGGAAGCTTGTACTCACGGGTGGGCGCACCGCAGGCATCCCGTTGGCCATTGTTGCATTCATTCTGCTTGGCCTCGCGACCCTGGCAGCCAAACGACGCGAAGTCAGACGGATCGTTCGCTCCGTGATCATAAGTTATTTGGAATGATGCAGGCATGAAAAGTCAGGGAACGGGGTCAGGTCATGGGGTTGAAGGTCATGTCCGGCAGGTTCGGACGGCGCGGCCAGACAGTTGAATCCGGTCAGGACGGCCGCCGACATGGCGGTAAACAACCCGGATGGGACGACGCGCATCGCCCGCTTCTGCATCGGCTGTTTCCTCCTCTCTTCCGATCATTTGAACCCCCGCGTCAGTCCGTCTCGATCACAACCCGGAAGCCGACACCCCCGCTGCGGATGTCCGGATGGCCCCAAGCGCGGCGCGCCGACCGCGCGAATTCCACGTTGCGTCTTGCCAGGTTATCGGCCGACCCGCCGCGCATGACGCGGAAGATGCCTGTTTCCGGGCCGGCCGGGTTGTCCATCGGGCTAAGGAGGTAGTGGTCCGCGCCGAAGCGGTCCATGCACCACTCGCTCACGTTACCGTGCATGTCGTAAAGGCCCCAGGCGTTGGGCTTCTTGCCGCCCACGTCCTTCGGCCCGCCGCGGGCTTCCTCATCGTACCACGCGCAATCCTTCATCGCATCGACCCGGTCCAGGTCGCCGAAGGACCACGGCGTCGCCGTGCCTGCGCGGCAGGCATACTCCCACTCGGCCTCCGTGGGGAGACGCACACGACGGCCGGTCTTCGCGGAAGCTCTGCCGCAGAAATTTGTCGCCTCGCGCCACGAGACGCTTGCCGCGGGCCGGTTCGTGCTGTCGCCCGCGGAGTTGCTACCCATGACGGCATCGTATTGCGCTCGGGTCACCTCGCAGACGCCCATGTAGAACGGCTTCGTGATCCGCACGCGGTGTAGCGGGTCCTCGTTACGGTGGTGGCCCCAGGTGTTTGTCGCGCTGCCCATCATGAACTCGCCTGGCCGGATGAGCGTCAGCTTCATCTTCGCGCCGGTTGGCCACTTCCGCGCCAGCGACCACCTCGACTCGCAGGCGATCTTCACCTTGTTGGCCGGGTTCTCGTCACTGCTCAGCCATAGTTCACTCTGGTCGTCGCTCGATATGTAGAACGTATAGTCACCGCTGACCGGCGGGTGGATGTAGCCTCGCACGCGCTGGCCGTAGTTGTCGGCCCAGTCCCGGTAGGTGCCGGGATCCGCCCAGCTCACGGTTTCAAGGCTGGTGAGCTGGTCGCTGCCGGTTGGCTGATCCGGCAAGTCTGCATGGCCGGTCAGGTTCGACACTGCCCCGCCGCCAATCCCTGTCCAGTACTCACGCAGAATCGTGCCGGTCCCGCCCGCGACGGCGGGATTCACGGTAACGTTGAGTGCGGCCGAGACGGTGGTCGCGCCGTCAGCCGGGCCCGTCAACTTACTACGCGGCGGCGGCTTCGGCGTCGCGGCGACCCACGGCGACAGGTATTGCCCGGCGACTATCATGATGGCTTCGATTCCGGGCCCAGTCCAGGCCACGGCGCAGTTGTCGCGGCCCTCGCCTTCCTTGTGCAGTACTTCGACGTAGTACTTCCGGCCCGCCGTCAACGTGATCGGCGCCGGCTTCTCCGCGACCAGGTCGAGCGCTGCCGTTTCAGGCAATCCCTCGGCAGATGCCAGGGGCGCCCGGGCCGCCTCCCGGACAACGTCCGCCGGTATCCGCCGGTGGGCCGTTTCGGCCTCTTCGAGAAAAGCGTCGAAGGTCCAGTTCCAGTAGAGGAAAGCCCGGCGGGCGTCCGTCTCGCCGGCCTTATCGATCTCGGCCAGCGCCTCGTCACGCAGCTTCTTCATCCGCGCCACCACGTCCGGCGGCCAAATCTCCCGGAACAGGTCCGCGGGCAGACGCTGCTCCTCGGCGAGCAATCCGATCCCCTGGACTCTGGGCAGTTGATCCCGGTGCAGGTTCTCCATGTGCAGCGGGCGCGGCAGGGGCGTCTTCTCCCACCGGTCGCATTCGAGCCGCAGCAGTTCGCGGGCCGCCCGGGCACCCGGCCCGAATAGCCGTCGGCACATCTCGTCCAGCGTCGCGTCCACGTCGAGCTCGGGGTTCCACAGCACACGCTGCCACACGTAGTACGTGGGCGCTTCGGAAACCAGGATTGGGGCGCTGAAGATCGGTAACTCCGTCCCCGTGATGCAATGCCGGTTCCGCAGATAGAAGTCCCGCACGAGGTGCGGATACTGTACCGGACCGCAGGTCCAGTCGCCGGGGCTGGAGGCGGAGGCCCAAATGAGGACCTGGCCCCACCCGCGAATCGTCTTGTCGAACGCGCGACCGGTTGAAGGATGCAGGGCCCGCCCCATCGCGAACCCCTCCGGCCACACGGAAGCGACCCGGAGGTTGTCGGGAAACTCCACGCCCTCGGGCGGCTTGTGATCGCCACCGTTTAAGACCACCTTCTTGTCCGGCCAGCGTTGCTTCACCGCTTTGCACACCCGCTGCACGAAAAGGCCAAAAACCAATTCATGGACCCGTTCCTCGACGATTTCGTTGGCGCGCCGCTCACCGTGATCCCCGATCAGCGCCGCCCGCAGTTTGCGGTCGTCCCGAAGCCGGGCCGCCGTTTCCTGGCACCGCGGGCAGTGGCAGACCAGTCCGGGAGTGCGGGGAAAATAGACGGTGCAGCTCGTGTCCGTCATGATCCTGTGCGGCGGCCATCCGGGAGCTTTCTCGTCCCAGTGCCGGCTCAGCCGCGCGAGCAGTGCGTCGAGCGTTTCCGGTGCGCTGAAGCAGATCCAGCGCTCGTGACGGGTTCCGTCCGCGTTGAGTGCCCGCGCCGCGTCGCCGGCCTTCCGGATATCGTTCTCATGCGCCCACATCCCACGGGGCACGGCCCGCGACAGCCACCACGCAACGGATTCGCCCCCCTGGTAGATTCCGGGCGTGAAATCGAGACTTTCACCGTGTCGCAGCAACGCCTCCATGCCGGGCACATACCACCAGGTCTCATCCCGCTGCATGATGCCCGGCGCCAGGGGAAGCGGCATCCGGTCGCCCCGGTTGTGTCCTTCGGTGTGAAGCGGCATCAGGCTCGTTTCGATGAAATCGATCCGCCGGTGGAAGACCGGCTGGTCGCTGTAGTGCGCCGGCGGCACGACGAGCGACGCCATGCGCGGGATCGAACGCCCGGCGGCTTTGGCTGGCCAGTACCAGCGCACTCCGGCGAATCGTTCCAGGAAGTCCGCCACGGCCCACGCCGTGCCGTCCGGGTTCCCCGTGCTGCCCACGAGATACACGCGGTTCGGGGCGGTCTTGACCACGAAGCCCTCGGGCGGGAGCTTGGTCGCGTCGATCCCTGCCGCGCGCGCTTCTTCGCAGTCGCCGATCACGATGGCCGGCCGGTCCGCCGCCGGCGGCTGGTCAACCCGTTCCAGTGTTGCGCCCGTGCCGAGCCGGACCACCTCGACCAGCTCGTCGAGCAGCCGCTTGAGCTTCGCGCCTGGTGCGGCCTCGGAGACGTACACCGCGGCGCGCGCCTGCCCGTCGCGCACGATCTCGACCGGCGGGTGCTTCGGCGCCTCCAGCCACGTAACCGGCGTCAGATCCGGCGGCCGGAGCTCGTCAACCGCCATCGCGGGCAGCGCCAGCATTGCCGTCAGAACCGCAACTTGACTCGTCTTCTTCACAGGGAACTGAACCTGCGACAGCGGCCTGCCTTGAAACAGTTTCATAGGGCACCCATCCGAATAAGACCGCCACCTGCACTTGGCGGCACCGCCAACCGATCCAAGGGCAAGCTCGCTTCGCTCGGTTGCTTTCAGACGGGGGAGAGCGCGAGGAATAGCCCTTGGTTCTTGTACCTTACCTGTCCGCCTGTACCCGCAGGCAGGCTGAACGAATCCTTCCCCCCGTTGACACCGCCAATCCTACTGTCACTCGCCAGCCGGCGCAATGGAGAATTGGTGTCGGGTCTCAACATTCAACATTGGGAATAGATGGCACGAAAAACGAGCTTGATAAAAATCGCGTTTTGGCGACAAGAAGTCAGACCTTTCTAAACTAAAGTCACATTTTCCTGTTGCGCTTTTCCTGTTACTCTGACCCCACTGGTCTGATGATGACCCACCGCGAACGCATCCTGGCGGCCATTGAGCATCGGCAGCCCGACCGGGTGCCCATAGATCTGGGCGCCACCCCCAGTTCCGGCATCTCGGCCATGGCCTATGGCCATCTGAAGCAACACCTGGGGATTGCGAGCGGGCATACGCGTATCTATGACGTGGTCCAGCAATTGGCTCAGCCGGAAGACGTTATCCTCGACCACTTCAACATCGCCGTGTTGGACGTGGGTCGCAGCTTCAACGAGCGGGACAAGGACTGGTACGACATCCAGTTGGCCGATGGTCAGTCGGCCCAGTACCCCGCCTGGTTTCGCCCGGAGAAGCAACCCGACGGTTCGTGGATCGCCCGGGGTCCAGATGGTGACGACCTCGCACACATGCCCGCCGAGGGGTGGTTTTTCGACCAGACCTGTTTTCCTTACCTCGGCGGCTATCCTTCAGATTACAGTAAGTTCCCCGCGGCAATGTCTAAGATCCTCTGGGCGGCCTTCGTGCATAGTCCCTGGGATCACGCCGGTGAGGCCGATTTCTGGGAACAGCTACGCGCGCGTGCACTGAAACTGCGCGAATCGACCGACCGTGCGTTGATGATTGTCTGCGGTTGCAACCTCTTCGAGTGGGGAGCGTTTCTTCGGCGCATGGACAACTTTCTCATGGATCTGCTCACGGAGCCCGACGATGTTAACCGCCTGCTCGACGAGCTGATGAAAATCCACATGGCCACGCTGGAAAAGGTCTGCGATGCGGTCGGTGACGTGATTGATATCCTGCGCTTCGGAGACGACCTGGGAATGGACAGCGGGCCGTTTATGCGGCTGGATATTTACCGCAAGTTCTTCCAGCCGCGGCACACGCAGCTCTGCGCCTACGTCCACCAACACAGCCAGATGAAGACCTTCCTGCATAGTTGCGGGTCGATCTACGCGCTCCTGCCGGGCCTGATCGAAGCGGGCTTCGATGTGATTAACCCGGTGCAGACCGTCTGCCGCGACATGGAACCGGAGCGCTTGAAGCAGGAGTTCGGTAACGACATCTGCTTCTGGGGCGGCGGGTGCGATACGCGACAGGTGATCAACCGCGGCACGCCGGAGGAGGTGCGGCGGCACGTGCTTGAGCGCTGCGAAATCTTCGCGCCCGGGGGCGGCTTTGTCTTCAACACCGTTCACAACATTCTCCCCGAAGTGCCGCCCCAAAACATTGTCGCCATGATCGAGGCCGTTGAGGAATTCAATGGAGTGCCGTCGTGACACCCACCCCGTAAGGTCAAATAAGTCGTCTACCCCCAGATGAGTCGAAAACGCCTTCGTCTGAACGGTCTTCGCGGGAGCAAAGACATGCTACCCGGTCCGAAACTCGTCCGTGCGAACGGCCAGGGGCCACGCACCGCGGTGGTTTCGCGGGTCCGAGGCAGACTCCACCCGGGTTAGCAGGCCACCGAGGCGCTCTGACCTGGTGATCTCTTGGCCGGTCGCCGAGAGTCGCTCAAGGGGGTCGAAAGCAGAAAATTGTCCTGATCCATTGCAAGACCAAGGAGATAGGAGATTCGGTCCTGTTCACCCAGGGCCGAATCGAAATTCACGCCCAACCTTGAATGGGGGGCGGCGGTGGGGAGGCCTCTACCGGTCAGGCAGGTCGCATTCGAGTTGCTCGATGCGCGTCAGTAAGTCCAGAACCAGTGGCATTGAAGACCAGCTCACACCCAACTCTACGTGGAGGTGGCGAATTCTGAGCACATACGCGACTGCCTCTGTCGGGAAGTAAGGCTCGGGAGAGCTTTCAGCGGGTTCAATCACTTCAAGCGTAATCAAGCGTTCTATGATCCGCTCACTCAAACCGGTCACCCAGGCCAGTTCACGCGCCGTGAGCATGTCTCCTGGTAGTTTGTTCTCGTCTCTATTCATTGTGCATCGTCTCCCGACAGCCGTTACAGACTAGAACGGACTCAATGACGAGGATCAAATTTCGAATGTTTTGCCAGCTCGCCAAATAGATCTCTCTCTTTGTCCGATAGCTCCCCTGGAACTCGAATTTGTACGCTCGCCCGCAGATCACCGGCGGCCCGATTGCCGCGCTTCGGCAGTCCACGCCCCTTCATCCGCAACTTCTGACCAGACTGAGTGCCCGGCGGTACGGTCAGGGACAAGTTGCCGTCCAACGAGCGCAGCTCGATTTTGGCGCCAAGCGCTGCCTCCCAAGGGCTGACGGGTAAGTCGGTCTCCAGGTCTCGTCCGACCAAACGGAACCGCGGGTGAGGCGCGATGTGGATTCTCATGTACAGGTGTCCGGGCGGTCCGCCGCCAACGCCTTCGCCGCCCTGGTTGGTAAGACGCATCCGAGTTCCGTTTTCCGTCCCAGCGGGAATGGTGACGTCATACCTTTTGGTCTTTCGGTTCACGTGCCCCGTATCATCCAATTCGGTGGTCTGCAATTGGATGTTCTGCTTGACCCCGGCGAACGCCTCTTCCAGCGGGATCGTCACCTCTGCCTCGTGATCCCGGCCGCGTATCTTCCACTCGCGTCGATTTGCGCCGGCATGGGGAATGCCGCCACCGAACAACGCGGAGAAGAAGTCGCTGAACCCACCGAGGTCCTCCGGCGGAATTCCCCCGTCACGCGGACCGCCATGAAAATCAGAGTGTACGCCCTCCCATCCGGACGGCGGGGTGAATTCCTGACCGGTCTTCCAGTCGGCGCCAAGCCGATCGTATTGCTCGCGCTTCTCCGGAGCCCCAAGCACTTCGTACGCTTCGGCGATCTCCTTGAACTTGTCTTCGGCGCCGGCCTCCTTATTGACGTCGGGATGATACTTCCGGGCAAGTTTGCGGTACGTCTTTTTGATCTCGGCCTGCGTCGCCGACCGCTCGACCCCGAGCGTCTTGTAGTAATCATGGAACTTGACTGGCATGTTCACGCTGCCCTGAATTGGGCCAGCTTCCTTCCTCGGTCAGGACATCTTCGGCCTTAGTAATCCCCGTCCGTGCCGCCTTACTTGTTCACTTCCTCAAAATCCGCGTCAATCACGTCGTCTTCGTCACTTCCTCGCTCGCCGGGCGCATGGGGCGCTTCCGCCGACGTGTTCCCGGACGGCCCATGTGGCTGCTGAGTCTCGGTCTGTGCGTACAGGTCCGCCGAGACTGCCTGCATCTCTCTGTTAAGGTCTTCCATCCGGGTCTTCATGTCAACCGTCGTCCGGATCATCGGACGGTGTCACGGTTGTTCCAGGTGAAACGCGATTTCCAGATACTTCGCCGTGACACATGGCCGATTCGTGACATGTTGAGCGTCATGATGCGCGACGAGAACGCAGTGATTACCGAACACACACGTATCTATCTGCGCGATTGCTACGATCATACCATACAACTGATGGAGCTGGCGGAAATGCAGCGCGAAACGATTGGAGGCCTGACGGAACTTTACCTTTGCAGCGCGAGTCATCGGATGAACGAAGTGATCAAGGTCCTGACCATCATTGCAACGATCTTTATCCCTCTCACCTTTCTGGCGGGACTGTATGGTATGAATTTTCGACCGGAAGATTCGCCTTACAGTATGCCGGAACTCAGCTGGCGTTATTCATATCCGGTAGTGCTTGCGTTCATGGCGACGGTCGTTGTTGGTATGCTGTGGTGGTTCCGGCGCAAAGGTTGGTTGGGCTCAGAATCGGATCTGGATTTTGAACCATGAAGGGTCGTAACCCGATTATTCAGCGGGAGAAACACATAGCGAGGCCGTCCAGGGCGAGCACTGCTCGCTTCTCGCCACCTATACGTCGAATTTCAAGACGCCGAGGATCCAGTCGTCAATGGATGCCCCATGGGGCTCCCTGAAGCAGAAGCCGCAAAGATGTTGGATACTTTGGGAGATACGGCATCGGGATTGCGTAAGGCAGCAGAGAGTTGCGGGCGAGTCCAGCGGGGGAGGGTAACGGCTGGGTGTATTCCAGTTCATACATCCCGCGCGCGACCGGCCATTGCAACACTTGGTGTATGAAAAGGTCACGCGGTAAGTTACGTTCTTCGTGTGCGACAAC
>JAQBYD010000017.1 GCA_027623315.1 Verrucomicrobiota bacterium | reverse complement strand
CTCAAGCCCCAAGGACGAGTCTACTTGAGACTTGGATATTGAAAATTGGACATTGAGACTTTCTGCGAGATACCGGGCACGCTCCAAGTCCCAGATTAGGCGAACGCGGTCTAATGGATAAAGTCGCCCTCCTTTGCCACGTGATCGCAAGCTTCGTCGTGAGCTTTGTCGACAGCGCGGCGCTCAAGGCCCAGGATCTGGCAGAATAATCGGAAACAAGGTTCGCTGGATCTGGTCCTAGCCCGCCTTCCTTTATTCGCGGCCGTTAGACTTCTTCCCGTGGCGCATGGGCTCTCCTCCTCCCGGTGGCAGGAGGGCTTTGTTCCGCGCCGCCACAAAGACGAAGCGTGACTGTGATTTGCTGCCGACGTAGGCCGGCGCACGATACCGGCGTACGGCCAATCCGCATCGCATGAGTTCGCGCTCGTAGGTCTTGTCGGGACCTGCGGACCACACCGCCAGGCAACCTTTTGGTGCCAGCGCCCGGGCGCATGACGCGACTCCGTCCCGGCCATAGAGGCGGCGATTACCCCGGTCGGTCATCGCGCTCGGCCCGTTGTCGATATCGAGTATAATGGCATCGAACGGCCTCTCGAGTCCCAGCATCGCCAGCAGAACGTCATCTTTCTGAAGACGAACCCGTTTATCGCGCAACGGATGACCGGTCAAGTCGCCGAGAAACGCCTGGTTCCAATCGATCACTTCCGTCATCAACTCGCAGATCGTGACCGTTGCGCCGGGGCTCAGCATGTCGAGGCACTGGCGCAGCGTGTATCCGAGGCCGAGACCGCCGATGAGTACCGAGGGTTCTCTTCGCTCCGACAGGTGTGCACAACCAAGACGGGCGAGTTCCAGTTCGGACTCGTGTTGTCGGCTATCCATCAGCACTTGTCCACCGACACGGATGCAGTAGCTGTCATCATGGCGGTAGAGCGCGATCTCGCTGCCATCGGGTGTCCTGGTGGACGCCAGCTTGATTCTCGGCTTCACTTCTCTACCTCCTTGGTGGGACGACGCGCGGGCCGTCCCGGTGCCGGCGCTCTCCCGCGAGCGCTACAGTCTAAGCAGTTCGAGTACTTCGTCCCATCCCAGCGACTTCAGCACATCCGTCGTGCCTCCAACCGTGGCGTCAATCATGGCCCGCTTGCGATCCTGCAGTTGCAGCACTTTCTCCTCGATAGTGTCATGCGTGATCAGCTTGATGCTGTAGACATTCCGCGTCTGCCCGATGCGATGAACGCGATCGGTCGCCTGATCCTCGACGGCGGGATTCCACCAGGGGTCGTAGTGGATCACGACGTTGGCACCCGTCAGGTTAAGACCGGTGCCACCGGCTTTCAGGCTGACGAGGAAGACTGGAATGGATTCGTCCGCATTGAACCGGTCGATTTCAGTCTGCCGGTTTCGGGTGCCCCCATCGAGGTAGGCCAGTGGAATCTCCCGCTTGCGCAGCTCGTCGCGCAGGATGTGCAACATCTCAACAAACTGGCTGAACACCAGCACGCGGTGTCCTCCGTCCATGGCTTCGTTGAGTAGTTCGAAGAAGAGATCGAGTTTTGCCGACGATGCCTCGCGGTCCTCTTCGCGTTCCTTGAGCAGGGCGGGATGGCAGCAAAGCTGGCGCAGACGCAGCAGGGCCTTCAGCACCGTGAAGCGCGAGGCGTTGAATCCATTCTCGCCAACGGTGGAAGACAGGTTCTCCTGGTACCGCCGCGCCAGTCGACGATAGCGGGCTGCCTGTTCTTCGGACATGGAACAGGTTGCGACGCGTGTCACTTTTTCGGGAAGGTCTTTCGCCACGTCGATCTTTAAACGGCGCAGCATGAATGGTCGCATCTTGTGGCGCAGTTTGCACAGGGCGCGCTCGGCCGAGTCTTCACCGGCGGCGATTGGCCGCTCGTACATTTCGCGGAATACGGTGGCCGTGCCGAGGTAGCGTGGCATCAGGAAATCCATGATGGACCACAGGTCCGCGACGCTATTCTCCATGGGCGTTCCGGTGAGCACGAGTCGATGCAGTGCCTGGATTCGTTTCGCGGCGCGCGAGTTCTGGGTCGAGCGGTTCTTGATGTGCTGGGCTTCGTCCAGCACGGCAATCGCGAAGGGTTGCGCTGCATACCGTTCCGCGTCGCGTCGCAACAGGGCGTAGGAGGTGATCACCACGTCGTGCGACGGAATTTGATCCCACAGGGCGTGCCTGCCCGGGCCCTGCATGATCATGCAGGAGAGTTGGGGTGCGAAGCGTGCTGCCTCGCGAGCCCAGTTCTCAAGCAGGCTGCTGGGGCAGAGCACGAGTGAAGGAAGTCCGTTCGCGGTCACGGATGATCGCTTCAACTGAATCCACGCCAGGGCCTGCAGGGTCTTCCCGAGCCCCATCTCATCGGCCAGAATTCCGCAGTAGCCTCCGCGCTCGAGGAATCTAAGCCAGTTTACGCCCTCGCGCTGATAGGGGCGTATGATTCCATCCAGCAGGTCCCCGACCTCGACGGTCTCGAGATCGAGTCGTTCGGTCTGTCGAAGGGCCGCTTGTTTCCAGGTCGCGTCGGCGCGAACGTCTATCTCGGGGTGATCATTCAATATGGCGGCGAGGTACCCGGCATGGATGTCGCTGATCCGGTCGTGATCCCCGACGATCTCGGTGCACTCGGAACTCGCCTCCTGCAGAGACTCGATCAGCGTCGTGTTGAGGAGCATTGACCGACCGTTGAGGTGCACGATCGCGTGACGACTGCGCACGGCGTCCTCCACGTCATCCGGATCGACTTTGCGGCCTTTCGCGTCCACGTAACTGATGTGCGTATCGAACCATCCGGGCTCCG
The DNA here is from genome assembly GCA_027623315.1 of Verrucomicrobiota bacterium. GTDB lineage: Bacteria > Verrucomicrobiota > Kiritimatiellia > CAJWTS01 > CAJWTS01 > JAQBYD01. Next base: position 60,392 of record JAQBYD010000017.1, on the reverse strand, counting down.
CGCGGGCGGCGATCGTGATGCGCGGCCGCACCCATTCCGCATCGTTCAGGAAGGTTTCAAGAGCCTCCTGCACGGTGACCTGCCAGCCGACACGCCGCAAGGCCGGCACGGTGTCGGCGAGAAATCGTACCACGGCATCCGCACCGCAGATTCCCGTGACGCCGTCGCCCGATGACTCCAGTTTCGTGTCAAACTGGATTCGGGAGAGGGCCTCCTCTTCGGCGGCACGGTCCCTGCGCGCGTAGGCAAGCGGGTCGCCGGGAATCGGAAAGTACGTCGGCTGGTCGCGCGTGACGTGTCCCACCGGAACGCGCGAGTCTCCGTAGACACCCAGCAATCGAACGTTTACCGCGTCCGGATCGCCGTCGCATTCGACTTCAAAGTCGGGCTCCAGGTCGCACAGTTTCAAATCGTTGCGGTGTACGTCGGCATCAACCACCCAACGCTGCGCGAGCTTGGGCAGCTCGTTCTCAAGGAAGGGGATGACGTCCGGGCGGGCGATGATCTGTCCGTCTGCCGAGTAGGCGTCCTGGAAGCGGCGTCGAAGCACATGCTCAAGCGGCGCGAGGCCGTTGCTTCCAAGCGCCCACGCACGGCGCCGATTGTAGAGGTAGCGCGAAGCGGGTCCCTCGCTGCGGTGGCAAAGGCGAAGGTTACCCGAGGTCTTGATGAGCGACACCGTCAGCGCTCCGAGCACAGGGGTGTCGTAGATGGGTATCGGTTCAGGGCGATCGACGACATGCAATTCGCCGGGCGCGAGCTCGACCAGGAGATCGACGAGTTCTTCGCGGCTTAAGTCCAACGTTCCGGGCGTCGTGTGCGAGTTGGCAAAGTCCTCGAGGACGTACAGGCGGTGTGCGTCGGCATCACTCCAAGACAGTCGGGTGTTTTCGGAAACGCGATCGAGGCGCCTCTTGCTCTCATTGTAGACAGCGTGGATGGTAATCCGGATCGCGCCCGCGTCCCACTGCTCCAGCCAGTCGGCGTCGACGCGCAAGCGTAATGTTGCAGGGGTGGCGTTCCCGCTGTGTTCGGCGAGTCGCATGATCCCGGCGACGGGTGCGGTTGCATCCGCTTCGCCCGCGCGGCGCAGGTCAATGCGCCGACGGCGCTCGAGTAGGGAATCTTCGGTGATCGCCGCAACCAGGTGTCCCGCGGCGAGTACATGCACACAGATCAGTCCCTGTTCCCGCGATAGGCGGCACGGACAATCCGCTTCGACGCTACCGTCCGTGAGAATTTTGAATCGCGTGCGTATGGCGGCGCCGCCGACGGCGACCGTGGCGCGAATCAGCTCGTTCTTCAGATCGAGATCCCGGACGCATCCGCGACGATACAGGTTGCGGCCGAACTCGTGCGTCTTCCGGTCGGACCAGGTGATCAAGGAAGCGCGGGATAGATATGCAGACATCGTAGGAGAGAGTACGCCTTCTGCGCTCAGATGCAAGGACGTGCGGGGCTCGTCGCGCCCCGTCGTCGAGCATCAGGCTAGAATACGGTCCACGGCCGCAAGCACAGTCTTCTGATCCGGTAAAAGAGCCTTCTCCAGGACCCGCGAGACCGGCACCGGTACATCCAGCGCGACCCGCCCTCTACATCATCTGCCTCGTGCGCCGTCGCTCCTAAACAAAGTCACCAGGACGAGAATCTGGCGTCTCAACTTGGGCTCGATTATTCGCGGAGTCGAGTGTATACCCTCTACGGGGCAACGAGGCCCCTGGATTGATAAACACCACAAACGGAGACAAACCATGTCCGTAGCCAGAATAACCGAGATCAAGTCCTCATCGACCAAGAGTTTTGACGACGCCGTGAGCGAGGGCATCGCGCGTGCAAATCAGACTCTGCAGAATGTCAAGGGCGCCTGGATCGCAGAGCAGGACGTCGTTGTCGACAACGGCAAGATCGTCGAATACCGAGTTCTGATGAAGGTCACCTTCATCCTGAAATAGGCGCGCACAGGCGCACAGGCGCACTGTAGTGCTGGTCTCGAGCGCTGGTGGGCGGAGCCGTGCCGGGTCGATTCTGCGACCCTGGCCGAGTGCATCAGGGCCTGCCGGTCAGTTTGGCGGACGGCGAATTCGTTTGCGCGTCGGAGAATCTCAGCCGGCACACGGCAAGGGATCGCCCGATGCGGTGGGTCAGGTGGCTCTCCAGGATTTGGCGGGACCATCCTGCGAGGTCCCGGCCGGACTCGAGCCTTTTCTCGGACAGCACGGCGTAATGTCCATCCGGTGGTGGGGCCAGCACTCTCTCGAGTCGGGAGGGATACCACAAAATAGATCGGTTCGCGTGGGCCCGCCGGATTCCAGTGCGACGTCAGTCCAACCGCCAGTATTCGAGAGAACTGCCTCGGCCCGTGTGTATAGGCGCCGTGTATCACCGATGTCGGATTAGCCCGAAAGATCCATATCCACGCACCCCCGGCGAAACCAAAGACGACGCTCGTCGCCGCGAAGCGGCCGAAGCGCTGCGCGTTCGCCCGGATGCCTCCCGGACCTCTCCATGGCAGGCTCAATCAGAGCACAGCCGTCAGCCCCATTGCCAGGCAGAGCTGAAGCGCCAGCATGTGCGTTAACAGGCACAGCATCAGGCAGACCCGGTAGACGAGCCAGTAAGGCCATGTATCCTTCTCATACGCCGAGAACAATGCTCCAAGAAGCATCGCGGACATCAGGATGAACAGCGAGTAGGGCCGGATCTCGTGCGAGAGATGCAGTGCCTTCGGCGCCACGGCGACCAGTAAAGCAGCCAGCATCGCGCAGTTTCGCGATCCGAAGTGACGTGCAAACCGATACGTGACGGGAACGGCGAGTGCGCCGAGTGCGACGGGGAGCAGCCGCATCGTTGCGGGTGTATCCGACTGCGTGAGCCAGATCCAGAAAAACTCCAACCAACTGAAGAGAGGGGGTTCCTGGCTGGAAGGATGTCCGTTCAATGCATAGACGTGCACCGCTAATTCGTCATACCAGAAGAAGCGGATCCAGCTCCCGTAGTAGCGAAGGCCGAACGCGACCAGCGTCAGCGCGGCAAGGGCGATAATCGTCCGAGCTGATCCGGTTCGAGGATGATCGATCGCCCGTATCTTATCGCTCACCGCTTGCTGTCCGATTCGATGAGCGCAGCAGTGTTTCGAAATACACCGGTAGTCCAGTTTCGAACGTCATTTCCTTTTTCGAAAATGGATGAAGAATCGTGAGTGATGCGGCGTGAAGGGTCAGCCGCTTGATGCCCTTGTCCCCGGGGCCGTATTTCTTGTCGCCCGCGACTGGGCATCCCTGATCGGCGAGCTGGACGCGAATCTGATTCTTCCTGCCGGTCAGCAGATCGATTTCGAGAAGGCTGTATTTGGCAGACGTCTTCAAAACGCGATACCCCGTACGCGCAAGTTTCCCATTCTTCGCGTCAGAGACGGAATACACCTTGTGGGCACTGTTCTCCGCCAGGTAGGAGGTGATAACGCCTTCTTTTTCCGGCGGCGCCCCATGCACGAGGGCGTAGTACTTCTTCCGGAATCCCGGCCACGCTTCCTGCAAGAAGCGCTTGGCTGTCTCATCCTTCGCGAAGACCATCACTCCGGAGGTGTCCCGGTCCAGCCGGTGCACAATCACGACCCGGCGTCTCGATTTCTGATTCCCCTTGCGCACGTATGTGGTCAACAGGTAGTAAGCCGTGTTTTCGCGGACCTTCTCCGTGCTCACCGTCAGAAGACCACTCGCCTTGTCCACGACGAGGATATCCCGATCTTCGTAGAGGATCGAAAGCCCCTTCGGGACATGTCTCTTCGGCGGTTTCTTAAACGGTTTCGGGCTTTCGCTCATGCTTTGCACCACACGCCTCTGCCGTTCGTCGTTCAGGCTCTCGGCGGCGTAGCCGAAACTATCTCTCCCTTTCCACCACGCCACAACGCGAAACTGAGTCCCTGACCTGCCCATGTGGGCTCCCTTCTGTCGCCCTGCCCGCACGCATCCGGCCAGTCTTCCCCTCATTTTGTTAGATTGTGATTGCCATACGCCCCTGGAAGTGCTCCGCTGACCCTGTCGTTTGGTGGGATGCCGAGCGATAACGTGTAACGTGGAAGCGAAATAGAGGAGCGTAAACTATGAGCAGAATCGCACTAATCGTGCTGTCAGTCGCCGTTGTGGTCACTTTGACCGCATGCGGTAAGAAATCCGAGTCGACCCCGCGCGCAGCCGCTGAGCCGTCCGAAGGTTCAGCGGCCAAGGTTGAAAGCTCCGTGCAAGAGACCACCGCCGCGGCCGAAGAAGCGGTCGAAGAGATCGCTGCCGCGGCCGAAGAAGCGGTCGAAGAAGCGGTCGAAGAGATCGCTGCCGCGACCGAGGAAGCCGTCGAAGGGGCAACAGCAGCAGCAGAAGAAGCTGTAGAGGGCGTAACTAGAGCAACCGGAGAAGCGAGCGAAAAGATTAAGGCAGCCGTCGATGAGGCAACTGAAGAAGCTGAAGGCATGGCCGAGAAAGGCGCAGAGGCAGTCGAAGAGACTGTGGAGAAAGTCAAAGCTGCCGTCGAAGATGTCGAGAAGGGCGCTGTCCCGATGCCCGAATAGATCGGCTGGAATCGCGCAATCTTACCAATCAAGGGGCTCTACCTGTAAGGGTAGGGCCCTTTTCTGTTTGCCCTCCCGCACCGCCACTCATACAGTCTGGGTGCCGTTGCCAGACTGATATGAAAGCGCCGCCCAAACCATCAAACGAAACGAAGCGACTCGAGACGCTGCATGCACTTGAGATTCTCGATACTCCGCCGGAAGAACGATTCGACCGTCATACGCGGCTCGCAAAGCGACTGTTCGGGGTCGACATCGCGCTGATCAGCCTGATCGACGCCGATCGCCAGTGGTTCAAGTCGAAGCAGGGCCTGGATGCCGACGAAACCTCGCGCGATATCTCGTTCTGTGGCCACGCGATTCTCGACGATGAAGTTCTCGTCGTACCCGACGCCGAGAAGGACGCGCGCTTTGCGGATAACCCACTGGTAGCAGGCGGACCCGAGATTCGCTTCTACGCGGGATATCCGTTGTCAGCCCCGGATGGCAGCAAGTTGGGCACGCTCTGCTTGATTGATGGGCAGCCGCGCACGCTAAGTGACGAGGAGTTGGCGCTGCTGAGAGATCTTGGAGCCATGGTTGAGGCCGAACCGGTCGCCGCGCAACTCGCCACGATCGACGATCTCACCCGCTTGACGAATCGTCGGGGATTGCTGCATGGAGGTGAGTATGCGCTCGCCATGTGCCGCCGTTTCAACCACCCGGCGACATTGCTGTTCATTGATATCGATGCCTTTAAGGCGATCAACGATGAACACGGCCACGCCGAGGGAGACCATGCGCTGACGGAATTTTCAAAAATATTGCTGGGCGCCTTCCGCTCGTCAGATCTGGTGGCGCGTCTCTCGGGCGACGAGTTCTGCGTTCTGCTCACGCACGCTGCCGAGGCCGACGTCGATACGGCCGAAACACGCTTTCTAGCCGCGTTGTGCGCGTGGAGTGAATCCGCAAATCGCGACTACACGCTGAAGTGCAGTGTTGGCCGGGTCGCCTTCGATCCCGGCAAACACGAGTCCTTTGCCGATCTTCTCGCCGAAGCCGACCAGCGCATGTACGAGCGCAAGCGAAGTAAAAACCAGCCGCCGGAATAGCCCGAGCAGCCCTGGCGCTCCCGGCAGGCAGCTTTCATCCCCTGGCGCTCAGCGTGCTGTCATGTTGAACCTTTTCAAACAGAGATTAGCTTCCATGCTCTCCGCCTGCCGGCGCGGCGTCGATCGCTCGAGACCGCTATGGGGAGGGCGCCTCGGATCGGCAGGGCCGGCCCTGATGGTTGGTTCCTGCGCATTCGCGGTTTACATGGGCAACGGAATGCCACTGCCCACGGGCGACACGGTTCCGGGCCGCCTGCTGCCGATCAGTATGCTCGTCGAGCATGATCTCGACATGGATGAATTCGCGGAGTCCATCGGGCCGGGAAAACGCTACTGCATGATCACGCGAGACGGCCGCAAATTGTCGTCCTATCCACTCGGCGCAGCGTTCACCGCATTGCCCATCTATGCCATCGGTGCCGTCGTCTCCCCCGGGCTTTTCACGGAAGGCATGCGACCCTATTTCAAGCGCCGCTTTGGCGATGAATCCCGGGACACGGTAGCAAGTCGCATGGAAGACCGCGCGGCTGCGCTGATCACGACCCTCTCGGTAATCGTCCTATGGTTGCTGGCCCGCTCCCGTCTTGGGGTCTGGGCAGCGCTATCGCTGACCGTGGCCTTCGGATGCGGCACGAGCCTTTTCAGTTCGACCAGCCAGGCGCTCTGGTCGCACGGTCCATCCTGTCTGGCGTTGATGCTGATGCTGTTCCTGCTGATGAGCCCGCGTGAGCACTGGGCGCTGCTGTTCCTGGCCGGTGCCTGCGCCGGTTGGGCATTCTTCTGCCGTGCCACCAATGCCGTCCCCATCGCCATCCTGGGGCCCTGGATCCTCGGCCGCCACTGGAAGCACCAGCGCTGGACTGGGTTCGCGGCGGGGCTGGTTGTCGTGTTGTTTGCGACATCCTGGCTCAATCTGCACCTCTATGGTCAACTTCTCGGCGGCGCTGCCGCGCGCGCGCGCCGCATGGAGCAGATCGAGTGGGAGGCGTTGATGGGGCTGCTCTTTAGTCCGTCGCGCGGACTCTTCGTCTATTCGCCGTTTCTACTCTTCGCGGTCGTGCTGGGTGCCCTGCAACTCGGGACCCGCCCCAAAGAACTGGGCGGCATGTGCCTGCTGGGCGGAGTCGCCACGGTACTGCTGTACTCCGCCTGGCCGAAATGGGGTGGGGGATTCAGTTTCGGTCCGCGTCTCCTCACCGACGTGATCCCCTTGCTCATGATTCCACTGATTCAAGGGATGCACTATCTCACATCCCGCAAAGCCCTGATCGGATTATGGATCGTATCGCTTGGATTGTCGGTCCTGGTTCACACGGCGGGTGCCTACCACGGTGACGGCGGCTGGAACGGGGATATCAACCGCGATCAACGCGGACCCGAACTCTGGTACCTGCACGACTCCCAATACCGCTGGACTCTACAACACGCCTGGGATGCCTGGTCCGGCGAGTAGCCGCCCCCCGCTCAGAAGCTTCGCGGGCCGCGACCGGCGTCGTCCCCACCCACGCCGCATCGCAAGCTCGCCCGGATCATTCGTGAAGTACCCGCAACCAAGATCGATCACCACTGTTGCGATCTACAGTTGTGCATTCGTGTAGATTCGCGTGATTCGTGGGCCCAGAATATGGGAACCTTCAACTCGGCGGCCCCACTACTCGAATCCGACGCCTCATAAATGCATTCAGAAAAGCGTCGCCCTTGGTGATCAACCGCAATCGCTTCACCTGGCATCGCGACGTCGACATCACCTCGCTCTCCATCCTTTGTAGCATATGCCGGACCTGGTCCATATCTCCTTCGAGCGCCAGGTACATATTTCTAAAGACCGCGCCCGCGATCAATCCACTCGCTCATGCGTATACCTGGAATGCCAGGGAAGCCGACAGAAGAAAAGTCTCGATCGGCTTGGAACAATCGTTATCATTATCTCGGCCTGACCATGAGCGACCCTGAATTCAGTGACTCCGAAATCCGCGACTACCGTGAGCGTGGATACATTGTGGTCCCTGAACTGATCTCTCGCGAGACCCTCGCCGGGATCGATCGCGCCATCCAGGACCTGACCACTCGCGCGCTCTCGCAGGACGACTACTCCGATGTCCTCGAACTCGAGCCCGGCAGCCCGGACGATCAACCGGCCGTGCGCCGGATTTACCAGCCCTTTGTCCAACACGAATCATTCGAGCGCCTCGCTCGCGATCCCGGGATTCTCGACAGAGTAGAGCAGTTGATAGGCCCCGATATCCATCTCCAGCACAGTAAGCTCAATATGAAACCCGCCGAAGTAGGTTCGGTGGTCGAGTGGCACCAGGATTTAACCTACTTTCCCCACACCAACGATGACCTGGTGGCCGTGCTGGTCTACCTCGACGAAGCCACCGAGGCCAACGGCTGCCTGCGAGTCTTACCCGGTCAGCACACCGCCTTCCTCGAACACACCACCGATGACGGTGCCTTCGCTGGCATGATCACCGAAGATCTGTCGGATGGCCGCTACGGAATCGAAATCGCACTTCCAGCACCTGCGGGCTCAGTCATCTTCATGCACTGCCTGACGCCTCACAGCAGCCTCCCGAACCAGTCAGGCAAAGCCCGCCGCACCATGATCTTCGAGTACCGCGCCGCGGATTCCTTTCCGATCTATCTCGGCGAGATGTCGGCGCGCAACGAAGAATTCGCCATCCAGCTCCGGGGTATCCCCGCCACCCGCGCCCGCCTGGGCAACATCGCGCCCCTCATTCCCCGCTACGCGGGCAAGGTCAGCTCTCTCTACGATCTTCAGGAAAAGACCAGTTCCTCCCGGTCCTAACCTGAAACTTCCCGGCTCTTGGGCCCACGAATCACTCGAATTTCCAGAACGGAGAGACCGCGGTTCTATCTCTGTCTGCATTCGTGCGGATTCGCGTGATTCGCGGGCTCTACTCTCCTGGATTTCAGTTTCACCCTCGAATCATGCGGACCGCCGGCCGCGCCAACCTGCAAGCGACTTTTTTTGTTTTTTTTCCGGAATCAGCCCCCGCTGATCTATCCCTTTAAGTAGAGGCAGGTGCCGTGCGGGCCCCGCCGGCGAAAAACAGAAGGGAGTCCGACGATGGAATCCAGAGAAGACTTGATGTACCGTGACGAGCAAATGGCCCCGCTAGATGCTGCAGAGATAGTCCCCGACACTCCAATCGAGCAGATCCTGAAGGACACCTTCGGCTTCGACTCCTTTCGCGACGGACAGCGCGACGTGGTCGAGCACCTGCTCGCGGGGCGATCCGCACTGGCCGTGTTTCCCACGGGCGGCGGGAAAAGTCTCTGCTACCAGCTTCCCGCCTTGAAGTTCGAAGGGCTAACCCTTGTCGTGTCGCCTCTGATCGCGCTCATGAAGGATCAGATCGACTTCCTGGTGCGGAAAGGCGTCCGTGCGGCGCGGCTGGACTCGAGTTTGTCGGCTGAGGAAACGCGCGGCGTCTGGGATGATCTGTGGAATCAGCGTCTCAAGCTGCTCTACGTGGCTCCCGAGCGCTTCGCGAGCGAGCGATTTCTGCAACGCCTGCGCCGCTCCGCGATCAGCCTGATGGTGGTCGATGAAGCACACTGTATTTCGGAATGGGGACATAATTTCCGCCCGGACTACCTGAAGCTGGCCGAGCTCTCACGCGAACTCCACGCCAAGCGCGTGCTGACCCTGACGGCCACGGCGACCGCCTCCGTTGCCGAGGATATCTGCCGCAACTTCTCGATCGCACCCGAGGCTTACATCAATACAGGGTTCCATCGCCCAAACCTCGTCATGCGCGCGATCCCCTGCAGCTCGCGCGAACGCGATGCCCTTTTGCTCAGTCGCCTGCGTGAACGTCCACGTGGCGCGACGATCGTGTACGTGACTCTACAGAAGACGGCCGAGCAGGTAGCCCGGGCTCTCGCCGATAGAGGGATCTCGGCCCGAGCGTACCACGCCGGAATGGACGGGGAATTGCGGCACGAGGTGCAGGATTGGTTTATGGCGTCGCCCGACGCCGTGGTGGTTGCCACGATTGCCTTCGGCATGGGGATCGATAAGTCCGACATCCGCTACGTCTATCACTACAACATGCCTAAATCGCTTGAGAACTATATGCAGGAGACCGGCCGCGCGGGCCGTGACGGTATGGAGTCAGGCTGTGACCTCCTGGTCTGCCCGGATGATATCGCGACGCTGGAGAACTTCACGTACGGCGATACGCCCACGCTTCAAGCCGTGCAGGGATTGGTAGCACATCTCCTCGAACAGCCGGACATCTTCGATCTGTCGATCTACGATCTCGCCCACGAGTATGACATTCGCAACCTCGTGATATCGACGTTGCTGACGTACCTCGAGCTGCGCGGAATCATCGCGTCGACGGGACCGTTGTACAACGAGTACAAGTTCCAGCCGAACACGGGGTCCGCGGAGATGCTGCAGGGCTTCGACGAGGCGCGAACGCGATTCCTGCGCGCGATGTTTTCGAAAGCCGAGAAGGGCCGAACCTGGTTCTCGATCGATATCGCGGCAACCGCCTCCGAACTCGGTGAAAAGCGCGAACGGCTCGTCGCCGCGTTGAACTACTTCGAGGAGAAGGGCGACCTTACGCTGAAGGTCGCCGGTTTGCGTCACGGTTATCGATTCGTAAAGCGACCCGACTCGACGGAGGACCTGGCCCAGGCCATCTTCGCGCGCTTCCAGGAGTCTGAAACACGTGATATCGCACGCCTTGGCCAGGTCGTCGAACTGGCATCGATGCAGACGTGCACGGTACGATCCGTATTGAATTACTTCGGAGAGTCTCTGGAGTCCGACTGCGGTCATTGCGACCGATGCCTCGGCGAACCGGTCCTGCCCATGCCCCGGCTACATGAAGCGGAGATCACGGAGGAGCAAGGCCGGGCAGTCGCCGCTTTAGTGGGGGAACAGCACGCCCCCCTCGCCACGCCGCGCCAACTCGCCCGCTTTCTATGCGGCCTTCCATCCCCCGCGGCCTCCCGCGCGCGGCTCACCAAAGACAACCGCTTCGGTCTCCTCTCGCGCCATCGCTTCGCCACGGTGCTCGATCTCTCCTCTTAATCTCTCTGCATCAAGAGATCGCCTCCTTTCATGCACCCTCCGAACCGGGCCTTATTCGTATCGGTGTTACGGTATCGCAAGACGATATCGTCTGCTCAGCCGAGGCGCTGATTACCGTTTCCGACTCGATCGTGCCGAAGCTGAAGGACAAAACGCAACCCCAGACGGCTTGCCTAACTACACCTTCCGGCGCGCACCGGGGGACCTGTGGCGTTCTCAATACAACACAGAACAGAACTTGATCATGATCAACAACGGCCATCGCGACTTCGTCTACGCATCACGAAATCGCTCGCTGAAGCTCCGCTACATCTGCCGCCTGTTCTGCAAGGAACTCGTCCAGAAGAATTTCCCTGGTGAATCGCCGTCCGAACTACTCGAGCGCATGGTCGAGCTCTCCCTTCACGCTGAAGAGAACCTGAAGTAGCAGCGGAGGATGATATGGAAAAGGGGTCAGTGTTGAATGCCGCTAAGATAAGACGGCATCCGCATGCGCCGGCATGCTCTGGAGTGCGGCGGCCTGACGCCGCTCTGGGTTTGCCGATAGCGTGTGAACACACCGAATCGAGAGCGCTGCCAGGTCAGCGCACTCCAGAGCGCTTCGCGCGCGATTTCATCCTAAACCATGCTTATCTTAGTGGCATTCAACACTGACCCCTTTCTGTACTATTGCAGAGGAACTGTTTGAATCCGAGGTCCATGAAATACTCCGCATCTGCGGCATAGCTCGCGACGCCATGCAGAAAACGGGGATCAGCCCGCTCCGTCACTACCAGGATTGATTTTTGCTTCGGCTCTTACAATATTGTCGTACAGTTCTTGTAAACGATCCAATTCGGAGACATAAACCGTTCGAGGGAATTATGAAAATTTGCATTGTAGGCGGGACCGGCAATATCAGCACGAGCATTGTGAGGCGCCTCGTGGAGCAGGGGCATGAAGTGGTCTGCTTCAACCGTGGGCAAACGGACTCGGTTCCAGACGGCGTTCGCCTGATTGCGGGCGATCGCGCGGACCGGTCCGCCTTTGAAGAAACCATCCAGCGCGAGAAGTTCGATGCTGCGATTGACATGATCTGTTTCAACGCGGAGCAGGCGGCGAGCAGCCTTCGCGCGTTTCGCGGTGTGAACCAGTTTGTGATGTGTTCCACGGTCTGCACCTATGGCGTGCAGTACGACTGGTTTCCGACGACGGAGGATCACCCGCTGCGCCCGACCACAGATTACGGAAGCAATAAGGTTGAGGCGGACAAACTGTTTCTGGAGGCGTATCACGAGGAAGGGTTCCCCGTGACGATTATCAAGCCGTCCACAACCTATGGCGATTCAATGGGGTTACTGCGCCAGGTGGCGTGGGAGTTCTCGTGGATCGATCGCATCAGAAAGGGCAGACCGATTATCGTATGCGGCGACGGCAACGCCCTGATGCAATTTCTGCACGTGGACGATGCCGCGCTCGCCTTCGCGGGAGTCCTGGGTAAGGAACACTGCATCGGTCAGACCTACAACATGGTCCCACGCCGATACTGGACATGGGCCGAGTATCATCGCGTCGCCATGCAGGTCATCGGAAAAGAGGTCGACGTTATTGGGGTACCGTATGCCGATCTCGAGCGCCTGGAGGTGCCGGCCTTCGACGTGTGCCGCTATATTTTTCGCTATCACCTCTATTACAGCGCTGAGAAGCTGTTCCGCGATGTGCCGGAATTTCAGCCGAGCGTATCTCTGGAGGAGGGGATGCGACGCGTTCTCGAAGCGATGGACCGCGCTGGTCGCGTGCCGAATTCTGACGACCTCGACTGGGAGGACCGGATCATAGAACGACAGCAGCACGTCTCCGCATGAAAAGTCTCTGGGACGAACAGGACGCGAAGCGCTTCGCAGGCGACGACCTCGCCGTGCGCGTCTACACATCGCGTCTGCTGGGCGCGGACGAAGACCTGGTGATGCACGGGGGAGGCAACACGTCGGTCAAAGGTTCCTATCGGGATTTCTTCGGACGTGAGGTGGATGCGCTCTTCGTGAAGGGGAGCGGCTGGGATCTTAAGACAATCGAAAAGCCCGGTTTCTCGCCCTTGCGGCTTGAGGAGACCCGCATGCTGGCGAATCTTGAGGCGCTGAGCGATCTGGATATGGCCGCGCAGCTGCGTGCCTTTCTGCTGGATCCATCGGCGCCTTCGCCTTCGGTCGAGGCCATTCTGCACGCCATCATGCCTGCGAAATTCGTCGACCACACGCATGCCGATGCCGTTGTCACGCTCTCGAATAATCCCAGCGGAGAAGGGATCATCCGTTCCGTCTTCCCGGATTGCGTCGTCCTGCCCTACGTCATGCCCGGGTTCATCCTGTCGAAACAGGTCTTCCATGCCATCAAGGACGCTGAGCTCAGCGAGACCAGGGGAATCATTCTGCTTCATCACGGTGTCTTTACCTACAGCGACGATGCGCGCGAAGCCTATGAAAATATGATCGAGCTGGTGAGTCGGGCAGAAGCCTACATTGACGAGAACGGCACGACTGAGCATGGAGAAGTGTTCGGCGATGTGGACCTGCTCGACCTCGCGAGAATTCGAAAGGCGGTCTCTGTTGCGCGAGGCCAGGCTCAGATGGCGGTTCTGGACCGCTCCGGCGACGCGCAGGCGTATGCGGGGCGGAGCGACGTGGCGGACATTGCCACGCGAGGACCGATTACGCCGGACCACGTGATCCGGACCAAGCGCGTGCCCGTCGTGGTCGAGACGAAGCCTGCCATGGGCGTGCCGGAGGTGCAAACGTTTGTGGGCGACTACGGCCGCTATTACGAGCGCAATAGCACTGAGGGTCTGCAGATGCTGGATCCCGCGCCGCGCGCGGCGATCTGGAGGAAGGCGGGCGCGATCGCTTTTGGAAGTAACGTCAAGGAATGCGCGATGGTGGCGGATATCGCCCGGCACACCCGCTGGGCGGTGCAGACGGGCGAGTCGCTCGGTGGTTGGCATGCACTTCCTGAGAAAGAACTATTCGATATCGAGTACTGGAGCCTCGAGCAAGCCAAGCTCACCAAGGGTAACGGGTTTCCAAAACCGCACCAGGGCAAGGTGGCGGTGGTGACCGGAGCGGGTAGCGGGATTGGCCGCGCCACGTGCGATGCGCTCGCCGAAGATGGCGCTGTGGTGGTGGGCCTTGATCTCAAGCCCGATGTGGCGGAGAGCCTGGCGTCATCGGGCTTGCTTGGAATCCAGTGTGACCTCACTGACGACACGGCGGTCAAGGCAGCGATCGAACAGTCCGTACTGGCGTATGGCGGCATCGACATCATCGTTTGCAACGCGGGCATCTTTGGGGCCGGTGAGACGATCGAGGAGATGAGTGACGAAACGTGGGACCAACATGTGCGAATCAACCTCACGGCTACGCAGCGTTTCATGACGGCCGCGATCCCGTATCTCAAGCACGGCGTCGATCCCTCCCTCCTCGTCGTAGGTTCACGGAACTTCGCCGCACCCGGACCCGGCGCGTCAGCTTATTCAGTGACCAAGGCCGGCGTCACGCAGCTGGCGCGGGTTGCGGCGATGGAACTGGCCGGAGACGGGATTCGCGTCAACGTCGTGCACCCCGACGCCGTGTTCGACACGGAACTGTGGACGGATGAAGCGCTCGAGAAGTCAGCCCGGCGGTACGGTATTACCGTGGATGAGTACAAGACCAGGAATCTACTCAAGACCGAGATCACGTCACGAGATGTCGGCAGGCTGCTGTCGACGATGGCGAGCGATGTCTTTCGTGCAACGACGGGTGCGCAGGTGCCGATCGACGGCGGGAATGAGCGAGTGATCTAGTCTGAAGCGTCCCCATATTTCGGGTCCACGAATCGCGCGAATTCACACGAATGAAGAGAATAGAGACCGCGGATATAGCGGTTCTATCGCTGTCTGCATTCGTGTGGACCCGCCTGCCCCACGTGCGGCAAGGCTCCGCTTCACCTCAGTAGACTCGTGTGCAAGCCCGGGCCGCGGCATCGGTGAAACTTCTACTTAAAACGCGAGCTTGAGTCCGGGCTCAGCACCCGCTATATGTGCAGGTAGGAGTATCCACCCACTCGTGAAACTTAAAGATATCCTAGAGCTTGATTGTATCTGCCTGGACCTGAAGGCGGAGTCGAAAGCGGGCGTCATCGAGGAGATGATCGATCTCCTTGATGCGGCCGGGAAGATTATCGATCGAAGCGCAGCGCTGGCGGCCGTGATGGAGCGGGAGGGGAAGATGTCCACCGGAATGCAGGATGGGATCGCAATTCCGCACGGCAAATGCAGCCGCGTAAACGGTCTCGTGACGGCGATTGGTATTTGCAAGGATCCGATTGACTTTGCCTCCCTGGATGGCAAACCATGTTCGATCTTCGTGATGACGCTTTCTCGACCGGACCGGACCGGCCCGCATATTCAGTTCCTGTCGGAGGTGAGTCGCGCGTTGGGGGATGCAGGTCGTCGCGAACGAGTGTTACGCGCGCAGACGACCGACGAGGTGGTTGATATCCTCTCCGAGTAAGGCCGGGACGCATCTTTTCCAGTATATTTCACCCGCTTGAGGCTTTGATCTTGAGTTCATTCGTGGTTTGTGTCATCCTGATCTCAATCTCACACGAGAGGTAGCTGCCATGATCCCAGTAAAAGTTGCTCAGTTGTCCGTCGCTCAGATCTCCCCGTCCGATGTGAGTTTCGTTCTGCTTCTGCGTGGAGTGACGGATGAACGTTCGCTTCCGATCTTCATCGCCGCCACCGAGGCACAGTCCATTGCGATCAAATTGAACGGGAAGGAATTCCCGCGGCCGTTGACCCATGATCTCTTGAAGGATGTGCTCGATAGCTATCACTGCACGCTCCGCAGGGTGGAGGTCTCGGACCTTGTGGACAACACCTTTCACGCGAGAATCACGCTGGAATGCGCGGGGTTGATCTCGGAACTCGACTCGCGGCCAAGCGATGCGATCGCGCTCGCGCTTCGGTGCTCGGCGCCTATCTACGTGGACGAGGACGTCATGGATAGAGCTGGTGTGATCGTCGAGGAGAAAGACGGCGAGGGCGAAGAGCCGGCCGTCGTGTCCACCGCCGCAGCGGTTCAAGAGGCGTTGTCCCCACTCGATCTGCTTCACAAGGATCTCACCCGCGCGATCGCCGAAGAGCGCTACGAAGATGCCGCGGGCCTTCGCGATCGCATTAAGACGGTAGAGGACGGACAGGGCTCAAACTGAGAGGCGAGCGACGGTAGGAAGTAAGAAGTAAGAAGTGAGAAGTAAAGAGTAAGAAGAGAGTAGTAGTAGGAAGTAGGAAGTGGGACGTGAGTAGTGGTTGGGAAGACGTAATGTGCGTCCTTACGCTGAGCATGTCTCACTGCTGGCTCCTCACTTCTCACCACTGACTTCTTACTCCTCACTTCCCACTCCTTACTAACCACTACCGACTACTCACTTCCCACTTCTTCAAGTGTCAGCGCTCGCCGTAGAGACCCGGGACCTGACGGTGGAATTTGCCGCCCGCGACGGCGGTGCGACGCTACGCGCGGTCGACGGTGTCGATCTCGCACTGTACAGCGGCGAGAGCGTGGGGCTGGTGGGGGAGAGTGGATGCGGCAAGACCACCCTGGCGCGAACGTTACTCGGCCTGCAGAGGCCGACCAGCGGCTCTGTTCACGTTTCGAGTGAAGACGTCTCCAGGCTTGAGGGCACAGCGCTTAAGAAATTTCGCCGGCGCATCCAACTCGTGTTCCAAAACCCGGTAGGCTCCCTCAATCCCCGGATCCCCGTGGGCACCGCCATTCGTGAGGTGTTGGATGTGCATGGTCTCGGCGCCAGTTCGGAGAGACCCGCGCGCGTCGCCGATTTGCTGACCGATGTGGGCATGGCTCCCGATGCGGCCGATCGCTTTCCGCACGAGTTCAGCGGGGGACAGAGGCAGCGAATCGCGATTGCCCGCGCGTTGGCCGTGGAGCCCGAGATTCTGATCGCAGATGAACCGGTGTCTGCACTGGATGTCTCCGTGCAGGCACAGGTTCTAACCTTGTTGCGCGACCTGCGCGAAAAGCGAAAATTTACGCTGTTGCTGATCTCGCACGACCTCGCCGTGGTGCGCTACCTCTGCGAGCGCGTGATCGTAATGTTCATGGGGCGCGTCGTGGAGATGGGGACCGTAGACGTTCTGTATGATCGCCCAGCGCATCCGTATACGACGGCCCTGCTTGAGGCCGTTCCTGATATCGAATCCGGCCTGGCGCTTCGGCGGGACGGGCATGTGGGCATGGCGCAGGGGCGTTCTCCCATACGGACTCCCATCGCAGAGGATTGCTGCCGCTATGCGTTCCGGTGTAGCCGCGCCGAAGCGCGGTGCCTGGATGCCGAGCCCGGACTTGAAGAGTTGGGCGGTGGCCGCCTCAGTGCCTGCTACTTTGCGCGGGAACTCGCCAGCGGCGGTGCGCCCACAGGTACTGCTCCGGGCTCTCGCGTATAGCCTCCTCGAGATATCGCGTCAACGCGTCGAGAATCGAGCGCAGGTCACGTTGCTTGTCTCCGCTCCGCTCGATCCTGATCGGCGGGAAGGCTTTGAACTCGAACTGGCGCGGCGCAATGC
Organism: Verrucomicrobiota bacterium; assembly: GCA_027623315.1. Taxonomy (GTDB): domain Bacteria; phylum Verrucomicrobiota; class Kiritimatiellia; order CAJWTS01; family CAJWTS01; genus JAQBYD01. The sequence continues at coordinate 43,065 of JAQBYD010000017.1, read as the reverse complement.
GTCGGCTGTATCCGAAGATGAGCGGTGTTCCGCTTACCAGGTGCAGAAGTGCGATCGCGGTGTGGGTCGACGCGGGCCGGCCGAAGAAGTCGATCATCATGCCGCGATCGTGGGCAAACTGGTCAATCATGAACGCCAGGATCTTGCCGTCGCGAATCGCTTCGAGAAAGCGTGCGGAGTTCGCATCGCGTTTTGGCGTCAGCGTAAAACGATTGCGCGGTTTGTGGCGTTGAACCAGCTGTTCAACGTACGGATTGTTCATGACGCGCGTAATTCCGGAGACCGGCTTGAGGTAGGAGACGACCTGTGCGGCAATCTCCCAGTTTCCGAGGTGACCGGACGCCAGGATCACGCCACGGCCGTCCTCGCGGATCCATCGCTCCGATTCTGCGTCGAGGTCCAGGTGGACATGGTCCTGCCAAGTCTCCTCGGTGAGGTAGCGTGAACTGGTCAAGGACTCGATCACCACGAGTCCGAAGTGGCGGAAAGAGTGACGGGCAATACGAGAGGCTTCAGCAGGATTGTCGGCAATTCCGCTTTCCAGGACGTTGCGATACGCGATCTGTCGTCGCGTGCGCGCGAGCCCGTAATAGGCATCGGCAAGCAGCACCGTGATGGTGGTAATCATTAGGTCAGGAAGAACGCGGATCAGTTTCAGACCCGACCAGGCCAGCGCGAATTCCAGAAGGTGTCGAAGTTTCTTCATCAGGGCTCCAACGCGGCGGGACGCCGCTTCTACGTTAGTGCTCCAAACGTAGAAGCGGCATCTTGCCGCCTTTCCGTACGCTCCGGTTCCATCGCGAGCGTCTTGCCTACGCGAGTTGACTGGAGAGGAACTCGGCGAGCTCACCAACCGTCTGGATGCTGACGAGTTGCTCGGCGTCGAATTCGGCGTCGAATTCTTGCTGGATGTCGTAAATCAGGTCGAGGATGGAAAGCGAATCGAAGCCGAGTGATTCGATCGTGCTCTCGCCGGAGACCGTGCTCCAGTCTACCGGTTTCTCGGTAGACTCCTTCATGATGTCGCGCAGTTTGCTGATGATCTCGTCGCGTGTCATAACAGGTGCAACCTCTCAGGCTGGTGTGGCCGGCGTCAAGCCCTGACTCCGCAGAGCACCAGGACACCGTTACCTCCTCCGAATCCGAAGCTGTTCTTCATGGCGATCGAGCCTTGGATGGCGACTCCCTCGGAGTCGACCAGGTTGATGTTACAAGCCGGGTCCGGCGTGGATAGGTTCAAGTTGGCGGGCGCGAGTCCATGACGGAGCGCGAGGATTGTAGCGACGCTCTCGACCGCGCCGCTTGCCCCCAGGGTGTGGCCAAGATAGGACTTCAACGAACTGACCGGGGTCTTGTCCGCGGCACTCCCGAAGGCCTTGCGGATGGCGGCGCTTTCGCATTCATCGTTGGCCTCGGTCGCCGTGCCGTGCGCGTTGATATACCCGACGTCGCCCGCGTCGATGCCGGCGTCGTCGAGCGCGTTCTGGATCGCGGCGGCCTGGCCGTCTGCGCTTGGCCGTGTAATGTGTGCGGCGTCGGAGGACTCTCCATAGCCCAGAACTTCGGCATGAATCGAAGCCGAGCGCGCGCTTGCAACGTCGCCGGCCTCGAGCACGAGGGCCCCGGCGGCTTCACCGAGTACACATCCATCCCGATGGGCATCGAATGGACGGCAGGCTGTGAGCGGGTCGGGATTCTTTGACATCACCCCGAGGTTGTTCCAGCCGCCGTAGACGAAGGGGTCGAAGGTTGCGTCGGAGCCGCCGCAGAGGACGCGGTCGGCGTATCCGTCGCGGATCATGCGGAATGCTATTCCCATCGCGTTGGTCGAGGAGGTGCATGCCGAGGCCACCACGTAGTTCGCGCCTCGTAAGCCGAATCGCAGCGAGATTCGTGCCGAGATTGCATTTGCCATGCAGCGCGGGACCGACGTCGGCCGCAATCCGCGTACGCCTTTCTCCGCGAAGCGCGTGTTGCAGTCATACAGGCTGTGTTGAGACCCGCTTGCAGAGCCGAAGATCACGGGCATGTCCATGCCGCTGTAGGATGCGGACGCGAGATCGTGTCCCGCGTCGGTCAGCGCGGAGCGTGCGGCGATGACGGCAAGGTCCATCGTGCGGTCGCTCAGGCGCAGTCCGATCTCCTGCGCAGCCTTCTCAAGTTGAAGGTTGTCTACTTCGGCGCCGATTTTAACCCGGTAGTCGGTCAGATCGAATGCGCGCAGGGCGGCGATTCCCGTACGGCCGGAGGATATCGAATCCCAGAGGGCCGATGGCGTCAATCCAATGGGAGAGACGACCCCCAATCCAGTGACTACAACTCTACGTCGGTTTTTCATGTGATGAGTTCATCTGCTTACACCGAACGGGTGGCCGTCGCGAGGAAAAAGCCTTGCCCGACTGGCTCGCGGTGACGTTCGCGCTCCATTCCGCTTAGCCTGCCCGTTGTCCAAGCATGGTGTGTGCGCGTCCACGCCAGCCGCCTGCGGCCGATGAACGAGGGATTCTGCGGGGAGCTCAGGAATCCGCCTCGGACGATTCTTCCGATTCGTTCTGATTCCGGTAGAGGCCGATCGGGAATCTCAGGAACTGGAGTGGGCCGATGCCGCGCACCTCGCTCAGAACGCGGCCGGTGCGCGTACTCTTCGGCTCTCGAATGCCCCGGCAGAGCGGAATGCAGATGAGCCGCAAGGCCGTGCCGACAATGAAGAGCAGGTGGAAATTGCCCCACGTTCGTCCAAGGGCGTCCCATGTCAGCGGGGACGTCAGTTCCAAGAGTGTGCCTCCGGCGATCGCGCCGATGCCGCCGCAGATGCCGCTGAATCCGGTCATCGCCGCGCAGAACATCGAGCGGTTGCGTTTCGGAGATATTTTCATCATGTAGCCGTTGGCTGCGACGAGGAGGGCGCCGTTGACCATGCCGTCGAAGAACATGTAGGTCGTGAGCAATACGAACCCGTTCGAAGGCGTGGCGATCAGAATGGCGAGCGGCGTCAGGGGCTTAAGACACGCGGTGATGATTAGAAGCGGCCGATGCCCGTGTCGATCTGCGAGACGCCCGGCCGGACGAGATGAGAGTGCAGCTCCAAGCCCCATGGAGCAGAAGATGATGGTGGTCTGCCACACCGCCAGGTGGAGCTCTTCAAGCATGTAGAGCGCCATGAACGCGGCGGCGAAGGTGACGATGGCCCAGCGCGCCCCTGATGCGACGACGAAGGATCGGTAGTCAACGTGTCTGAACGGCTCGAACAATACGGCTAAAGAGACTTCGCGAACGACCGTATTGGGGGGCTCGGGGATTCCGATGAAGAGCAGAATGTCGATGACGCCGGCAAAGACGGCGACGACGGCGATGATGGGATAGGTCACCGTAATGGGCAGGTCGCTGAGAAACGTAAAGAGAATGATGACGCCGTAGGAGGCGGACCACAGGAGATACATCCAGAGCTGCCGACCTCCCCAGTAGCGGTTCAGGATCTGTCCCGGCACCAGGTCGGCAGTCCACGAGAAGAATAGCGGAGTGGAGAGTTGCATCGCCGCCGCGGAAACCGTGATCAGGGCGATGATGATGTAAATCAGCGTCGTTCGATCCGCACCGGGCAAGAGGACGGGAAGCAACACGACCGGGATATACAGCAGGCGCCCGGCGATACCGGTTGTGATGAATAATGCTTTTCGTCGGCGAATCCTGTTGTTAACGAATGCGCCGACGAATTGCAGCAGGAACATCATCAGCGGGATGCCCATCAAAAGTCCGAACTCAAACTCGGTGGTGCCGATCGAGCGCATGAATTCCGTGAACGCGGGAGAGGTGGTCCCCGCGATGTAGACCATGGCGAGGCAGCCACTGAGCGTGAGCGTCCCGAGCGCGTTGCGGAGCCACGGCGTGGCCTTATTGCCGTACAGTCGGGGTGTCATTGGTTGAAGGGAAGGCGTGGCCGATGGTGGAGGGGCGAACCCTGTTCTTCTTCCAGTGCTTGCTGAGGGCATCCAAAAGGGCGCTCGCTGCTGCGGGCCGGGTTGCATCCGGGGCCGGCCCCAGCGCGATATGCATGTTGCCGGGAAAGCCCGCCGCGGGATATGTCGCAGGATGCCAGACCCAGATTGCGTGATTCCAATTGTGTTCCTCGAATAGACTGATCTGATCGTCAATGAAGCGATCTGCACCAGGCACCCAGCGAGCGACACCGAACTCGGTGATCGCGATTCGAGACTGATCCTCCGCCCATCGTACGATCGGGGCGAGGAGTTGCTGAATCCACGATCGATTGAAACTTCCGCTACCGGCGGGCGCCGGATACGTGTTTTGGCCTGAGGGGCCCTGGTGCGTGTAGTCGGAATAAGGAGCGTACTGGTGCACCACGTAGACCACGCGCTCGGCCTTCGTCTTCACGAGGTACGGCAGCCACCCGACGGAACTGTATCCCATCGGGCCGATCAAGAGGGGAGCCAGGGGATCGACGTCGCGCACCGCACGGATAATACGGGGGTAGAACAGATTCCAGTCATGCTCCGTCCCGGCGAACTCAGGGTAGAAAGCGCCTGGGCTGCCCGCGCCGGAACCCGTATCGGTGACGTTGCCGTTGGGTTCAACCATGAACTCGTATCCGACGACGACGGGGTTCTCGCGATATCGCTCGGCCGTAAAGCGGCACATATCGACCCATGCGTCCTGTCGTCGCTTGTCATCCCAGATGGTTTCGTCGAGTTGCCGCTTGTGATACCAGTCGCCGACTTCACCGCGCACAAACGTGAATTCCGAACGTCCTGGCCCAGAGCGAAAAGCGATGACGGCAAACATATCGGCCTTGTGGATCATGGAAAGCAGGCGGTCGAGGTTCTCGATGGCAGCCGTATCTCGCCGGTAGGGCGGGACCTCGGAGAACAGGCCTGGGTGTGAGATCTGGACATAGTTCGCACCGAGCTTGGACAGTGTGTCAAATTCCTCCTGCGTGAATGTCGGACCAACGGACGCGCGCTCAACGTAATCATAAGTGCCCCTGTAGGAGCGCGTCTGCCAGATGTTGGCACCACGGAGCTGCGTCGTGCCGCTCCAGAGTGACCACTTGTCAAAGGGGGGGGCCTCCTCTGCGCTGGCGAAAATGCCGGGCATCATGTAGAGCAAAAGCGTGAGTACGGGTAATTTCATGATGCCCACTATCATAGCGGATTCGCGGCAAAGTGTCAGTCAAACCACGTCATATCTTGACTTGTTCAGGATCGCGAATGAGAATATTCAGCTTCCCATGGACTTGGAACGACTAGATGAGCTCGCTGAGGACCCGCGTATAGTTTCGGGAATTCACAATTATTGCGATCGGTGGTGCGAGCGCTGCGGATTCACGGATCGATGCCTCAATTTCGCCATGGAGCGCGAAGAGAAGAAGGAGTCGCAAGAGAGCGAGTCTGGGGTGGATGACTCCGAGGCTGCCATGAAGGTAGTGGAGCAGAGCCTCCAGAGTACGCTCGAGTTAGTTCGCAAGATGGCTGCGGAGGCCGGGGTGGACCTGGAGGATCTAGAGGTCGAAGAGGAAGACCCTCCGCCGGACCCCCGCGAAGGGGCCCGCCAACACCCCTGCTCGGTCGCGGCCATGGAGTATATCGGCATCGTCGATACCTGGTTTGAGACCCGAACGGATTTATTCAGGAACAAGGCCGTTACGGTTGCGCGCCAGGTCGTAGTTGATTTACCGGGGAGCGACCCGGAAAGCGAGGTGAATGCTCTCAAGGAGAATGTGGACGCCATCCGGTGGTATCAGCACTTCTTCTATCCCAAGATCATGCGGGCGCTCGGAAGTGCAGAGCATGAACGCGAGAGGGGACACGATGATGAATTTCCACGGGACTCCGCGGGATCGGCCAAGATTGCACTGATCGCTATGGATCGTTCCATCGACGCGTGGACGCACCTGCGCGACGCTCTGCTCGATGACGCCGACTCCATTCTGGATATTCTTGCACATCTCGAGCGACTCCGGCGAACAGCCGAGTCGAAGTTTCCCAACGCACGAGCCTTTGTACGGCCCGGCTTCGATGAGGTACCCTAGGATGAGTCAGACAGATTATCGCGCAGCAAAAGACGAATTGATCTTGGTTGGAGGTGCGGGCGGGTTTATCGGCGGGGCACTCGTTCGACATTTTGTCGATCTTGGCTACACGCGGATCCGTGCCGTCGATAAGAAACCCGTGGAGATGTGGTATCAGCATCTTCCGGAAGCCGAATCGCTCTGTCTTGATCTGAGCGACGAGGAGAACTGTATCAAGGCCTGCAAGGACGCCACGGAGGTCTACAATCTTGCTGCGGATATGGGAGGCATGGGCTTTATCGAGCGATTCCGTGTTGAATGTCTGCGCAGCATCCTGATCAACACGCACCTGATCGAGGCCGCGAACAAGGCCGGCGCGCGCCGCTACTTCTACGCGTCCTCGGCCTGCGCCTACAACACGGACCTTCAGAAGGATCCCGAGGTGCGAGCGCTCAAGGAGTCCGATGCCTACCCGGCGATGGCGGAGCGCGGCTACGGATGGGAGAAACTTTTGTCGGAGATGTTCTGCGAGGAGTACTGGGCTGAACGCAAGATGATGACGTTTATCGCGCGCTTTCATAACGTCTACGGCCCATGGGGGACGTGGGACGGCGGACGCGAGAAAGCCCCCGCTGCTCTCTGTCGCAAGGTGATCGAAGCGAAGGATTCAGGCAAGCATGAGATTGAGATATGGGGCGACGGAGCGCAAACCCGGAGCTTCATGTATATTGATGACTGCATCAAGGGGATCGACATGATCACGCATTGTGATGATCTGATCGCAACGCCGATCAACCTCGGTTCCAGTGAACTGGTAAGCATCAACGAACTGGTGAGTATTGCCGAAGGCTGCGGAGGCGTGACGCTCGAACGCTCGTATAAGCTGGACGCTCCGCGCGGAGTCGCCGGTCGCAACAGCGACAACACGATGATTCAAGACATCCTCGCTTGGCAGCCGGACACAACCTTGCGCGACGGTATCGGCAAGACGTACCCCTGGATTGAAGAGCAATACGTCGGCCGCAAGGCGGGCAAGCGTGTGGTTACGGACGTGCCGCTTTAGTGCCCGCCCACGTCATCCCGCGCAGGACAATCTCGCGCGCTTCCGGGACGTCGAAGTCCTTGTAGGTGTGTCCCCAGGCGGCGATGAAGACTTTGCCCTCACCGTACTGGCGCGTCCATGCGTAGGGCATAACGGTTCCAGCAGGGTACTGGGTTGTCTCGCCGTGTTCTCCGGAGAATGTAGTCGTGCAGAGCACGTGATTGCCGGGATCGGTGTGGCAGTAGTACTGCTCGGTGTCGGTGAGTTTGAAGGACTCTATCCCGGCGGTGATCTCGTGTTCGGGATCGACAGTCACAACGTCATAGGTGGGGATGCAGTTTCCTGGGTGGGCGACCCATTGCCCGCCGGTCATCCACTGGTACTCCGTGTTGGGTCGAAAGGAATCAATCACGCCGCCGTGCCAGCCGGCGAAGCCGACGCCGCTCTTGACCGCGTCGAGCAGTCCGCGCTCCTGTTCGTCGCTGATGCTGTCCATCGTGACGCACTGCACCACCAGGCTGAGCGCATTCATCTTGTCGGCGTCGGTGTACGAGTCAAGCGAGTCGGAGATCTCGACTTCGAAGCCGCGTTCTTGCATCAGCGGGGCCATGAGGTCGGTGGATTCGACAGGAGTATGGCCGTCCCAGCCACCGCGTACGATTAGAGCTTTCATAAGGGCATGTCCTTTCAGGATGTTCTCGGTTTGGGGTCGCAATCTCGCAGAGCGGTTCGGCCAGTACAAGCGAGAACGTCTGAGTCCTGTCGCGGTGCCTTACGCGCCAAGGTGACGTCTAACTCGCGAAGGAGCGGAGTTGCTCGCGGGACTTCAGGTCTTCGGGCTTGGCTTCGAGTTCGTCGGGTGAAGCGGCGCGGGTTTCCTCCGCCAGAAGATTGTCGAGCGCGTGATCGGAGTCGACCGTAAACCCGGCGTCTGCGATCATTTGCAGCGTGCGGACGCGGCTGCTGCCGCGTGTATTCAGGTATCCATCCATGAATAGTGAGTTTGCGGCGTGCAGGGCGAGCGGCTCGAGGTCTCCCAGATGGGTCTCGCGGCCCGCGGCCATCCGAATTTCGGAGCGGGGATTGACCAGTCGGTACATGCAAAGGATGCGCAGGCAGTAGTCTGGTGTCAGCCCCGTGGCTTGTGATACGGCATTGCCCGCGATGGGGATCAGGAAGTTGACCGGGATGGAGCTGACGCCGAGCTCGCGCAAGGTATGAGCAATTCCGGAGATTTCGTCCGGAGTTTCACCCATGCCGCAGATCATCCCCGAACAGAGCTCCAGTCCTGACTGGTTGGCCGCTTCAAGCGTGTGGATACGGTCCTGGTAGGTATGCGTTGTGCAGATCGAAGGGTATCGTGCCTCGGACGTGTTTAGGTTGTGATTCAAGCGGTCGAGACCGGCCGCCTTGAGATTGGCGGTATCCTCCCGGTCCAGTAATCCCGGGGACAGGCATACCTGGATCGGGTACGCCTGTTTGATCTTGGTGATAAGGCCGCACAGGCGCTCGACACGCCGCTTGGATGGGCCGCGACCGGCGAAGACCATGCAGTAGCGAAAGGCGCCGGACTCATATGCGCTCCTGGCCTCGGCAAGAATCTCGTCGTCGTTCTTGATGGGGTAGTCCGCGATCGCCGCGTCGGACGTACGGGCCTGCGCGCAATATCCACAATCTTCCGGGCAATGCCCGTTTTGCGCATTGTTGATGATATGAATCTGGACCTTACGTCCGAAGTACGTGCGGCGAACTTCGAATGCCGCATCCACCAGGCGGCGTATCTGGATATTCGGATCGGTTAAGAGCGCCGTACACGTCTCGCGGTCCGGCGGGATGTCCTCCAGGCTGTCGCTTGCAAGTTTGTTGTAGTCGATTGAGCTCATCGGTAAGGCGCTCGCGCTTGTCAGTGTTTCTAGGCCCACGAATCACACGAATGCACACGAATGTCCAGACCCGAGGAACCGCGAGCTTCAAGATGTTCGTATTGATGTATTCCCATTCGCACAATTCGTGTAATTCGTGGTCTCTGTCCGCGTGGTTTCTCGTTCGACCTACTTGGCGGGGACGTAGACGTTAGCTCCGCCCTGGCGAAACTCCTTCGCCTTCTCCTGCATTCCAGAGGAGAGCGCCTGCTCGGCGTCGATTTTATGCGCTTTCGCGTAGTCACGCACATCCTGCGTGATCTTCATCGAGCAGAAGTGCGGGCCGCACATCGAGCAGAAGTGCGCAACCTTGGCCCCTTCCGCGGGCAACGTCTGGTCGTGATAATCCGTCGCCGTTTCCGGGTCCAGGCTCAGGTTGAACTGATCCCGCCAGCGGAACTCGAAGCGTGCCTTTGAGAGGGCGTCATCCCGAGCCTGGGCGCCGGGATGGCCCTTGGCCAGATCCGCCGCGTGGGCCGCGATTTTATAGGTGATGATCCCATCCTTGACGTCCTGTTTGTCGGGGAGCCCGAGATGCTCCTTGGGCGTCACGTAGCAGAGCATCGCGGTTCCGTACCATCCGATCATGGCGGCCCCGATCGCCGAGGTAATATGGTCGTAGCCAGGCGCAATATCTGTCGTCAGTGGACCGAGCGTATAAAACGGCGCTTCGTGGCACACCTCGAGCTGCCGATCCATATTCTCCTTAATCAGGTGCATCGGTACGTGACCGGGTCCTTCGATCATGACCTGCACGTCGTGCTCCCAGGCGACCGTGGTCAATTCTCCGAGCGTATCCAACTCCGCGAACTGGGCGGCATCATTGGCGTCGGCGATGGATCCAGGGCGCAGGCCGTCGCCCAGGCTGTATGAAACGTCGTAGGCTTTCATGATCTCGCAGATCTCGTTGAATCGCGTGTAGAGGAAGCTCTCCTCATGATGTGCGAGGCACCATTTGGCCATGATGGATCCTCCGCGGGATACGATACCGGTCAACCGGTCGGCAGTCAGCGGGATATACGGGAGTCTCACCCCGGCGTGGATCGTGAAATAGTCGACGCCCTGCTCGGCCTGCTCGATGAGGGTATCGCGGTAGATTTCCCACGTCAGCTCCTCGGCCTTGCCGTCGACTTTCTCCAGCGCCTGGTAGATCGGGACGGTACCGATTGGGACCGGCGAGTTACGCAGAATCCATTCGCGGGTTTCATGAATGTCGTTGCCGGTCGAGAGGTCCATTACCGTGTCGCCGCCCCAACGAATCGACCAGGTCATTTTCTCGACTTCCTCCGCGATGCTCGATGACACCGCCGAGTTGCCGATATTGGCGTTGATCTTCACCAGGAAGTTACGCCCGATGATCATGGGCTCGGATTCCGGATGGTTGATGTTGGCCGGGATGATAGCGCGTCCCTCGGCGACTTCCTTGCGCACAAATTCGACGTCGACGCCTTCGCGGATGGCGATGAATTCCATCTCGGCGGTGATCTCGCCCCGGCGTGCGTAGTGCATTTGGGTCACACATTGACCCGCTTTGGCGCGCAACGGTGTGCGCAGCTCTGGAAAGCGGATCGCGTCAAGACGCGGGTCTAGATCCCGGGTGTTCCGGTACGTCGATGTCGGTCCGGGCAACGCCTCAACATCATTCCGGCCTATGATCCATGGCTGGCGCAAGAGGGGAAGACCAGCCTGGATATTGATCACGGCGTCCGGATCCGTGTAGGGGCCCGAAGTGTCGTAGACCTGGAGGGGCGAGTTGGGCTCCTCGACGCTCTTACGGTCGATGGTAGGGGAAAGCGTGATCTCACGGGCAGGAATGCGCAAATCCGCGTATATCGATCCGGAGCGGTAGACCTTACGGGAGGCGGGTAGTGGGTCAACACCGAGATCGGCTTCGGCGGGTGATAGGTCTGCCTTGCGCTTCGGATGCGCTACCGGTTCTGCCACGGCGGATGTGTCTGCTGGCGTCATAATCAATTCCTTAGTCCGTTGCGATTTTCGCTTTCCCGGTTCCCGTTGTCCCCGGCCACTTCGCTCCCAGGTTAATCCAGTCCTTGCTCAGCTTCTTCTCTTTTTCGTTCGGCCTTGGCTCCATCGCCGGCGGTAACAATACGTCGCAAGAACAGGCTGAATATGTTCGGTGAAATCAACCGCTTTCCCGGCCCCATCCGCGCCGACAGATGCAGATAGCATCTGCCACAAGGCAAGCTGCAATGATCCCTTCCCGCATCGCGGAAGTCTCTCAGAACAGGCAGCCCATCACAAGCGTAAACGCAGGCCCCCGCGCAGAGCACGTGCAGATCGGTTTGAGATCGAGAATTGAGAAATATGTCGTGGCTTCACTCCGTGGGTCAGGTAGGCTTCGGTGCATGATGAATCTGAGGCGCGATCGGAAAGGGCCGATCTGCAGCGTGCCCCGTTGGCCGGTGAACTGTGCGCTTGGCGCGTTGCTCGTGACCGGCGGCTGTGCCACGACGAGGGTCAGCCATGACATCAAGGCTTTTGGACTGGAGTACGGGCTGCAGAAACTCACGGACCCACGACCCAATCGCGTGCACACCCTCCGCGTCGACCTCGGGAATCCGTCAATCCATCCTGCCGTTGTGATGGGTGCCGACCCGGACGGACCGGGTCCCGCCGAGACGGAGCTCAGGGACCCGCGCAAGCTCGCGGACGAGCCCGCAGTGCTCGCGTACATCAACACATGTCCCTGGGCCAGCTTTGCCGACAGCTCCGGGGAGAGCAACCGGGATTGGTTCGAGGGTCAGCCGGTTGACATTTGCGGACTGGCGGTGTCCAAAGGCGTTGTGAGAAGTCCCGCCCCTGTCCACGCCGCTTCGGTTTGGATCAGTGCGGACGGACGTGTCTTTGTCGGAGAGCATCCGGGCATCGAAACAGCAGTCGATGTTGTGACCGGTTTTCAACGCATCGTGACGGGGGGCGTCCTCGCTGTCGGTTCTGGCGGTGATCTGCATCCGCGGACGGCGATCGGAGTGAACGACGAGGGGACCGTGATATGGCTGGTTGTCGTTGACGGAAGGCAAGAGGGCTATAGCGAAGGCATGACCGTGCATGAGCTGGGCGAGATCATGCTCGGACTGGGTTGCCGGGACGCCGTCAACATGGACGGCGGCGGCAGCAGTATCATGGGGCTCGTCGATGCGAGCCGGCAGCTTCAGGTCATAAACAGTCCTTCCGATCGCCGTCTGGGTGTCCGTAAGATTCGTCCACTTCCGATGGTCCTGACGATCAGAAAGCGGTAGCGCACAGATTAGGAGCATCCTGGTGGTTGAGCCGTCGTGCCAGGCGCCCGCTATTCTGGCGCCTCCTGAAACGTGGCCATGACCGAGTCGATCTGGACAAGCTCTCTGGGAGAAAGCTGGATATCCGCGGCGCCGGCATTTTCGATGACTTGCTCCGTGTCGCGCGCGCCGACGAGGGCGTGTGTGCATCCCGGCTGATGGATGGCCCACGCGATGGCCAGTTGTGCCATCGTTACTTCGTGCTTGTCCGCGATCGGCACCAGGTCGGCCAGCATCGCCGCAATCTGTTGGCGGCTCGCTTTGCTGAAACGCTGTGCCATACCCCGTTGATCCCCCTCGCCGAACGTGCGGCCCATATCGATCTTTCCGGTGAGCAAGCCTTGCGAGAGGGGGGAGTAGGCCAGGAAGGCGATGTTGTGCTCGTGGCAGTATGGGAGGTTCGTCGCCTCGAGATTCCGGTCGAGCATGCTGTAACGCTCCTGGTCAGCGGCCACGATGCCCTGCGCCCTATAGGCAGCCATCTGGGGAGGCGTCACGTTGCACAGCCCGATCGATCGGATCTTTCCCTGCTCCCGAAGATGCAGGAGTGCGGCCATCGCATCCTCGGTTCGAGCCGGGGACTCCTGCCAGTGCGCCTGGTACAGGTCGATATAGTCCGTGCGCAGGCGGAAGAGGCTTAGGTCGATTTCGTAGCGGATCGTCTGCGGCGTGAGGGAGCGATACACCTCCAGTTCAGTGCTGTTCGGGTCGACGACGTCATACGTGCTGTTGAAGTGGTGCCGTTCCGTTTTGTGGTGCCAGACAAGGCCGAACTTGGTGGCCAGGATCACACGGTCACGTCGGTCGTGAATCGCCTTGCCCACGATTTCTTCGGAAAGGCCAAACCCGTATACCGGCGCGGTATCGATCAAATTAACGCCGTGGTCGAGCGCGGCGTGAATGGCTCGCATGGACCGTCGTTCGTCCGTGCCGCCCCACATCCAGCCGCCGATGGCCCAGGTGCCCAGGCCGATGACCGAGGCGTCGATTCCAGATTCACCTAATGCGTTGTAGCGCATGACTGATCATGCAATCCGCGCGCCGAACTATCCCGGGAATTTTGTCGAGAACGAGTTCAGTCGATCTCGAACGGTCCCACCTAGATGTGTAACGCAACCCGGTCATCCAGCGCCTTTTGATCCTTCGTGAAAGCCTGCAAACCGCTCAGATTGATCAGCGCGTCCAGTCCGAGATCACCGGATGAGAGGCGCTCCTTCCACGTTTCGTAGATGGGGATCTTCCCGTCCGAGGCAATGGTCGCCACCTCTGCCGGGGTCCACTTCGGCATGAAATCACCTTGACCAGCGGCGTGGAAGTGCTCTTGGAGTTGGGTGGCATCGAGTTGATCCATATTCTGGTTCATCAAGTCATCGACGCAGGCTTTGAAATCATCCGGCACGTCCCAAAGCGTAGCGCCGTTGAAATCCTGCACGGATACGCCATCGGAGAGCACGATCTCCGGATCGAGCAAGATCTTTGACGGGATCGCATCCTCCGAGGCGGAGTCCCGGAACTGGGTTGCGGCCTTGGTGGGAATGGTCTGCACGTCGACACCGGCGATATCGACCACCTGGTCGCCGCTTCGAATGCTCGCGCCGATGAGTTTCGTCTGCGAGTCTCCGCTCTCGCGCAGGGCGATCAGCTCGCGCTGTGTCGATAAGACCGTCTTCTCGCCCACGTTCTCGCCATCTCCCAGGCCGTGATCTTTTACAAACGCATTCAAGCGCCCGAGGAAGACATTCACGTACGTCGGATTTGAGAAGCGCGCCGCAAAATAGTCCTGCCGTGCACTGAAATTCAAGGTGAAGTTGACCGGGATCGAGAGCTGCCCCAATCTGCGCGCCGCGATGAACCCGGCCGGCGTCAGGGGAATCTTGATGATGAACTTCTCAGGGCACAGGGCGAAGTAGCGTTGCCCATAGGCCACGCTGCGCTCCGCGTCATGGGCCAGGTCGGTGTGCAGCTCAACGCTAACGTTCACGTTAAATCGCTCCACCAGGCGCATGGCATGACATGCGTTGAGAATGAAGGCTAGTTCCAAAAGCAGAGCCCGTGAGTCGATATCAGGGTCTGCCTCTCGAATCACGTTGGCGGCGCCATTCACGATGTCGTCGTAGATGCCCTTTTGAACTTCATTGTTCAGCAGCGAGTTGTTCGTGGTTAACGCGCTGAATTCAGAATTCCAGAGCTTAGCTGCCTCGTCCATGTCCCCGGTGTCGAGCCATAGCTGGGTTCCCGCCTCGCGCATGCGCTGCCACGCGACGTCGGGTTGCGCGTCGAACGGGACTTCCTCGAAGCGCCGATCGAGTTCATCGGTCAGGTAAGCGTGAATGCGGTCCGCGACCGTGTCTGATTGTACCGTCGTCATAAAAGCTTCCTAGATTGAGCGGTAGAAGGTCAACGTCTCCGTGAGTTGCTTCTTCATGTCGCGTAGTTCGCGCGAGTCGGGCTCATTCTTGCCCTTCTCGAACAGTTCGGACTCGTACATTGTGACCTTGTGTTCATCGAAAATGATGTAAGCCTTGACGCGGAACGAGGTGAAGTCTTTCTCCTTAATCATTCGGATCAGTTTCTCGATGTTCGCTTCGTTCAAGCGACCTTCATCGGGTCCGACTTTCAGGCGCGGCACGATATAGGTGATGCGGCTTAAGTTAATCTTGCCGCTGATCTCATCGGCCTCGCTGTCGTATTCGAAGTACTTCGGGCTGGTGTCCCCGCAACCCGTAAGGAGCAGCGTAGCGACGGCCATCATGGCGGCGGTGACGAAGATGGTATGGCGTCCTGGTTTTCCTTGATTCTTCATAGTCTTTCCTCTGCTTCCTTTATAATACCGAAAAAGCTCGATATGAGTTCAGATTAATCCGCGTAGGCCCTGCCCGACCTTCGCGCGGCGTGCATGATCGTAGCCAACGGGCACCCCCAATGACAAGCTCTATCGTGCGTTGTGAGCCCTACGCCGACGTTGTCGATTCGAGTGAAGGCCGAGCGAGACTCGCAATCCCCGCGCCTTACCGCTGGTAGATCGGGAGCTGGCGGTAGGACGGGCTGAGGGCGAGCACCGCCATGGCCGTGGAGTAGGCGGGGCCGGGTCCTGTGGGGGCGAAGGAGCCGTCGGGATGCTGCCGCTTGAGCGTGTAGTCGTAGAGAAGAGGGGCATACTTTTCCCAGTGCTCGCCACCGAGTTGGAACATCCCCTGCGAGCAGTAATAGAGTGCGTAATAGATGTGGCCGCCGTAGTTGGCGCCCTGCTTCAGAATGAAATCCCCGGCCTTGATCGTAATCTCCTGGCGATGATGCCCGGTTAACTCCAGGCAGAGCAGGCCGGCCCCGCTGAGGGGCAGGGATGGACCTGCCCCGGGGGTGTATCCGAAGCCGCCGCCGCTGTTGCACCGCCTGATATACTCGACACCGGCCTGGATGGCCTCTTCAGGCACGGCGCAGCCGGCGTTGCGCGCGGAGCGTATCGCCATGAAGGCCCATCCCGTGTGTGACATGTCGCTCGTGGTTTGATTGGGTTCGTAGTGCCATCCGCCCTGGTTGGCTGCACTCTTCTGCATCTGCTGCGCGGACAACGTGAGCTTTAGCGCCTTGCTGAGGACGTCATCCACCCGTTTCTGACGCTCCGGATCTACCATGCCGGACACTTGCGAGAGCATCAGGGTTGCCATGTTGTGGCCGTACATCCGCCCATCCGGTGCAATCATGCCGTTGCGGTGGTCCTTGGAGAGGGTCTGGGAGTCGAGCACGTGATCAATGCCGCGGTTGATGACGTCGCCATACGGACCTAGCCCGGCGGTATGTCCCTTGGCCATGAAGGCCATCACGGCCAGCGCCGCGGATGTTCCCTTGTGCGTGGACTGGAACGAGCCGTCATCCAGTTGAGCCTTGGCCAGCCAGGCCAACCCGCGCTGAGTAGCCTCGTCGAGCGCACGCGCGTGCTTCAGGTCAACCTCGGACACGAGATCAGCGCTCGTCGGTAACGGGATCACAAGAGGTGAGCACACGATCAGTGCACCGACGAGCGCTGCTCTCGTAATATAGGGCGGGAGTCTGTAACTCGATGCGCTCATGTGACCATCCCTATTTCTGTCCTCGGTTTCGGCGCGACCACATTGAGCGGGTTGCAATGTCTCTGAAGTAACGCTTAATCAAGGGGCGGTACTCCTGCGGTCCTTCTTCGGCGGCGGCCTGTAGAATCTCGTCGCGCAGTTCGCCCGGAAGGCGCATCCAGTCCGACCGGCTGATGCCGATCTCGAGAAGCGCGCCGTCGGGTACCTCGTGGGTGAACCCGTCCGCGCCGCCGCCGGTCGCGGAAACTCCGCCCGGGTTAAGCCCCATCGCCATGGCGGCCTGCGAGGCTTGCTGTGCTGCCTGTGCCATGCTGCTGGCGGCGTGTGCGGCCGACTTCTGGTTGCCGCCGGGGGCTACCGCAGCCTGGCTGACGGCCTGGTATGCCGCCGCCATCGCCTTGGCGCTTTCAGGCGTTTCGGAATCTACGGGCTGTGTCGGGATGCTCTGCCCCAGCCCCTGTATAAAGCTGGACGCCTCGGCCAGTGTCTGCGGGAGATTCCCCACGGGTGGCGGAGCGGTGCCGCCATCATCGGCGCTTTCCATCATCGCATCTGCGATCTGATCCGCCTGGCTGATACGTGCGAGGGATTGGTCTTTCAGGGCCTGCAGGGATCCGTTCTGCGGCATCAATTCGGCGGCGCCTCTCACGACGGCACGCGTGTCGTCTGCAATACCGGAGAGACGCTCCGCCAGATGCTGGTCACGCATCTCGAGCAACTCCTTCTCGTTCGCCCCTGTCAGCGCTTCCATCTCTTCGGCGAGGCGGTTCTGGCGAGCCGCGATGTCTTGTGCCTGCATCGCGAACTCTTCCGCCTGTGCTGGTGACACGCCACGGTCCTGTAACGAGTTGGGGGCCCCTGACGGAGTCGGCTGTCCCGGTTGCCCCGGCTGCCCGGGTTGCCCCGGCTCACTTGGTTGTCCTGGCTGCCCCGGTTGTCCCGGCTGCCCCGGTTGTCCCGGCTGCCCCGGTTGACCCGGCTCACTTGGTTGACCTGGCTCGCTTGGTTGACCTGGCTCGCTTGGTTGACCTGGCTGCGCCGGGTCACCCGACTCGCTCGATTTACCCGACTCGCTCGATTTACCCGACTCGCTCGATTTACCCGACTCGCTCGATTTGCCCGACTCGCTCGATTTACCCGACTCGCTCGGTTGCCCGGATTGCCCCGGCTGGTCCCCTTGTCCCTCAGGTCTCTCAGGTCCTTGAGGTCCCTTGGGCTCCTGCATGCTCTTGGCAAGCTCGCGAGCCTTGCCAAGAAGCTCTTCCGGCAAGTTCTGCATCGCCGATGCAAGTTGCTCTGGGGATGGGCCCTGTGGCGCTTGGGAGGGAGAGCCCTTCTCCGCAGACTCGCTTGCGGACGACGGCTTTGATTGGGACGGTTTTGATTGGGACGGTATTGATTGGGACGGCGGAGACTGACTACTTGGCGGCGTCGAATCCGATGCCGGAGCGGAGGCCTGTTCGGTGCCGGCAGCGTTTGGCTTCCGGCCTGTCATGGGCGGCGCAGCACTCCGATCCTGCTTCGGTACCGGCGGAAGGGCAGCGTCGCGCTTCTCCCGCGAGCCGAAGAGGCCCTCAGGACGGTCCGGCAGCAGGCCGTCCTGGAGTGCATACTCCGGATTCGCAAGCCTCGGCTGCTCGCTCATGGCGACAAGATCCTCAGCCGAGGGGGAGTCGGGCCGCCCGTGCTGTCCCGGTTCGGGGTGCAGCGCACGATCCAACCAGTTCTCTTTCGCGCGGGGTTGCGGCCCCGTCTCTGTGGGCATGGCGTCCGGGGAAGCGCTTGAGAGCTGCGGCTCATTCGGTTGCGACCCCTTCGAATCGGTTGGTTGTGTGCCGGCCTCCGGCGCAGGCGCTTTCCCGGCCATAGTCGGTGAGGGCTCGCCGGGAGCCGATGGAGTGCCCACTTGCTCCGCCGCGTTCGCAGAAGATGACTCGGGCTTAGGATGCCAGTCGAGCGGCTGGTCAGGACGCTGTGCGGCTGCGGTCAGGCGGTCGGACAGCTGTTCCATAGCCTCCTGCGCCTCTTGCGCTGCGGATTGCGCCGTTTCCGGACTATCCGCTCCCATGTGTGCCGCAGCTTCGACCATATCAAGAGCGCCTTCTTTGGCGACATCCGCATCGGGCATAATCTCGGCGATCGCGCGGGCCAGATCGATGGCCTCTTCGGCCAACTGCTGCTGCTCCTCGCGCAGTCTGCCCATCTCGGAAATGCGGATTGCCTCGGCGGCTTCTGATGCCCGCGTGTCCAGCTTGTCGGCCTCCGTAAATTGATCCTGCTGGGAAAGCTTGGCCTGCTCAAACTGCTTCGCCTCCTCAGCGAAATCAATCGGCACCGCGGCCGGCGATGGAGGACGGGATGCTTCGGGTGGGGATGACGGCGGTCCCGGCTGGGAGCTCTTCTCTCCCGGTTGACCCGCAGCTTGAGAATCGGAGGGAGTGGGCGCGCCAGGCTCCGGACTCTGGCCCTGCTGGCCCGGCGACGATGGACTCGGAGAGGAGGCCTGCTCCTGACCTGCGGAGTCCGGCGACTGCCCGCTATCGGCCTGAGCACCCGGCGACTCGGACGCTTGCGACTCGGCGGCGGCACTCTCAGATGGCTGCGACTCGCTTCCGGGTGTCGGGGATGCCTGTGCCTCGGCTTGCGACTCGGGTGAAGCCCCTGGCGTCGAATCGGGGCTCGCCTTGGCAAAGAGGTCCCCGGTCATTCCCTCACCGAAGTCCGGCTCCATCGAATCGTCCTCGATCTCCGCAATTCTCTCCGCGAAGTCCTGGACCGGAGACTCGTCAAGGACGTCGGCAAGTGCCTGGGCATCCTGCGCTGCGGCTTCGGCCGCGCGCACGGCCTCGGCGGGTCCGGCTGCAGCCAGCGCCTCGGCAGCCTGTTGCATGTCCTCCGACGGATTGGGCAGGGAGAAGGGGATAGCGGAGTCAACGAGCGCTTCGGCTGCTTCGCTGCGTATCGCTTCCGCCTCGGCGGCGAGCCCACTCTGAACCGGGGCAAGCGCTTGCAGCGCCTCTTCGACGCGCTTCATCTCTGCCAGTTTCTGCGCGACCTCGGCACGGGCATGGGCTTCCTCGGCCTCGGCCTCGGCCATGGCGATCGCGGTTTCACCCGGACCCAGCGTCGCATGGGAATCGGATTTGGCGACGGACTCCTCGGGTTGGAACGGATCGGTCATCGCCTTGACGGCTTCATGCAATTCCTGGGCCACCGCGTTCGCCGCGGTGGGGGTCTTCTGCCTCAGCAGATCTTGAACTTCGGCAACCTGTTCCTTGATATCGGGTGCGCTGCTTTCGCTGTGCCTGGCCAATTCCTGGCCAACCTTCGTGGCGGCAGCCTGCGCCTTAGCGGCGGACTGCGTCGCCTTCTGCTCAGCGTCCTTCACCGCGGGGTCCTGGCGAAGATCGTTGGCGGCTTTCTCGAGCTCCAACTTGAGTTCCGCATCGTCGGCTCCGACGGCCTGGGCCATCTGGGTTAGCTTCTGTGCCTTCTGGGCCGGTGTCGACTCGGCGAAGTTTTCGCCCAGCGGATCGAGGGCACGCTCCACGGCGGAAGGCAGCTCGGTATCGGCGACTTTGGCCGCCGTTTCGTCCGCCTTTTGCATCGTTGGGAGCGCTTCAAGCTCAGATTGCTGCTGCGATGCCTCTGCCAGTGCGACCTGCAGTTCTTCGCTCGCGTCCTGGAGCTGTTTGTCTTCTGCGAGTTCCTTGGCTTCCTTCTGAAGTTCCGTCGTGTAGCCATCGAGAGCCTTGCGAAGATCGTCTGCCGTCGGAGCAACAGCGGCCGGCGTCAGGGGAGGCTTGGAGCTGGCGGTAGGGGCGGGGGCGATCCGTGCAGCATCGACCTGCGGTTTGAGGTGACGGTCCAGAATCTCGTCAGCAGCATCGAGGGGTTTGCCCATGGCTTTGCTCATCGCTTCGACCTCTTCGACCTGATCTTCGAGTTTGTCGAGGACGGCAGGATCCGCTTTTCCGGCTCGTAACTGATTCGCCATATTCTGTGCCTGGTCGCGCGCTGCAACGGCGCGCTTGGCGGCTTCCTGTGCAAAGGCGACCGGATCCGTCTCGAACTGCTCTTGCATCAACTCGGTCTTTGCCTCTTCGAGCGCTTCGTCCACGGCTTCGCTGCGTTGGGCGCGTTGCTCCTGCATCCGTTCGAAACCTTGTGCCAGCTCGTCAATCGACTCGGCGCGCTTCTGGCCCGCGGCCGCGATAGCTTCCGCTGCCTGATCGCTGGATCGAGCGGCGAGTTCCTCTGCGTTGGCCAGGCGGTCCAAGGTCTCCGTCGGGAGAGGTTGCGGCGGAACTTGTTGCGAGGAAGGAGACGCAGCCGTCGGCTGGGGTGATGACGCCTCCTGCGGCGTTGTGGGGGGGGGCCTTACGGGCGGCGCGGCGGCCGCCACGGCCTCTCTCCACTTGTCCGTTGCCGCGTCCTGCATCTCTTCGGCCTTCGCTTGCGCCTCCCCAGCACCTTCGATGGCCTTCTCCGCCGCTTCACGCGCGGCATCTTCGGCCGCGGCGGCATTCAGCGCCTTCTGCCATGCGTCCTCGGCGTCGAACTGTGCAGCGTCGGCGGCATGTTTGAGCTGACTGGCTTCGTCCACGGCTTGCTGGGCCATTTGCAGCGGCTTCGCGGCCTCAATCGGCTGGGGCTCGCCGGGTTCGGGCTTCTGCGGAATTGAAGGCGCACCATCCAGTGCAGCACGCACAGCGTCCTGGGCACGGCGCTGCGCTTCCTCAGCCGCCTGTTGGGCCGCTGCGGCTTTCGTCTGTGCCTGCATGGCACCGGCAATCGCATCGCCCGTCTTCTCCTTGGCCTGTGCAACCTTCGGGATTTCTGTCGCGGCTTTCTGCAACGCTTGCTGAGCCTGCTGGTGGGATTGCATGGCGGCGGCTTGCTGTTGCTGGGCCTGGGCGATCTGGGGCTGTATCGACGGCTGGTCCGTCGGCCGCTTCTGCGCGGCGGCTGCCAGCGCGCTGGCGAGTTCGGGTGAATTCTGCTCCAGCTCGGCTTGCTTCAGGGCGTCTTGCCATCTCTGCATCGCGTCGTCGGCTTGTTGGTCATGCGGATTCGCGTCTTCAGCCTGGGCCAGGGCCTGCTCAACGAGTTCTTCCGGGGGCTGGGAAGGCTCGGACGGACTTGGGAAACCGGAGAACGGATCGGTTAGCGTCGCCACGTCTTCACTAAGATCCCGCGCCGCCTCCTGTGCCTCGCTTGCCATGCCTTGCTTGAGCATCTCCTGGACCTCTGCGACTTCCTCTGCGAGATGCGCGGTCTGATCATCGTCGCGCTTCGCGAGCACGTCCTGAAGTTTCTTCGCGGCGGCATCCGCCGCAGCGGCGGTCTGGGCTGCCTCGAGTGCGGCTTGCTTGACCTCGGGATCTTCGCGAAGGGCCTGGGCCCGTTGCTTCAGCTCCTCATGCCGCGCGGGAGCAAATTCGGCGATCGCATTCGCTATCTCGTCAAGACGTGCGGCCTTCTCTGTTGGAGCCAATTGTTCGAACTCGTCGGCTGGCGATTGCGGCGTCTGTGCCGCGTCGGGTGAAGTCAGGGTGCGGCTGAGGTCGCGCATCGTGTCGTCCGCTGCGGTCATCGCGGGGAGTTGCGCGAGCGCATCTTGCGTCCCCATGGCTTCGTCTAGCGCGTCCTCGTAGGCATTCCACGAATCGGCGAGCGTATCGTCGGCAGCCATCTGCGCGGCTTGCTCCTTGAAGTCGTTTGCGTAGTCGTCCAGCTCCTGCTTGAGTTCCTGCGCGTCGAGCGCCGCGGCGGGATACATCGGGTCGTGCGGCTTCGCTTGCGGTCCCACCAGCGGGGCGATCTGCTCGTCGAAGATCTCGTCGGCTTTGCCGACGGGGCGATGCATCGCCGCACCCATGGCCTCGGCTTCCTCGAGCGCATCTTCAAGTTTGTTGACGGTCGCCGGGTTGGGTGCTCCGCTCTTGAGTTCAGCGGCGACTCGTCCAGCATGATCGCGCGCCTCGGTGGCGCGCTGTGCCGCTTTCTGGGCGAAACTGGCCGGATCGCTCTTGAACTGCTCGCGCATCAGCGCGGCTTGAGCCTCTTCGAGGTGATCGTCGTTGGCTGCGTCAGCAGCTTCATCGAGAGCACGCGTGCCGGACATGGCGGTATGCATCTCCGCGAGCGCCTGGTCCTGTTGGGCGGCTGCAGCCTGCATGGCTTGCTGGGCGGCCTCGCGAGCCTGTTCAGCCGCTTGCTGGGCTGCGGCAATGCGGTCAAGGTCGCGCTGCAGTATGGGCACGACCTCGGGTGCGTCGGCGGCCGGCTCGGGAGTCACCACATCCTGTATGGCCTGCCATTGCTCCGTAGCATCTGCCTGGAGGTCCTCGGCCTTCTCCTGTGCGCGCTCCGCGCGCTCGACAGCCCGGCGGGCCTCTTCGCGGGCCGCCTTTTCCCCGGTATTCGCCGCAAGAGCATCGTTCCATGCCTTTTCGGCCTGGCGCTGTGCGGCGTCGGCGTCGTGGTCCATCTTGATCGCCTCGTCCAATGCCGCTTCGGCCGCCCGCATGGATTCGGCGGCGATGTTGGTGGATGGCGCGTCGCTTGCCGGGGCAGTATCCATGTCGGCGGGCAGGGAGGAGAGGTCTTCCACCGCGGACTCTGCTCGCGCTCGCGCGCTCTCGGCGGCTTGTTGGGTTTGGCGTGCTTCGTCGCGGGCCTGGGCAACCTTCTGCAGTGCCGCGGCGGTCTTCAGTGCCTCGGTCTCTGCCTTACGTTGGGCGGCCTCGGCAGCCGTCTGTGCCGTCTGCGCCTTCAGTTGCTCGGCACGGGCCGCTGCCTGTTTCTGTTTGGCCCGATCGATCAGCGGCTGGACCGGCGCCTCATTGCGCGGAAGTCGCTTCGCCGCCTGGACGAGTCGTTCCGGTAGTCGACTTGAGGCCTGCGCCTGCTCGGCTTCTTTGACCGCGTCCTTCCACGCTTCGATCGCGGCGTCTGCCTTGGCATCCATGGCGTGTGCGGCGTCACGCGACTCCAGGGCCTGTTCCGCCGACTGGGCGGGAGTGTGGACGCCGGCGTTCGCGAGCCGCTGGACCTGCGTCTGGGCTGCGCGCGCGCGACCACTGGCCTCGGTGGCGTCACGGTGCGCATCGTCCATCGTCGTCGCGAGATGTTGCGCCTTGTCGGCCAGTCCCTGCTGCTGCTGCGCCAGGGCCGCCGCGTCATGCGCGAGGCGGTCGGCGGCCGGGAGGGCACGGTTCTGCAGGGTTTCCGCAATGGCATCAAGGCCGGTGGCGGCCTCGGCTATCTGTCCAGGGGCCGTGCGGATCGGATCGTCTCCTGCCAGCGCAACGGCTGTGTCACGCATGCTATTGGTAGGACTCGCATCGATCAACGGTACGATCTCAGGGGCTTCCTCCTGGATCGCATCGAACAGGGCCGCGGTCTGGGCTTCGATCTTCTCCTGGGGTGCCGCCAGTTCACGGAGTTCGTCCATCGCCTGCTGGGCCTGGCGTTCGTGCTCAGCGGCCTGCTCGGCCAGTTGTGCGGCCTCGGCCCGGCTGGCCTCGATCTCCCTGCGCGAGTTTTCCTTCAGATCCCTTAAGCGGGCCGCGATCTCGCGCTGCGCGTCGGCGAGCTTCGTGGCTCGAGCGGCAACCTCTGCGATGGCGGCGAGTTCCGGTGCCGTGTTCGTCGATCCAGTGGCCTTGACCAGGCCGCCGGTTGAGATGCCAGTGAGTTGGTCGGCAAACGCCTGGACGTCACGCTGAGCGGTGTCGGTCGCATTGAGGGGTTCCGCACCGTCCGTCTGCATCGCCTCGGCAGCTTTACGCATCGATTCTGAAGGCGTAGATTGGACCATGTTCGTCAGGTGCATGCCGCGCAGCGTGGTGCCCTCAAGTTGCTCGGCCTGCTTGACCAGTTCTTCCTGTTGATTCCTGACGGCAGCCAGGGCCTGCGCCATCGTGTTCTCCATCTCGTCCGCAGCGTGTGCCTCTACGGCGGCCCGCTCCGCGGCTTCCAGCGCGGCGGCCAGGGCTTCGTGATGGTTCTCCTCCGCATCGGCGGCGAGGCGCGCGAGATCTTCCTGCCGGGTCGCCAACGCCTCGGCTTTACCGGCAAGCACGGCCGCGTCGAGGGCCTTGGCCAGTTTGCGGCTGTCTTCGGCGGCCTTCTGTAGCGCCTTCAGCGCCGCGACCGGCCGTTCGGCCTCGAGGGCTTCGTCCGCTGCTTCGAGGTGTGCTTCGGGATCGTAGATGTCGAGCGCCCGGCGCGCGATCGGGCTGGCGGCGTCGGCACGCTTGCGAAGGTCGTCGGCAATCCGGGCCAGGTCTTGTTGTGGGCGGGCGAGGGGAGCCATGAGTTCACGAACCGACTCTGCGCCACCGCGCTGAAGTTCATCGCGCGCCTGGTCGATTTTGAGGGAGAGCTGCTCCGCCGGAACCACGAGGGACTGCGCGTCTTTCGCAAGTTGTTCCGTAGTCATCTCGCGTCGGGAGCGGTCGAGTCCGTGATCGAGCTGGCTTCCCGCATTGCGCAGTACATCCACCGGGTCGGCTGTGCGGCCGGCATCGGCCCGCGCCAGCCTCTGGGCAAGCACCATGGGGTTGGCGGCGTTCATCCTGGCGGCAGGATCGGCCACGTCGGCGGGCAGTGAATCCAGAAGCTTGGCGCGCTGTTGATCGAGTTGCGAAAGCGTTCCGCTATGGGTATCGACATCCGCTTTGTCGTCGCCGATGCGTTTGATGTCCCCGGCCAGCCGCGTCGCTTCATCGCGATGGCGGGCCAGTGCGGTCTTGAGCGCGTCGGGGTTGCCGCGAAGCCTAGTCGCCATGTCCTTCAGGATCGCGTCCTGCTCACGTTGCCGCTGATCGGGAGTGAGACGGGGCCGGTCGAGCCCAACGGGTTCCTCCTGGGGGGCCGCATCGTCCGGCACCCAATCCGCCGCGGCGAGCTCGGCTTGTCGCTCCGCCAGTTCCTCGGTTTCGAGAGCGTGCTTTAGAATGCCAGCCATGTCGTCGAGCTCTGCGAGCATCTCCTGCAGTTCCTCGAGCGATTCATCGACGGCTTCGCCGGCTTCGTCGAGATACTCGATGCGTTGGTTCGGGTCCTCGGTGAGCTCCATCTGCGCAGCGTTGAGTTCGGCGGTTCGCAGCGAATCGCTTAAGAGCGACGCGAGGCGGTCGTCCTGTCCATCGTAGTAGCCATCATCGATAGTCTGGGCGAGTGCCGCGGTGAGCTCGTTTCCGGTGGCGATGTCGCGTTGAAAACCGTTGAGGCGTTGTTGGAATGCGTCGGTCATCTCGCGATCGTTGCCGGCCGCGCGATCCAGTTGATCGATCTGGGATCGCGCGGCCTGGAGCGCCTTGCGTGCGGCCTCGATTCCCGATCGAACCGCGTCGGTCTGGGCCTTGAGTTCCTGTACCTTGTAGAACTCGGCGGCGTCGTCGAGATGGATTGTCACGACATCGGAAAGGGTGACGTGCGGTCCGCCCAGTGCTTCGGGGAGTTCGTCGCTAACGCGGAGTTGGAAGACGAAACGCGTCGCGCCCACCAGGTCGTACGCGGAGAGGCGCAGGGGTGTTTCGCGCGCTACGTCTCGTACGGCGGTTTCGGCGCTTTCGAAAATCGTCTCGGGTTCGATCTCGCCTTTGTCCGTCTTTGCGAGGAGCTCAATGCTCTGGATTCCAAAATCATCGCTCGCCGCGAAGCGTAGCGGGATGCGACCGTCGAAACGCATACGCAGCTCGCGTTCTTCGGGGCTCTCCAACTCGACCATCGGACGCGCGTCCACGACCGCGGCGAGCGTGGCGGGTGACGGCTCGTTGCTAAAACCGTGCTCATCGGTCAGGCGCAGGTCCCATTCGAGGTCGAGACCGGCGGTCAGGGCGAATTCGAAATCGACAAAGACCTCGCCGTCGGGCGTGGTACGCACGCGCGTCTCGACGCCTGCCGGCTTGCCGTCGAAAGCGAGCAGGATGTTGGACATGGGCTTGTTGAGCTTCGCGCTGACCAGCACTCGCGTCCCCGCGACCCCGCGAATGTCCGGCGTCGAGAGGCGGACGTCGATCGGCGCGGCGCGGGTGTAGGCCGGGTATTCGTAGCGCACGTCGAAGTGCTCCACGTCGGGGCGGGGGACGATGGTGACGTTGTAGTAGCGGCTGACCGCGTCACCGGCACGAACGCGGTAGCGGAAACTCGACTCGGTTGATGCCGCGGAGGAGAGGAACCATCGGCGCTCATCGGTGCGACTCCGTGAGGGCTTCATGCGAATCTCGGATTCCTGCCCGTCCTCGTTGACCACGAGTAAGCGCGCGTCGTCGACGTTCGCGTTGTTGACGCCGACCTTGATCTCAAGCGATTCGCCGGAGAGGGAGAGGATGTCGCCCGGCTTGACGATCAGGTCCTCGGCGCGAAGGTTCGGAAGGTTCAGAAACGGAGCGGCCGTTCGCAGTGCGAGTCGCGGCGCCTGTCGTGGCCACAGTGCGCAGACGAGAATCATCAGGAGCGCCGCGCCTCCCGCCCATATAATCTGGCGGCGCGCGAGTTTCAGGGAGACCTCCTGGCGCGGGCGGATCCGGAGCACATCCTCTTGAGCCTCTTCGACCAGTTTGGCGATCAGCGCTTCGGACCCCCGCATATCGGGGGCGTCATCGCTCGAGATAAGTTCGACAGCGGAGCTGATACGTTCCTGCAGTTCAGGGTGATGCAGATCGATGATGCGGGCGATACCGGTCATGCTGAAGGTGTGTGAGAGCGGCTTCACGATGGTCCGGTAAGCCGCCCAGGCGATTGCCGCATAGACGCAAGCGGTGAGTGCCCAGCGCGCGGCGGGGGAGAAGAGTACGACCCCGGCGTCGATCGCCATACCCGCGAGCAGTGCGCCAAGGGTAACGGCGAGAAGAATGCATGAGCCGCGCAGGATGATAATGCGCCGGGCACGCCGGATAATGAGCCTGAGCGTGTGCTCGATGGTGTCCGGAAGATGATGGCGTTCTTGTATTTTCATGGAAGCCTTTGCCGTTTGCGCAGCACCCATTCGGAGGCAGCGGTCAGTGTAATCAAGAAGACCCATGGCCACGAGCTCCAAAGGTCAAACTGTTCCCGCTCTTTCTGATCGATTACGGAGGGGCCCAGTCGTTCGAGAACTTTTTCGGAATCTGGTGGTTCGACAGACAGACCGCGGGTCATGCTGGCAAGCCGCGTGAGCAGTCCACGGTCGGCAAAGAATTCGACACGCTCGGTATCCAAACCCTCCTCGATGGCGAAATAGGACACGGTGTTGGTCAGGGCCCCTTTGCCGAATACCGAATTGACGTCCGGGGCGTGCAGTTCGACGCGATAGCGTCCGTTCGTGAAGAGTCCCAGGCTCGCCTCGTACAGTCCGGCGGAGTCTTTGACGTACTCCATCTTTTTGCGGGCGACGAGATCCTCTCCGGAGTAGATTTGCGCGTAGACGCGTTTGCTCACGATCGGTTCATATTCCTTGTCGACGAGTTTGGCGCGTACGCGGATGATTTGCTCGGGGAGATAACGGGCCTGGTCGGTGCCGACACGGGCGTAGTCGGATCCGAAGGGCAGCTTGTCGGAGGTAGCCCAGCGCAGAAGTTGGCCCCAGAACTTGTGGTGATACCGGTCGCCCACGCGGTAGCGCAGTCGCCAGGTTCGATTGAATCCGAGATAGATGACGTCACCCGACCCGACCTGGTGCATCGATACCAGCGCGTTTCGGCGTTCGAATTCGTTTCGTTTGCGGAACTGCTCCTCGCTGGTGACCTCCCCACGCATGAAGTCGGGTACCGGAATGGGCTGCGCGTAGGCGAGAACCGTCGAGCCGGGCTTGATGGTGCGCGACGTGTGCCGCCACGTAATCTCCGGTACGGAATTCCACGCCTCGCGGTTGAGTTCGGGATCCGTTTCAAGCCGCATAATCTCGTGTTGCGCGCCTTCCGATGTCAGGGCCAGGCGGTAGAACTCCTCGGGACCGGCCATCAGGGCGCTCTCCGTAGCGCGCACGGTCACGGGCAGGAGGTCGGCCAATGCGCTCTCGGTGTAGCGATGTGGCATATGCATCGGGCCGGAGACAATGATCAAAGCTCCACCGCGTCGCGAAACAAAGCGGTCGAGTATCCTGAGCCGCTCTGCGCCGAGAGATTCTGGATCGACGTCGCCGAGGATTATGACGTCGAACTTCATCCACTCCTCCTCGTCGAGGGGAAGGTGGGTGGCTTCGATCTCGTCGCGCTCGCGCGCGACGGAGGCGTAGACGGGTTCGCGCTCGGGGGCGTCGGCGATGATGTCGGGTTGCAGCAGGACGTACTGCAACTGCGTCGAACGGTCGCGGTTGGCGAAGAGGTTCTTGATGTAGCGGAACTCCCAGCTGGGACGGCCGTCTATCAGTAGAAGCCTCACGCGATCATCCGAGACGTTCACGGAGATCTGCTGCTCATTATTGGTGGCCACGACCTCATGGTCGAATCCGTCGACGACCACGCGGTATGTCTGAAGGCCGGATTCTTCGGGCTCGTGAGAGAGCTCGACCGCCGCGCGCATTCCGGTGGAGTCCTTGATTTCAATCTCGCGCTCGTCGACAAGTTCGTCGCCCCGGTAAAGCGCGACGTTGACAACCTTGTTGGTTATTCCGTCCAGCTTGATTTCCGTGTTCAGGTAGACCTTATCGCCGCTGTAGATCATGTCGGGCGTCTCGAGCGACGCGATAGCCGCGTCGGGAGGGGCATTGGTACGGGAGCCGAGCACAATCGAGTTGATCGTGACGCCCTGTTGGCTAAGTTGACGCGCCACGGGTTCCACGGACCGCGATGCGTTGTGCTGCCCGTCGCTGAGCACCACAATGGCGCCCAGGCGGTGACCGGGGAGATCGACCATCACCTGCTCAAGCGCAGTTGCCAGGTCGGTTTCCTGGGATGCGAGGGGGCGCTCGCCGTCGCGCTTCAGGATCGCTTGCCATTTCTCACGCGGCGCCGGGGTCACGTCGTTGGTTGCGACCGCGGAATCTACCGCAGCGCTCGCAGGGAGATTGGTCACGGCGCTCTCTTCGGGCGTCTCGTTCGTGGAATAGGTTGCGGACCAGGTGTGGTTGGAGTATCCGTCACGAACTTCGGTTTCCGTGCGGCTGCTTGGCGCCGACGCGAACGAGTAGATTTGAACATGGTAGTCCGACGTGACCGTCTCCAGGAAGCTGTCCCTGGTCTTATCCGAGTCGGGCGCCTTGAGCGGTCTGTGCAGGAGGAGATCCTCGGCGATCCATTGACGGTCGCGATGGGCAAGCGTATCGATGTGCTCGCGGTCCACGTCGGGGAGTGCGCTGTACACCGCGGCGTCGAGTTGCTCGCCGGAATCTCGAATCTGCTCGAGCAGTTCGACCAGTGTGGACGAGACGGAGTGCAGCGAGTCGCGTACGGATTCGTAATGCTCCGCAAGGCTGATCGGTTCGACCGTCTCTCCATCCTCGGGAACGGCGTTGGTCGTCGCCGCCAGTTCGGCGGCCTCACGTTCCTGGGGTTTCATCCGCTCCAGGAGGATTTTGAGCCATTTGAGTGGAGTGCGTTCAGGCGCCGTTTTGTCGACCAACTGCTCGAGAGGCTTATGCACCTCCTTTTCGAAACGTCCGCCGACTTCGCTGATCTTCTTGACGAGCTCCGCCGCATAGGTTCGACCGTCTTCGAGGGGGGCCTTGATGGCCTTGAGTTCGCTCTCGGTCGTCTTCATGGCGGACTTCAGTGTCTTGTGAATGGATCGGCGGCGTGTCTCCAGTTGTTCCTCGCGGACATCGGGCTCCATTTCGCTGAGGGAGGTCAACCAGTCGCCCTGCGAGGCGAGGGTGCCCTGCACGGGTTGAAGAGCGTCGGCGGAGTCTTCGAAGCGGTGATCGCGGTGCGCCGCCTTGACGGAGAGATGTTCGGCGAGCCGGATTCGCTCCGACGGCGACATGCGCGTGTCGGGAATATGCATCGACGTGCTGTCGTCGATCAGGATCGCGACGACGCGCTCAATGCGCTGGCTCCACTCGAAGATGCGCACCGGCTGGAGCAGCATCAGGGCCACAAAGACGATCAGCGCGACCCGTAGCGCACCGAGAGTACGTCGTGTCGGGGGAGGAACCAGCGATCGCTCGAGCTCGTAGAGTTTCAGTGAGATCTCGATACAGACCACGCAGCCCAGCGCGACAGGCCACACCGGCCAGCCCGTGGCCAGGACCCAGACGGCTTGAGAGACCTGCAGAAGACCGAGGGCGGCGGTAAATCCGACGGCGATGCGGAGCAGGAAGAAAAGCCCGCGGCGTAAAGGGGGAGCTGTTGTGGGTTTGTAGAGGTGAAGCAGTACCCATGCCGCCAATCCCAGTAGGGCAACCAGTAGAACCACGACAATAGGTCCACCGCCAAGCAGGATGTCGCGTTGAGTTTCGAGTATGGCGGGATCGTTCATCCTTTGAGGGCCTCCTCAACCACGGCACCGCGTGTCTCGCCAACGGCGGCCTCGGTCTTGCTGAGAAGTTGATCGGCGCGGCCGCGGAAGGCCTTGACGTCGAACATGCCTTCCCCGAATTCAATGTGCAGATCGGCATGATACTGGCGCTTGATGGCGATCCAACGCGAGACGGCGGTCTCTCCGAGGAGGGCCAGTACGGCGCCGATCACCAGGTAGCGCCACAGTTCCTCGCCCGGCACTTCGTCGGAAATTGCAGCCTCCATCTCCTCGGCCTTGTCGGCCGGGAAGAGATCCACGTACTCCTGGGCCCGTTCGATGTCAGCATCGGAAAGCAGGTCGAGAAAACTCTCCTTGGCATCGCCGAGGATGCTGAAGGGGATCGTCGTGCGACTGAAGAGGTTGCTTGAGTAGAGCGGAGCCACGTTGGTGGGAAGGACGAATTCATAGAGTCCGGGTGAATGTGTGGACGAGTACCCAATGCGCAGTCCGCGCTCGGTCTGTTCGACCTCGGCCAATCGTCTTTCTCCGGAGGGGAGAATGGTGATGACTGCGCTCTGATCGTCTTCCTCAATCCAGTCGTCCGGCGAGTCGGCCTCGCGTCGCTCTTCGAGATCGCCGCGCTTCGTGACGTCGTTGGCCACAATCTCGATCGAAAATTCGGCGCCGGGTGCGAGGTTGTGCTCAATCATCATGGGGGAGGCCAGGTAGTAAACCAGTTCGTGCACGAGCGGCACGAAGCTCTTGAGCGAGGCGAGCGACGTATCGGTGCGGTCGAGCATGGTGCTGAGCAGCAGGATATACCCAATCCCGATCTCGCGCTCGGTCAGGAAGGGTTCACCGGTGCCGAGCAGACCTCCGACGCGAACGTCCGCATCCATAGGGTCGATCTCGAGTTGCCAGTGTGCCTTGATCAGGGCCTTGTCGATGTCGGAAGATTCGGTGTCGGCCACCAGGGTCAGCGATGGGTGACTGAATGACGCGGGATCCAGGGCGATTGGTTTGTCCGGGGAGTAGACACGCTTCGAGAGTCGCGCCGGAAGGATCGGCTCGCCGGCGTCGGTCTTCCAGGCGTTGTATGACTCCGCCACGGACAGGTCTCCCGGGATGACGAGGACGCCGCCACCGACACGGGCAAAATCGGCCAGGCGCTTGGTGAAGGATTCCGGAAGTCGCGGCACGTTCGCCAGGATAATCACACGGTAGTCATCGAGGGATTCGATGGTTTCCATGTCCGCTGCGGAAACGACTTCCGGCACCACCAGGTTGGCCACCTTGTTGGATGACGCGTTCTCGGTGTCGTCTTCATCGCCACCCGCAAGCAGGTGCCGAATGCGTTCGAACAGGCTGCGCTCGCGTTCGAGCTTTGGATTGAGAGCGACCTCGATAAATGCCGAGGCGTTTTGCAGCGATCGTTTCGACGGCGAACCATCGATGATCAGCACGGGCAATTGGTCAAGGACCGGGATAATACGAATCGCTTGCTGGTCGATCGCGATGTCGTCGTCCCACTCGATACGCGCGGTCAGTTCATGGAGGCCCGCTTCGCGGAAGTGGTGGGTGAATCGAACCGTTTCCGTTGCGCCGGGCAGCACGTCGGCGTGGAAGGATTGAGAGGCGAGATTGGTTCCGTCGAGCCATAGGGAAAGGGTCTCGGGGCGTGCGGGTTCGGATCCGGTGTTGGCGATGGATACATCGATATCGACGTCGCGGGCAATGCCCACCAGGTGCCGTGATAATCGGATATCGGACAGGGCGACGTTGCTGATCTCATCGGGGAGAGGAAGTCGGTGGAAGAGAATGCGCGGTGTCGTGGGAAGTTCATGCAGTCCCTGTGCCAGGAACTCCCAACGCATCTGGCTGTCGAGGTTCCATCCGATCCCCTGGCCGTCGCCAATCAGGATGATGCTTTTGTGTGGATTGCCCCCGAGCGAGAGGGAGTGGTTTGCCGCCGTTAGCGCTTCCAGTACGCCCATCGGGCCGCCGACGGGGGCGAGTTGCTCCCGATCGAGAGTATCGAGGAGTTCACTGCGGTCCGACGTGGGCTTTGAGATGAGCGCATGCGGCACCGGGCCGCACGAGATCAGGCTGATCGCGTCACCGCGCCGGGAGTGCTCAACAATATTGCGCGCTTCTTCGATGGCCTTCGTAAAGTTCATGATGTCGTCTTGTGTGAGCGTCATCGATCCGGACGCATCGATCAGGATCGCAATATCACGGTCTCCGCCGGGGGCGGACCACCAGCGTGATTGAAGCGAGCGCTCCAGGATCGATGCCGAGGCGGCCAGCAAAAGAAGCCCGAGGGAGCAGGCGAACATGATGGTTCGGCCCCGCCGGTAGCTCCACATCGCCGCGCCGACACCGGCGCACACGGCGGCGGCAATCACCGCGGGGAGCACGAGGAGCCACGGCACGCCGGCCCGGCTCGGCAGGAAGGGCCTGGCCATCGCGAGTGCCACAAGCGCCAGCATGACACAGCGCAGCGCGAGCAGGATCATCTCCTCCAGGAGAATGCGGCGTTGCTGTGTGGAGACCGAGGCGAGCAGGAACTGCATAGCGCCCCACTGAACCCGTTCGGCCTTGGTCCGGTTGAAGATATGGATCAGTACCGGGACGGCGATCGCCGCCAGGGCAAAGAGCATGATGGGGGAGAGGAAGGTCATGGGAGGGTTATTTAGTTATTGGTTGTCAGTTATTGGGGGTGGACCGGGGGACCGCGAGGGCTCGGCATTCCAACCGAATCATCCTTTGTCGCGCCCCATCGTCAATCCCGTCCAACCTTCCAGTTCCCTTACGTGCGCCAGCGCCACGGACGACAAAAGAGTGCCGACCGCCCCTCCATTCGCCCAGGGGGGGGGCGAATTTCATTGGGACGGCCGGCTGGGGGGGATGGTCACTCATTAAGCCGTCGCAAACCGCATCGACGGACGATAAAAGAATGCCGACCGCCCCTCCACTCGCCCAGGGGGGTGGGCAAGTTTCGCGGGGACGGCCGGCTGGGGGGATGCTCTTTCATATTCATGTTGCCGAGAACCGTGACGATCCCCGGCTGGCGATGCCGGCCAGGGATTTACGGTGGGCGAGGTAGTTGGAAAGTGCCACATCGTAGGGCTGCTGGGTTGACATCTGAACATAGTCGATGTGAAGACGGCCGCAGCCGGATTCCATGGCGGATACGAAGTTCTGAACTTCACGCAGATACGCAGCACGGATGGAGCGCGGGTCGATCTGCTGATCGCCCACGACGTCCTCGAGGTCCTCAAACAGGCTCCACCGTTGAAACGGGAAGGTGAGCTCTTCTTGCGCCATGACGTGAAGCACCACGACTTCATGACGGCGGTACCGGAAGTGGTGCAGTGCCTCGAGCAGGGCGGTCGGGTCATCGAAGAGATCCGAGATCACGAAGACAACACTGCGGCGCGGGATGCTTTCGGCCACGTCGTGAAAGATCGGGGCCAGGGCCGTCTCGTCACCGGGTTCGGTGGCATAGAGTTCCTGGATCAACGTCTGCAGGTGAGTGGTGCGGCTTCGTGCCGGAATCCTCTGGCGGATCTTGGTGTCAAGCGTGACGAGGCCCACTGCATCCTGCTGATTGATCAGCAGATGCGCCAGACATGCCGCGAGGCGCTGTGCAAATTCAAATTTATTGAGGCGTTTCCCATCACGCTCGGCCGCCATGCCGCCTGCGTAGGACATCGAGCCCGACGCATCGAGCAGAATGGTTGCGCGCAGGTTGGTTTCTTCCACATACTGCTTGATGTAGTAGCGGTCCGAACGCCCGTAGACACGCCAGTCCAGATCGCTCAGCGGATCGCCGGGTGCATACTCGCGGTGCTCTGCAAATTCCGAAGAGAAGCCCTTGTACGGACTTCGGTGGCGTCCCGAAATCGCTCCCTGGACAAGGCCACGTGCGATGAACTCATGTCCGCGAACGCGGGTCAGGGCCTCGTTGTCCAGGAGCTTCCAGTGCTCCGCTCTCTCTGCAAAGTCAACCATGATGCCTTTACGTCTCTCCTCCCGCTCCCGTTGGGAGAGGGCTGGATAAGATCACTTTCCAAGTATGTCGTCGGCCTGTGGTGAAATTTCCTCAAGCAGGCGTTCGATGATGCGGTCACTGTTGATGCCGGCGGCTTCCGCATTGAACGTGGGGAGGATGCGGTGACGCAGCACGGGCGCGGCCATTTCACGGACGTCTTCGGTGGTGGTATGGAAGCGCCCGTGGAGAATCGCGCGCGCCTTGGCCGCCATCATCATCGAGATCGATGCGCGTGGCCCGGCGCCCCACTGGATCAACTCCCGGGCAAACTCCGGGGCGTTCTCGTCGTGCGGACGCGTGGCACGCGAGATGTCGCGCGCGTATTGGAAAACGTGATCGGCAGCGGGTACGCGCCGCACCACGCTCTGTAAGCGAAGGATATCTTCGCAAGAAATGACGTTTTCAATTGTGGCCGAGTGGGTGCCGGTGACCTGCTTCATGATCTGCAGCTCTTCTTGCTCGGTGGGGTAGCCGACGAGGATCATGAACATGAAGCGGTCGAGCTGCGCTTCGGGGAGGGGATAGGTGCCTTCCTGTTCGATCGGATTCTGGGTGGCGAGCACGAAGAAGGGGTCGGGGAGTTTATGGTCCTGGTCCCCGATGGTGACGACGTGTTCCTGCATCGCCTCGAGCAGGGCGGCCTGGGTTTTGGGAGGGGTACGGTTGATCTCGTCGGCGAGCACCATGTTGGCGAAGAGCGGGCCGTGCACGAAACGGAAGATGCGTTTCCCGGTCGAGCGATCCTCTTCGAGGACCTCGGTCCCGGTAATATCCGACGGCATCAGATCGGGTGTGAACTGAATCCGCTTAAAGGAAAGGTCGAGTGCCTGCGACAGGGTACTCACCAGGAGGGTCTTGGCGAGGCCGGGGACGCCCACCAGCAGGGCATGGCCGCGGCAGAATGTGGCCACGAGAACCTGTTCGATTACCTTGCGCTGGCCGACGATGACCTTGCCGACCTCGTCGACGATCTGCTCGTAGGCCGCATTTAGATCGCGCACAGCCTGCAGGTCGAGATCCGGGTCGGCCTCGGCAACCGGCGTTTTTTGAAGATCTTCCACAAGCGGTTCCAAAATAGCATCCATCCGTAAGCCTCCTCGTGTGATTCCCCTCCGCGTTGGGGCTGCGCTTTTGGATTAGCAGCTTCTGTACCACCGGATGGTCGCAGATCACCGGGGGGTCTGCAATGTGCGAATTGCAGGCCATTTCAAGGTTTGGGGATCCCGTGAAGCCTTCAGAATGCGTGGTCTGGAGGACTCAGGTGTGCCTGCGAGTGCACATGCTGGATCTTCGGACTGGTTCGGCGCAGGCAAAAAAATACTGACGCCCGCGACCCCTTAGGATCGCGATCCGTCAGTAGATTGTTATTGGGCGTTAGCCCGCTATTGATTAGTAGCGATCGCGCCGGCCACCGCCGCCGCCGCCGCCGCCGCCACCACCGTAGGAATCTCCACGGTCTTCGCGCGGTCGCGCTTCGTTGACCTTAAGCGTACGGCCATCCAGTTCCTGGTTGTCGAACATGGAGATCGCCTTGGCGGCTTCCTCATCGGAACCCATTTCGACGAACGCGAATCCCTTGGACTTGTTCGTGAACTTGTCCATGATCATGTCGCATGACCTCACGGTGCCAGCCTGTTCGAACTGGCTCTGGATGTCGCCTTCTTGCGTGTCGTAGGACAAATTGCCCACGTATAATCTGGTACCCATAGTGGTACTCCCATCTCGTTCTGCTGCGGAGAGCCGGTGACCGTTTCCGCCGCTCGCGGACTAGGATCGCCACCGGCCACTATGGCAAGGAGGACAACCAAACAGTAAATCACTCGATCTTTCTCAACTGCAATCGGCGGGACCTTAACGGACCTGACCCAGGAATGCAACCTTAATTTTCGCTAAAAATTGGCTCCGTCTGGGACTGGATCGCGGCGGACCCATCAGCCGGTTTTCGAGTAAATTAGGGGATTCGGGGTTGCGGCGTCCTTTTAGATGGCGAAATTCCAGCTTCGGCGACTAGCGCCGAATCCACCGAACGCCTCAACCTGGCCGCGCCCCAACCGGGCTCTTGACCTTCGTAGCAGGAAAAGTGTGAGATATCCGGGTTAAGGCGATGGAGACGGGGTGCCCTCACCCCGGACGCGGAGAATGAGCAAGTGGCGCCGCGTCGTGCGGCCCAAGGCTTGTGAGTGACAACCTATTTCAGGACGGGATGACGGACGTTCATCGCGGTTGATAGGCAGGCTATCGCCACCAACGCCAACAATCCAGCGAAGACCAGACGATCGTCAGGCTCCACGGCTGCTTCCCTGCGATCTTTGGCAGGACGATTGATGGATCGAATCTCGCAGGGATCCATAAATAGCGGCTTGGAGCCTCGGCTTGCCGGTCGTAAAGTGTCCGCAGCAGATGAAGACGAGCTCAATGGTCATTCGGAATGCGTTGGTGGTTTCCTCCTCGGACACCCAGTCGGCTGACATCCTG
Organism: Verrucomicrobiota bacterium; assembly: GCA_027623315.1. Taxonomy (GTDB): domain Bacteria; phylum Verrucomicrobiota; class Kiritimatiellia; order CAJWTS01; family CAJWTS01; genus JAQBYD01. The sequence continues at coordinate 5,787 of JAQBYD010000017.1, read as the reverse complement.
ATTCGTAACGGCCGAATCGAGGCCGTGGGTTCGGCCGTGGGGTCCGCTGACGAAGAAATCGACGCCCGGGGGCTGCATGCGCTACCGGGCGCTTTGGACCCGCAGGTTCACTTTCGGGATCCGGGCATGCAGTGGAAGGAGGACCTCGAGTCCGGCTCGCGCGCGGCGGCGGCCGGCGGCGTCACGGCGTTCTTCGATATGCCGAATACGGTGCCGAATACGACGACGCGCGAGCTCATGGCCGAGAAGAAACAGATCGCGTCACGGAAGTGCCTGGTTAACTACGGTTTCTTCATCGGCGCAACTTCCGACAATCTGACTGAATTGAACGCGGTCGAGAATGTGCCGGGCATCAAGATATTCATGGCGGCCTCGACGGGTTCGCTACTCATCTCCGATCGCCGGGATGTTGAGCACATTTTCGCGAACGGCAAGCGGCTGATCGCCGTTCATTCGGAGGATCAGGCCATCATCGAAGCCAACAAGGCGCAGTACGCCGGATCGACTAACGTTGAGGACCATATGCGCATCCGCTCGGCGGATGCCGCTCTCGCGTCAACGCGCTTCCTGGTCGAGATGGCGAGGAAATACGAGCGACGATTGCACATTCTCCATCTGACCACGCGCGACGAAGTCGAATACCTTCGTGCCGAGAAGATCGCGGGTTTGATATCGACCGAGCTCTGTCCGCAGCATTTCCTCTTGAAGGCACCGGATGACTACGAGCGCCTCGGAACCTACGCGCAGATGAACCCACCGATTCGCACCGCGGAGCACGGCGCGGCGCTGTGGCAGGGGCTGAAGGATGGTGTCATCGACTGCATGGCGACCGATCACGCCCCGCACTCGCGCGAGGAGAAGGATAAACCGTTCGGGGAGGCTCCCGCCGGGATGCCGGGCGTTGAAACGCTAATGCCCTTGATGCTTCACCAGGCGAACCAGGGACGATGTCGCGTGAACGATGTCGTCAAGTGGCTCTGTGAGAAACCCGTGCAGCTCTACGGCGTACAAGCGAAGGGGCGTATTGCTCCCGGCTTCGACGCCGACATCGTGCTGGTGGATCTGAAACAGACAAAGACCATCCGCGACGGCCAACTCCACTCCAAGTGCAACTGGAGCCCCTACAACGGATGGGAGATCCAGGGCTGGCCGGTGATCACGCTCGTCAACGGGAACGTCGTGTTCCGGGATGGCGAGTTCTTCGACGAGGTGAAAGGGCGTGAGGTCGTCTTCCGTAATCAGTCAGAAGGCGGAAGTGGCTAGTCAGAAGTGGTTAGTGGGAAGTCAGAATTCACTTCTCACTTCTTACTTTCGACTATTCACTACTCGCTTCTTACTTCCTACTTCTCACTTCCGACTACCCACTTCCTATTCATCCAAACAGGTGCTTTCGGTCGATATCGGCGCCGCAGTACATACAGCTGTCGCGTGCGCTGCTGACGGGGCGTTTGCACTCGGGGCATTCGATGACTTGGGTGCCGATCTTCCCGTCCGGTGTGCCGTCGCGCAGATCGATTTCATCCATGCGCTTGACGAGGTCCTCCTCGTTCAACTCGGTCGTCTCCTTGAGGAGTTCCCACATCGCCTGTGAGGTCAGCGCAAATCGATCGACCTTTCGCCGGAGTTGAGTGAGTTCGTTCTCGAGGCGCGCGGCACGGTCGGTCGCTCGCTGCGCCTCGTGTGCGGCATCGGAAATCTGTTGTTTCTGACGGCTGGGCATGATCAGGAGAGACACATGATTCTGGAGGATCGCATCGCTAAAATCAATCAAGTTGTAGAAGCTGCAAGCGGCATGCCGGTGAAGCGATGGCGAGTGCGGCGACGTAGTGATCGTGAGGGTGAAGTGACCGCATCGACCATTCTTCGGGTGAATTTATCTCGCATCGGAGCAGTGACGGGGTGTCCGTGTTTTCGACGGATACGGCGAAGGACTCCAGGTTGACTGTGATGCCGTCGCCGCGCGCCTTGAGGTATGCCTCCTTGCGCGTCCAGCAGTTGAAGAAGGCCTGGCGTCGGTCGGACTCTGGCGCGGCCTGGATGGCTGCGAACTCCTCGGGCGCGTAGAACCGGCGGGCGATTCCCTCCATCTCTACTTTGCGGTCGAGGTTCTCGATGTCGACACCAATCGGAGCCTCGCGTGTGACCGCGACCAGGGCGATGTCCTGGGCATGCGAGAGATTGAACTCAAGTCCGGTCGTTGAGAACGGAGGGGCCAGGCGCGGCTTCCCATGATGGCCGTAGAGAAATGCCAGTTCGCGTGCAGGGCGCTCGAGGTACAGGCCAAGGATCTTGCGCAGGCCTGCGCGGGCAAGGATGAAGCGGCGCCGGTGCTGTTCGAATCGAAGGCGGGCGGCGCGATCCCGTTCGTCGTCCGAGAGGAGTTCGAGCTGCTGGACCGACTCCGACTCGGGTTGGTCGAGAGCAAGCCTCCAGACATGGGCTTCGGCGGACCGCGGCACCGGTGCAGAACGTGATGGGACCCAGGTGCTCATGGCGTGAGTTTCAGGAGCGGCGGACCGCTATGCAATCGTGGACTTTCATCGTATAAAGTCCTGGATGATGCCTCCGCCGACGACCCAATCCTCTTCGTAAAACACCGCGGACTGGCCAGGCGTCACATCCGCAGAGGCCTCTGACAGCCGGACCGTAGCGGCGTCTCCGGCCGCGGGCTCAACGATACAGGAACGTGCCTGGCTCCGGTAGCGGGTCTGGACGACACATTCGAACGGTTCCTGGCGCGGCGCGGCGCCCCAGTGTATGTCGGAGATGGTGAACGCGCGCTCGAGGAGATCCTCGCGCCGCCCAACGACCACCTGGTTGGTCTGGAGATTCGTCTCGACGACGTACCACGGACCTCCGTTGAGCCCCAGGCCACTACGTTGCCCGCGTGTATAGAATGCGATCCCCTCGTGTTCACCCAGTTGATTGCCTTCGCGGTCCAGAATCGGACCGGGCTTCTGGACCGTTTCCGAGTACTGCCGAATAAACTCCTGGTAGCGGCCCTGCACGAAGCAGATATCCTGGCTGTCGCTTTCCTTGGCGGACTTGAGGCCCAGCTTCTCCGCCATGGCGCGAACCTCGGCCTTGTGCATGTTTCCAAGCGGGAAGATGCAGCGTGAGAGTTCCCGTTGGGAAAGACGGTGCAACATATAGGACTGATCTTTATCGGGATCGATACCCCGTCGCAGGCGATACCGTCCATCGTGGCGGACGACACGAGCATAGTGCCCCGTGGCCAGTTTGAAGTCGGCCGCCGGTTCCTCGCCCTTCTGGCGATAATACTTGTCGACCATCAGGTCGAAACGGATCTGTTCATTGCAAAGCACGCACGGGTTGGGAGTGACACCGCGCTCGTAGCTGGCGACGAAGTTATCAACGATCTGCTGGGCAAACTCCACGATGCAGTCCACGGCAGAGTAGGGGATTCCCATGTCCTCGCATTGCTCTGCACAGCGATCGATACAAGCGGTTGAGCAGCAGCGGGACTCTGGCCAGTGACGGTGCGAAATGCCGATGACGTTGGTATGCTCTTCCTTCAGCAGGCAGGCAGCCACGGCAGAGTCCACCCCGCCGCTTAGCGCCACAAAGACGGGCGCCGTGGTTGTTGGAGGAGCTTGAATTTCAGTAGTCATATGCGTCACGCGCGCCCCGACGAATCGGCCGCGCGTCCATCATGTCCCCAAACCACAGCGAACTCAAGAATTTGCCGGTGATCCAGCATCCACGCTCCTCCCCGGAGTGTGGATCCTCGGGATCTGAGCTCTTTAGAAGATACAGGTTGGGCACTCCCCGCTCGCCACTTGCCACCTGCCACTCGCCACTTGCGTCAGGCCGTACCATGCCGCGTCTCACTCGGCGGGACGGAAGTCCTGGATATTGAGTTGGACCGAGTCGCGACCACGGAAGCTGTTCTTTTCGACCGCGCAGGCGACATCGATCGGCCCGTCGGGCAGTTCGCGGTCCGCCATGCCGAAGGCGATGGCGTCCCACTCCGTTCCACCGGCGGCGAGGCGGAGCTTGAGATGACGGGTCCCCACTACGCGAGGTTCACCGACCACGTGCAGCGAGCGCAGTCCCCAGATCGGGCGAGAATATCCGGCGCCGAAGGGCTTGAGTTGTTCGAGCGATTCACAGAAGCGCATGTCGGCATCCGTTGAATCGAGCCACGCTTGGATGGTGATGGTCGCCCGCAGGTCGCGGTCCTTGAGGCTGTGGCTGCAAGCCTTGTTGAATCGTTGCTGCAGGGCAGCGAGTTGAGTACGCTCGATTGTGAATCCGGCGGCCATGGCATGTCCCCCGTAGGTCACGAACAGGTCGGCGCACGTCTCGAGCGCCTGCAGGAGATTAAAGCCCTCAATGCTGCGCCCGGATCCGCGTCCCTGCCCGTCATTACCAAAGGCGATCACCAGCGACGGTCGGCGGTAGCGTTGCGCGAGGCGAGACGCGACGATGCCGACGACCCCGACATGCCAGCCCTCCTCGCCGATGACGAGTCCGAAGTCGCGCGCGGCGTCGAATGATTCGTCGATGCTCTTGGTCGCCGCCTCGGCCATGCTGCCCTCGATGCGACGTCGCTCGCGATTGGATTGATCAAGCTCGCGCGCCAGTTCCGCGGCCCGCACTGTGTCCTCGGTCATCAGGAGTTCGAGTGAGGCCATGGCGCTCCCCAGTCGCCCGGCAGCGTTGAGGCGTGGGCCGAGTACGAACCCCACCAGGTAGGTGTCGGCTTCGCCGTCGCCGTCGCCGTCGCCGCCGGCAGCCTCGCGCAACGCGTGCAGTCCGGTTTGCGGTTGCGTCTGCAGGCGGCGAAGGCCGTGCCGCACCAGCGCCCGATTCTCCCCGGTCAGTGGCACGATATCCGCGACCGTGCCCACCGCGATGAGGTCGAGGTAATCGCGCAGATCCAGGTTATGCACTCGCTCCGGATGGGACTCGCGTCCGCGTTTCACGAGGGAATGGCAGAGCTTGAAGGCTACACCCACGCCGGCCAGGACCTGCTGCGACTGGATTTGCGACCGCTTGGGGTTGACCAGGGCGAACGCGTCAGCGGGTTCGGTGGCCAGTTCATGGTGATCGGTTACGATCACGTCGATTCCCTTCTCGCGCGCGAAGGCGACGGCTTCGGTCGAGCAGCTTCCGCAATCTACCGTGACGATCAGGCCGGGGTGTTGTTCGGCCAGGCAGCGCCGCAGGGCCTGCGTCGTGAAGCCGTATCCCTCGGATTCGCGGTCCGGCAGAAACGTCCGTACCGATGCGCCGAGGCGGGTCAAAACGCGATAGAGCAGTGCCGTGCTCGTGATGCCGTCGACGTCGTAATCGCCGTAGACCACGATCAGTTGTGCGGCGTCGATGGCATCCCATACGCGCTCGACGGCCACCGGCATGTCCGGGAGTTCGTTCGGGTCGGAGAAATCGCTCAAGCGCGGGCGCAGGAGGCGGTCAACGCCGGCGGCATCGCTAAAGCCGCGATGGATACAGAGCGCCGCGATAGGAGCGGGCAGATCGGTCTCTTGTGACAGGAGGGTCGCCGCCTCGCGGTCAACATCGAGCGTCTTCCAAAGCTTATCGGACGGAGGGCCAGTTCCCATGCGTTGGAGCATGGAGAAACGGATCGCGGAAGTCCCGCCTATTCAGTAGAAGCGTCATGCGTACGAGGCCGAGAGCGCGGCCCGTCGTCAGGGGATCTCACACAGCGGCGTTCGCCTACGCGGCACTGGCTACAAAGGGGTCAGTGTTTCAATTTGTTAACTTTTCGAGGTCTCGTCTCAATTTCCGATCCACCCGCCG
>JAQBYD010000016.1 GCA_027623315.1 Verrucomicrobiota bacterium | reverse complement strand
TTGAAAATTGGACATTGAGACTTTCTGCGAGGTCGACGCTTCGGAGGGCGCGGCAGGACGATTAGGGGCCGGCGTGTTCACCCAGCCATGCCGGAAATCGACAAAGCTTGCGACGAAGCTTGCGATAAAGTTGCTTCGGAAACAAGGTTCGCTGGATTTGGGCCTAGCGTGATCGAGGTACTTCTGTAGCCGCAATCCCCGGGATTCTACCACCCGCTGCGCTGGAGGCACGGAGGATGCCTCACGCAGAGGCGCGGAGACGCAGAGCCTGCCCCGCGAGCGGGCCGGCTGGGGCTCAGGTGATCTGGAATCCTTCGAACTCACCGGTGGGTTCGGTATACGTCACGCTCACGTCCCTGACACGCGCCATCGAGGGGCCCTGCCGGCACCACTCGACGTAGGCTCTCAGGTTGCCGTCCTCGCCCTCGCATTCGGTCTCGACGGAACCGTCGGGCAAATTGCGTACACAGCCCTGCAAACCGAGTCTCCGCGCCTCCGTGCAGGCACAATAGCGGAAACCTACGCCCTGCACGCGGCCGACGATCCTGATCCGGCCGCGCTTCACCGCTATTCCTTGCCAGGCACCATCGGGACGAAGCGCACCGGGAAGTGCTCCTCCTTGCTGACCTTCTCCCCCTTCCGCTTCAACAGAATAAGACGCTGAAAAGCTTCGCCCACAGGAACAATCATGCATCCTCCGTCCTTGATCTGATCCACGAGCGCGGCGGGAATCTCAGGAGGCGCGGCCGTGACGATGATCGCGTCAAACGGGCCATGCGCAGGCCACCCCTTGTAGCCATCTCCGGTCATGACCTCGACGCCATCGTATCCCTCCGCGGCGAGAGCCTTACGCGCGTGCTCGGCCAGTTCCGGCACGATCTCGATGCTGTAGACCTTGGCCCCCATCTCGGCCAGGACGGCGGCCTGGTAGCCCGACCCGGTGCCGATCTCCAGCACACGCGCCCCCTTTCCAATCCCCAACTGGGCCGTCATATAGGCCACGATGAAGGGTTGCGAGATGGTTTGGCCATGACCGATCGCCCAGGGATGGTCGCCATAGGCGACCTTGACGTCGCGATGTGCAACGGGAATGAACATATGCCGGCGCACCTTCGACATGGCGTTCAGCACCGCCTGATTCGTGACCGAATATGGCGGTTTGCGCAGCGTCTCGACCATGGCCCTGCGGCTCTCGGTCCAGGCTGGATCGTCGGAGGGTCTCGGCTCGGCACGACACGACATGCATAGCCAGCCCACCGCCACGAAGGCTCCGCCGAGCAGCATTGTCGTCACATGGTGCATGGCCTTACGCGTTGGTGATCACGACTCCCTGCATCGACTTCACAATCCTTCCCCTCTGCCGTCCGGGTAGAAAAAGGTTGCGCCACACCCGGAGTTTAGTCTCAATGGGGCCCATCCGCAAAGCGCTTTTTGAGCGCGCACAGAGCGAGCCGTGCTCGATACGGCTTTCGGGCGCAGGAGAGGAATCCGAAGTGAGCGAATCGAATAACGTGGTCGTGATTACTACTACCGCACCGTCGAGGGAGAGCGCCGAAACGCTTGCGCGGTCACTGGTCGAGCAACGCATCGCCGCATGCGTGCAAATGGCCCCGATCCGGAGCGTGTACCGCTGGAAAGGCGCGATCGAGACGTCGGAAGAGACTGCCTTGTGGATCAAGACGCGCAGCGCGCTTCAGGAGCGTGTGATTCGGTCGATCTCCGGGCAGCATGAGTACGAGGTGCCGGAAATTCTTGCCTTGCCCGCCGTGGGCGGACTCGAGGCGTATGTGCAATGGATTGTCGATGAAACGGGAGATCCGGCCACCGTATGATTCCGGCCGGCTGCGTCTTCGCGAATAGAGATCATGGTTGAACAACTCATTAGTAAGGCCAGCATGCTTGTCGAAGAGGCGCTGCCGTACATTCAGAAATTCAAAGGCAAGATATTCGTGATCAAGTATGGCGGTAAAGCGATGATCAACGAGGAGCTCAAGCAAGCCGTGACCAAGGACATCGCACTTCTAAAGACAATCGGCGTTCGACCTATCATCGTCCACGGCGGTGGGCCGGCCATCACACGCGAAATGGAAAAGGCGAAAATCGAGCCTCGTTTCGTGAATGGGCTGCGCGTTACCGACGACGCTACCATTCGTATCGTACGGCGAGTTTTTCGAACGATTAATGGCGAGATTCGAGACCATCTCAAGAGCCACGGGATCAAGACACGCGATGCGACCGGCTGCATCCGGGCCCGTCAACGCGATCCCGATCTCGGACTCGTCGGAGATGTCACCGGGGTCTCCGTATCCGAGCTGCGCGCAATACTGAACCGTGATGAGATTCCCGTGGTGTCGCCCGTGGGACGCAACGGCGACGTGTACTACAATATCAATGCCGACACCGCCGCCACGGAACTTGCTGCGCGCCTGCGGGCGGAAAAGCTCACGATTCTGACCGACGTGGACGGCGTCATCGAGAACGGTCAGTTCGTATCTCAACTCTCGATAAGACAGGCCCGGAAGCATATTCGGACCGGCGTCATTACCAGCGGGATGATCCCCAAGGTGGAGGCCTGTATTCGCGCCGTCACGGCCGGATGCCACAAGGCGCACCTTATCAACGGCACCACGCCGCACGCCCTGCTCTTCGAGATCTTCACCGACAAGGGCGTTGGCACTCAAGTCGTGAAAGAGTAGCCCATCCACTGTGCGGTACCGTAATCAATCACCGTGAGGGGACAGAGCCACGTGACAGGCCAGGAAAAGGAAGCAATAAGGGAAGTTAATGTCGTCCTGATCGACGATGATGCGCTAGTCCTCAGGAACCTGCAATCCGTACTCGAAGATCTTGGCTTCTCTATTACGGCCTTTGAGAAGCCGCTCGTCGCCATCGAATGGATCGAAAAGCATGGCGCGGACATCGTCATCAGCGACATCAAGATGCCCGAGTGCGACGGCTTCGAGGTGCTGGAGCGCGTCAAGCGGATCGATCCAGCGTGCGATCTGATCTTCATCACGGCGTATGCCCATAGCGAGCACGCGATCAAGGCCCTGCGACAGGGCGCGACGGACTTTTTTCACAAGCCGTTCAAGCTTGCCGAACTGCAGGCCGCGATTGAGCGCACGTCCCGTTTCCGAACCCTGAGCCGCCAGAAGGCACTGCTCACGGCTCAAGTCGACGCCCTGAGCCTCGAACTCTTCAGCCGAAACCGCGCGCAAAGTACCATGCTCGGGCAGTCGCCCGCGATGCGCAAGGTCACCGAGGAGACCGTCGACATCGCGGCCACGCGCGCCACGGTGTTAATCACGGGCGAAAGCGGGACCGGAAAAGAACTCGTGGCGAACGCGATCCACCAAATGAGCCCGTTGAGCGACAAGCCGTTCATCACCGTCAACTGCGCCTCGATACCTGACGAGTTATTCGAGTCGGAGATGTTCGGACACAAGCGCGGTGCGTTCACCGGCGCGCTCGAGAACCGGAGCGGCTATGTCGACGCGGCCAACGGCGGCACGTTGTTTCTGGATGAAATTGGCGATATGCCTCTTGCCGCGCAACCGAAAATTCTGCGCCTGCTGGAACAGCGCGTTTATCGCACCGTCGGCGAGACCCGAGAGAAGGATGCCAACATCAGGCTCATCGCGGCGACCAACCGGCGGCTCGAGGAGATGGTCGAGAGTAAGGAGTTCCGGAGTGATCTCTATTACCGCCTGGGTGTCTGCGCGATCTCCCTTCCGGCGCTCCGCGAGCGCAAGGAAGATATCGGTCTGCTGGCCCTTTACTTTCTTCTCCACTTCGCCCAGGAGATGGGAAAACCCATCGAGGGAATCTCCGACGAAGCGCTCAGGCTGCTCGGGCGGCACGACTACCCCGGCAACGTCCGCGAATTGCGAAACCTGATGGAGAACACGGTGATCCACTGCCGTCATGACGGCATGATTCAGCCTGACGACCTTCCGGACCACCTGACCTCCGGGGGCAGCACCGAATCAACAGAATCTCCCTCGGATGCCGCCTGGCCGATCCAGACCATCAAGTTCGAGGAGGTCGAGCGCCTGCTCTACACCGAGGCGCTCAACCGAACCGATGAAAACGTCACCGCAGCGGCCCGCCTGCTCGGGATCTCCCGTGGGAAGCTGAGACGCCGCATGTCGATGCTTGGCATGGATGCAGCGGACTAGGAGCCCGGCGGACTTAGCCGCCCTCCGATTATTGACGCTCAAGGGGTCCGCCAGCCTCCTAGCTACGATTTTCCATCAGGAAGGGAAAACCGTGGGAAAAGGGCTTTCAGCGGATGGAGTGGAGCGATAAACTGCGTTGCATGAGCGCACGATATGTAAAGGAAACAGACACTGGTTTTGCGCAGCAAAACTATTAGGAGACCGGCGGTTTCTCACACGACTTAAACTGATGGAGCTAAGTCCGACGGTCTCCTAGACTGTTAACATCCTGTCAATGACCCTGTGTACAGCAGGTTTCGATTGGGCGGAATCGTCGGTAAAAACAGGCATAAACGCCGTGTACAAGCTCAGTTACGGACTTCGGATAACCTACGGTCTCAGAGCATCTGGACCGGAGCCGGAGGGTTCCCGCGAGCGAGCGGGAGATCAGGCGATCTTGAGCTGGCGCTTGCGGATCGACTCAAAGTCGATCCTCCCCTCAGAAATCATCGACTTGGTGATCCGGATGTCCTTCACGTCCTTGTGGCGTGGTGCCTCAAACATCACGTCCAGCATGATCTTCTCAAGGATAGCACGCAGCCCCCTGGCGCCCGATTTCTTCTCGTGCGCCAGCCTCGCAAGTTCCATGAGAGCGCCATCATTAAACTCGAGTTCCACGCCTTCCAAGGCGAGCAGCTTCTGATATTGGCGCACCATGCAGTTCTTGGGTTCTACGAGGATGCGGACAAGGTCGGCCTGCGAGAGCTCACCCAGGACCGAAACAATGGGTAGCCGGCCGATAAACTCTGGAATCAAACCATAGCGCACGAAGTCTTCCGACTCCGGAACCACCAGCCCCTCGCCCGGCTCGGAAGCGCCTGCAGTCTTCGCGTCGGCATCTGTGTGAAACCCGATCGCCTGGTTGCCAACGCGTCGCCGCACGATATCCTCGAGCCCGACAAAGGCTCCTCCACAGACGAAGAGAATGTGCTCGGTGTTGATCTTGATGTATTCCTGCTGCGGATGTTTTCGCCCGCCATGTGGCGGCACACTCGCGACCGTTCCCTCGAGAATCTTGAGTAGCGCCTGCTGAACGCCCTCGCCCGAAACGTCGCGAGTGATCGATACGTTCTCCGTCTTGCGGCCGATCTTGTCGATCTCGTCGACGTAGATGATTCCCATCTCCGCGCGCGGAATATCATAGTTGGCCGCCTGGATCAGTCTAAGCAGGAGATTCTCGACGTCCTCTCCGACGTAGCCCGCCTCGGTCAGCGTCGTCGCATCGACAATCGTAAACGGTACATCCAGCAACTTTGCCAGGGTTCTGGCCAAAAGGGTTTTGCCACACCCGGTAGGCCCCACGAGCATGATGTTACTCTTCTCCAGATCGACGTCGTCGTAGGGGTCGGCCTCGTCGGCGTGGTTACGCTGCTTGAGGCGCTTGTAGTGATTGTGCACCGCCACGGACAAGACTTTCTTGGCGTGTGCCTGCCCGATGACGTACTGATCAAGGTGGGCGACAAGTTCGTGCGGCTTCGGCACCCGAAGCTCGCGCGCGATGGCGACCCCTTCCTCAGAACCCGTCTCGTCGTGAAGCAGTGCGGCGCAAGTGTCGACACACTGGTTACAGATTGTGACGTTCGGGCCGGCGATGAGGCGCTTAACCTGGCCGTGCGTTTTCCCGCAAAACGAACATCGAACGTTTTTCTGCTTGGTCGCCATGGTCGACTACTTCTTTTTTGAACGCGACACCTTCACGGGCGCTGCCCGCTCGGCAACGACCTCATCCACCAGTCCGTATTTCCTGGCTTCCTCGGCGGACATGAAATTGTCCCGATCGGAATCCTTGGCGATCACGTCGACGCTCTTGCCACTATGCTTAGCCAGGATTTCGTTCAAACAATCCCTGATGCGTAGAATCTCCTGCGCCTGAATCTGGACGTCCGAGGCCTGCCCCTGGGCACCTCCCCACGGCTGGTGGATCATGATTCGAGCGTTGGGAAGCGCAAAGCGTTTCCCCGGGGCTCCGGCCGCGAGAAGCACGGCGCCCATACTCGCTGCCTGGCCCACGCAATACGTCGCGATGTCGCATTTCAAATACTGCATCGTGTCATAAATAGCCAACCCTGCCGTGACAGACCCCCCGGGGGAATTGATATAGATGTTCACATCCTTGTCCGGATCCTCGCTCTGCAGAAACAATAGCTGCGCAATAATCAGATTACTCACATCGTCATTAATCGGCGTGCCAATGAAGACGATTCGCTCTTTCAAGAGGCGGGAATAGATATCGTAGGCGCGCTCGCCACGTCCCGTCTGTTCGACGACCATAGGGACTAAAACCTGGCTTCTTTCGTTCATGCAATTGCTCCTTGGGTTCAGGGGGTCAACTCTCGTTGAGAGGTTAAGGGTTCGTAAGATTATGCCTCTTTGATTTCCGCATGATCCAGTAAAAACTGAGATGTCTTCTCCATACGGAGATCACCTCTTAAAGAACTCATTCGGTCGTTCTCCACCAGCCGGGCGCGCAGCTGCTCAGGGGGCATGCCGTACAGTCCCGCCATGCCGGCGATATGCTCCTCGATTTCGTTGTCGGAGACCTCGATGCCCTCTTCGTCACTGATGCGACTGAGAACGAAATTGTTCTTCACGCGGGCAACGGACTGCGCCTCGGCGGTCGTGGAGATTTCGTCCTTATGCGACGCAAGGTCCTCGCCCGTGATGCCGCGCTGCATATTGCTGCGCACAATGTCCTGGATGATTTGGCGCTGCTCGGCTTCCACGACGGACTCGGGTACCTCCGGATTGACCTGTTCCGTGAGCATGCGTACGAGCTCGCTCTTCAATCGCTGATCCTCATTCCGATCCTGCATTGCCTGCAACTGCTCGCGATATCGCTTCCGCAACTCGTCGATCGATTCAACGCCCGCCTCCTCGAGCACTTTGGCGTCCTCCGGAAGCGTCTTGCCGCGTATCATTCCCACCGAGACGGTATAGACGGCCGACTTACCGGCGAGTTCAGAAAAGCGGTAATCGTCCGGAAACGCGACCTCTACCGTGCGCTCCTCACCCGAGGCCGCACCGATCAAGGCCGCGCCCATGCCGGGTATAATGTCGTGCGCCCCGATCGGCATCCAGATCTTGTCGGCGGATCCCAGACTGGGAGGATCGGCCAACAGGTCCGTAATCGCCATCTCATCGCAAATTCCGCTGTAGGAGACCTCGACCAGATCCCCTTCGCCGACCGGACGGTCCGCGACGTCCTCGTACACCGAAAGCCGTTCGCGCATCGAGTCCATCGCGCGCTCGATCTCATCCTCGGAGACCTCGGTCTTGTTGCGCTGAATCTGTAATCCCTTGTATGCCGGGAGCTCGATCTTCGGCTTCACATCGACGGTCACGTCGATCACGAACGGGCTTCCCTTCTCCACGAGCGCGTCGCTGATCGACACCACGGCCAGCGGTTCGAGTCCCTGCGAAGAGATCGCGTCCTGGTAGCACTTGGGAAGCAGGCGATCGCGCGTCTCCTGCTCGATCTCCTTGCGGAACTTTCGCTCGATAATCGGAACCGGAACCTTGCCCGGCCGATAGCCTGCCACCTTGGCCCGCGACGCGTACATCTTCGCGACGTCCTTGTACTCGGCCCCCACGATATCCTCGGACACTTCGATATGGAGGACCTTGCGACACGGGCCCTGCTCTTCGACGGTAACATTCATGGAGAATCCCCAATTGATGCGCCTGGATCCGGCGCGGGTTCGAGACGGAATCCGGCGCGAGGCCTACATCCCATCGTGTACGGACATCAAAAACTCTGCGTTCGTCTTGGTCTTCTTGAGACGGTTGACGATCAGTTCCATGGCCTCCACGGCCGGGATGTCCTTAATCGCCTTGCGCAGCGTCCAGATCTTATTCAGTTCATCCGGGTGCAGGAGAATCTCCTCCTTGCGCGTCCCGGATTTTTCGACGTTCATGGCGGGGTAAATGCGCTTGTCGACCAGGTTGCGGTCGAGGCATAGCTCCATGTTACCCGTGCCCTTGAACTCCTCGAAAATCACCTCGTCCATGCGGCTGCCCGTATCCACCAGGGCCGTGGCCATAATCGTCAGGCTACCCCCGTCTTCGGTGTTTCGCGCGGCGGCGAAGAAGCGCCGCGGCTTGTGCAGCGCGTTGGCATCGACACCCCCGGACAGAATCTTCCCGCTATGTGGCTCCAGGGTGTTGTAGGCGCGCGCCAGACGGGTGATGCTATCGAGCAGAATTACCACATCCTCGCCGCACTCCACCTTGCGTTTGGCCATCTCGATCACGAGCTCGGCTACCTGCACGTGCCGCTCCGGTGGTTCATCAAACGTCGAACTCAGCACATGTGCGTTGGTGTTGCGCACCATGTCGGTGACTTCTTCGGGCCGTTCATCGATCAACAGAACGATCAGGTACGCGTCCGGGCTGTTCTCCGAGATCGAGTTTGCGATCTTCTGAAGCAGCACGGTTTTGCCCGTTCGTGGCGGGGCTACGATCAGACCGCGCTGCCCCTTGCCGATGGGCGTGAAGATGTCCAGCACGCGCATTGAAATCTCCTTGGTATTCACCTCAAGGATAAAGCGCTCCTGCGGGAAGAGTGGGATCAGGTTCTCGAACGGGATATTGTTCCGAGACTTCTCGGGGTCGCCTCCATTGACCTTATCGACACGCAGCAACGCGAAGAATCGCTCCTTGTCCTTCGGTTCCCGAATCGCGCCTTCGACGAAATCACCCGTGCGCATGGCCAAACGTCGAATTTGGGACGGCGAGACGTAGATATCCTCGGGACACGGAAGGTAGTTATTGTATGGCGAGCGAAGAAATCCGAAGCCATCCGGCAGGATCTCCACGACGCCCTGACTGAACATCTCGCCGTTCAGCGTGGCGTTCGCCTTTAGAATCTCAAAAATCAGCTCGTGCTTGCGGAGTGCACCCAACTCGATGAGCCCGAAGCCCTCGGCCACCAGGTTCAACTCCGGGACCGACTGCTTCTGCAGATCGAACAGGTTCAGCACCTGGGGATCGCCCGTGGGGACGAAGTCATCCGGCATCTTCGACACCGGACCGTCATTATCGTGATTTCCGCCGCGGTTCCCTCCACCGCCACCGCCACCGCCACCGCCACCTCTGCCGGAGCGGGGTGAACGGCCCTTCGGACCGCGCGAGGAACGGCCTCGTGGGCCGCGTGATTCCATTCTCTCAACCATCACTGTTCTCCAGGATTTGTCTTATTGCTCGCCGTGTCTGATCCCCCAGTAGCTCCTTCGACCCACTGTTGAAAACCACAACATCCGCCAACTTCATCTTCTGCCTGACATCTAACTGCGCTCGTATTCTGATTTCCGCATCTTCCCTCGACAGCCCGCGCGCGCAAAGACGGCGCAACTGGTCGGCATGCGGTGCGGCAACACAAAGTACCGCGTCCCAACCGCTTTGCATCCCTCGCTCGTACAGTAGAGGAATCATCACCGCGGCTACCCTCTGTGAATCCTGTTCCTGCGCTTGCAGCCACTCGGCCGTCACGCGCATCACCTGCGGGTGCACCAATTCGTTTAGTTGCTCGAGTTTTTCCGGATCCCTGAAAACCAGCTTCCCCAGCACGGATCGATCGATGCTATGCTCGTCATCCAGGATCCCAGCCCCAAACGCTTTTACGACGTTGTCGAATACCGGGTCTCCCGGCTGCATGAGTTCATGAGCGATATCGTCGGTGTCGCGTACGGGAATCCCATTCTCCTCGAAAGTTTTCCCTGCGAGACTCTTTCCACAGGCGATGCCGCCTGTAATCGCAATTTTCACCATGCAATCGACGGAAAGATCACATCAATATGCGGAATCGGTAGGGGAAACAGAGAAGTGGGAAAGAAGTCACCAAAAGCTCTTCTGAGCTAATTCGGCAGAACTCTACAGTAGCTATGCCACTATCGTCAACAAAAAAAAGACACCGAAAACGCCTCCGCAACGGCAGAATTCCGCTTAGCGATTGTCACCACTCGCGGCCCCGGCCGATAACAAGCGACTCGGCCCGGACGGTCGCCCGGTGGGCTCTCCGGCCGGATTCACCAGGCGTGCGGTCACAAAGATCAATAAATTCCGTTTTTCACTGTGGCTGCTCTTGGAACGAAACAATCGTCCAAGCACCGGAAGATCGCCCAGCAGCGGCACCTTGTCGTCGGTCTTGGTCAATTCCTCGGTGATCATGCCGCCCATGACGACGGTCGCACCATCGTAAATCATGACCCGTGTTTGCACCTGGCGAACGAAAAAGATTGGCTGCTGGAAGGATGTCCTGTTGATCGTTCCGTCGGGGAGCACAACCTCTGAGCCATAGTCGATGAAGTCCGGTCCCGAGACGACCTGCGGGGTCATCGTCAGGGTAATCAAATTGCCGTCGGGATTCACTTCCGGAATCACGTTCAAGAGAACACCGACCTCACGCGTCTCGAATGAGGTGGGTGTCACCGACTGGCCAATGGTTGTCGTGTTGTTGTTGATCCCACCCGTGGCCGTAATCGGCTCCGTCTCAAATTCGGTTGGATAAATGAATTCGCGCACCACCTTAATCTCGGCCTCTTCGCCGTTCTGCGCGAGGACCTTGGGGGCGGATAGTAAGTTCGCGTTTCCGTTCTGCTCGAGTGCGTGCAGTACGAAACGCATCTCCGGGTTCGTCAAGAGGCTCTGAACGGACAGGAGGGATCCGAGGGTGCCCAGGCCCGAGCCGACACCGCCGATGACTCCGCCGGCATCCTCGCTAAGGAACCGAAGCCCGCGCGTAAATCCGCCGATACCCGCATTCTCCTCGATAAGGATCCGCTCGCGACCGGCAGGAGAGATCCCGGAGGGGCCATCCTTCACGGCAACCTCGTAGTTGTCCGTCAACAGCCACTCGAGTCCGAGCTCCTTCAGATCCGTCTCGCCGACATCCACGAAGCGTGCCTCGATTTCGATTTGCTTGGGCGTCACGTTCAGTTCGCGCAGGATCTCCTCGAGCTTGAGCAGGTTACCGGCCGTATTGGATACGAAAATCTTGCCGAGTTGGCGCACGTAGCGCAGTGAGGAACCTTTCGGGAACTCGACCCCGAGTTCCTCAAATGCCTGCTGAGGGGTTCGCTCACCACGGTCGACGCTAATATCATCGCCAATGTCGATAAACTCGCCGCCGCCGCCACCACCGCCGCGACCGCTCCCGCCGGAGGTCTCGGCAACATCAAATATGGTCTCCTCGAAGGTGCCCATAACTGGATAGGTCCGCTGGATGAGCTCTCCCTCAGGATCCTTCTCGTCCACAATCACGACAATATCGCCTTCGATGCGATACTTCAGGCCGGTCACCTTGGTAATCGTGTTAAGGGCGTCATAGAGGCTGATGTAGCGAACATTCAGAGTGACGGTGCGGGCGGATCCTCCCCCTGGGCCGGACTCCGCGGCGCCTCCGAAGATGTCGTCGGGTTCGGAAGGAGCGGACGTCGCCCCCGCTTCATCGTCGAGCTTGAGGACCATATTGATCCCCTTGATCTTGTCACGCTCGCTGAAACTATCGGGGGCGTGCTTCCGACTGGCATCCACCAGAAATTTGATCACGTCGTAGATAATCGCCTGCCGGAAATCGAGTTCCGGAATTTCGATCTGCTTCATCATCTCGATAATTCGTGGGGGTTGAAGCCGGGACCGGCTGCCTCCCTCACCGGGTGCGTACTCGTCGGGCACGCGAGGGACGTAATCCTCGGGCCGCCACGCGCGCGCCACTTCCTGCATCATTTGGTCTTCGGTGCCATCCAGCTCGGCCCTGCGTAGCGTGTAGGTCTTCTGGGCAACCTTGCGCCGCAGCGCATGCGCGTCCCGATGGTATGGATCCAGCGCGAGAACCGTCTCAAAGTCGCCCAAGGCCTCGTCATATTCGCCCAGCACGTAGTGTTCGCGCCCCTCGCTCATCGCTTTCGCGATCTGCTGCATCTTGTCCTGGTAACTACTCTCTTCGATGCGCCGCGAGGGCGGGTCTACCCGGCGCGCCTCCTCCTCAGCAACACGCTTCTCGTAAGCATCAATGTCGGCGATCAAGCGCGGAACGCCCTTATGCTGCGGCCAGGTGTTCAACGCGTTCTTAGCCGAGTCACGGGCTTCCTTGATCTGCTGGGATTTGAAGAAGTATCGCGCTAACTGGTAGTTCGCCTCGGCCTGCCCGATCCGGGCGTCTTTGCGAAGCTCGGCATATTGTCTGCGCGCAGGGCCCGGCAGATCGGAATAGATCGCCAAGACCTGCCCGTACAGGTCGCGGGCGTCCGTGAACTCGGCGGACTTCATGGCCCGACCAGCGAGCTCCATGTTAGACTCAAGCCCGTTGAGATGAGATTTGTAATGGGCACGCTGCCGATCGATTAGACGCTGCAAGTCGGGCGAGTTCGCTCCCGTGACGTCTGCAACGTCAGGCTGGGCCGCAGGCTCAGACGCGGGTTCCGATTGGACCGCCTGCTCGACCGGCTCGGCGGGCTCTTGCGGTTCGGCGCGCGTATTCTCGACGGGCACCTCGAAAAGCTCCTCTTCGGACAACTCCTCTTCAACCTTCTGCGCCGGGAGATCCTCGACTGCCTC
This sequence comes from Verrucomicrobiota bacterium, assembly GCA_027623315.1. GTDB lineage: Bacteria > Verrucomicrobiota > Kiritimatiellia > CAJWTS01 > CAJWTS01 > JAQBYD01. The sequence continues at coordinate 50,597 of JAQBYD010000016.1, read as the reverse complement.
ATCAATGGCACCTTCGGCCAGCACTTCCTCTACCAGGAAGTTCTCGGCGGGGGCCTCTTCGACCACTTCCAGCTCGGGCAGATCCTCAAGCGGGGCCTCGTCAGGCGGCTCTGCGGCGATTTCCTCATCAAAGAGATCTTCAGCCGGGGCCTCAACGAAGGCCTCTTCGACTTCAACAGCCGGCTCGACGATTGCGTCCATGAGACCGTCGACCTCCTCCTCCGCAGCCGCTTCCTCAGCGCCCTTTTCCCCGGTCACGTCCTCAAAAACTTCTTCGGTCACGTCCTCAAAAACTTCTTCGGTCACGTCCTCAAAAACTTCTTCGGGAGCGTCCTCAACCACGTTCAGGACGTCTTCGACAAGCGCCGCGGGGGCAATATCGACCGGTACAGCCACATCCACCGCCTCGGGGATCGTCTCGATGACCTCTTGCGGCACGGGCGCTTCGACAGCAGCCTCGACTACGGTTTCCTCGACGGCTTCCGTCACAGCTTCCTCGACGGCTTCCTCAACGGTTTCCTCGACGGCTTCCGTCACAGTCTCCGTCACAGTCTCCGTCACAGTCTCCGTCACAGTCTCCGTCACAGCTTCCTCGATGGCTTCATCCGGCACGTCTTCGATTGCGTCTTCGGGCTCTGCGCTCTCGTCCTTCGCCCGCTCTTCGAAACGGCTGATGCGACGATCCGTACGCTCGAAGCTCGCCTCGAGTTCAATAATTTCTGCAGGGATCTCAGCGTCCCCGGCATCGGCCAGCTGCCCGCCAGCCCGCTCTTCCCGGGCAGGCATGTCGGCAATCTCCGGCGCGGGGGATTCCAGCTCCGTCGCTGCGAGCGACGTCGCATCGACAGCCGCCCCCTGCATGGATTCAAGTTCCGGCCCGGCCACGCCCGGCTCTTCGAGCCCCAGATTTTGCGCGTCCTTATCGCGGGCGGGCGGCGCCGCGTCTGCAATCACCGCAATGACGTCCGCGCTCACGTCCTCGGCGACCGGCGTCTCATCGGCCGAATCTTCAACAATCTCGACCACGACCGGCTCGCGGCCCTGCTCACGCGCGAACTCTTCTTCTGAAGCCACGGGGGCGGGTTCGGCAGGCCTAGCTGGAACGGCGAGCATGTCGAGGATCTCCTCGGCATCTTCTCGAGCCCGGCGCACCTCTTCCTCGGCGCCCTTCTCTTCGGACCCTATCTCGAGATCAACCAGGTCTTCGTCCTCGAATCCGGTGACGGCGTCGACCAAGGCCTCTTCGGCTGCCACGGCGGCCTCTTCTTCAACCGTGCCGTTCTGAGCCGGCGCGTCACAAACCGTGCATAACACCAGGCCTACGACCCCCATGGCGATCATGATTCCGCGGATTAAATTGGGCATTCGCATCAAGTCCATTCGTGCATTAGCTCCTGAGGTCGGGCTGTTGGTTTTAAAAAATATACGAGAGTTCCTGTCGGCCGCAGCCAGGCTACTCCTCGAACCAGCGCTTCCTACTGGTTTTGGCGTCTTGTACTAGTACACGTTTCTTCTGTCTGTCAATACCAATCACCTTGAATTTGCGTCCTTTATAGGGCGAGTTCGGATCAAGCTCAAATTCGGAGTTCAGAAAGAGCTTTTCGTAGAGGCTGCCATCGATCCTAAATTTGATTTCGGCGTAGTATATGACCGGCTTCTCCTGGTGGCCCAAAATAAGGATTATCTCCTCGCCATCCTTCTCCAGCACCAGTTCTGAGACATCGACTACTATCATTGACGACGAATCTGGCGAGATCTGCCTCTCGGTCGTCTTCGCATTCAGGCCCTTCAAGGTGAAACCGAAAATCTTCTCGCCGATGTATCTCCAATACGTCTGTGAGCCCCGGTTGATGGAGACGCGCGGCTTCTCGCCTTCCAACTGCGTCCAGCCCTGGAACGTGAGATTTAGGGACACCTCCCCCAGGCGGTGAAGCGTCAACTTCTGGAGGATCGGCGGATGACTTTGCGGGTCCCTCGGCGTGGTCTGCGGATCGCCAGCATGCTCTTCCAGGTTGGTGAAGCCATCCTTGTCCGGGTCATATGCGGCATCCGCCGGGTCCCCGGAGTCCAGGCCGTGGGCCGCCTCCCAGCGGTCCAACATACCGTCTTGATCAAAGTCCGGCAGTTCGGGCGGCACATCGTCGATCACAAAGCAGAACGGACATGGATGATCTTCGGGCTTCACCCCTTCGGGCAAGAACGGCCGCGGACGCCTGCAGTCGTGACATGTGTATCGTTTCTCGGGACGGAAGATCGTCACGTCGCCCTGTGCAATCTGCACCTGGTTCTGATGCAATCTGGCCGCTCCCTCGAACGCCGAAACATCCACGACTGAATTCGCGGGAAATGTCGGGGCGAGCGTGCGGAGCCATTCCTCGAGATCGCGCTGTTCCCGCTCGATCGCCCTACCGTTGGTGACATACAGAAGCCCTGATGCCCCCAGCGCGAGCACGGCGGCAAGCGCGATGATCTTATCGTAGTGGCGCCGCAGCGCTGTTCCGACCTTGGCAAGTTGCTCTTTCATCTCGTCTGCGTCTCCGCGAACTGGTAGACGCTCAGATCCATTCGCACGGGCAAGATCGGTTCGACGCCGCCCGACACCAGGCGTTCGTTCGGCGAGAGCCGCTCCGGCTGCTTGCCGTCGGCCGGCTGGGACTTCTCCTGCCCCACGAAGGGGTACTTAGGAGGCGACACGCCCATCGACAGGCTTCGCGTGCTCACCGAGTTCACCTTGAGCAGTACCGCTTCCCGATTGAAACCGTTGAGCGAGCCAAGGATCGCACCTTCCTTGGCATTGAAGCTGACCCGGAAGCGCCAGGGCACGAAGAGTTGCCCCTTTTGTAACATTCCGGCCGCCGCGTTGATCAGCGCCCCGCCGCCGGCGGAACTCGCCGAGCCCTCGACGCCTTCGAACCGTTCACGTTCGACAGATTCCAACTCTGTGATCCCGGCGTCGAATAGGGTCATGCAGATATTGGACACGATCTGGAGCTGTTGCGTCAGTCGCGGAACGTCCTGTGGGCGAGGAATCTCAGTCCCGGTGTATTGACCAAAGCCGAAGGGGAATTCGGGATCGACCTGGATCTGCCTCTCCGATGCGTACTCACGCATCAACTTCAATGTTGAGGATAGAAAATCCTTGAAGCGTCCCGGCGTCAGCTCCATCGGTTGAATATCGTGGGCCCGCAGGAGGTCATTCAGACCGCGGTATCCCACGCTCTCAATAAGCTGGGCGTTCTGAACTTCTATGTCGGTATTGCCCTTAGAAGGAAAGGGATTCTTTCCATAGAAGCGGATGACGTCATTTCGGGACGCCTCGGTGTCCGACTGCTTCTGACGGAACTCGTTCTGGCCGGCAATCACCAGGAAAACGCCTCCAATCACGGCGATCAAGGTAACCACCCCGAGAGCCATGGAAAATATCCGTAGTTTATCTTTCAAAGCACACCTGCCTGCTACCACGCGCGCATTGGCGTCTGCAGCGCCACTCGAATCTGAAACTGTCGTGCAAAATCGCCCTCGACCATGCCCTGGCTGCGCACTTCGGTGCCCTCAGCATTGAACAATGCCGAGCCCCGTAGCTGATCACGAAAATACTCGATCGGATTCCCCTCCGTGCCGCCGTAGGCCTTGAGAAGGTCGTCGAACCCGTACCCCGTGATGTACATCGCCCGGATCTCCGTGCGTGCCTCGTTGTACTCCGGCTCCACGGCCGTCAGCCACATACCGTCCAGCATGCCCTCGCGGATCTCGCTAACGACCTTGCTCAGGGCACCGCGCGACTCGATCAATTCAACCAGGATCTGTGCCTTTTCGTTGGCCAAAGTACTCTTCTTGCGGGCCTTCGTGAGCGACTGCTCATCCTGGCGTACCGCCCCGATGACTTGCTCGATCGTAGCCTTTTGGCGTTGCATGCCGGAGCCGAGTCGGCCGGCGTGCAACCACCAGAGGACGATCGTCGCCATCGTGCAGATTGACGCGATCACGAAGAACGGCACGCGCCCGCGAAACGCCTTGCGACGAACCAGCTCGCGCGGCATGAGGTTGATCGCGCTTGGACAATTCGGCGTACCGCGCAAGGCCAGTCCGACGACCTCACCCAACAGGCCGATGTCGTCCTCGATCTGATCGGCGTCGATGGATCCCGACACTGGAACCTGTCGAAACGGGTTCAGGATCTCCACCTCAAGCCCCAGCTTCTCGCTGAAGAATGTATCCATACCAGGAATGACAGAGCTGCCGCCTGTCAGCAGCACACGTACCGGAGCGTTTCCGCCCTGCTGACCACGATAAAAATTGATGGAACGGTTCACCTCGGCATGCAGCCGCGTCATCACGCTACGAACGTTCTTCGAAACCTGGTCCATCACCGCGTCCGCGCTACCCCCTACCGGGCCGCCCTGGCCCACGACAGACTTCTCGAGCTTCAACTCCTCCGCGTCCTGAAAGGACAGGCCGAACTCCTTCATGAGCTCTTGCGTAATCGCGTTGCCCGCGACCGGGATGCTGCGGCTGAAGACTCTCGGCCCTTCTATAAAGACCAGGTTGGTCGAGCGGGCGCCGATATCGAGGACCGTGACACACTCTCCGGTATCCTCGTAGTTATGCGCCGTCGCGTTGTGCAGCGCGAGGGGCGCGACGTCCACCACCTGCGGTTCGAGCCCTGCATCTTCGATCGCCGAGGTCAGCTCTTCGACGATCTCCGACTTGACCGCCACCAACATGGCGCTCACCTCGCTGTCGCCGGTGTCGATCAGCTGGTAGTCCCAGACGACCTCGTCGATCGGGAACGGAACGTTCTGCTCGGCTTCGTACTGGACAATCTGCTCGATCCGGTCGCCGGAGAGCGGCGGGAGCTTTACGAAACGTGGAAAAACAACCTGCCCGGAGATGGCTACGTTGAGGGGCCCCGCCTTCATATGCGTGGCTGCCATGGCGCTGCGAATGGTGTCCGTGATCACGGGGCCGCGCCGGGAGTCATCGCCCGGCTCAATCCCGAGCGCCTGGACGACGTAGTTCAACAACTGCGGACCACCGCCCGTAATCGAGAACTCGGCCAGGGTCACGTTATGTGAGCCGATATTGAGACAAAGTATGCGCTTCGAGCCAAACATGCGCGGGAACTCTTACTGCTGAATGGTTTCGTAGTTATCGATGTCGATCAGGGCGAACGGCGAGCGTGCGCGGCTATAGAGGAGCCCGTCCTTCACGTCTAGCCGGTCGTTGTCCCACCACTGCTCCGGCAACGCGCCGCCGCTCAGCTTCTCGGAGACATCGGCGGCTGTGGTGTCCCCGTCATCCGGAGTGATCTGCACATGCACGGCGACGGGCAGACCGTAACGCTCGATCGTCTGGGGACGAATAAACATCGTGGACTGGTGCTCTTCGCCTCCCTGCACGTCGACATAGGTCACGTCCCCGCGCAGCATTGTGAATTCGCGCTTCTTGTCGCGTGTGCGCTTCATCAGCAAGACATGGTATTTAAAGCGCAGCGTATTGATCCACTCCCACCGGGGGTCCTTGCTGGTTTGGTATTCCACGCGAATCTGCCCCCATTCGCGGAGCTTGCGCGATGCGCCGCTCACACTGGAGCTATACACAGGCGTGTTGACCAACCCCTTCTTCCCCATCCCTTCAATCTCGCGGATGCGAACCGGGCGCGAATCCCGGTTGCCCTCCTGGCCGACAGATTCAGAAACGACTGCAAGGGCCAAGGCCGTGGCGCAGACAAGGCGTAAGATATTCGTCTTCATGGCGCAATTCTCCCGTTCGAGAAACCAGTGACTGAACACAGCCGCACCGACACAAGCAAGCTGCAACAAAGGCACAGTAATATAAGACCGTCTCAATACAAATCAAAACAAAATTAAGGTTTTGGGGCTTGAGTGGGCAGCGGCAGGGCCCGACGGATCAGGCGACCCACCGGGTTCTCGCGATCCCCATGAAGGACCCGAACGCGATGAGAAGCAAAAACAATCTATTCGGCCGGCCTTGACAGAACGCTCGAACTCGGCTATTTTTTAATGATTATTGCCATGCGAGTACGGTAAACGCAAATTGCGTCCGGGGGGGTATTGCCAATCCGGCGCGAATGAAGTATAGTTGCGAATGGCTTGGATGGGAGAATCGATAATCAGAACGGGTCTAATCATGAGGACGACACAGATGAGACAACTCCGCATATCTGCAGTAGCTGCCGCAATCAGCATCTTCTCGGTCATCAGCATTCCGATCGAGGCCGAGGGTGGAACTCCCGTTCCCCAGCCGCCCAACGGCTACCGGGCAACCTTCGACAACGCGACCGGGATCGGAGCGAGCTACGCGAACGGCCAGACGTTCGAGAACCTTTTCGACGGCTGGACCAACGCCGCTGCCGAGGACGCTTTCGTTACCAATCTGTTCGACGTCCTCGACGCCGCGTCGAGCAACTCCTACTTCGCAGCCAACCCCAAGCCAATCGGCTACGACCACACCAACAGCTCGCAAGTGCTCTGCATCGAGGGCGGCATCAGCAACGATTTTAGCTCCACGCCCGACCTATGCTACTGGGTGGACATGCTGATCAATCCGACCCGCTGGACCGAGGAGACCGAGCCGGGAATCGGAGCGGGAATCCATGCGGGTCTCTATGTGAATTCAAATGGAGCTCTGACGGTCTATTGCGCAACAAACATCACGCCGTCCCTGGTAACAGCGTGGATCCCCACAGACGTCACCATCGGTTCTAATGACTGGGTTCGACTCACCCTCAAACTTCTCTACAACAAGAGCTTGCTGATCAGCGGGGGACACACGTTCCAAGTATATGTTAATGGTGCCGCGATCTCGAACGCCTACGCCTATGCGGGCGCTGAATCCATCGGCGTCACTCCTCCATCGGGCGGAAAGTACTTCGCAATGGCCGACTCCAGCGCGACGAACATAAGCCAGATCGCATTTCGCAACACGGCAAAGCTCGACGATTTCGTTGTCACCACCAACGAACTGGTCAGCCAGATAACCCACACCATTACCGCGCAGGCCGCTGGCGGACCTGGAACGGTAACCCCAAGCGGTACCGTCGAGGTCGGCGACGGCTTTAGCCAACTCTTCACCTTTGGTGGCGGAACCGTGGAGAACCTCGTCGTGGATGGCACAACCAACGCCGCGGCGCCGTTCTACCTATTCTCAAACCTGACCACTGATCATACGCTTACGGTTATCTTTGCGGCCGTTAGCGGTTCCACGAGCAACAATGTTCCGCATTCCTGGCTGGCCCAGTTCGCCCTTCCGCAGGACGACGCGGGCGGCGACGGCAATACCGACGGCGACGGCAGCGATGCCACCACGGAGTACTACTTCGGTACCGACCCCACGAACGAGAACAGTGACGCCACGATCACGAAGAACTGGGTCCTGGCCGATGGCTCGCAGGTGATCTGCTGGCTCGGTGGCACAAACGGTTCGGCGAATCCCTTCCAGATCTGGTGCTCGACGAATCTCAGCGACGGTGCGGCCTGGACAAACATCGGCGTGACCGCACATGCCGACAGCGGCATCAACTACTGGACCAACACCGTAGCCGATCCGCGCGCGTTCTACGAAATCCGCGTTTCCGTGCCGTAACGGACACCGTCTTCCAAAGTGGCCTTCGCCCGCATACGCCGGGCGAGGGCCTTTTTCTTTTCGATATCACGGCGAGCGCGCGGGTCTTTGCAATATCTTAACACCCAGACGATTTGGATTCGTATTGAATTCGCGGTATAATGCGCAGTGAAATGAGAACCACCCCGTCCCTCTCATCATTGATCCGCCGCAACTCGTGTGCGGCAGCATGCGCGATTCTGAGTCTGCTGTCCGGATCCGCCAGGGCAGAGTTTCTGACCCAGAACTTTGATGACGGGTTTCCCGAGACCGGCCCCCCACTCTTCGCTCCCTTCACAACAAACTTTGAGGGCTGGGTTGGTAGCCAGATTCACAACTGGACTTTTTTCGAATTTCAGAGCACGCCAAACGCGCTCTGGCTGCTGAACGACGGCTCCAACCCGGACTCGTACATCCGCACACCGCTCCTCAGCAACGGGATCGGGCGCCTCTCGTTCGCGGCGAAGAACAGAGACGAACCGACCATCGACTTCCAGGTTCAGACATCCCCCGACAATGTCGCGTGGTCCACAAACGCCCTCCTAACGAGCAGCAACAACGCCAGTTTCGTGTCCTTCGATATTGATATCGATACCTTCGAGCCTTTGTATGTCAGGATTAAGAAGACCGAAGCGACTTCGGCCAACAAGTGGCTCGGCATTGACGGCATTACCACCGAAGACCCGTCCCAAATCGTCCAGTTATCCCCACCCCGGCAGATCCCCGAAACACCGGTCCTTAACGATCCAGTTCACATTGAGATCGACGCAACACTCAGCTCGCTCGTCTCGAACCTGGCGATGACGAACTTCTACCGAATCGGCACCAGCGGCATCTTCACGGCTATCGGAATGGTCACCAACGACTCCGCCACCGAGTTCATAACGTCGGTGCCAATTCCCGGCCAAGCCGTGGGGACACTCGTGCAGTACTATATCCAGGCGACATTCGACGGTTTCGAGGCGTTGAGCCCCACGAATTCACCCGCCGCCGGTCCCGCCGCGCCCCACGCCTATTCCGTTGCTGAACGCCCGTTCGAAACCGGCCGGCAGAGCGTCAAGCTCATTGACGACTTCACGGAGGATATGCACCTGATCAACGACTTCGTCTGGGAGGGCTTCGAAAAGTCGACGCATGCTCCCGGTGCAGCATTCCGAATCCTCGGCATCCTGACCAATAGCCTCGCGACAAACACGTGGGGCGACGCCAACCAGGTCTTCTCGAATTTTGTGCCGCGTGGAATTGCCGACGAGGGAGCATCCGCGATCCTCGTCGCCGACGAAATCGACGAGCAGGCCGTGGTGATCTTCAACGAGACCAATCTCGTTTACGAGGCGCGCCTCGCAGTGCTGCAGGACTTCTCAACCTGGCCCCCGCAAGGGAGTTTCGGAAGCACCACTCACCAGGGCTGGGAGGCTGAAGACGCCAAGATCCAGGATCTTGGGCCGGGCCAGCAGGTTCGCGGGCAATCCGTCATTCTGAACAGCAGCAGCAACTCCTATATCCGGTCTGACGCTCTGCCGGAAGGTGTGGGAACCATCACGTTCTGGTACCGGAATTCCGGGGGAGGGACGCCCCCCACACAGTTCTATGTGCAGAAGTCGGAGACGGGTGGAAGTTCGCCCACCGAGTGGGCCACCATCGGCGCGCTCACACCTATCACGGTCACGAACTTCCTGCCGTACACGCTCGAGTTCAACACCCGCTACGGGAACTACGTGCGCGTGCTGAACAGCACCAACGTCGGTCAGCAGGCGGAACTCCAGATCGACGAAGTGGTGATTCGCTATCCGGGCGCCGGCATCGTTGCCTCTAACCTGACCATCTCCCCCGCCGCGCCCACCGCGACCAACACGGTCGATGTGACCGTCGACGTCGATGCGCGCGCGGGTGCATCGAATCTCGTCGTCACGCTCTACTATCGCGATTTGGGCGGGGACTTCCAGCCGATCAGCATGACCAACGGTCCCGGCGACACCTATGGCAGCGTCTCCGCCATTCCCGCCGCGCAGGGGAACGATACAGATGGCACCGGCCCCGTGGATTTCTATATTTCAGTCGCCTTCGCCGGCTTCGAGTCAGACCTGGCGAGCCCCACCTTCTTCCCCGAGAAGGGCAGCAACGCGCCCTCGGCCTTTACGAACGATCCCGCCACGATTGTGTTGTCCAATCCGGTACGGAACCCGCAGACCCCGACGACCAAGACGGAGACCAGTTTCGGGATTGATGCCGCGCTCAGCGGAGGCGCGTCGTCCCTTTCCGGCCTGCTCTTCTGGCGCGCGGGAAATAGCGGATCCTTCTCCACGATCGCCATGACCGGAGAAACCCACCTGGCAACCGTGTCTGCCCTCCCTGTGTTTCCCGTCCCGGGACAGAGAGTCGAGTACTACTACGAAATCAGCTTCACCGGACCCGATGCGGCAACTCCCACAAACTTCCCGGTCGCCGGCGCAGCGACGCCGCTTCATTTCGTGGTGCGCAAGCAGATTGACACCACCTATACCAATATGATCGTCACCGGTTCCTTCAACGACGATCTGATCGCCGTGCAGGACAACCTCTGGCTCGGCGTCGAAACCATCGCCGGGAGTGTCAGCAGTGGCACCTTCCACTTCGCCTCCGGCACCAATACCTGGGGTGATGCCGATCCATCCGTGCTCACCATGCCCGTGCACGGCGCGGCGGATTTCGGCGCGGCGGACATCCAGGTCAACGGCACCGAAACCGGACACATCGCGTTCATTCTCGATGAGCCAAGCATGGACTACAGCGCGGAGCGGGCCGACTACGAGAATTTCGACAACTGGCCGGCCAGCGCGACATTCGGGAACAGAACGAACTCTGAAGGGTGGATCATGTTTGACGGGCGCACCACTGCCGGTTTTGCATCCGACCTGAGTCGCAAGTATGCCGACGGCGGCGAATCACTGGTCCTCCGTGAAGGCACTCTGGGAGAGATGTCTTATCTTCAAAGCCCGATTCTCGCGAACGGATTTGGCAGCATTCACCTGCTCTACCGTGCCTGGGAGACGAACGGGTTTGAACTTGGAGAGAGTCTATTCCACGTGCAGAAATCAACCAACGGGATCGACGGATGGATTACGATCGCCACGATCTCCAATATTCTGAGCGTCGATTACTGCTACTACAGCACAAACCTCACAGATCTGAATCTGCGCGCGATCCGAATCCTGAATGACACCAATGCGGACCATGAAGCGCTCCTACTCGACGAGGTCGTGATCACCGAACCCTCCTCCGGCGTCGTGTTCTCTAATCTCGTCCAAACTCCGAGCAGCCCGACGATTACGAACGAAGTCGCTGTCAGCGTCGACATCTACGCCCGGACCGGCGCATCCAACATCGCGGCAACCCTTCTCTTCCGCTCGGGGACCAGCAGCGTCTTTGACCGGGTCGCCATGACACCGGCAGGGAATACGTGGAGCGCCACGATTCCGCGTCTGCCCGACGGCACGGCGCAGTACTTCTTCGAAGCCACGTACGACGGTTTTCACGCAACCCCGGCCGTTTTTCCCGCATTCGGAGCAGACGGTCCGTTCTCATACAGCGTATCGAACGTCTTTGCGGGGTTTGAGAACTTCGACACGGGCTTCCCCGAGACTTCGGAACCTCTCTTCCTGCCGTTCACCACGAACTACCAGGGATGGCTCGCCAGCGAGGTGCACAACTGGACGTTTTTCGGGTTCACGAGCGCTCCGAACGCGATGTGGCTGCTCAACGACGGAAGCAGCCCGGATTCGTATCTGCGCACTCCATTCCTTCCTTTCGGAGTTGGTGCGATCGAGTTTCGCGTCAAGAACCGGGATGCGGACAGCATCGACTATGAGGTACAGGTCTCCAGTGATGGTCTAGCCTGGGGCACGGCGGCCGCGCTGACGTCGACGAACAAGGATTCGTTCTCGAAAGTCACCGTCATTCTCAACACCAATTCCGCCGTCTTCCTTCGAATCATTAAGACGGAGGCAACCGCCGTTAACAAGTGGATGGGGATCGATGACGTGAAGATCTACTTCCCACCGTCGACAATCGACTTCGCACTCAACATGATCCACCCGGGATACCCATCCAGTTCGGACACGGTTCGCGTCAGTTGTTATGTCACGAATACGTCCAGCTTCCTTCCCGCTGCGAACATCGATCCGTCGATCTACTACCGCGTTCGGGAACGCTTCCAACCCAACTTCGGAGCCTGGCAGGGGCCGATTTCGACATCGCGCGAGGGTTTCGGATCCGGCGCGCGGTTCATTACCTCCGGAACGATTCCCAGGACCAGCACAGAGTACGACGTTCAGTACTACGTCAGGGCGGACTTCGCCGGGTACTCCGGCATCGATCGAAACAACCACAGCCCATCGTACTTCCCGACCGGAATAGAGATCACGAACGACTCTTTCTACGCTGCCCCTCCGGCGGGCTTCCAATACAAGGTGCGACGCTTCCAGTCCGATTACGGGACGTACAAGACGGTGCTGAACGCCGGACTGGTCGAAATGACTCTCCTGAAGGACCGGCTCTGGCAAGGCGCGGACTTCCTGGACGAGAGCCCGGTGATCACGTTCCGCTTCGAGGGTAGCGGGGAGTACACCAATGGCGCGAATGGATACCTGCCGGGCACGGTGCTGACCGGAGACAATGACCACTACCGCAACAAGCTTCCGCTGCGCGCCATCGGCGCCGAGGATCACTCGAACATCGTCGTCACGGCGCCCGTCGGCACGAATTTTAATGGGAAAGTGCTTTTCCGATTCGACGAGGCTACACGCCTCTACACGGTTCAACGCGCCCTCTTCCAGGACTTCGAGACGTTCCAGGTCACTGGCGACGATAACTACGTCCGCATCTTCGACGACGGAGAGAAACCGTTTCAGCCGAATTTTGATAACTGGGCGCTCAACGAGACCTTCTCGAGCGTTCAGACCTTCAATACGACCAGCTATCCCACCTTCTATGCGACCAACGGCGCATTCGGGAACAGCCTGTGGGGCATCTATAACTCGAGACGATCGAGCGGCGAGCTACACATGGAAACCAATCCCGACAACGGCACCGGGGTAAACCTCCGCTACGCCGTGCGGGTGCGCAGTGCCGCCGAGATCAGCCCCTTTTCTGGCGTCGGAACCATCTCTTTCACGTATCGCAACCAAAAACCCACCGCGGTGCTCACGAACCAACCCTCCGCACTCGCGGTTCATACGATTCCCACCAATCTGCCGCTCTCTTATCTCTCACCGATCAACTGGGATCCGCCCGTGCTAAGCATCACCAACATCCCCGCCAATTCAACGCTGTCCGGAAGCGTGGATGTGAACAGTGGCTTCTCAAAGCACGCTCTGATCTTCCACGGCAATTCAAGCACACAGTCTCTGTTGCTGGACGACCTGACGCTCACGAGCTGGTACGCCGACACCAAGACAATGAATGAGTGGACGGCCGCGGAAAGCTGGATCACCGACGAGTATAACTTCGGCTTTGGCAACGGAATTAGCACCGGACGGGGACATTCCTGCGAATTCGATGCCACCCGCGACGACTCCGAGAACTCAACCAACCAGTTCCTGGTGGGTCCGCAGATGAGTAACGGCGTCTCGAGCGTGTCGTTCCAATACCTGCGCGGCGACAGCAACCCGGTCAGCTTCAAGCTCGAGTGGCGAAACGCGAATCAGCCCGATGCGTGGCAGGAGTTTTCGCCCCCCATCAGCAAGACCTTCTCCGGTACCGTCGGCCAGTGGCAACTGGCGACCTATACGTTGAACCAGATTTCGAACATGTTCATTCGCATCTTGCACACCTCGGGCAGCGAGGGCCGCCTCTTCCTCGACGACATCCAGTTCGCACAAGTCCCTGCCGGAAACACGTGGCAGGGCGACAATCTCGCCGTGGTGGATGTCCCCAGCGACCCCGCACGGGCCTTCCGCGGCAGCACCGGGAACTTGAACAACGGATTCACTAACCCGGGCAGCCCGCCGCCCCTGGAGCCCAAGCCTGTGCTCCAGTCGCCGCCGCTCGCACCGCCAATCGGCGAGGTAAGCTTCTGGTACAAGGAACATACCGATGGTGGAGCTCCCGCAAAGCTGTCGATTGAGCTCAGCCAGGACAGCTTCTCCTGGGTCCAGCTTGCCGCCTTTAACGCCACCACGAGCGGGGAGTTCAAGTACTTCTCGACCTCGTTCTACGAGACCGCGTACCAGTACGTGCGCATCGTGAACGATATCACAGCCGGTGACCGCGTTGCGCTCGACGATATCGTCATCGCGCAGCCGATCGCATCCGAGATCGTGACCTCCAATCTCACAATCAGTCCGGTCGCACCCCTCGACGAGGACGACGTCCACGTCTCCGTAATTCTGCGTGATCTCTTCGATGACCCCTCCAATATTGTCGTTCAACTGATCTACTTCGACGGCACCAACAAGTGGGACTTCACGACCAGCGGTCTCGAAACCAACAAGTGGCAACAATTTGAAGGCGCGACCCACAGCATGAGTCTGATTGCGACCAACGAGGACGGCCGGTCGTTCACCTATAAGACCGACACGCCGATCCCGAACATGCCGCTCGATACGGTGGTGCAATACTTCGTGCAAGTGACATGGGACGGCGATCATTCCGACGTAACCAGCCCCGCGCGCGAAAAGACGTTCGAGAACCCGGCCTGGTACACACCGATCGATCTCAATACGGAGATCGGTGCGGGCTCGAATGATATCCCCTACTACATCGTGCTCTCAGCGCCTCCGGGGGCCGTATGGATCAATGAGGTAAACGCTCGAGAATTGATCAGCAGCGAGGCTAAGCAGTTCGTTGAGCTCGCCGGCTGGGCGGGTACCGACATCAACAACTGGACCCTCGAGTTTTTTGACAATACCTTCAGCCAGACTGCCCAATACACGATTACGAGCAATGCGGTTCTTGCGGGTGTGAACAACAGTCACGGGTTCTGGCTCATTGGTGGCGCGATTGCGACGCCGCAGGATCAGGCCCTGACCAACTCAATCCCCTATGGGGGCGGTGTGCGGCTGAAGCGAACTTTCGGAATTATCGAATCCGCAGTATGCTTCGACGAGACCCAGCCCGGCGTCCAGGATCTCGTCGACGAAGGGTTTACCTACATCGGCGCCGACGCGCAGTTCGCCTTTGACCAGAGTCTCTCCGCCGTCGGAACCAACAACTACTTCACCAATTTCACGTGGACCTCACAGGCCAAAACCGAGCATACGAACAACATCGGTCAGGAGTTCACCACCCCACCTTTCAACAATCCATTCATCCTGGTCATCTCGCCGTACGGACTCACCGATCCGCCGGTCGGATCGTCGTTCTTCTTTCCCGGCACGATCCTGACCGGCCTTGTCGAGAACTCGCCGATCACCTTTGTCGGTCAGACCCAGTACATCGCCAGCGGGTGGACGGGCGCCGGCAGCGTGCCCGCGACGGGGAGCGGAACCAACACCGGTGGGTTTACCTTTACCAACGATTCCACGCTGACGTGGTTGTGGATGACCAATTTCTTCCTCGATCTCGCCGTCTCGGGCTCCGGCACACTGGATCAGACCAATGCCTTTCTACCCTCGGGGAGCAACGTGACGGTCCTCGCCTCACCGGGCGGAGGGTATACCTTCGACACCTGGTCCGGCCCCGGTGTGCCCCCGGGCAGTGAAAGCAACAATCCGATCGTGGTGGCCATGGACCAGGTGCGGATGGTCGTCGCCAACTTCAGCAGCGCGGCACCTGCGCTCGGTTCCAACGATGTTCGGATCATTCGAATCTCGCTGGACTCGAACGTGTGGATCTCCGCGACCGGCACCAACGGATGGGTCCCCACCCCGTTCATGTCCACCAACATCGCCGACACGAACTCGTGGAGCGCCGTCACGAATTACCAGTACACCTTCTCGAACGGCCTGTTCGACGTCTGGTTCCCATACGACCCGGCACTGGATCCGTTATTCTTCTACATCAACGTCACGAATTAGGCGACGTCGATCAGTGCTGCCCAATCGTACCGACCGCAATGTCGACATCTTCGCGCCGCTGGACGCGATCAACGACGCCGTCGCGGATCCACACAATCCGGTCGGAGACGTCGAGCATCTTGTCGTCATGCGTCGCGGTGATCACCGTGACGTTTTCCTCGGCCTGAAGCGACTTCAGGAGCGCTATGATCTCGGCACCGGTCTTGGAGTCCAGGTTACCGGTCGGTTCGTCGGCCAGGATCACGACCGGTGAATTCGCCAGTGAACGCGCAATCGCGACACGCTGGCGCTGACCGCCCGAAAGCTGCTCCGGAAGATGGTCCATGCGGTGCCCCAATCCCACGCGCTCCAGGATCTCAGCGGCCCTCTTGCGCGCCGCCTCATCGGTGTCGTTGCGAAGAATCATCGGCAACGCCACGTTCTCGAGTGCGGTCATCACCATCACCAGGTTGAAGGTCTGAAAGATATACCCCACCTGGTTGCAGCGGATCCACGCCTGCCGTTCTTCCGTGAGGCTGAAGAGATCTGCACCCATAAATTCGATCGTGCCGGAGGTCGGAATATCGAGGGCACCGATCATGTTGAAGAGCGTTGATTTGCCCGATCCAGACGGCCCCATGATCGAAAGGTACTCCCCGCGCTGGATATCCAGTGAAACACCGTTCAGCGCCCAAACCTCCTCATCGCCGAGTTTGTACAGGCGCTTGACGTCCTTGACGGATGCGATGATATCGGAGGTCATGGCGTGCCTTCGGATACGGCCGGCACTTGAAGCACCAGCATGTTCTTGACCATCAGTTTCTTGGTGAAAAGCACGACGCCGTCCTCGACCTCTTTTCGAGACCGCTCGGACTTCTCCACCATCGCGTCCACAATCTCGCGCAACGTGCGGATTCCGTCAATCTGCCGAATGTAGAACGTGCCGTGTTCATCCAACTCCACGATGGAAGAGTGATCCTGCCCCAGCCATTGCGCCATCCTGGCCCGCGTCCGCCCAAGCTCGGAGTTCACACGCAGTTGCAGATTCCCGCGGCTATCGTCGCGCATCTCCACCTCGTCCGGGATAATCGGCACAGCGTCGAACGGATCTTTGAGAACAGCGTGAGAGAGCCTGTTTTGTGTACGTGCGCTGCTCATCTAACCAAACCTCTGAAGCTGGACGAGTGAAAATTGAAAATTACTCGCCATTGACGAACACGCTCCTGCTAGAAGTACAGAGAGAATCGGCTCGGCACATCCGAAAAGACCCGCTACAAGAAAAATATTCAATTTGCATTTTTCAATTATCAGTGCACGTCCGCCACACTAATATCCATTTCCTCCGGCGTCGTCACCTTCGTAACCAGACCGTCATCAATCCAGACGACACGATCGGACGCCTTCAACATCTTAAGATCGTGTGTCGCCGAAATAATAGTGACTCCAAGCGTATCGCGCAGCATAACGAAAAGATCTATAATCTCCTCGCCCGTTCTCAGGTCAAGGTTCCCGGTCGGTTCGTCGGCGAGCAGAATGACCGGCGAGTTTGCGAGCGCGCGCGCGATCGCGACGCGCTGCTGCTGGCCGCCCGACATCTCCTGTGGCTTGTGCAGCGCGCGATCGCCGAGCCCGACCTGCTCAAGGATATCCATCGCCTTGTCACGCGACTCTTCGGCGTCGAGTCCGGCGAACGCCATGGGGAGCATCACGTTCTCTATACAGGACATCACCTGGATCAGGTTGAAGCTCTGGAAGATGTAGCCCACCTTGCGGCAGCGCAGCCAGGCCAACTCCCTGGGGTCCAACTGGGCGATATCCACCTGGTCGATGTACACCTTCCCGGATGTGGGCTTGTCGAGTCCGCCGATCATATTGAAATAGGTGCTCTTGCCGGACCCCGACGGCCCCATAATCGACATATATTCACCGCGCTCGATATCCAGCGTCACACCGCGCAGCGCATGTGTTTCGGAATCCCCCATCTTGTAGACGCGCTTCACATCCACCGAACGGATGACATAGCCCGAGTGCTTCTCACTGGCGGCCGAGGCGAAGAGGGCAGATATTGAGTCAGTCGTCATGAACCTTGGTGCGCTATTGGATTGAAGGAAAAGGGAAAAAGGGCTTTGATAATGTTGTCATGCGCAACGGAACGAATACTTGGTCTGATAGTCATTGTCTTCTCCGGACGGCAGAATGGGACAGCGTCTCTTCGGGCATGAGGCATCAATCGTCCCGGTCTCTCACGATATTTTCCCTTTTCCCCTCTTCCCTCTTCCTTTCCTTGGCTCACACGGTCGACCTCAACGCGGCCGCCGGCACCATGTTCGACGCGACGCGTGCGGGATAGATGGCGGCGAGAATGGAGAGGATCGTACCGGAACAAGCCGAGCCCATTGCGGCCAGCCCCAGCAACCCATAGTCGAGGGCCCCCAGCACAGTCGGAAATCCATACAGGAAACCGTACACCAGCAACGGCAACGTGGCACCCACGATGACACCTACGACGGATCCGACCACACCGATCAGCGAACTCTCGATCAGGAACAGCGTGCGAATGAAGGCCGAGAGTGCCCCCAGGCACTTCATCGTGCCGATCTCGCGGAATCGCTCCGTGACGGACATCAGCAGCGCGTTCGACACCCCAATCACGGTCACGAACATCGAAATCGCCGCGATCCAGATGGTCCGGAACAGGGCCTGTTTCTCGGCCGCTTTCAGCTCAGCCTGGCGCTGACGCACCTGGTCTCCGAAGAACAATTCCCGGCGCACGCCCGAATCCAGTGCATCTTCGAAACGTCTGTCATCGACAGAATCCAGAACGACCTTCTGGGACATGCCCGCCGTGAGGTCTCCAAGGGAGATGCCGGCAACCTCGGCATCGCCAAGCACCAACATCGCAACGACGCCCTCTCCTACCTTCTCCAGCGGATACGACTCGTACGGTGCACCGCTCACACCGAACGCCCGTATCGCAGCGGGTTCGCCGGACCGGATGCGCGCGAGCAATTGCTCATCCGCATTCGAGAGTTCGCCGAAGACTGCGACCGCAATCTGCTTGCCCTCGAGAACTCCGATCTCGGACTTGACCAGCGCCTGCATCAGATCGACGGTCTGCTTCAATTCCCGTTCTGACTGAACCGCCTTCAGAATGAGTTGCGATGTCAAGTTGCTCATCAGGAACGCAATGCCCAACACGACGCCCGATACCGTCACCAGCGATCGACCGACACGAATACGGATTCCCTGGATCGAGATCCGCATCGCACGCGCGAACGGAAGCTTTTCCTGTATGCCGAGCTGGTTCATGGGAGGGACGAAGGAAGAAGGAAAAAGGAAAAAGGAAAAAGGCAGAAGACGAAAAGCGAATATCTTTGATTCTGGCTCATCATGTTACGGCCTCGTCGGAACGACTCCTCTACTCAGAAGGAGCTTCTTTCCTTCGCATTCGACGATGTCCTTCTTCCTTCTTCCTTCTTCCTTTTTCCTTCTCTCCTAGAACGGTGCCGGCGATACGGCCTTCGATATCAAATTGATGGCTACGCCCATCAGGGCGATCAGCCCTACCCCGGTTCCATATCCCGCGACTAGGACTGGAACGATCTCTAGAAACCGTTTCTGTCCGAAGCGCTTATGAAAATAGAACTTGCCGATGAAGGCACCGATCACGATGGGGATGAACGCATGGGGCATATGCCCAATGCCCTGCACGAATCCGTAGATCGCCATGATCGGCAGATTCAGCGCGGACAGGGCTACGAAGGCGATCATCGCAAAGCTGAACCCGCCGCTGATCACCAACGGATGCAGGGCCTGGTAGAACAGCGGCTGTGCGCCTTCGGATTCCAGCGTCGCCGAAAAGAGCAACACCGTCTGCTTAGCGCGCAGATCCCACATCTTCTGGGCAAAGGGATACAACTCCGACGGAATGGCGCCCGACTTCCAGATGAACGCCCAGAAGACGAAGCTTAAGACGAAGGATAGCGGCACGATCAGCGCCTGGGCTTTGACATACGACCAGAAATTTGTTCCGGTCAGTTCCTTGGTTCTAAAGTCCTGCGCGCCCGTGCCCAGGTTGTCCACCGGTATCGGAGCCAGCCAGATTTCGACGCCCTTGTACCCGGATAGGATGAAGGCCGCCTCACGGACGAACGGGATATCCACACGCTGCCCGCAGATGCCGATCAGGCGCGCGTTGATGTAACTGATCAACGGCGTGTAGGCAAACGTGAAGAAGACGAGCCACCACACGGAGAATTCCGGCACCAGGATGTGGCAGATAATGATAACGGCGACCGAGCAGGCCATGTACAGGCCGACGGCAATCCACGGGGAGTAGTCACCGCGTCCGGGAGGCGCTTCCCAGAGATTCTCACGAGGTGCGTCGGGGCCCGCCTCGGCGCGCCGTTTGCGCAATTCCCGGGATTTGACAACCACATCCCGAATGGTCTGGTAGATCGAGATCACCGCGATTGCCCCCATCACGCCCAGGCCGAAACTCATCCAAAAATCGATACTGTTCTCGAAGGTGGTCGAGACCGTATCCATGCCGGGCTGCCAACGCTTGAGCACGCCCATGCCGTGCAGCACAGGGTTCATGACCAGGGTCATCACCGTCGCCACGCAGGTCCCGATGACGGCCCAGAACGGGATCACCATGCCCGTGATCACGAGACCCAGATCAATGACCATTCCGGTCGGTGTGGCGGGAAGAATCCCCTCGGTCAACGTGGTTGCGTCGTACCACGGAAGCGGAATGATTTGAATCGGCTTATTCAGGAAGGTTCCCGTGACAAGCGGCACGCCTACCTGAACGGCCCCGAAGACCAACCCCATAATTCCACCGAGCGAGAAGACGCGCCATTTCCAGGTCGTCTTCTTCTCGCCGGACTCGGAGAGTGCCATCGACCCCTGCGCCGAGATTCCTGCGAACGGAAATGGAAGGCGTTCGATATCCGACGTCACGCGGAAGAAAAAATACGAAAGCGTGTAGTACTTGATCGTTCCGATCACGTGCATGAATACCATCAGCAGAATCGGCACGATCCATGCACGGTGAAAGAGGTCGCGTTCGACAAGGGACTCACTGCCCGGCGGAGGTGCGTACCAGGACGGAAATTTCCCCATCAAACCGATGTCACGCACCGCATCACTGGACACGAGGTATTGCCTCCAGATCAGATCTGAAATGGGGCCCCCGACCGCCATCGAACCGGCAACCATGAGCAGGATCACCAACTCCTGCTGGCTCAGGGTTCGCATCGCGCGCCGGCTGACTTCCGTGAAGATAATGAGCGTCACCCAGGCGGCCGCAATGCCCTGCCCGGTGATCAGGCTCAGGTAAATCGCACCGGGCATCATCAACAGTCCACAGAAGAAGGCCCCCGCGACGGCGACCCATGTGAAGCCGTTGCGAAACTCCGTGGGCGTCGCCAGAACGTTGCGATAGACCTCGAGTTCCTTGTCGAGGACGATGGGATCTTCGTTTTTAGCCATGGATAATCAAGGGGCGGCTGTCGGGTTTCAGGTGTCGGGGGCAATGGCGCAGCTCCCGCGATGTAGAAATCAGTCTGATCAGACCGCTCCTCCGGACACCGGACACCTGAACACTCATACGCGTTCGACCTCTGCTTCCGTCAGAATCTGCCTCGCTTCTTCAAACATCTCTTCACGCTCGGCGTCTGTCGTGGCGCGCCAACTCAGGAACTGCTTGCGCACGACCCCGAGAAACGGTTTCACGGTGCGATCCCACGATTCGTGGTTCCCGCTGATACGCGTCAGGTTGACGTGCGCGATATACTCGCCCGTCTCGTCGTCGACGGGCAATGAAATTTCCATGCGCTGTGAGACGCCGAGGTCGTACGGTTTAAGCCAGATCGTGCTCGAGACGACGGGAAGCAAACTGCCATTTTCTTGAAGCCGGGCCTCGGGCGGCGCACAGAAAAATGGACCGGAACTCCCCTCCCCGTTCGAATCAAGCCAGCGACTGAAGTAGCTGACGACGGCCAGGCGGTCGTGAGGCGTGAAGGTAAACGGAAGCGCGAAACTCATCACGTCTCCGGACTTCTGCGGCATGGCCCACGAGGAGACTCCCGAGGGGGACGCCAGTCGCGCGGCGTCGCGCGCCGGGAGAATCGTAGAAAGAAGCACGGCGGCGATAATCGCCCACGAGGCGAAGATGGTCTCGATCGAGCTGTAATCCAGATTCAGTCCGCCGGTTAGATTCATCGCGGTGAGGAGGCGCCCCATGCCCTGGCTCAGGATATAGCCGAGCATGGCGCCCATCACGGCGTACACGGCCGCCTCGGCCATAAACATGAAAAAGACGTGGTTCGGAGCGATTCCGACGGCGTTGTAAACGTATATTTCCTCGCGGCGTTCATAGACGGATCCGCGCATGGTATTGAAGACGGTTAGTGCTGCAATCAAGAGCGGAACCAGAAGCTCGAGCAGGCCCCCCAGGGTGCGTGCCCGTTTGCGCTGGCCGAAATACGACAATCCGTCCACGGCATAATACGCCGCCTCTCCCGTCCGTTCAAGGTACTCAAGAACAACGCGGCGCTGCTCCCGGTACCCCAGCGCTTCCTGCTCGGGCAGATCGTCGCGCAGGCGAATTGGTTTATCCGGCAAGAGAATAGACATGGAGACGGTCCGGACGCTTGCACCATCGACGCCATCGGGTGCATGGGTAAGTATCAAGACTCTCGCCGCGTCAATGCGGGCGGCATCCTCAGGAATCGCGACCTGCTCGGCGGCGCCTGCGGAGCGCGTGGTTCCCAGGGCCTGCAGGGCATTGAGATCTACAGGCAAGATCGACTTGCCGTCCAGCCCCTGGAGACGATTCAACTTATCGGCATCGATGATCCCGATGACCCAGAATGTCGAGGTCCCGATCGTCACTTCAAGCCCGTCGCCCTCGATGCTATCCGCCGAAATACCCAACTCCCGCGCCAGAGAGTCCGGGATGATGGCAAGCTGCCGGTCCTGGTAGTTATCCTCGAGCGCCTTTAACTTCTCCACCCGGGTGGCCGGTCCGCGCGGAAACCAGGTTTTTCCGGATATCAGGAACTCGTCCATTCGGGAGAACATCGGCTCGTTCCAGTCCAGGACCAACGCAGCTTCTGCGATCGCGCGCGTGGCGAAGGGCTCGCCGTCGAGCTCCACCTCGCGCTCAATCGGGATCTCCAGGTTCTTGAATCCCTGTTGCAACGACCACGCACTCAGCGCGGGCATGCACCACGACGTTTTCTTGATCGGAAACTGCTCACCGTACATGCGTTGGATATTCGTGATCTCGGTGGCGTCTATCGGGGCAAAGTATTCCTTTCGGATCGTGATGCCGTTCCAGGAGGAGCGTCCGGTCACGAACTCCGTATCCACTAGGTTATTGGACACGGATGTGAAGCAAATCATGGCGAAGGTGATGAACACAAGGGTTGCGCAGGTCAAACCCGTGCGGACCTTTCGGCGTCGCATATTGTTTAGTCCAAGCGCCAACGCCGCCCCCACGACACCGCTTCGATTCACGTCGGCGCCTTCCACTCGACCTTCCTTGCCCCTCAACTCCTTGAGGTTCTGTTTGAATTTCCCGCTGACCATTGCCGTCACGAGCACGGTCAGCAGGAGCATGATGAACCCCAGCAGGATCATCATCGACGAACGCACGATCTGAAACGCCGGATGGAATAGACGCAGGATGCAGAAGAAGACGAGGAAAATGGCTCCGCTGGTGACGAGTTGCTTGCGAATGTCGGTGTAACCGAAGACCAGCTTCTCAAAGAAGAGCACGAAGGGAACGAGCAACGCGAGGTACCAGATGATTCCGAGGACTGCGTGACTGATGCGTTCCCGGATGACGGGGTGATTGTTGATGGCGTAGGCAACACTCGAACCGGCCGCGTTCAAGGCGCCCTGCACGTCGTTCCCGGCCAAGCGGTCACGCGCGACGGAGAGCCAGTCGTGTGAACGCTCCTGGAAATCGAGCATCTGCGAATCCGCCATGTGGTAACGCGCCTGGAGGGCCAGGCGTTTCTGCGCCGTCTGCACCATCGACGCCGCTGTATCGAAGTGCGGCAAACGGATCAGGGGCGTGTCGGCGACCAGATAGCCACGGCCGAAGATCTCGGGGTCCTCCTCCTCGACCGGACGGTCCGGGTCGACGCAGAGCATAAATGCGCGGGTCTGCTCGATCTCCTCGTTGCCCGCCGCGCCATCCTGCATGCGGACATAAAAACGCACGTCGGGCTCCATAAAGGTCACCGGGACGTCCGTGCTAATTCGCTGAGGCCCTGTGAGGCCGAGGCGCGTCACGAAACCGACACTCTTATACGCCTTGAGCGTCTGGGGATTAATGCGATTGTAGAGCGCGACGGGCTCGGCCCGAAACAGAGCCAGGTTGATTGGTTTTGGGGGGCTGCCCATTCCCACGCGAAGATATTGGCCGGACACCATCTCGT
The DNA here is from genome assembly GCA_027623315.1 of Verrucomicrobiota bacterium. Lineage (GTDB taxonomy): Bacteria > Verrucomicrobiota > Kiritimatiellia > CAJWTS01 > CAJWTS01 > JAQBYD01. Next base: position 26,545 of record JAQBYD010000016.1, on the reverse strand, counting down.
TCTTGAACACGGACTGCCCCTGCGCCGAGGCGTCCTTGAAGAACCGGATACGCCCCTCGTCATCAAAGCGGGCGGCATCGACGGTGGCGGCAGCAAATCGGGGAAACAGGCTGGTTAGGGCTTGCCGGTAGTTTCCGTATGGATTCGTCTCGAGTATCACGGCCAGATTGACGCCACGCGACCCGACAATAGAATAGACGCTCTTTCCGGCTGGCGCCGCTCGATATGCACACACGAACGTCCGCTCCGTCATCGGGTGAGACGCGACGAGCGCCTCCGTGCCCGCCCGGCCATATACGGAGCCATGCACGGTCTGGAGTTCGCCTTTCCTGCTCGGCTCTATAGACTTTAACGACACCCGGCCAAATCCCAACGCCAGCACGGTCCGCGCAATACACGCGGCATGACTCTGTGCGATGGAGTGATTCAATAATTCGTATCCATCTTCCGGGGTTCCCAGTTTCGGCGATGCGAAATCTTGGTTAATCAGTGTGAACGCCTGGTAGCCGGCGTGGTGCCACACGATGGACTCGAGGTCCCTCAGCGTGTGAGGATTCCTGCTCTCCGGTGGATTCCCACTCGCGTCCCGGGGGCCCCAATGCACGACATCGAACATCGATCTCCCATCGTCACGTGCCACGCTGTCGGTCAGCGCTTCGGCCAATTCCGACACCTGCGGTTCCACAATGGTCCCTATGCCTGGAATTCCCATCAATACCGCTAGAGAGTCCTTGTGCTCGTACCCTCCCGAGTAGAGTGCCAGGTTCAGCGTCAGGGTCCGGCGGTACCTGGTGAAGATGTCCCGAATGGCCATCGAGTCTTCGAGCTCTGCGATTTCGCGCAAATGATGCTCGGAGAGTCGGCCCAGGTATATGCGCATTCTGTCGACATAGTTCCACTGCGAGAACTCCGCACGGATTGCCAGATCGTGCGCAGGAATACCCATGAATCCTCCAGAACGTTCATCGAGGCGTTTCGCCGCGACGTACGCGCCGAGCGTCGGATGCTGATTGGCGGGATCCTTGCGCTCCTCCTCCGTCGCAGCGAGCGGATCGAACCCATCCCGGTAGGCCGGGCTTCCCTGCCTCAGGTACTCCAGTCGCGCCTGCAGCGCGTTCTCGCGCAGGGCCAAATTCGTATCACCAGCGACGACCTTCCATCGCTCCTCAAACCATCGCCGCTGCTCGTCCGACATCGCGTCCCACGCTTTGCGAATCTCCGCTGGGGTATCCATGTGGGTCTCGAACTGACCAAGGAACGCCTCGGCGGCGCGAGCGTATCCCAGCTTCAGCTCATGTTCACTTCGCGATGCTTCAGATTCGGCTCGATAGGTGTCCCCATCCCGGTACTTATCCAACGCCTCCATCAGTTTTAATACACCGGCAAAGGCCTGGCCGTGCGCGGCGGTCGCGACGAAGAGCACGTCCCGTTTGAGCTGTCCACGGTAGGGCGCGATGGCATCGGTGAGCTCCAGAAAACCGGCAATCGAGAGCGCCTGCTCGGCACCGGGCGCGAAGTCAGGCACGACGCTGAGGCTGTCGTAGGATGTCGTGACGACAATTGCCTCATCGTTGCCCTCCTGCCCGCGAAGGATGCCGACGAGATTCCTGGCCGGGCGGGATTCAAAGATCACCTTGCAGCGCAGGGTGACGGTCTGCCCGGCGTAATCGCGTAGCGGGCCCGTCGCGAAAAAGATCGGAAACGGTGACTCCGTCTTGAGTTCGACGCTATCCCACGGGTCCCGCGCGTCGCGATTCACGCGCATCCGGGCCGAAAGTTCGTCCTTCTGGACAACCAGGGCTCTGACCCCCGCGGACGCCAGGCCGTCCAGTCCAGCGCCAGGGAAGGTCGTCACAATCGTCTTCTCAGCATCGTATCCCTTGAGATGGGAGAGCTGCATGTCGTCCGTCGCCACCAATTCCGCCGTAATTCCCTCGGGCTGCAGAACCACGGGCATTAATCCGGCCGGCCTCATGGGATAGATTGAGATACCGGCCAGCGGCTCTCCATCGGCGCCCAGGATCTCGCAGTACTCTGTGACCGGCACCGGCACGCGGAACTCCTGGGTCTTCACCTCAAGGCCGGCCTCCTTGAATCGATCCAGGATTAGACGCTCGGTGGCATAGAACCCGGGTGCCCCGGTCACGCGCCCCACCCGGCCATCATCTTCGCCTACCGATCCCGCTTCCTCAAGCGCCTTCAAATAGGTCTCAAAGCCGCCACGCGCCAGGACGTCGTCCAACGCATCCGCGCTGTAATCCCGCACGAACTTCGTGCGCGGCTCGCGCTCATCCGGTTCCAGGACCGTTACGAAGAGGTGCAGGAGCGCCCACCCGATCCCGAGAAAGAGAACGGATGTGACCACTTGGGCAGCGAGTCCGGGATGGCGAAGCTTTGAGGGGGAACTCATGGTATCCCCGCGTAGATCTTGGTGGCGCCCTGCGCCCGCAGGTAGAGCCCCACTCCATCGAAGAAGAAGATCGAGACCACCGCCCCTAGAAGAATCCCCACACTGAACGGGACCAGTCCATAGCGAATCATGCGGGCGCCGCCGATGCGCAGCAGGATGCTTCGGATCAACCACGCGAGAAAGAGAACGAACCACAGCCCCATCATGAAGTACGTAGGCGCGAGAATGTAACCGATCGGGTGGAAAGGGAACCACGCGAAGCGCGCGCGAAGAAAGGCCAACAGGAAAGTCGCGAGCGCCCCAATCCCCAGGCCTTTCGCATCGGGGTTCTTGAAGATATTGAGGGCTTGCGTTTCCGGAGCGGTGCCCAGTGTTCCGGCCTCAAACGCACGATCCACGCCCTTCTCCAGCCCTCGATACTGGTTGAAATACCAGTTCTGATTGAATGGCCAGGTGTACTCCGTGTTGTTCGCACCCTCGGCGTAGGCCCAGCAAAGTACCACGAAGCCTCCGATCAACACTCCGCCGAGAAGTCCGAGCCAGAGCCCGGCTCCCAAATCGACTGAGCGCACGCGAAAATGGCGTGCCACCTCCATCATCTCGACCTGGACCGGCGCCATCATTAGAAACACCGCCACGCACATGAACCCGCTGGCCATGGTTGCGACGAGCACGCCGGTCGTCTTGAAAACCGTCATGCCTCCGACCACGGCGATGAATTGCATCCCGAAATAAGGCGTCGCATACCCGAACGGAGCCCCGCATTCCGCCCGGATCTTGCTGAGCGTGAATCCGCACAGCATGAGGTAGCCGAAGAAGAGGAGTCCGGCGAGCACGCCCATGCGGGTCCAGGCACTCCACCAGGCAACGCCGGCAACTGCCGCAACGATCATCACGAAAGCCCATCGATAGCTCAGTCGCTGCCGCTCCTCCTCGTCGTTTAAAGCCGGCCCGCCGAGAGTCAGCTTGATGGCGCGAGTGAGATGCTGGCGTCCGGCCCACACGGCGAGCAGGCCATAGGCGATGAATCCGCCCATGTTCTGCTGGTGCGCCCACGGATAACCCGGGATGCTGCTAAGATTGGCCGTGTATCCAAACACGTGCCAGAGGCGGAATAATAGAAACATGGTCCAGAGCGAAAAAAGAATGTCGGTCTCGACGAGTAAGGCGATGGCGAGCACGACGAGCGAAATACCGGCGCCGATGGACAGGCCGATACCCACGTCTTTGAATAATGCCTTCAGCCATTGCGCCTCCACGTAGGAGTCGAAACCCATCGGAGCAAAGACCGGTGCGGGAATGTTCGGGTTGTAGAAGTGAAACCCCTTTAACAGGGCCAGGCCGAAAGCCAGCGCGAACCCCAACCACATCGTGCGGTTCCTGAAAATCGGAGAAGAGACACGCCCCGCCTCGTCCGTGACCTCCCCAAATAGTTGCTTCGCAATGATTGTCTGGGGCATGGTCAGCCGCTCGTTCTCGACCCACTGCTTACGCATCAGGATGCTGGCTCCGTAGAGACCCATGAACATTGCAGAAATGAGGGCCAGCCACGACAAAACCGGGCGCACCCATTGCTCGATCGGGATGTACCCTTTGAGGAGGTACCCAAATCCCCTCAGCCCCGCGCGACGGTCCGGTCGCACGCGGGTCGAATCGCGATCGTTCCCGTCCAGCCGCTCGAGATTGCTCTCGCGAACCACCTTGACGCCGGAGTACAAGGCCTCGACCGCCTCGTTATTGAAGAACTCCACATCCTGAACGGCGAGCGTTCCGCTCCCCACAATTCCGAGTGTAAGCGTAAGGCGCTCATCGAGGTCGCGCGGGATCGATATCGGATTAACCCCGACTCTCTGAAATCCACCCGGATTGGCGAATGTGGGACGAGTTGACGAGGTCCCACCGACCAGCGAGACATCCTGACCTTCGTCGGCACGCATCTTCGCATAGTAGAGGGAGCCCTTCGTGAAGCCATCGGCCTTCACGAGCACGGTAAACATGTAGCTCTCGCCTGGAACCAGCTGCTCCGTGCCGTCGGGCGCGTAGCGCGGAATCGAATACGACAGGGCTGACGCGTTGGCTGGATCGCCATCGCCGGAGAGCACCGGGCTGTTCCACTGCCCCTTCTCTCCGCGGTCGATGACCTCGAATCGAACTTCCGGACCACCCGACGACTCGAATTCCCCGAGCCCGTTCTCAAAACGATGGTTCGACACCAAGTTCTCGCCGTGCGGCCAGAGCATGCTCGGTAGGCTCTCGTAGGACTTGAAATCCTGGTTGTGAGCGATCCCGGCCAGAAGACCGGGAAGGCGGTGCCACATGCCCTGGGTCATCAACGGTGCAGCGACGAGAAGCGCGCTGTAGACTACCACCAGCTCGCCCGACGTGAGGCGAAGTGCCTCGCGAACGCGATACAGCACCGCGCTGATCATGAGCAGTATCATGATCACACCAACCGCACTGTTCGGCGGGGCGTTCTCGCCCAGCGGGCCGCCGGCGGAGAACACCTCTTCGTATTCGATCCAGAAGCCCATCGCGAACAGGGCCACGACGGCAATGATGAAGGAGCGGATCGTTAATCCGGGCTGGGATGGATCGGGTTCAGAGCTCATTCTTGAATCGCGAACCGCGAAGATTGCACGCCGCGCCGTATGGATGTCAAATCTATCATGACTATAGACTTCCTTATGGTCGTGCATGCCCTGTGACAGATCGGGTCAGGCCTTGAGATCCCAGGTCCCGACCGACTCACCATTCACCATAATCTCGGCCGCCTGTCCTGCCCGGTCCAGGTAATAGCGCTTGCGAAGCACCACGCCGCGCCCCGTGGCAACCGCAACGGCCCTGCGGGGTACGTCCCGAGAAATTCGTAGCGGCACCGCCGCTCTGGGCATACTTATAGGGGCCTCCAGTTGCAGGCTGAACAGGACAGCGTCGAAGCGGGTACCTGGGCCGAACCCCTGCTGGAGGGGGTGTCGCATGGGGAGGCTTCCTGATCCATCGGATCAGCCCAAATCTCAGCGACGGTCCGCGGCCGCTAATTACCTGCGAATACAGGTCCAAGAATCACCCCGGGCTCACGGAGTGTAACTTTCGAACGGAGAACGCGCCCGAACGGCGACAGGAATTCGCCGACTTGCTCCCAGCGTCCAAACAATATCCTCTCGGCTGACGGGTCGATTCGATCTATAGGTTACGGAGGCGCGGAGAACCACTAATTGCACGAGCTACGTGGAGTAGAATTCCTGCACGCGCATAATCGAGTCGAACCCGGCTAGCGCGAGGCAGTCGCGCACGCACTCCAGCGCAGGGTCGCCGTCCACCAGAATCGCGTACTTACGCTTGACGGATCCGATCACATGGTCGAGGCCCAGCGGAGTAGCGAGAGTGAGAAAGCCGTTCTCCAGGGCGCTCTTGACGGGCGAGCCGTCTGGGCGCTTTGGCGGAAGCATCACGGTGAAGTTGGTCAACCCGACCGACATGTGCACACCGGCACAATTCGCGTCGTCGTGAATCCGTCGCATGGTCTCCATGATCCGGGGCAAGTGACCTTCGGAGTCGCTGCCAATCGGTGATATCGCCGGGTCGATGATGCATTGGTCCGGGCGAATCCCCTTCCCGGCCGCGGTCGCAAGCAACTGCTTTGCGGTATCGACGGTCTCTTCTCCGGTCATGTTCGGTTTGCCCCGGCCTCCCTCAACGCGCTCCGAGACCATCAGCATCGGCAGGAAGGGCTGGACGGAATAGAGTTCGAACATTTCAGGGCGCAGTGGTGAGATTGAGTTCAGCACGGGGGGCTTGCCACCAGCACGCTCGAGGTCATATGCCTTAAGGCCGGCCTCGGCCATCGCGGGGTCCGGCGTATCGATGGACAACGGGCGCGTGGTCACCGATTGGACCTCGCGAATCATCTCGGCCAGGAATTCGGCTGGGCGCTGCCCCACATTGACATCGATGTAGGTTGCGCCGCGCTCGTCCTGCATCCGCGCCAGGGCGCGAAGTCCCTCGATATCGCCGGTCTCAAACAGACCTTGCGTTGAGGGCACGGAATCGTTGATCGATTCACCTATAATCGTAAGTCCATCAATCGGCATGGTGATCCCGCCCTCCGTAAAGGTTCGCCCAGGATGATGTCCGCTCAAGATCTGAATTATAGAAGACAGCGGGCCCCTTCAGCATGTCGGCGTTCTCTCCGTAGGCCTTCAGGCGCTCGTATGCCCGCGCCCACAGACACTCCTTGTCCTGGCGCTCACAGAGGCCGTCAGACGATCCGCCGCAGGGCCCGTTACGACCGGTTTTGGAGCAGGCGACACGTGGGCAGAGATACCCCGTCTCCGGCAGGGAACAGTCCCCGCAGTCCTGGCAACCGAACGCCATGCCCTTGGAGACTTGCTCAATGCGGTGCAGCGCCTTGAGCGCGAGATGATCATCCTTATCCTCCAGCCGTCGATAAAGGCCCTGCAGCCAGGGGAAGGCGCCCTTTCCGGGAGTGAAGACTCGATCATGCACGGCCCTTGTGATCCGGTACCCTAACGACTTGCCACCGTCACGCCCTGCGCCCTGCAGCGACTGCTCGTACTCGGGATTCAACACCTCGACGTCTCCGAGCCCTGTCACGGGGTCCTGCTCGAAAAGATAGAACTCGTCATCCTTCGAATACTGAATCTCTTTCGCGAACTCCTTCCAATCATCCGCACCGAAGGCCTCCGCCATGTCGATGATCTCCGAGACCGTCTCGGCCTTGTGGACCCCGCCGAGATATCCCGCTTGAAAGCCGAGTCCCTTAAATACGGCGAGCTGTTTCGCTGCCAACTCGCGGAAGAACGCGCGCCCCTTATCGGGCCCTGCCGCATATTTTTCCGTCTGCTCGAGAAGTCTATCGGTGACGACACAGCCGGGCACCTTGTTCTGATGGAAGAGACGCGCAACCGGCCGGTTCAACAGATAAACGTTTCCGATTAGCGGGGCATCAACCTGGGCCCATTGCATGAACAGCTTCACCTCGTGGAACTTGCGCATGTCGTAGCCAAGCTGGGTAATCACCCACTCGGCTCCGCAGTGGATCTTGCGGGCCAACTTGAATAACTGGGGCATCAGCTCTCTCTCGTGACGTTTGAACGGAGTCACTGCGCACCCGACATAGAAGTCCGTTGGCTCCAGGTGATCCGTCGTACCTTTCGGCGTCGTCACTTCGAGCCCGTCGTTCATCGCCGCAAGCAGAGCGGTCAGACTGACCGAGTCCAGATCGAACACGGCGCCCGCACGACCACCGTATCCACCCCCCGGGTAGTCCCCCGTCAACGCGAGGATGTTGTTAAAGCCATCAGCCGCATACCGCCAGGCCGCGGATTCCAGTCCGTTCCGGTTGAGATCCTTGCACGTCATGTGGATCACGATCTCAACACGGCGCGACGTCAGCATGCGCGCTAGCCAATCGGGGGGCAGCATGGGATTCCCTCCCGGATTGTCCGTGACGGAGAGCCACCCGATACGCGGTTCGTCCGCAAGCGCCTCGCCCAGTCGGACCACCTGCGCGCCGTCTTCAAGTGCCGGCACGCCCCGCGTGGTGACCAGCTCCACGCCGTAGGCAAACGGCCCGCCGTCAAGCAAGCCTTGGAAGCTCGTTTGTTGGGCCGTTGGTTCCATGATCCTCTCCCCGTGCGATAACCAAGCTCTGTCGTCGTCAGCGGCCTCGCTGGATCCGACGTTAGCGTCTCGATCTACTCGCTGCCTGACACACTCCTTCGATGTACCTGTATATCGAAGAGATATTTGCGTACGATTAAGAATGGGTACAATTAGGGTAAACGTTCCGAAAACTCGCTGGATTTGCAGATCCCCAGTGGCATCCGGGCTAAGCACCCTCGTCGACGGTACGGCTACGCCCTCGCGGGAAGTCCCTGTCTCAAGATGTCGATAACGTGGTCGTGACTTGCCGGAGCCATCAGGTACAGGCCGGACCACCCCTCCTCGCCGATCCATTGGATCTGTTCGGCCGCGATCTCCGCGCCGGCCCGTGCCTGATCCGCCGCATCATCGTACTGGCCGAGCCGATCCAGCACGGATGACGGGATCACGACACCCGGGACCTGGGAGACACGCCGGGCATGCTCGGTATTGGACAACACCATCACGCCCACGAGCACACGTGTCCGATCCCGGTACGGCGCCAAGACCTCCAAGGGCTCGTGCCGAAAGGCAGGTTGCGTCATCACGTAGTCGGCGCCACGCTCCAGCTTGCGCTCCAACTTGGCCAACTCGCGGGCCATATCCAAAGCCTCGGGCTCGAAACCCGTGCCGATCGTAAAGTGCGTGCGTGGATCGTCATGTTTCCCCAGTGCGTTTCCGCCAAAATCGACACCGGCATTCAGGCACGCGTGCGTCAGATGGATCATCGTCACGGAGTCCATATCGAACACGGCCGATGAGCGAGGGTAGGCCGGAGACATCTTTGGCGGATCGCCGGTAATAAAGATCACGTTCGAAATGCCGCATGCGTGGTAGCCCATCAAGCGGCTCTGGATTCCCATCAGGTTCAGATCACGCGACGTGAAATGCGGTATCAGTTCCAGGCGATCGCCAGCATCATCACGCCAGCCCAGGCCGTCCCTGATCACCTGGACGAAATCGCCGGGCGGCATAAGCGGTATACCGCGTGATCCGTCCGTGATGTCGAGCGCATCGGCCAGTCCGGATTCGCTAAGCTCTTTCACGAACTGTACCTTGTGGCTCCAGATCTTCGGGTTTGTGCCGCGGGGCGGAAGATGCTCAACGCTCACGACGAACTCGCCATCGAAGAGCTTTCGGGAAAATGGACCGTTGCCTCGCTTCTGTGCGTCGCCCGCCGGCTCGCGGCCCTGTGCCGTGGGCGACGCCAGCGTGCGATCTCCGGACTGGCGCGCGTGAATGTAGTTACGCATCTCCGCGATGAACGGGGGGTGCATCTCGCAGCATCCGCCGATCAGGCGAACCCCACGATCCAGGAAGCTGCGTGCCATCTTGCCAGCATACTCCGTGTTGACGGCGCTCAGGAAACGGTGTCCGATCCTTTGAAAACCTCCAGCATTGGGCATTGCCGAGAGCATCAATTCGCCTGACTTTACCGCCGGGTGACCGATGGCCGCCTCAACGAACTCTCCAGCATCCCATGGCGAACAGCAGTTCACGCCCGCCACGGCAACGCCTTTGCCTGCGAGGCGGTCGATGACCTCGAGAAGCTCGGGTACGAAACCACCGTGCGCCCCGGTTTGCTGTATCGCCATTTGCGCAATGATGGGCGGATGGATCGCCACAGAGTGAATCAGATCAATAAGCTGCTCCAATTCGTCCAGCGACCGGAACGTCTCCAGAAGCAAGGCATCGGCGCCCGCTTCGATCAGCGATTCAACCTGCTCGAGATAGCAGTCGGAGCATTCCTGCGGGGTTCCTAGTGCATCTCCCGTCGGGCCCATCGATGCGAGTACGTATCTCGCTTCGCCGGACGCCCCGCCCTGCGCCGATGCGATCGCCTCGCGGGCTAGTGCGACACTGGCTCGATTCAGTTCCCGAACGTCGACGTCCGCGCCCAGGGCGCGCAGCTGAACGTGGTTGGCTCCGAAGGTGTTGCTCTTGATACATCGGGCCCCGGCGTCCAGGTACGCGCGATGGACCTCGGAGATCAACTCCGGCCGCTGCAGCGTGAACAGTTCGTAGACGTGGTTGGTCTCGGACAGACGCCCGGTTCTCTCGAAAAGCAGAGATCCGGTCGCCCCGTCACAAAGCAGGGCAGAAGATCTCAGTTCTGTGAGAAAGTCGCTCATCGGAGACGGTTCTCGACAACGTTATCGAATTCGCTGGGGCATCAAAAAGGCCCGGGCCATACGAGAGACGGCCCGGGCCCCAGACCCGGTCAAACCAAAGGCAACGACTAGTTTGCCGCGGCGTAGCGCTCGGCGACGACATCCCAGTTCACCACGTTCCACCATGCCTCGACGTAATCGGGTCGGCGATTCTGGTAATTCAAGTAATAGGCATGTTCCCAGACATCGAGCCCGAGCAGGGGCGTGCCGCTGCCATCCATCAGGGGACTATCCTGGTTCGGCGTGCTGGTTACGGCCAGCGAGCCGCCGTGCAGAACCAACCAGGCCCATCCGCTTCCGAAGCGCGTAGCCGCTGCTGCTGCGAACTCGGCCTTAAAGCTATCGAAGCTCCCGAACGCCGTATTGATCGCATCGGCAAGCTCACCGGAGGGAACTCCGCCTTTGCCTGGTCCCATGCTCGCCCAGAAGAGCGAGTGATTCACGAATCCGCCGCCATTGTTGCGGACGGCGTTGCGTTTGTCCTCGGGGACGGCCGTGAGGTCTGAGACGATCTCTTCAGCGGTCTTGCTCTCGAGATCCGTACCCACGATCGCGTCATTTAACTTTGTCAGATACGCGTTGTGGTGCTTCGTATGATGAATATTCATCGTCTGCTCATCGATATGCGGCTCGAGAGCATTGTAATCGTACGGTAGCGCTGGTAATTCAAACGCCATAATATCTTCCTTTCGCGAATTAATAAACAACGATGCAGCAAGTCTACGTGCTTGCCCCCGACATAAGAACAGGATCGTAGCAAAGCCCCGCCGTCGATCAACCCCAAAAGAGCCGAGTCGCGGCACTTGACAGGGGCCGAAGCGAGCGCTACCGATACTCCATGCTAGGGAATCCCCCAGAGATGATCTACCGCCGATACGGCAAGACGGAGCTCCAGATGCCCGTCCTGAGTTGCGGGGGCATGCGCTATCAACACGGTTGGCAGGATCATCCGCTCGACGAGATTCCGGCGGACTCCCAGGAGAATCTGGAAGCCTGTATACACCGTGCGATTGAGCTCGGAATCAACCACATCGAGACCGCACGAGGTTACGGTTGCAGCGAAGCCCAACTCGGACTGGTCCTACCCACGCTCCCCCGCGACGAGATCATCGTGCAAACCAAGATCGGGCCGGGCGCCAATGCGGATGAGTTCCTGGCCGGCTTTGAAACCTCCATGTCGCGACTCAAACTCGACTACGTCGACCTGCTCTCGGTCCACGGTGTGAATAATGATGAATGCGTGGATCTGACATTGAAGAAGAACGGGGCCTTGACCGCCATGCAGAAGCTTCGCGATCAGGGCGTAGCGCGCCATCTCGGATTCTCGACGCATGGTCCGCTACCCCTGATTCTCAAGGTCATCGAATCCGACGCCTTTGAGTACGTCAACCTACACTGGTACTACTTCGATCAATTCAACGCAGCGGCGATCGACGCCGCACGGGAGCGCGATATGGGCGTCTTTATCATCAGTCCATCCGACAAGGGTGGCATGCTCTATCAGCCGCCGGCCAAACTCTCAGCCTTGACCGCTCCGTTAACACCCATGGCGTTTAACGACCTCTTTTGCCTTGCGCGCCCGGATGTTCACACGCTCAGTATCGGCGCCGCCCGCCCGACGGATTTCGATGCGCACCTCGATGCGCTTCGCTACCTGGATGACCCTCCGTCCACGCTCGAGCCTATTCTGAAGTCCCTCGCAGACGAACTGGTGCGTGTTCACGGCGAAGAGTGGGCGTCGAACTGGATGAAGGGTCTGCCGCCGGCGAGCGCCGTTCCGGGTGACGTACCGCTCTATCACGTCCTGCGCCTCTACAACATCGCCAAGGCGTACGACATGACGGAGTACGGCAAGTTCCGCTACAATTTACTCGGCAACGGTGACCACTGGTTTGCGGGCAACAAACTGGATGCACTGGAGTGGGATCAACTCGACGATTGCCTCGCCGGGTCGCCGGTCGCCGACCTGATTCCCGGGAAACTGCACGAAGCGCACGAAATTCTGGATGGCGATCCGTTGAAGCGGCTGTCGCAGAGCGAGTAGGACGTGATCCGTCGGAAGTGATTAGGCAGAAGTGATCAGCCGTCTATTCACCAGCTACTGCCTGCTTCCGGCTTCTTCCTGAGAACCGCCAGGCTCTACCCCGCGGCGGCGCGGGCATCGGGCAGACGATTCGGGGTGACTCTTCGTCCGAATAGATCAGAGCTTTCATTAAATTCAAAGACCGCGTTCGGGCGATCCGTCAGTTGATAGCCCTGGCCCGCCACACGCAAAAGCTCCGGCTCCAACTCCTGGATGGCCTTGCCGACGTAGAGACGAACGAGACCCGCAGTCGTGTTTTTGTCAAAAACGACGATCATCAGAAACTCATCGGCGGCGTTCTGGATAAAGATGCTCGAGTCGTCGCCCTGGTGATGAATCGCGTTGAAACCTGACTCCCCCAGGAGGGTCGACAACTCACGCGTCGCGGCGAAGGACGCGGCCGCAAGCGCAGCCACCGTGCTCAGGACACCATCATCCGCCTTGCAGATGCTGGCGAGAATGTTGCCGCCGGTATCCATTAGCATGACTGCGTTGGCTTCGGCCTGGACCGAAAGATCGGTCAACGCCAGGCTAAACAGATCACACTGCTGTTCGTCTATTGCATATCCCAACATGATCACGCCTCCTGAATCGCGAGCCGTGAATCGTCGTAGTCCTCGTTGACCGGCATGCTGTGATCCTCGATGAATTTGGCCATCACCATCTTGGAGACCATGTTCAACGTATCGTGGACGCCACCTCCATCAACGGCGACAGCCTCAAAGCCAGGTGCCTTGGTTTCCCGCTGGTTGAGCATGAAGTCGATATAGTGGACTGGCGCAATGTTCGGAAGATCGCGCTTATTGAATTGGAGGACGTAAGAGACGTCGTTGAGAGCAAGCCCATAGCTCTTCAGGTTCTCCTCGAGATTACTAAAGCTCTCGACGTTGTTCTCCATCTGATCCCACTGCGAGTCGGCCACAAAGACGACTCCATCCACGCTGTTGAGCACAAGTCGCCTGGTTTGATTGTAGATCGTCTGACCGGGAACCGTGTACAGCTGCACCCGTGACACGAATCCCTTGATTGCGTTCGACTGGAGTGGCAGGAAGTCGAAAAACAGTGTTCGATCCTGTCGCGTCGACAGCATGGTCATCGGACCACGAGATTCGTCTGGAATCACAGAGTGTAGATGCTCCAGGTTTGTGGTCTTTCCACCTAGGGGCGGACCGTAATAGACGATCTTGAAGTTAATTTCGCGCTTCCCGAAGTTAACGAATGACATTGTCTGACCTCCTGCTTTCCGTACGCATTAACTGATTCACAACTGCTCCGTGCGTTGTCCGTTTCCAATTGGCTCTTATCGAGCAGGAAGCATGCCATCGCCAGAATTTCCATCTAACATGTCCGGCAAGCGCATAACGGTTAGTCAGAAAGGAGATTTTTAATCGATTTTGAGGAGAGTGACAGAGAGTGCCCAAGGACGCTCCTCGCGGGTCCCACGTTCATTTACGGCAAGAAACCCACGCTTCGCTGGCATCGACGTCCCAACCGCGGATTCGCTGGCATGCTTTCTGCTCCGTTTCATGGCTGCCTGCCGGTCGCACGGAGCGAGATACCGGCGGGGCGAAGAAACAAATACCGGGAACGCCCCTGGCACGAGGCACAGGCAAGCGCAACGGTCGAAAAGCGGAGGTACTGAAGAATGAACTTCATGAAACGATTCACGCGGACCGCAACGGCGGACGGTCAGACCCGAGCAAGCGCAACCGTTAAGGATGCGCCGGCATCGCGAAATGGTGCTCGAAAGACGGTTTCCAGCGTACCAGTCGAACCCGTGGACGCTAATCCCCTTGATACGGCGAAGTCCGAGCTCGCGCTAATCCGCGACGCCCTCGCTTCGGATGATCAAGCCGCCGCGACAGTGAACGATGAATCTGCCAAAGTGAATCTCCCGCTTGCGCGGTTGCTGAATCTTGTTCCATCTGAACTCAAGACGAACGGTAACGGCGACGATGTCAATGGAGCCACGGTTGCCGTAGGAATCGTTGACCTCTACACGCAACTTGCTTCAGGGCGCGTCACGGTCGCGCTGTCAGATCTCGTCTTTGATTTTCCGCCCGGACTCGTAGCCGCACAGGCCTACGAGGACCAATCCACGACGATTGACCTACCCCTTCCCCTAATCGTCTCGTCGGTGAACCCCAGTGAACTCGTGCGCCGCACGGCCACAGAGAAGATATGGGACACCGTCGAGCAGCTACCCGATCCATTCGCCAAGCGCGGCTCGGCGGTCCGGGTGGACGCACCGGCTGAGACTGCGCCGGTCGATGACGAAATAGCTCACGTCGAAGATCCGGTCGAGGAGCCGGTGGTCGAGGTTAGCGAAGTCGAAGCACCCGCCGCTGAGACCGAAGACGTCGAAACCACAGAGGCCGTCGACGAGTCTTCATCCGTCGAGGAGGGGTCCGCGGCATCGGATATCGATTCAACCGACGACGAGGAGGTTCCGACCGACGCATGCGAACAGATCGACATCACCGCCATGCAGAACTCCATCGCGATGCACCTCGAAACGCCTCAAGCCACCGAGGCCGAGGCCGTCGAGAGCGTTGCTGTCGAGTCGCCGTCTGAAGTGGCGCAGGTCGAAGTCGCTGAGGAGGCGCCTGCTGTCGTTGCTGAGGAGCCGCAGGTCGACGTCGCTGAGGAGGCGTCGGCAGTCTTCGCCGAGAGCCATGCCGAAGCGGCGGAGAGGATTGTTGAAGTACCGGTCGAAGACCACCACGTCCGTGCGCCGGCCGGCGGCGAACGGCTTGGCGGGGTAAACCTCAATACCGGGACTGTCTCCCAGTTGATGACGATTAGCGGCGTCACGGATGCCATCGCCAAGAACGTGGTGGCGTACCGCGAAGCCAATGGTCCGTACAAGAGTGTATTTGATCTCGGTCGCGTGCCGCGCATAGGCCGTAAGACATTTCGCAAGATTACGGGCATGCCCTACAGCGAGTCCGGGCACCACCGCAGCGAGAAGCTCAGCCGCCTGGTCGGAATCGATAAGAATAGCGTCTACCATCTGCCCACGATCACGGCGCACGTCGCCGCGCAACCGGGTTTCGCGGGATGCGTCGTATCAGACCGCGACGGGATGATGCTCGCACAAACCGGGGCCGACGAGTACTCGGACGCGTTCTGCGCCATCGCTCCTCGCATGTTGCAGCAACTCGGCGAAAACATCACGGAAGTCGGGATTGGCACGGTCCGATCCGTATCCATCTGCGCGGGCGAGAAGATGTTCACCATCCTGCGCAGCGGGGGCGTATATCTCACGGCCATTCACGATCGGCGCAAGCTCACGAAAAAGCAGTTCGAGCTGGCTGAACGTGTTGCCAGCGAACTGGACTGGATGTTGAGCTATCGCGGCTACGTGGGCAGCTGAACATCCGGGCTGCCCTGGATAACTCGACGTGCCGGCGGCACGGTAAACGCCGCGCGTCGTTGGAAATGGAAGCGACATGACAACAGTAGAGGCAAAACTTATCGATTCGACCAAATTGCGTGGCCTTCGGGTCAAGCTGGAGTCGGAGGGGAATCTCGAATCCGGCCAGTTTGAAGCGGCCGAGCGGTTCGCGGAGGAGAAGAAGTGGTCGGTCAGCAAGGCGCTGGTCGCGCTTCAATATGTTGACCCGGCCGTCCTGGGCCGGAGCCTCTCCGAGATCTACCATCTCCCCTATTTCCCACTGCTGAACGAAGCTCCCCCGCTGAAAGCACGGCGGCATCTCTCCAATATGTGCGCGCGTCATTGGAAGGTGATTCCGGTTGCGTACGACAGCGACGAAGACAAGCTGACCATTGCGGTGCACAGCATGACCCAGATTCGCCTGATGGAGAAAGTGAATCATCTGTTCATGCAGTCCCACCATCTCCAGTTTTGCATCGCCTCCGAACTGGAACTTGAACGAGCTTTCGAGGAGCACTTTACTCCCGGTGGAGGCGCCTCTAAACCAACCCCGGCACGCCCGTCGGCCCTCTCCAAAGATCACCAGTCGGAGCACCGCTTACCCACGCGGCGCGTGAAAGTCACCAGCGAGACACCAAAAGCTTCCTCCGGGGATCCGGCGGTTAGTGCCGTAGACACCTTCGATCCGTTCGGTTACACCGAAATGAGTCGTGCCTTGATCAGCGCGGTTGCCGCGCTGGCTCAATCGCACCTGGCGGGGAGCAACTCTCGAGTCACCGACGTGCGCGAACGTGTACGGTACACGCAACTCCTGGCGTCTCGCCTGAAGTTGAGTCCCGAGGAGTGTGACGCCGTGATCATTGCGAGCTGGCTGTCGGCGTTCGACCGTGAAGTCAACGCTGTGCTCGGGCAACTCGCCACGCCATTTCGCCTGAGCGAAATCTTCGATCAGACCGCAGCAGCAGGCCAGGCGGATCGACCTGAAGCCCGTATCCTCAGCCTGGTGCGCGCGTACGAAGCCCTCCGATACTCGACTCCCGGCGTGGAGCTGAACACGCACCAGATGCGACGACAGCTGGAGCGTGCGTGGGGATCAGGAGCCGATGCCCAGCCTGTTCTGGAGACATTCCTGCAAATCTTGATGGATGAGGACTTCCTGTCCCGGGCGGACTCGTCCGCCGGTCGGATTCTCGTCATCGATCGCAGCGAGTCCTCGAGCCCCGCGCTCACCGCCCCGCTCTCCGCCAACGGATACGAGGTCCACGTCGTCTCGACTGCGGAAGCGGCGAGATCGCACATCTCCCAGGCGCAGGTAGACCTGGTGATCTGCGACATTCCGCTGCAAG
This sequence comes from Verrucomicrobiota bacterium, assembly GCA_027623315.1. Lineage (GTDB taxonomy): Bacteria > Verrucomicrobiota > Kiritimatiellia > CAJWTS01 > CAJWTS01 > JAQBYD01. The sequence goes on along the minus strand of JAQBYD010000016.1, from coordinate 9,474 downwards.
ACGAGGACCCGGTCAAACTGTGTCGAGAATTCGGACAGAACGGGTCGATCAGGCAGGCCCCAATCGTCCTGACCGGAAAGCAAGGCCATGAGACCGACATCGCCAACGCACTCCGCGCGGGCGCGCTCGACTACGTGGCCAAACCGTACAACATGGAGTTGTTCCTACTCAAGATCGAGCATCTCATGGACCGTAGCTCAGACAAATCTGCGCCGACCGGTGTTCACGGCACTCTGGAGGATATGAGCTTTTCAGACCTCGTGCAGATTCTTTGCGCCGGGGGGAAGAGTGGCGAACTTCGCATTGTGGATGATGCCCGCGAAGCCACCGTATTCATCCGCAGCGGCCATATCGTCGATGTCGCCAACGGGGACCTGAACGGTGAGGAAGCGTTCTACGACCTGATGCACTGGGGCGCGGGCGAGTTCAGCACGCAGCCCTGCGCGCAATTTCCGGAACGAACCATTCACGTGCCCGCGATGTCGCTCTTGATGGAGGGCGCGCGCCGGCACGACGAGAGCGCCGCCGCGTGAACGGATCATTCGTTTTCAGATCAGAACGATTCAGCCGCTTCTTCGATCAGCCGCATCGTCTCTTCATGGCTAAACGGCGTCTCGCGGGGTCGGTCCGGGAATATCCGTTTGTAGGTCTCCACGAGCACCTCCGTGCGCTTAACGAATTCCTCGGGTTGTTCATGCCCCTCCCCAAGGGTGAATTTAAAAGTTCCAAGCGAGTTCAGGGAGGCAGGATCGTTCTTCGCGTCTTCGAGGAGCTTCATCGCCTGCTGGGCAACTTCCTTGCCGTGTTGCATGATGTTCCGAAACTGTTTGCGATAGGAGGCGATGGTTTCATCGTGCCCCTCGTAGAGGACGTTCAGCCCCTCGAAAAAGAGAGCGACCCCGAAAAGGAGATCCTCATGGCTCGCCAATTGATCCGCGAACTGTTGGATCACCGGATGCGAGGCGCCCTGGTCTCCTGCCGTCGCGTCATCCACGCCGGGTTGCTCTTTTTCGGATTTGCGTTTGAAGATCATCTGGGACTGCCGGAGCGTCGAATTTATCAAAAGCGATGGCCGACGCTGAGCCTGAACATCGGCTCATCAAAAATCACGACGTTGGCACCCAGCACAACCTGATCCAGCCAACGGCCATCGATTCCGGCAATGAAGCCGACGTCCTCGGATTCCGTTACGTCCACCGACTCGACGGCCCCCGCATCACCCTCGACCGACGACATGACGCCACCGCCGTACAGGATGGTCGTATAGGACTCCGTGGTATGCTTCTTGCCCTGGCGGCGACGCGATATCTTGAATCCGCCAAGCACCGCTGCGCGCAACTCCTGCCAATCGAGTTGGCCGCCCAGGTAGTCGGACTCATGCTCCGAATACTCAATCGTGCCCGAGAGTAGAAACTGCGACTCGCCTATGTTCGAGTCGCCGAGATCGATCGACAACGCGCTCAACTTGAGCCCGGCAGAAAACGTGGTCTCTCCGTCCGCGTAGTCCCCCAGTGGCGCGGCTTTGAGCTCGCTCTCGCCAACGGATGCATAGACCTCCGTGCCCTTGAATACCTCCAGAAGCACGTAGGCGGACCACTGCCGTGTCTCGATCACAGTCTCGGCCGGTCCGACGAGGAGCTTACGCTCGCCCGATTCAAACTCCAGCCCCAGCTCGACGCGATCAAGCAACGCTGCCGAAATTATTGAATCTTCGGAAAAGCCGGCACCGCCGCCCGCCCTCGCTGAAACGGCGGATAGTAACCCCAGCAAGCAGGATAGGATTAGCGGCGTCGTCAATCGGGATTTCATAGGTACATCTTACCGCGTGATGAACGGGGATCACCAGAGAATTCCAACAACTCTTCGGCATGCTGACGCGCCGTTGCAGACGATTCGTCACCCAGCATACGCGCGATCTCCTCGGTTCGCTCGGAATCGTCCAGCACACGAATAGTCGTGAATGTACGCCCCTTGGCCACCTCCTTGGTGACCTTGAAATGCGTGCGGCCGTGCGCCGCGACCTGGGGCAGATGCGTGATACAGATGACCTGGTGACTCTCGGCCACGCCGCCCAGCTTCAATCCTACCGCGACACCCATCTCGCCGCCCACGTTGGCGTCGACCTCATCGAAGATCAGAACCGGAATCTGGTCATGGCCGGCCAGTATGGATTTGATGGCGAGCATCACTCGCGAGATCTCCCCGCTGGAGGCTATCGCCCGGAGCGGGCGGCGTGCTTCACCAGGATTCGGGGCAAAGCCGAATTCCACGCTATCCAGACCATGCGGACCCGGTTCGGCGGATTCGAGGGCGACGTCGAAGGCACCCTCGGGGAAGCCAAGATCACGTAGTGCCGTGGTCACCGCCTCGGCCATCTTTGAAGCGGCCTTAAGTCGCTTTCCAGCCAACGCCTTGCCTTTCTTGAGCAGTTGCTTGTGAAGTGTCTCCAGCCTGGCCGCGCACTCGGCCAATCGCTCATCGCGCGACTCCAGATCCTGCAGCCGTGATTCTGCGTCATCGCGAAAGGCCAGCACGGTGCCTACGTCGTCGCCATACTTTCGCTTCAAGCTTTCATACAGTGCCTTGCGAGTCTCGAGCCACTGTAGTCTCGATGAGTCACCGTCGATGCCGCCGGCATACTGATGCAACGTCCTCGAGAGCTCGCTGACGCGTGAATTGAGAGAATCCACCTCGTCGCGCCAGGCCTCCGCATCCTTGACCATGCGGGACAGCTCGTTCAACGCCCGGATCGCTATCACGAGGTTCTCGTACGCGGATGTATCGCCATCGGTCAAGGCCTGGCAGGCCGTCTGCGTCGCCTCCAGAATGGTTTGAGCGTTTGCGGCAACGGTGTGCTCCCGGTCCAAAGCCTCACCCTCCTCGACGCTGACCTGTGCGTCCTCGATCTCCTTGACCTGGAAGGTCAGCATGTCGATCTGCTGGGCGACCTGTTGATCCCCGCCGTCCAGCTCGTCGCGCGTGCGCCGGACGGCCAGCATCTCACGATAGGACTCCTCGTAGTGGGCGCGATCGGCGTCGAGATTGCCATACGCATCCAGGACGGTGAGTTGGAACTCCTGGCTCAGCAAGGACTGGTGGTCGTGCGGCCCGTGAAGATCGACCAGGCGGTCACCGACCTGTTTGAGCACATGCAACGTAGCCGACGCGTCGTTCAGAAAGTTCCGGGTGGAACCTGCGGCCGTAATCACACGCCGCACAATCAGTTGGCCATCCTCGCAAGATTGGAACCCCAGCGCTTCGAGGAGTGCATCCACCGGACCGGGTTCCGCCAGGCAGAAGACCGCTTCCACGCTACACTGGTCCTCGCCTGTCCTGATCATCGTACGATCGGCACGCTCTCCGAGCACCAGTCCGAGCGCATCCACAAGAAGGGATTTTCCGGCGCCGGTCTCACCGGTCACGACGTTCAGGCCGGGGGCGAACTCGACCTTCACGTCCTCCGCGATCGCAAAATTGCGCACTCTCAGGGATTGAAGCATCGTATACGGTTCACGGTGGACGCGAGGCGACTACGGTCGATCCCCCTCCGCGAGGTGATCCAGGCAGTAGCACGACCCGTCATCGTCATATCGAAACTCCATATCAGGATGAGTCAAGTCGGTAATACCACACGCCTGGCACACATGGAAAGCCTCTGAAACCGCGATGACGCTGCCGGCGACTCGCGTAGCCTGGCGTCGCTTCTGACGAAGTGCGCTCGCGATCTCGTGACCGAAGAAAATGAAGTAGTTGAGTACGGCGGCCACAATCGTCAGAGCGACAACCCATTCGCCGAAGAAAAGTGCGATCACCAGTTTGAACCCGAATCCTAACCAGGCAAGGAGCGCCAGCCATTTGACGGCGACCGGGAACACGAACATGACCCGAAGCTCGAAATCGGGATACAGATGGGCGAAAGCCAGGAATATGGAGAGATACAGAAAGTCGTTCGGGACCATGACCATCGCGAAGGGATTCAGAAACACCGCACCAAGCGTCGCGAGATAACCAATCAGCAAGTACACGTTATAGCGAAAGGTTCCCCACTTTTCCTCCATCGCGGAACCGAAGAGAAAGAGCAGGTACCAGTAGAAGAACGCCCAGACGGCGCCCAGGCTCGACACGGAGTTGGGAGGCATGAACAGGAACGAGAAGAGCCTGTAAATCTCGCCTTGCATCACCAGACCGGGGACTAGCGCGGCATTCTCGAACACACGCGTACCTCCGCCGAATGCGCTCAACATGAAGATCACAACCTGGAGCGAGATAAGGTACAGCGTCAGGTGCGGGACGGCGTATCGACCAAAGCGGCGAGCAAGTTTATCAAGAATCGTCATAGGTTAATCCACTGGCGGCTGCGATCTTTACCGATGCCTAACCCCACCTTCTGCGCGGGAAACGGGGTGGAGATCAGCCAGTGAAGACGGACAGTAGTCGATCGGTGACAGCGGAACAAATCAAAAGCATCGCCGCCCTGCCCGCGTCTGTCGCCCCCGAGATGGTCTCGTGGAGACCAATCCTTGACACGCCGCGCCTGAGATCTGAGACTCCCTGGAGATGAGTATCTCGATTACCTTTCTAGGCGCCGCGCGTTCCGTGACCGGATCGCGATATCTGCTTGAAGTCGGAGCGTCCCGCGTCTTGATTGATTGCGGCATGTACCAGGAGCGTGCCCTTCGGGGGCGTAACTGGGAGCCCTTCGTTGTATCCCCGGATCGGGTAGACGCCATCCTGCTCACGCATGCACACCTGGATCATTGCGGATTAGTACCAAAACTTGTTCAAGCGGGCTACGCCGGGCCGATCTACTGCACGAGCGCTACAGGCGACATCGCGCGCATCATCATGCTCGACGCCGCCAAGATCCAGGAGGAGGACGCGGAGTACAAGACCCGTCGTCACCGGAAGCAGCGCCACAAGGGCCCACGTCCGGTTGAACCCCTCTACACGCGTGCGGATGCCGAGCGTGCCGCCAAGCTGCTCCGCGACGTCCCATATGATCAACCGGTCGACGTCGCGCCGGGCATCCAGGCACACTATCACGACTCCGGACACATCCTCGGTGCCACGAGCATCGCGTTGGACGTCTCCGAGAACGGGACCCGCCGACGAATCGTGTTCTCCGGCGATATCGGCCGATGGGATGTGCCGATACTGCGAAACCCGACACTCCTGGAGCAGGGAGACTATGTCGTCATGGAGTCTACGTACGGAAACCGCAAACACGAAGACGCATCGAACATCAACGACGTGATCGCCGACGCGATCAATGAGACCTGTGAGCGCGGCGGGAATATAATCATTCCCAGTTTTGCCGTAGAACGATCCCAGGAGCTGCTCTACCGATTACACGAGTTGAAGAACGAGAAACGAATCCCTGATATGATGGTCTTTCTGGATAGCCCCATGGCCGTCAGGGTGACGGAAGTTTTCAAGCGCCATCCGGACCTGTTCGACGCCGAGACGATGAAACACCTGGAAGCCGGCACCCATCCCTGTGACTTTGGGGGACTGCAACTAACCCGCACGGCAAAGCAGTCCAAGGCAATCAACCAGATCCGTGGTTCGGTGATCGTGATCGCCGGATCCGGGATGTGCACCGGTGGACGGATCAAGCACCATCTCGCAAGGAACATCGCGCGGCCTGAATCGACGGTGTTGTTCGTCGGATACCAGGCCGTGGGGACGCTGGGCCGCGAGATCGTGGACGGCGCTGAAGAGATCCGCATCCATGGCCGCTACCTCCCCGTGAAAGCGACGGTTCGCAAGGTCGGCGGATTTTCGGGCCACGCGGATCAGGATGAACTGCTTCGTTGGGCCTCCGGCTTCGATTCAGCACCGAAGAAAATCTTTATCACGCACGGGGAGATTCGTGCCGCGGAAGCCCTACAAACGCTCCTACTCGAAAAGTTCGGCTATGATGCCACGGTCCCGGAGTACAGGGAACGCGTCGTGTTGGAATAAGACGACGACCTACGGTGTGGTCGCGGCCGGCGCGTTGGTGTCGTTCGGATCAATCAAGGTGGCGGGATCGATCTGGTCCACGACCGCGACGCCGCTTGAGAAACGCTGGTCGCGAACGTTGATGATCTGCTGACCGATCTGATCGGTGCTGATATAGATAGCGGTGAAACCCTGGGCGTCGGCGATGAAACCGAGATGGGGAAACCGAACGGTCCATTCGAGCGGCAGGAAGAGCGTCGTATTGGTGGAGAAGGCGACTTCGTCCACGCCCCCCAAGACCGGGTCGATCGTCTGATCCTCAATATCCGGGCGCCCGATTGCCGTCAGAATCACCGTCTGACTTCCACCCACGAGGCTGACGCCGCGCGGTACGATCGCGATGGCCGGGTCGCCTTCCTGGCTCGTCTCGCATCCGACGATCAGCGCGATCGCCACGCTGAGAACGATCAACGCCGAAAGAGCGAGGGTGCCGCGCAAGAGTCCCAGCCCACCCGTGCTCGTTATCATGTTATCGCAAAATCTCTTCATCAGGGTCCTCCTTCTCGGTACTGTCACTCGTCACTTCAGGAAACGAATCGCTCCCGAAATTTCTTATCTTCACCGGTCGCCTTTCGGCGGCGGCCTCAACCGAACTGCTCGACACATTTTCCTGCGCCCCATCCGGTCCCATGACGCGGACCCCGCACACCCGGAGCAAAAGGTATAGGATTGCCATGGCGAGAACAAGCCAAAGGAACCGGCTAGAAACAGGGGAGCGGGACTCTTCGCCAATCATAGCCGCGTCCACGCCGTGATGACGTAGGCACTATAGGGGAACCAGGGCGGAGGGGAATCCGTAAAATTGAGGTCGTACTTGTAGTTTTTGAGGAATCCCTTGCCGGAAATCGTTCCAACCACTCCTCGACGCCATTGTCCGAGACTTCCGTACAGATTCAGGTAGGGCGTACCGATGTGGGTATACTTGTTAGCGGTCGTAAAGCCGTCATCCCCCTGGGTCACCAGGATCGCGGCATGGATGTTGACGTCGCTTGAGCCCAGCACCTGCACCATATTCCTGGCGACGAGTCCGAGCGCGTCATCGACGGTGCTGGGGTCGAAACCGGCATCCCACGGATTTGGGCTCTGGGCGGTTTCGTAGACGATTCCGCTCTCGTGTATCTGGATCGCGTCCTCCACTCCAAGGGTGACCTGCCCGTCCACAATACCTTTCACGATCGCGTCGCCGTTGACGTAGATCGCACCATTGATGGAGGCGAGATCGTTGGTTGTGGTTGGGCCGAAGCTGCCACCCCCGAGATCCTGCCGGTACGTGACCGTTCCGTCGCCGAAAAATTCAATCTCGTAGTTTCCACTGGTGGTGAGGGCGATTCCCCCGCTCTGCGCCTCGGCCTTGATACTGTCGATGTGATCCACGGAAGATCCCAGGAAGTCCAGCGGGGTCGCATTCAGCACAAGGCCGCCAACGAACGTCGCCGACGACCCAGCCGCTTGGTAATTCACGGATCCTGCCGATGAGTGCGTCAGCCCCAGGATCTGCGGCGTCCCATAGATGTTAATCTCGTCATTCACGTAGACATCTCCGTCAAGCAGGTCTCCGGTGCCAAAGAAGATATTCCCGCCCCCAGATTGCTCCTCCGAGTTGGATGAGTGCATATAGCTCGCGAAGGTCTGGATCTCGGCGCGCACGCTGACGGATTTGGAATCGCCGCCGTTGGACGTGCCGGTCGACGTAACGATGTAGCGCTTTATCCGACTTCCGCCTGAGGGCCATGCGGGGTCATCTATGATATCGACGGAATAGGTACCCCGCGACGTCGTGCCGCCCAGGGCGGCCGCATCATACAGACCGCCACCGCCCCCGATATCAGCGAAGGGCAGTCGCACCTTCTGTGCGATCGACTTGATTTCCTCAAGCCCTGCCTCGGCGTTCCAGAACGCCTGGACCTGGCTCAGATTCGTGCTGGTTTCGATGGCGTCGTGACCGCCGAGATTCACCACGCTCCACCCGATGAAGGCGACGGCGCCCACAATGACAAGCACCAGACCAAGGATCGCCCCACGACACCTCTCACGTTTAGATGCCCTCGACGTACAGATCTTCATAGCTAGTTCCTGAATGTTACGACGGCGTTGATGGCCGTCGTTTCATTCGCATTCTGCATCGCCAGCTGTACTCGCACCCCGGTTCCGAGCGCCGTCGGCGTGAACGTTTGGACGTTTGCGCTGACGATGGTAATCTCATCCCCGCCGGTTCCGGTATCCGGATCATAGACGAGACTACCGGCTCCGGAATTGTAGGTCAGTTTTTTCGTAAGCGCACCGTCATCCACCTCGATCTCGGTCGCACTGACGGTGACATCCGTGGTCGAGGCCTCGCGCAACATCCCGTTGAGGAGCTGTGTCACGGCGGTCAGATCACGCTGCAGATCGACCGCGCTGTGTCCGCGAGTCCAACTTGCAAAGCTCATATGCAACAGGGCGCCTGCGGTGAGTGCGATAATCGCGGCGGCGAAGAAGGCAACAAGGAGCTCAACCAGCGAAAAGCCAGCCGTGTTCTTCCTGCCTGGTTTCCAATTTCGTATGTCGGCGTTCATCACGGACCGTAGATGGACTGGAGGGTCACGACGTCGGAGGAATTGATTCTGTAACTCACGGAGACCGCAATCCGCACGGCATCATGGGAAGCTGTGAAATCATCGAAGGACGTCCCGGAATCCACGTCGATATAGCGAACCGTGGTTACGATTGGATACGTTTGGCCGTTAATCGTTACCGTCTCGCCGGGGGCCGAGGTGCCCCTGGTCCACGTGGTGCCCGACGGCGCGGAGAGATAGTGCGTGCCATAGTCGAGCGTAAGTGGCTTGATCTCGTCATAGTTCGACGCGCGGACCTCTTCGAGGCGGGAGTTCGCGACGTCCACCGCCACGCGCTTGTTCCGCTGGATCCCAATATTGGCACGGCTGTGGTACATGAACGCCGTGCTTCCAAGGGCCATCACGAGCAGGATCACCGAGGCGACCATGACTTCGACCAGCGTGGCTCCGTCGCGACGCGACGCATCTCGCGACCGGTCGCGAAACCAGGATGTTCCTGCATTAGTCATAAAGATTAAGTACGGTTGTCTCACCATCTCCATCCTTCATGGTGACGCTCTCCGCCATAATCTTGACCACTTTAAAGCCCGAAATTTCATCCTCAACGCCGAGAATCTCGCCGTTTACAAAAGCCAACGGATGCTTCTCGTTCCACGAGATTCCGGTCAAATGCAGGCTAACCTTACCGCCGCTCGACCGTACATGTTGGACGTCGGGTTCCGGTTCGTCCTCGGTCTCCTCGAGTTGCGATATCGTCCGCACGTCAAATTCCAGATTGACCTGGTTGGCTCTAACCTTCTTCGCCACCAGCGACCGAAACGCGGACAGTTGAATGATCAGGTCCTCGTGACGTCCCTCAACGTTTGCCGTGGACATCGCTCTAAATTTCCGTTGGGCTAGCCCTGCCCTTTACCCG
>JAQBYD010000073.1 GCA_027623315.1 Verrucomicrobiota bacterium | reverse complement strand
ACCGCTCTCGTCGCCGATCTCGTTGACCGAACGCTCAGCCCTCAAACATGCTGAGCTTGCTCAATAGGTTGGGCTGAACCCCGTGAACGGCTACGATTTTTCAAACTGTTTCAGCACTTTTACGTGCGCATGCTGGCATGGTTCCTGGTTCACAAGGCCTCCTTCATGACCGTGCCGAGCTTGTTGATTCTTTTCGGCCTGACGGCTTGGCTGGGCTTCGACAGCGTGCTGGGCTGGATGCCCGAACGCATTCGCGCCTCCCGCCCGTTTACCGCCCTCGCGGAGAAGTTCCCCGGTTTCGGCAAGGAGTTCATGCCGCCTCTGGACGAGGGGTCATACCTGTTCATGCCGACGACCATGACGCACGCCTCCATTGGCGAAGCGATCGACATGCTGTCCAAGCAGGACATGGCCTTTGAGGCCATTCCCGAGATCGAGTCGGCGGTCGGCAAGATCGGGCGCGCCGAAACGCCACTCGACCCCGCCCCGATTTCTATGGTCGAAACGGTTATCAACTACAAACCGGAATTCATAACGGATCGAAAAGGGCATCGCGTTAACTTCCGCTATGACCGCAAGAGCGGTGAATACGCGAGGGATAGATTTGGCGAACTTATCCCTGACGAAGCCGGCCGTCCCTATCGTCAATGGCGCGATCATATCCGCACGCCGGACGACATCTGGGAGGAAATCGTCAAGGCGGCCAAGATACCCGGCAGCACGTCCGCCCCCAAGCTGCAACCCATTGCAGCGCGGATCGTCATGCTGGCGAGCGGCATGCGTGCCCCCATGGGGGTCAAGGTCAAGGGGCCTGACCTGGAAACAATTGAACAAGTCGGGCTGCAGATTGAACGCTTCCTGAAAGAAGTGCCCAGCGTGAAGCCGGCGGCGGTTGTGGCTGACCGCATCGTGGGCAAGCCGTATCTGGAGATTGTGCCCGATCGCAAGGCCCTGGCGCGCTATGGGGTGCCGATTCGGAAGTTCCAGGATGTTGTGGAGATCGCAATCGGCGGACGCAAGACCACGATGACTGTAGAAGGTCGCGAGCGCTATCCCGTTCGTGTGCGTTACCAGCGTGAGCTTCGCGACAGTATCGAGGCCATGGAAAGGATCTATGTGTCCGGGTCCGGCGGGGTGCAGATCCCGATTACTGAGCTGGCTCATATTCGCTACATCCGGGGACCGCAGGTCATCAAGAGTGAAGACACGTTCCTTATCGGCTACATCGTATTCGACATGAAGGCTGGTTTTGCCGAAGTGGATGTTGTGGAGCAGTGCCAGGCGTATCTACAGTCGAAAATCGACAGCGGAGATTTCACGATCCCACGCGGTGTCAGCTACGAATTCGCCGGCAACTACAAGAACCAGGTCCGAGCGGCCAGGACGCTCTCCCTGATTCTTCCCATCGCATTGTTTGTGATCTTCATGTTGATCTACTTTCAGTTCAAAAGAGTCTCCACGACGATGCTGGTGTTCTCCGGCATCATCGTGGCCTGGTGTGGCGGGTTCGTCCTTCTCTGGCTGTACGCGCAGCCCTGGTTTCTCGATTTCAGCGTGTTCGGCGTGCCCATGCGTGAACTGTTCCAGATTCATACGATCAACATGAGCGTTGCGGTATGGGTTGGCTTCCTGGCCCTATTCGGCATCGCCTCGGATAACGGTGTGATCCAGTCCGTTTACCTCGACCAGATCTTCCGGGATACCCGGCCCGGATCGGTGCAGGAAATTCGTGAGGCGACGCTGTCGGCCGCGGAGCGCCGCGTCCGGCCCTGTCTGATGACCTCAGCCACGACTATTCTGGCGCTGATTCCAATTCTGACATCAACGGGCCGCGGCAGCGACGTCATGGTCCCGATGGCGATCCCTTCTTTTGGGGGCATGCTCGTCGTGCTGATCAGCATCTTCGTTGTGCCGGTGCTGTACTGCTGGATTGAGGAAGTACGGCTGAAGCGGAGCCCACGGGAAGCTTGAAAACGCTCTCATGCATGCTACGAAGACGAAAGAAGATGCCGCAAAAGATGGCGACGGAATCCATCGGACATCCATTTTACTGCAGGGCCCACATCACTGATCGGCCTGTCGCTCCGCGGAGTCTCTTCTGTGCCTTTGTGTACAATGCCGAGGCGCGACCCGTCCTGTAGATCAGGCATGTTCTGTTGACCAGCAGTGCTCAAGTTCTGATCTTGTCCGGGAAACTGAGGGCTCCGTCCGTCCGCTTTGTGTCTGAAGCAGACGCGGCCGTCTCTGTCGCTTGCTTTGGCACGTTTTGTGCGCAAGACTGTAGGCATGAAGACACGATCCCATCGCGGCATGGGTCTCTCGTTCCTGCATCACGTGCCGGACCGTCGAGAGTGATGAGCGGCGTGAGGTAATCATGTTCCGGGTGTGCATTTGCCATGCGACAGCCTTCAGCAGAGGCTTGGCGAGCGTGATGACGCTCGCGTGGTGCGTCGCGTTCGCCTTGAGCTCATCGGGACAGACCGTACAGGTGGGTGAGAGCAGCGCGGAAGTCATTCAGCGGCTCGGCAAGCCACAAGGCCGAATGGCGACGGCGCAGAGAGAAACGCTCTTCTATGCGAAGGGATCCGTCGATCTGACAAATGGGCTGGTGTCTGCGGTCAGGTTGTCCACCCCAGGGGAAATCAAGCGCGAAAGCGACAGGCTGCAGGGGGGAGGCTACGGCGATCCAGGCTCGGGAAGAGAAGCGGCGCAGTGAGAAGCTCAGCGAGGCCGTTGCTGAGATGTCAAAGATCACCGGCGGACTGACCGCCTCGGAGCGTCTCGACTACTGGCTTGAGTTCCAGAAGACCTATCCGAATGTGCCCCTGACGGACGAAATCGCGGCGGCGCGCAGAGAAGCTGTGGATGCGGAGAAAGCCCAGGTCACGACAAGGATCGCAGATGTGGAACGCGAGATTGAGGAAATCACCGTGAAGCGAGGCAAGACTTCGGTTGATCGTATGAGGAGACAGTACTTGCGGCAGCGTCGGATTCTGATGGAGGAACTGGAGTCTCTTCGGCAGAGACAGGACGTGCTCGCCGGCATGTGAAGAACTGTCCTGGTGCTCATCGTGGAATGAGTAGTGACCTATTCGATAAAGTGACGTAACGTTTTAAGTAGGATCTACGATAAAATACGTGTGTATAGCCATTCATGGCGCGCGGTGATGATCCCACCGATATGGATTGGGAGATGCGGATGGTTGCGGCGCTGTTCGTGCTCGCCTGCGGCCTTCGACCGAGCCTGACTGTCCTCGCGCGCCAATCGCTCATGCTGGAGGCCCTTGTCCAGATTCCCGTCAGCCAGACGCAGCACGGCACCCAGTTGGAGCGAGAGCTTGGCGGACCGGCAGAGGTATCCGTTACCTCTTTTAGGGTCTGGCGCGCTCCGGCAACCTCACGGACAAGTTGCAGGCACGCGGTGAACTCGAACGGTGTGATGCGTGGCCGTATTTCCACACGACCATGTGGCGCTGGGAGTCGGATGGTCTCTCCTGCGGAATGCGTGGGGCAGACCGTCGCACACAGGACGTACCGACCGGATGTTCTAAGCCCGACGGGCTGCTATGCGGGCTAGAAGTCGAGGTCGTCGCCTTCCGGAAGAAGACTCTTGATGTAGGCGACCAAGTCGTCCATTTCGCCCGCGGCGATTTTGCCATTCCATCCGGGCATATATAGAGGCGGGGGCGGACGCTCCGTGTCCATAGGCGTGATTTCGTGCTGTCCGTTAAGGATACGAGATCTCAGTTCGGTGTCGGTGTAACCCTCGGCCGCGTATTTCAGGGAGGGAATCTGTTCTGCGGTCTTGGCGTTTGGGTTAGGGACTCCGCCCTGTCCGTCGCGGCCGTGGCACCCCGCGCAACCGTACTTGCCAAAGACAGATTTACCGCGTTCGACGGGTGTCATCCACGTCGGTATTTTGATGTACCCGACGATTCCCGGGTCGGTCAGTGACAGAAGGAACTCTGTGAGGGCTCGGATTTCATGTTCCGTCAGATCGAACTTGGGCATCACTGTGCCCGGTGAAAGTGCTTGAGGATCCCGGAAATGGGCAACGATCCACTCGGCGTCGCGTCGCGTCGCGACGTCATCGATCGGAGGCCCGACATCGCCACCTTTCCCTCCGACTTTGTGACACCCAACACACCCCTTCTCCTCGAAAAGCTGGCGTCCGACCCTGGGTCCCGGAATCGTTTTCATCGAAACGTGGTATTCGGTGAGTTGTTCGCCGGTAAGGCTCATCATGTAGAGCGTCAGAGCCTGGATGTCCGCCTCTTCGACGATGACGGGCGGCATGGCCGAGCCGGGCGAAACAGCGGCCGGGTCCTTAAAATGCATAGTCAGCCACTGCGGGCTGTGTTTCGCGCCGACCTTGTCGAGCTCCGGGCCGATAGCGCCGCCGCGGCCGTGCAGCTTGTGGCATCCGATGCAGCCGAGCTCCTGGAAGAGGGCGTGTCCACGGGTCAGCTTCGGAGCCTGCGGTAAGTCGGCGGGATGATGGCACTTCGCGCACGAGGCCTCGATCTGCAGCATGGGGAGCATGGGGCGATCCCAGTGCTTGACGTTGCCGTGAGCAGCTTGTTTGGTCGTCGCAAATCCCTGCCCCTGGTGGCAGATCGTGCAGCCGAACTTGTCGAACGGGTGCTGATCGTGATTGGGGTGATAGCTCACGGGCTGCGGCAGTCCAGAGTAGCTGGGGTCGTCCACGGCGACATGACACGTCACACAGCGATCTACGCGCTGGACTTCAGGGAGAACGATTTGTTTGATCGCAACCGGGATTCGTCGGGCGGCATCCTTCTCCTGCGGCGTCGTGGCTCTGGCCGTCTCCTGCCGTATATAATCGCGCTGCCACACCTTCCACTCACGGAACCGATCCCTGTAAAAGCCGACCACAACGAGTATGCCCACGAGCAGACTGCTTGCGGTAAACCACGGATAGAGTCGTTGGAGGCGTGTGTCGGACATGGCTCAGTGCTCCTCCACGTTGGGATGCCACGGCACCGTGAAGTCCCAGTTGGGGCCGCGGAAGACGCTCCCGATCACCGTCAGTACGGTCATGGTAATCAGGCAGATCGAGAAGATCAGAATCGCTGTCTTTCTCTGGCTGGAAAACCATACGCCGACGCCGTCCGGTTTGGTGTCGATATAGGGCAACATGATCAAGGCGACGAGCAACAGCGTCGGAACGACCACTCCGCCCCAGAATGCCGAGTGCGCCACGAGTTCCTGCAATCCCAGGAAGTACCAGGGCGCCTTTGCCGGATTTGGAGGGTGAGCCGGATTCGCGAATTCCTCGAGAGGAGCATTCCAGAAGATCGCCAACACAAGTACGCCGGCGACGGTTAGCATCAAAAGAAGGATCTCCCTGAAGACGAGGTGGGGCCATGAGAAAACGGTGTCTTCCTGTGCCGTGCCGACGGCGGCGGAGGAGCCACGTGCGAGCTCCATCAACCCGTACGTTTTTTCGGGCGGGAGTTCGAACTCAGCAAATTCTTCTTCGATCAAGTCCGGCTCCGCAGGTCTTGCCAGTCCTCCATCTTTGCGTACACGCCAGAGATGAATGGCTACCAGAAACGCCATACCGGCGGGCAACAGCACGACGTGCAGGACGTAGAATCGCAGAAGCGCGGACGGTCCCACCACATTCCCTCCAAGCAACACAAATCTTACCTTCTCACCCACGAACGGGGCATAGGAGGAGATGTTCGCTCCGACCGTGATCGCCCAGAATGCGAGCTGGTCCCAAGGCAGCAGGTACCCCGTAAACGAGAGCCCGAGAGTCAGCAGAAAGAGCACGACGCCAATCACCCAGTTGAATTCGCGCGGAGGTTTGTATGCGCCCGTGTAAAATACGCGGCACATATGCAGAACAACCCCAAGCACCATCAAATGCGCTGCCCAGCGATGCATATTGCGGAGCAACATGCCGGCTGTGACGACGAACTCCAGATCCTTCATGCTGCGGTAGGCGAGCTCCGGAGATGGTACGTAATAGAACATCAGAAGCACACCCGTCACGATGAGGATCAGAAACAGGTAGAGCAGGATGAGCCCGAGTCCGAAGGTCGTTCGAAACTTCAGGGACCTGCTTTGCACTTTGACAGGCTGAATGTGTAGGAGAAAGCTGGACACGCCCACGCGTGCCCGTTCCAGATCGCTTCCCGGCAGACCGACCCGGAAAATCGAGCGACCGATCCGGGACGAGCAGAACTTTCTCCATGTGCGCGTGAGCATGATCAGACCACCAGTTGCTCTTCCGGCGACACCTGTCGCGTCATGTCAATCACGAGCCGTTCGTCACGGCTCAGCGTGACAGGGTACCAGGCGAGCGCTTTCGGGGCCGGGCCGCTCGTCACCGCGCCGCTGGCATCGAAGACGCTGCCGTGGCACGGGCAGCGGAAGCCGCTTCCGTCCGCGATCCGGTTCACCGTGCATCCCAGGTGCGTGCATGTGGCGGATACAGCGCGGAACTGCTTTCCGTTCTTCATGAGAAAGAAGCGGTGCTCCGGGAAAAACGTGGCGCCATCCGGGTAGTCGTCAGGTCTCTGAGCCTTCATGCGGAGGCTGGGCTCGTAGAGGACATTCGGGAACATGAAGCGTACGGATGCTGCCACAGTGGCGCTGATTGCGAATACGGCGGCCCACCAACCCAGCATCAGTTGCATGAACGCTCTTCTCGAATTATTTCCTTCTTCCGACATGGCCAGGGTCTCTCGGGGTATCGTGTTCGGTCATCCTCTCAGGCAGGCACACTCTCAATACGTTCCATCGTGACGGCACCGGTTGGACAACGCTCGGCGCACAGCCCGCAGCGAATACATGCTGTTTCATCTTTGATAATCGCAGCGTGTGCGCCGGGCACTGGTGAAGTTCCATATCGCGCGACCACGACACTCGTGAAGTCGTGATCACCCGCCAGTTTCGCTACATCGACGAGCCGCAGACAGTTTGATGGACACACGTCCGCGCATCCGCCGCACAGGATGCACGTATCGCCATTAAAAATCGGGCTGATGTGACACTTAAGACACCGCTCCGCCTGCTCGAGCGCGACGGGCTCGCGATAGGCCTGCTCGACCTCGGAGACTCCGATGCGGCGGTCGATGGCCAGGGCCGGCGGCGTGTGGCGAGAGAATCGCTCGTAACCGTGCGGCATCGCGTGGCGCCGGTAGCGCGTGACGCGGACGCGGCGCTTCTTGACCGGCACCCGTCCTGCAAGAAACTGTGCGATGGACGCCGCCGCGCGCTTCCCCTCTTCAACGGCCGTGATGATGATCCGCGGCCCGAAGGCCACATCACCGCCCGCAAAGACATCGGGCCGCGAAGTCGCAAGCGTCTTCGTGTCGGTGCGCAGCGCACCTCGCTCGGTCAAAGCAAGCTCGTCCTGTGGGCGAATCCACGAAAGATCCGGTGCTTGGCCGATCGCCATAACGACAGTGTCACAATCGACAATATGTTCGCTGCCGTCCACGAACGAGGGGTTGAACTTCCGGTTTTCATCGAAGACGCGGCTACAGCGGATCAGTTCGATTCCGGTGACCTTGCCATCGCTACCCACGATACGCCTCGGGCCCCAGCGTGTATGCATCTGAATGCCTTCGCTGATGGCCTCATCGATCTCGTCCTGTGCGGCAGGTATTTCACGCGTGTCCTCAAGGCAATACATGTGGACTTCCGGAACCCCTTTGCGCACGGCGGCGCGGGCGGCGTCCAGTGCGAGCCTCACGTCCTGCGGCACGTCTGATTCATCGCGCGTGAGGGATTCCAGCGCGCTCGCCGCGCGGCGCAGCACCACGCGCAGTTCTGCTTCCGATAGATCTTCGCTGCGTTCGGACTCACGCATGAGCGAGCGCGCCACGTCGAATGCCACGTTGCCGCCGCCAATCACGACGACCTTGCGCCCGAACTCCACATTGTAGCCCAGGTTGACGTTCAGCAGGAAATCGATCGCCCTCAAAACACCGTCAAGTTCGACGCCTTCAATTGCCAGATCGCGACTTTTGTGCGCCCCGATGCCGATGAAGACCGCCTCGTACCCCTGGCGTTTCAGATCAGAAAGTGAGAAATCGCTCCCAAGACGTGTGTTCAGTCTGATCTCCACGCCAAGACTCTCAATGGCTTTGATCTCCGCCTGGACGATCGATCGGGGCAGACGGTACTCAGGGACGCCGAGGACCAGCATGCCGCCGGCGACTCCCTGGCTCTCGAATACCGTGGGTTTGAAACCCATCAGTGCGAGCTCGTGCGCGCAGGAGAGGCCCGCTGGACCCGCACCCACGATGGCGACGCGTTTCCCCGCGCCGAGCGAGTCTTGCGTCGCAGTCGTTTTGTTTAGCCCTAGATAGACGTTCCCCATCTCGAATCGATCGGATTCGACCCCGAACCTTTCGCAGACAAACCGCTTGAGGGCTCGTATGGAAACGGAGGCATCCAGTGCGCCTCGGCGGCATTTCGCCTCACAGGGCGCCGCACAGACTCGCCCGCATATCGACGCGAAGGGATTAGGCTTGCGTGCGAGGATGTAAGCATCTTCGTAGCGCCCCTCCGCGATGGCCTGCACGTACCCGCCGGAGTCGGTGTGTACCGGACAGGCTTCCCTGCAGAGCACCTGTTTTTCGAAATATGCCGCGTCCGGTATGACGACGTTATAGGTACCGGGCATTTACGAAACACCTTCTTTTACTTACGCACGATTGATGAAACTACTTGCTCTTACTCAGGAGTTCCGCGATCTTCTCTTCGTCCTCCTTTTTCTCCTTGGGCGTGAGCTTTTCGAGCTTGCTGCCCTGTAGTTCCTTCTTCCGCACGGATGAGTCATACGCCAGGAATTCGTAGATCTTCTTTGCGTCTGACCTGCCGATGCCTGATCCAGGCTTGCGCATCATGCGTTTCACATAGCGCGACCATTCTGAAGGCAGCGCGTAATCAGAATTGACGGGCCGTGCCAGTGTGTGGCACTGGGAGCATTTCGACTTGAATGTCCGATAGTTGGCCTTTATCTCGTCAGGATACGCCGCTATGTCGATCTGATCGTCGCCGGCATCGGCTTTTGCCAGTCGCGCCTTTGTCTCGTCGTCCAGAGCTTCATCACCCGCCGGCGCAATAGTTGCCAGGAGGACGGTGACAAGGAAAGTCGCGGCGCGACCAGGTGTCAGTAATTGTTTCATTCTGTTTCGTTCTTTTCGCGTGTTACATCAGAAACCGAATGCAACTTGTAGATTCAGTTGATCGGCACTGCCACTTTCTGCAAAATCGTACCCGGCCTTGAGCTGCAGCGTGCTCGAAACGTAGTAATTGAGGCCCACCGAAAACTGAGAGACGGTTCCAGCCCCGACGTCCTTGTCTACGCCGCTCCAGCGCAGAACTGTCTCGGTGTTGTTGACAACGGGTAGGTCTAGGTCGAGTGCGGCAAGTTTGAGAGCCGTCTGCAGCCAGTAGCCTTCCGGATCGATGGTCGCGGCGTCCATTTCCTGGCTTGTAGTGATATACTCACCCCTCATTTCGGCATACGGGCCAGCGTGCAGTGTCGCGTCGAGAACCACAGCCGACCATGCATGCCTGTCCTGACTGTCCCAATTTGCGGTCTGCCCTGAGACTCCGAGTTCAATGCTGTTCTGTTTGCCCCAAGGATAGAATGCGGCAACGCGACCGCCGATGCTGAGCGAGCCGTTTGCGTTGGCGCCGGTCTCGAATGAGATTTCCTCAGATGCACCGTCAACACGAACCGCTTCTTCTACATGGGGAGCTTCCTCTATATGGGGCGCTGCCTCCTCCTCGTGTGCGACTTCGACGTGCCCCACTTCGACGCCTAGGATGGCCTTCTCAGCGTGAGGCGCTTCCTCTGCATGCGCTTCCTCCTCTGCATGAGGAGCTTCTTCCACGCGAGGCGCCTCTTCCACGTGAGGAGCTTCTTCCGCGGCATGTGCGTCCGCGCTCTCATCATGGGCCGCAGTTGAATAGCCAGGACCGTTCACTGCGTAGATGGCATAGGAAATGGACAAGTTCCCGTCACCAGGATGGAAGCTTCCGCGTGCCTGGACTCCGATGTCGTTGAATGGGAGAATCGAATCGTGGTGTCCTCCAGACCCCGCATAGGGCAGAGGTCCTGTCGGCAGCTTGTTGATCCAGGCTGGATGCAGTTTCTCGCTGAACACACCTAGCGGCAGAATGAACCGGCCGGCAATCAGGGTCAGGTAGTCGTTGACCACATAATCGATCTGCCCGTATTCGAGTTCGAGTCCCGTATCACCGTCATCCTCGACGTCAAGCTCAAGCTCGGCCTCAAACAGAACGTTGTCGCCAAGGCGGTAGAGAAAGATAGGGTTGAAGCTCCCAAACGTGAAAGTTTCGTCTCCTCCTTCCACGTCCTGGTAGAGCGCGTGCGCATAGCCCGTGACCACAAGGTTGGCTTTGGCGGCAGACTCGGCTTCGCGCTGCCGCTGAAGATCACGCACTTCCTGCTGTAACTTGGTGATAGAGTCTTCAGTCGACGACTGCGCACGGACAGGCCCGCTTGTGGCCATGATCACTCCGCTCACGACAATACCCGTAATGATTGCTCTGTTTCTCATATTCGTTCCTCCGCTGGGTGCGTTCCCTAGTTCGAGTCTTGCATGTATTCGAGAATGGCTTCTGAATCTACGGCGGGGATGGTCGCGCGCGTTCGCATGTGCAGCATGATGGTCTTCCACTGAGCGTCCGTGCGCTCAGTCGGATACCGTTCGGCATGACACCTTGCGCAGTGCATCGAATAGAGCTTGGCCCCGTCCGTTTCCCGTGATGCCTTGGCGGAGTTTCCGGCCTTGGCTTGATCGACGGACAGCAGTCCGGCGGCGATGGCGAGTGCGCCAAGTCCTGTAATAGTCAGCCGCGCAAGCTGACCGGGCAATCTGCAACTCTTCACGTTCATGATGTTTCCTCCATCCATTTCATAACACCGGAGCATCCACTTTGGGCATTCGTACGGTCTTCGGTCCCGCCGAGGATGCAATTGTGTTGTGGGAGGTAGCAGACGGCGTGCCACACCTTGGAATTTCTCGAATCGGTGAGACGAGGCAGGGCTCCGGGGCGCACGAATCGCAGTCATGTGCCCGCTTTTCAAGGCTTCCATGGGAAGAGTGCCGGGCGACACGGATCCTGGATCTACGTCTGTGGTGGTGCCTGCTGTGGCCAAGTGTTACAAGGTTGTGACAGGCAGGTGCCCCTGTCACATGGATGTGACAGGCGTGGTCCGTTCAGGACTGGGTCGATCGGAAGTCATCAGGTGCCAGGGCGTGCGTCCCGATAAGACGATAGAGCGTGCCCCGGGGGAGCTGTGCGGCGGCGGCGGCGGCGGTGATGTCGCCTGCATGACTTGTCAGCAGATTGGTCAGGTACTCCCTTTCAAATGCGCGGATCCTTTGTTCTCTGACCTGAAAATATCCACTCGGTTGAGACGACGAACGGGTTTTGGACTTGATGACAAGGTCATCCGGTAAGTGATCCACACCTATTTCAGTGTCCCGAGAGGCCAGGATGGCTCGCCGAATCACGTTCTGAAGTTCGCGAACGTTGCCAGGCCACGCATAGCCCATCAGCACGTCCTTCGCGTCCTCGTCTATATCGCGGACGTCTCTTTCCATCGTCGCGGCGTATTGGGAGATGAAATGGCGTGCCAAAACGGGGATATCGCTTTGCCGCTCACGCAGAGGCGGAATCTCGACCGCAAGGATGTCGATTCTGTAGAGCAGTTCTTCCCTGAATCGTCCCTGACGGACCTCGTCTTCGAGATTCCGGCTCGTTGCGGCGATCACTCGTATGTCGACTTCTGTCTCTTCGTTATCGCCCACCCTTCGGAATGTGCGCTCCTGCAGCGCGCGCAGCAACTTGGCTTGCAGGAGTAGCGGAAGTTCCGCGACCTCATCCAGAAAGACGGTTCCGCCGTTTGCGAACTCCAGCAGACCGATGCTGCGGGCGTTAGCCCCGGTGAATGCGCCGCGCTCATGTCCAAAAAACTCGGATTCCATCAGAGCATCAGGTATGGCTCCGCAATCGACCGGCACGAACTTTTCTTTGCAGCGCCGGCTCTGCCGATGGATACGACGCGCCACGAGCTCTTTACCTGATCCGGTTTCGCCTCGAATGAGCACATCCGCATCCGTCTGCGCCACGTCGTAGATCTTTTCGAAGACCTGGCTCATGAGCGGACTCTCGCCGATGAAATCCGCGGATTGCTGCACCCGTTGCACTTGGCGCGACAAGTAGCGGTTTTCTTCACGCAATCGCTTCTCGTTAAGGAGCCGCTGCACTCGGGTCAGTAGATCATCGGGACGGAACGGTTTTGCTATGTAGTCAGAAGCCCCAAGTTTCATGCTTCCGACCGCTGTGTCGACAGTAGGGAAGGCCGTGATCACCAGCACGAGTAGATCGGGATCCTTTTCTCGGGCGAGCTTGAGCAGTTCGATGCCGCTCAGCTCCGGCATCTGGATGTCAACAATCAGCAAATCGAACCGCTCGTGGGCGAGCAGTTCAGCGGCATCCCGGCTCCTCTGCTTCGTTACAATACGAGCGGCATTCAGACTGCCAAGCGAATCCGCGCAGACCTCGAGCATCCCCTGCTCGTCATCGACGATCAGAATCCGTGTTTTAGGCATCTTGAGATTCCCCTCGATCGGCCCCCGCGACCGGTAGCTTGATGGTCACAAGTGTCCCTTTCCCAAGTTCCGACATAATTTCGAGTGTTCCCCCGTGGCCTCGCACGATGTCATAGCAGATGGCGAGTCCCAGGCCGGTCCCGCGTCCTTCATCCTTGGTTGTGAAGAACGGATCGAGTATTTTGTCGCGAATCTCAGGAGCAATTCCCGTCCCTGTATCACGGACGCAAATCGATATACAAGCCGTGTCCGGCGCTGCATCGTCTTCGGCGGGCAGCGATGCCGATATGGAGAGAATCCCGCCCTGAGGCATCGCGTCGATGGCGTTCTTGAAAAGATTGAGAAAGAGTTGTTCGAGTTCATTTGCGTTTGCCCTCACGTGGGGCGAGATCTCTGTCGGGCCATAGTCTATGCGGACATCGGCCTCCGTTGCCATATGTTGCACGAGGTCGACCGCTCGCCTCAAGGGGGCATGGACGTTCAAAGGCGTTTGGGCGCCGCTGGACGGTCGACAGTGCGTCAACCATGACTGCACGATGCCGCCAAGGCGATCGGAGAGATCCGTAATCTTCTTGAGTTCAGAGGCTACTTTCCCGGTAAACTCTCCAGCGTGGTTTGACAGCAGAATCCGGCATTTCCCGCTGATAATTCCCACGGGATTGTTGATCTCGTGCGCAATCTGCCCAGCCATTTCACCCAGGGCTGCCATCTTGCCGACTTGCATCAGTAAGGCCTGTGTACGCCGTTGTTCCGTAATATCCTGATACAGTTCAACAATTTGGGACACGTGGCCATCTTCTATCAGGAACGGCCCGGCCGTCACCTGGAAGTACCGGTTTTCAGCGGGTCGCGTTTCAAGAATGCGGCTAGTTACTCGAGCCTCGCCGCTTCCCAGTGGAATCGTCGCCGCGTCCTCTGTCTTCGCAGCCCAGTTCCGGAGTACGTCTGTGGCTTCGTGAAAACGGGATACGGGCAGGCTCAGCCAATCGCGCAGTTGATCATTGTACCACAGCACCTGGCGTTTCTCGTCCATTATGAGGACACCCGCGCCGGTGGACTTGAATACCTGTTCCAGCCTTCGTCGGTCGTCCAAGGCCTGCCGCTCTTCGGTGCGGAGTTGTTCCATAACGGTCGTTATGAAATATGCCGTTAGAAACATCAGAGCGCCCTGAAGCGAGATGTAGCTGAAGACAAAGGTCGCCCGGTGAGACGCATGCACGGTGGTGGCCCCCCGGAAAAGGGGTCAGTGTTTCAATTTGTTAACTTTTTTGATTGCGCGGGTCTGTGGTGCTGGTAGCTTTGGGCATGCCTCGCAGTC
>JAQBYD010000072.1 GCA_027623315.1 Verrucomicrobiota bacterium | reverse complement strand
CGATGGCGCCGATGTCCTTGACACGGTCTGACACCCGGACGCGACTGAGCTTCTTATGAAATGCGCCGGGAAGCACGCCTTTTTTGTCATCGCCCAGGACTTCAAGCCGGAGGACTTCCCGCGTCAGTGCGATCTGCCAGCCGGGGCCGACATCCTCGAGCAGTAGCAGGCGTACGCTGCGCAGTTGCCCGGAGAAGGTGTCGCCGGAGAATCCGGATACCATGGTCGTCCCCGCGTTTTCGGTGCGCAGGTAGGTCGCCACCGCGCGGCATTTCCCAGCGGTTCCGCTGGTTCCCTCGAGTCGGTGGATCTTCTTGACGTCAAAAAACGGCACCGCCTTGCCCACCGTCTTATCGATCTTGGCGCGATCTTCGCTCGTGAGGGAGTTTTCTTCATCCCGCCGCTGAAGAGAGAATCCCTCGTAGAAGCGATCACGGTAGAAGACGATCAGATCGTACTTGCCCGGTGCCATGTTTTCGAAGTGGAATGTCTTGCCGCTAATCCTCCCGGCATAGCACTTGGTTTTGGGCTCGTCCGGCGAGATGGCGACGACGTGTGCGATGGCCTGCTCGGGGCTCGTGATCGAACCGCGGATTCCGCCTTGATCGCCGGGGTTCGGCGTGGTGTAGAGACGCGACGATGTCTTGATGCCCGAGTAGTCCCCGGCCTCTCCGGAAAACGGGGATCCGAGCGCCATCACAACGCACAGGTGCGTGAGGAGCCTTCGTGGGGGACCGGCATGCCATGCACGGCTGCTGGGTTTAGCGCGGATCATAGGACTTGAGTAGAGACCGGGCCGTTTCGGATTCGGGATAGGCGGCGAAGTTATCGATCAATTCGCGTGCAAGGTCCTTGAACTCATCCGTGCGCTTTAGATGATAGAGGCAGCGTAGTTCCATCTCCATAGCCTTGGTCAGGTAGAGCGTCATGCCCACTGCCTTGCGATAACTCTCGAGAATCTGTTGCGCCCGCGCGTAGCGGCGCGTCGCAACCAGGTATTCTGCGTGCGCAACCGTATACTCGCCGTCCAGACGGCTCAAGGGAAATTCAACCTCCCAGAGTTCGAGGATCTCTCTCACCAGTTCGAGATCCCCGTCGTCCATGAGCTTGCGGAAGTTCTTGTAAAGCGTGCCCTCGCGTACGGTTTCGGTGCGCCAGTCAAGCGAGCGTGCGGGTGTGCGCGGGAGTCGTCCGGGCGCTCTGGTTGCTTCCGGCGCCTGCGCTTCCGCTTCGGCGTCCTCGCGCGCAAGAGGTTTGGGTCGCGCCGCCGGGAGTCGCTTGCGATGGGGGAGCCGCGAGACCCAGACGTACTGCTCACGTGCACGATCGACATCGCCTGAGAGGAGGTCGATATCCCCGATGCGAACCATGGCGTGCATCCATTCCGCGCTCTCGGGTCTCTGCGTCGCGTTGAGCGGGGAGAGCGTTTTCCGGGCGAGTTGCGGCCGACTCAACGCATACAGGTAGTGGTCGGCGAGTTGGACCTTCCAGAAAATCTTGCGCTCGCGATCACGCTCGGCGGCTTCCAACTTCTTTATCCATGTCGTGGCGATGGAGAGGTCATCGAGCCGGGACAGGGCGTCGATGAATATCTCCTCGAAGTACCAACGGGTGTCGTGATCCAGTTTCAGGATATCTTCGTGAGACTTGGTGAAGAGGAGGTAGACCAGCGTCTGCCCACGGCCGATCTCGGAGATCGACCGCAACGCCTGCCATCGCTCGGCGGTCCAGGTGCTCGCCGGCCGCTCGCTCGTCGCGTTTTTCGCATCGGCCAGGAAGCGCTTGCGGTACTCGGAACGGGAATTCGCATCCATCATCGACCACAGGCGAGGGAGGTGCTTGGGGAAGAAGCGGCGCATGCACGTGGAGACGTGGTCGCCGTGCCGAATCGTAAGCGATGCGACCTGGTCGTCGCGGCCGAGGTAGAGACGCGTCGCGGATGGACCATCGGCGGCATGCGCCCGGCCAAGTTGCCAGTGGTAGGTCGCTCCCTTGGGGTGGGTCTCGGCGAGATCGGCCTTAAAGCTGAAATCGCACAGGAGCCGACCGTAGGGTTGCATGTAGGAACGCCATGTCGGCTCGAAGACGGCGAGGGGACCCGCGGGGGACTCCGCTTTCGTGACCTCTGCGTGGCCCGACCGTGCAAATTGATGTGCCTGCATCGGGCCGGTGATGTCTCGATTCAGATACTTCGATTTGTGAGGCACTCCTGACGCGTCATTCAGGACCTGGTAGGGCTTCTCGGCTCCGGGTAACTGCCATCCGAGATGGACCTCCCGGGCAGGCGTCGGATTGAATTGGAAATACTCCAACCGATGCGTCCCCTCGCTCACGTCCATCCACTTTCCTTCCGTCGCTCCGGCACCGGCAGCGCGCGCCTGGCCGGCCGGCCAGGCGTGTACCGGGGTGCCATCCAGTCGGATCTCTGACCCTGCCTGGGAAATCGTATAGAAGTAGGTCCGCCCCGGCCTGGCTGCCGGGATCCATCCGAGATAGTAGGTGGAGTTCTGCCCAAGGCGTCCGACGGGTGGATCGCGATCGAAAATCTGGGACACCACCGCGAAATCAACCTGGGGGCCAATGGGCCGCGACGTCGCCAGGCCGTATGCCGACTGAAGACTACCCCGGTCGTCTCGCCCATAGAAGAGTACGCCGGGCGTGAAGTCTGTGATTGCTGAGGGAGGACCCGGGTACGGCGCTTTCCCGTCCACCACGTAAACCGTGACGGGCTGACCATCGGTAGGGGCTTCGAATACAAGGGCCAGTCCCTGCTCGGGATTGTGCCACAATCCGGCGTGCTTCAAGCCGTGACCCTCGGAATCGAGGACGACAGGGCGCGGGTTCCTGCCCGGTAAAATACCTCCGTCCGGAAGGATCGCGATGACCCCGGCGGAAGAGAACGATGGGCCGCTCTTGATGACAAGCGTGAAACGCGCGCGCGACGCGGGGACTCGCCAGTCATCAGCGGGCGCGGCCAGGCAGGTCGTCGCGTCGACGTACAGCGAGTGGACGCCGAGTAGACAAAGAGCGTAAACGATTCTCCGCGCGGAGGTCCGTGACTGCTTCCGGCCACAATGTGAAGTCTCCAACTACGGCGCCGTTTCGTTGAGAGCTTTGAAGTACTGAGAGACGAGGTCGCGGTACTCTTCAGGCGCCTCATCGCTGCCTCCGGCAAGCTGGTCATCGAAGTCGCCGAGCGGCTTCTCCGCGTCGATGTCGACAGTCGTGAACCCGGCATTCAGCTCGGCCTGTGTTTTCTTGAGTGAGTCGATGGCCCGGTTTTGGAGTTCGCGAATCTGGTGATAGGAATCTCCGCGCTGATACGCTTCGCTGACCTGGCGAATGTGCTCTACGCTCTCTCCGAGCGATGCCGTTCGGACATGCAGCATCGAGGCCTGGGCGTAGAGTTGCTCGGCGGTCTTGCGCAGGTAGTTGTCCCATTGCCCGCCGCCACCGACATCGGAATCGCGGCGCGGGCCCTGGCCGGGCATACCCGTGTCTTCACTGTGCCCGGAGGACTGCTTGCCGCCACCGGTCGCCACGGCGTCGGCGTTGTTTTCCTCTTCGACTTTGCCACCGCCCTGGTTGGGATCCTGCGTCATCCGCTTTTCGATATCCTCGTCGCCTTCGTTAATCGCCCCGGCCCCGGCCGTGGTCTCGCCGTCGGACATCCCCTGGCGCCCTATGTTTGAGCGGCCGTCCTGTTCCTTATGATCCGGCGCCGTGTTGCCGGACTTGCCTTGCGCGCTGAAGTTCGAAAACTCGCCTTCTGCAACGTCCCATCCGGGGGGCATGTCCGGAACTCCCTGGTTCGTTGCCGAGTCGTCGGCTTCTTTCTTGGCTTTCTCGGCCTCTTCGATCAGGTCTCCGATCAGGTCTTCCATGGCGGCCGGCATCGGCATCTTGTTCATCTCGCCGGCATTCTCGAGTTCGGCCCTATCGAAGTCCTCCATGGCTCGCTTGGTGTCATCTCCAGCGCCGTTGAGCCACATCTCCATCTCGTCCGCACGCTGTGCCGCCATTTCGAGCATGTCGAGGAGGGCGTCGTCTTTCATGGTGCCCATCGCGTTGATCTCTTTGTCCTCAGATTCCGCATCTGCGGTCTTCTCGACCTCTTCGAAGACCTGCCATACGTCTTCGACCAGGTCGTTCCCGACGGGAAGGTCCGCAAAAATGTTCAGGTCGGTGGGAATGGTCAGCAGGGCATCCTTGATATTCTGGTTGATCTCAGCGAGCTCTTCTTCGAGCGTATCCTGGTCCTTGCCCATGTCGTCTTCCTGCCGGTCCAGCTCGCGCATGGCTTCGACAACTTCTGCGCGTAGATCGCGAAGCTTCTCGATCTTGTCCTTGTACTCCTGCACCGCCTCCAGGAGATCTTCCTGCTCCTCGAGGAAATCTTCTGCTCGCCAGCGATTCACCATCGCATGAAGCTGCTCGAGGTCGGCCAGAACTTTCTCTTCGAGGGGGACGGCGCGCGCGGTGTCGTTCTCGTCGAGCGCTTCGGCGGCACGGATCATATTATCGTGGATCTTACGCCGCTTACACTCGCCCGCGACCTGGGTGACCAGTTCCGAAAACGCTTTGTCCGAGGCTTCGAGTTGGCGGGATTCGCGTTCACAGGCCCCGACGAACTCCACAACGTCGGATGCGAGCTCATCCTGCTTGTCGACGAGCGACCCGGCCACGGAGTCGGACCCGATGGCGAGCTGCGTTCTCTCGAGTACCTGCTTTTCTCCCTTTACGAGCGCGTCGAGCATGGCTAGCAGTCCGGTGATGTTAGCCCGTCGCGATGCTTCTGCGTGTCCCGAGCTGGTATGCGTCAACAACTGAAGGATCTTGGTCTCGAGCGTGACCGCGTCGGCCATCCAGCGTCCCTGGGCATCGCGGGCCGCGCCCTGGGCGCGTTCCAGCAGATCGATCGCATCGGCCATATCGGTGGCATGTAGTTTTCGCACGAGCGGAGTCAACGTCCCGAGCGGGCGGGCGGTGTCCAGCAGTAGTTTGCCGGCCATGCGTCTCACGTCGGACTGGCGCGAGACGATCGGATCCCAATCGTGACGCATGGCGTCGTCGAGACGCGCCAGCAGGCTCTTCGTTTCACCAAGATTTGTTTTCTGAATCCCAATCAGCTGGGCGAGCGTGGCGGCTGACTTCGCGACGGCCTTCTCCTGCTCCGTTCGCATGTCGGCCGTGGAGACCAGGTCGAAAACGAGAGGTGGTGACATGCTCACCTGCGGATCGTCTCCCCGATTATCGCGCGCGACGATTCGGTAGACGAGCCGCACCTCCTTTCCCTCGCCGCGCGAGGTCGCCTCCCAGTCGATGGTCGCTTCGCCTTGCTGCACGGGGAATTCCGTGAGGAGGGTTCCAGTGACGTCAGCTGGTTTGACGCCCCTGCCGGATTTGGGATCCAGTTTCTCGAGGTCCACGGTGGTGAGACCGAAATCGTCATGCACGACGCCGCGGATGACGGGTCGTTGTCCCGGCGTCAGGCGCGTGCGACCGGTGGGCATCGTGATCTCGATCACGGGGGGCTTGTCGGCCAGCCGTTTCCAGCGCAACGAGGCATCGACCGAATAACCATCCTCGTCCGTCGCCGTAAGTACGGCTCGCTGCTGGACGTCCGGCGTTAAGCTTCCGGACCACACGGACCCATCGGCCTGGAGCGCAACGCTGCCGTCTTCGCTGCTGGTCGTTATCTCCGCGGATCGCAGCGGGAAGTTGCAGGCGAGACTCAGCGCTACGCGTGATCCGTCGGGCACGTCGATATCCTCTGACAGCCCGTCAAAGGTCGTCGGTGCGAGATTCATATACTCTGGAGGTGTGACGTTCGCGCGCAGGGAGGTCACTGCAAGCGGTGCGCGCGTCGTGACCGTGAATTTCCGGTGCGGGATCCCGGCGGTCTTGAAGCGGTACGTCATGTCCGCCGTGACCTTAGGCATGCGGTAGCTGAGCGAGTTGTCTCCCTCCTCCCGGATCTTCCCGATTTGGACCAGTGATTTCCGTCCGTCCTCAGGCCAGAGTTCTACATATATGGCAACGCCGCGTTGCCCTCGTGCGGTGCATGACAGTTTCAGGGGGGATCCCTGCAGGATGCGCACGTCGCCCGGATCGACATCCACGATAGTCGCGGCCGCAATCGGAGCACGCGAGGAAAAGGGGTTGAGAATGCGGAGCATCGAGTTCGTCCATCGCTCGGGTGACCACATCAACGGAATCGCAAGCAGGACCGCGGCCGTGAGGCAGGCGCTGCCGGCGCGCCGAAAGCGGCGATGGTTCTTGATCGGAGCAAGGGGGAGCGCACGGCAATCCGGCGGCTCGGATTGAAGATATTTCTCGACCATCGCGTCTCGATCACGCCGCCCCGCGAATTGAACATAATTGATCAGGTGATTGTCGAGTTGGGGAAAGGCGTGTTCGAGCGTGGCCGCCACCGCGGCGGGTGGACGGCGGATCGCGTGGCTGGCCCACGCCCGTCGCGCACCGAATGCCGCGCCCGCGATGAGCGTCAACCAGGCCGCGATTCGCGCGGCGGTTGGGAAGCGGAGCTGCGTGTCGGCCAGGGCGGCTACGAACAGCGCCGCCAGTACGACGGCCGCCCAGAGCATCGCATTGCATTGCGAATTCCAGGCGGACATTCGTCGCCCGATTTTCGTCAATTCGGCGTTGAGCTGACTCGGCGACATCGGCGCACTCCTATTTCGAGGTCGACGGGAGTCGTGGGAGTTTCCGTCCTCTTACGAGTTCGACGTCATCCACGTAGACGTCTCCCGCACGGCCTGCGATCGCTACTATATGTACGACCAGGAACTGGACCTTCTTAAAATTTTTCATCGAAAGTGAAGACATCTTGTCGATGGGCGTGGAGGGAATCTTCATGCGGCCCTGGGTCCAGCGATCGCCGATCGTGGCGCCGCCGCCCGTGATGCCTTTTTCCGCGAAGGGAACGGTCTTGAACTTGTAGAACTTACGCAGATCGCGGAGTTCGGGTTCGCCCTCCGGCGTGAGGCCGGGTAGCCAGCGATGTCCTTCTACAAGGATGCGCACGCCGGGACCATTCGAGCGCGCGACGACATGCAGTGTGTGTTCATAGTCGGGGTTGAACGGAATCGCCTTGCTGTCAACCTTGACGCCCTGGTTGTCGGCAACCCCTTGCGGGCGGCAGTTGAGCCGAAGCACCTTGGATCGGCCACCGAACTTATCCAGCACCTCTACGAGTTGGTGGTTGCCGCCGTAGTGTCCCTGGCCCTTCCAGTCGTAACGATAGGTCCAGTCCTCGAGGTCCTTGTCGAAGCTTCCATTCGCGACGAAGTTCTCTCCCGCGCCCAGCGCCGGGAGGGCGGCGAACGCAAGAATCAACCACGCGTGCCGCAGTCTCGAGCCATCCGTCCTGCGACCCCGCGTAGAAATTATCCGGTGACCGGCTCGCGGGGACGCTCGCCCTCCAGTCGTGTGGTCGGACGTTCCTGCCTGCGACGGAGGGCGAGCGACCCCGCGAGCCGCTGTTTGGTCGCTGGGAAGGTTGGGGTAGGACGTCGTCATGCCATGTTCTTCATTTTGCGGATGGTCCATTCTATGGAGAGTAAGACCATCAGGCAAGTGATCACCCACGTATTGTCCCAGAGAGACGCGTAGGAAACACGCTCTTCCTCTATGTCCTTCTGCTGAATGCGTCCCAGCACGGAATCGAGCTCCGCGGGCTCGCAGAAACGGCCCCCGCTGGCCGCGGAAAGAGCTTTGAGCACCGTAATGCTCGCCGGGCGTGGATCCTTTTCCGGGGAATAGGGTTTCACGAACAGGGTCAGGGGATCGGCGTCCATGACCTTGCGCCCTGTGGTTGCGACGGCCGTGACGCGGTAGGTTCCGGACACGGAAGCTTCGAGATCGGCATGGAACGTGGGGACGGCCGTTCCGGCGGAGGCGACCACATCCTCGCGCTTCATGGGGAAGGGGAGCGACCGCTCATCGGGGGTGGCAACCGTACACGTCACATTGATTTCCTCGCCGACGAGAGCGGCGCTGATCTTGATACGTGCGCTGAGGCGGACGGTATCCCCGATGAAAAGGCGCTCGGTTTCGACGAAGAGTTCGAGTTTGTCGTCCTCCAGTTCCGTGTCGTCGGGCAGCAGCCACAGGATCATCTGGTTCCAGAAGCGCGGGTAGGGCTTGTCCGCGTTTGGCGTGAGCTGCCAGCGCCAGATGGAGTCGGTCAGGATTGCGGCGACCTTTCCGGAGCCCTGGCGCTGAGACACGATCAGGGGCTGAAGTCCGGAGTCGGTTACGGCTTCGGCCAACGTGGTCGCGGCACCTTTCGGAATGCATCCGGGAAAGATCGAGATCAACGGTGGGAGCTGCCTCCAGATGTCGGGGTCGGCCAGGAAGGCCTGGTGTGACAAACCGTCGTCCGTCACTTCGATCGGAAAGCGTCCGTCGAGCGGTGCCGGGAATCCCGGGCGTGTGAACGGCAGGACCCTGGCCAGCGAGGTGTCGAACAGGCCCTTGGCGCCCCACGCGCGGTCGCCCCCGATGACCAGCAGACTTCCGCCGCCTTCGACGAATCCCGCGAGTGCGCCGGCACGCTGCTCTCCCAGTTCTTCGGCGGAGAAGTTTCCGAGAATTACGATCTTGAAGCGACTGAGCTGATCAGGAGTCATATCGAGCGTCGTGGTGCCGCGCGCACCAAAGGTCATGAACTTTCCGCCGGGGCCGCGTAGAAAGATAAGCGATTGCACCTCCTCGTTCGCTTTCAAGACGCGGCTCAAGTACTTCGATTCCCAGCGCGGCGTATCCTCCGCGTAAAGCAGACGATTGCGCGTATCGACCACTTGGACAGAGATCACGAAGGTGTTGTCGTTGGTCTTTCTTTCGTCGGGGAACGGGGGCGCGTCGACGCGGTAGGTATAGGTGCCTACTTCGTCGTGGGACAGGCGGAAGATCACTTCGCGCGCACCCCCTTCGGCCGGGATCTGCGTCGTGGTTTCGTCTAGCGGTTGACCATCTTCAAACAACCGCAGGCGAATCTCCTCGCCCTGTGTTCCCTGTGCAGATAAGGCGACCTTGAGGTCGGTGTCCCATCCGACACGCACACGGCGCGGAGTTGTGACGTTGTCGACATGGACGTCCGGTTCGACGCTCCAGATGCCCTCGTCCTCCATGCGCACGGTGTAAATTGGAAAGTTCCAGGCTCGCGTCGTCCAGTCATCGGACGCTTCACGCGTGTCGATCCCATCGGTAAGGAGCAGGCAGCCCGCGATCGGCTGGCCGGCCACGCGATCCGACAGCCGTGTCAGGTTCTCGCGCAGCCACGATGATTCGCCCTGGGGGTCCAGCGTCTCGACGTCTCCTGCCGAGACCTGGGCGCCGAGTTCCTTGTCGAACGGATAGATCTCTAGGTCGAAGTTCGACGCCAGTTCTTCCGGCCACGCCATCTGCATGACGTCGATGACCGTGTCCCAGCGATCCCTGGATTGCCCTGCCGGCGCCAGGCGCATGCTTGCCGTCAAGTCCACGGCGACCAGGAAGCGGGAGCGGAGTGATTCGGTCTCGACCGTCTTGCGTGTCGGCAGTAACAGGCACCAGAGAAGGACCAGCAGGAAGGCCAGGCGCAGAAGCGCCAGGCCCACCGTGACGAAGTCCCGCGCCATGTACTTCCAGAAAAACCAGGTGCAGGCGGCGATGGCGGCGAGGATGGCGACTCCAATCGTCATTCCGGACGTCGTGTGCTCGAAAAGAAGTGCCGCGATCATGTCGATGCGCCCGCCGGGGTTCGGGATGCTGCAGCCGGGGCGGCGTGCCCGCGAACCTTGCCCGACGGATCGACCTTCAGTTGATCGCTCAGCCCGGGCTTGGCGCGACAGCGTGCGTTGGCTACGAAGAGTTCGGCCACCGCCAGGATCAGCGCCAGCCAGAGGAGCGGCTCGACCAGCGAGCGCCCGATGCGATGCTCTTCAATCAGTTTGAGCAAGGCCCCCGTGTCCTCGGCAAAACGAACGTTGCGAACCGCAATCGCCGCTCGCATGTCATCTTGGCCCATGCGCGTCACGTCGGCTTCCGTGCGGTCGAGATTGGCGGCGAGAGCGGGCTTCACGACGCCGGCTTCATCGGCGTAGTAGATGCCGGGTTGCAGAATATTCTCGGCGACGCGAGTGACCTGGTTGTCGTGCCGCACATCACGCGTGGGCACGGGGCGTGCGCTGGGGTCGAGTAGCCTCGCGTTGGCGGACATGAGCGGGATCGATTCGTCGAGTGACAGGCTCTCGGTGACCGTGACGTAGGGGGTGGTCCCGCCGAGTCCTGCGCTACTGCGCACGATCTGGTGCGCGAACGGCAGGAAGTAGGGCGACAGCGGGAGGTTGCTCCATCGTCGATCCGCAGAGACGGAGAACATGAGGACGCGGCCAAGTCCAACGGATTTCGCGAGTAAGAGCGGCGTGCGCGATCCTGCGGATAGTACCGTTTCGCTCTTGTCGGGAATGCGGTCCCACAGCAGCCGGCGCCGGATCGTGACGATTGGTGTCGACCCCGGGCGCACGTGAAGCGAGGCGAGAACCGGATCGTCTGGATTGACGGCCGTAATAGTACGTCGTCGCGAATCGATCGGGACCTCCACGATATCGCTCGGCACGGCCGGAAGAATCTTCCAGCTCTCGTAATCGGCGGGGCGCCCTGCGTCGCCGGGAAAGATGGCCAGCAGGCCGCCGCCGCGCACATAATCCTCAATCTCCAGCAGCGCGTCGCCGGGCATCGGTAACGCATTGCACAGGAAGACCACCGCGTAGCGGCGGAGTTCGGCAGATGCCACGGAGCCGACGTCAAGTCGCGTGGCATCCACGGATGAGCCGGTCGCGCCCCCGGGGTCAAGCGCTTGCATGAGGAAATATGTGTCCGGCTCCGCGCCGACACATAAGACGGGCAGCCGTCGTTTCACGTGAATCAGGAAATGAAGATCGTTGTCGGCTCCCAGTGCATCATCGGGCGTGCCCACGCGGGCGGTGTGGATGCCCTCGGGCAACGGTGGGATGTTGAACGAGACGCTCCCGGAGGCGTCCGCCGCCAGTGCCAGGGCCCGCCGGTCCACGCTTTCGTCGTTGATCGTAAGCGAGATGCCGCTCTCGAGATCCGGACCGTAACGCCGGATATCCACGCTGACGCGCGCGGGCGTGTTCTCCATGACGAGGGCTGGGGACAGGGTCAATCCGACCGGGGTGGTGTTCTCGGGGGCCGGCGCGCCGAGCACGGTGACAAAGAACGCGACGCGTTTGTCGATGCGATCGGGTTGCCAGGCCCCGGCCGCGCCGGCGCGGAGTTGAATGTAGTCACGCCATGGCAGGGCCTGGCCATCGGTCACAATATGGACCTCACGTTCCGGGTTGCGCGGGTTCTGCAGCGCTTGCAGTGCGGCGAGCGTGGCTGGAAGGAGCTGCGAGCCCCGTGTGCTGAGTTCCTCAGCCCGAACCTGTGCAAGCGCAGCGGTGAGGTCCGGGGTCGGGCTGCCGATCAGGGGCGTCATGTCGTTGTCGGCGAGAAAAATCGTGACCGTATCGCCGTGACCGAGGCTCTCCACGATCGCTGCAACCGTGTCCACCGATTTGTCCCAGACGCTCTGGCGTCCCGCCTGGTAGCCGAGGCTGTAGGAGACGTCCCAGACGATCGCGATGTCGCGACCGGTACGGCCGAGGAACTTTCCAAATCCGGAGGTGCGGACGATCGGCGTGGCGAAGGCGAGCGCTATGGCCAGCATCAGGAGCGTGCGCAGCAGCCAGAGCAGCAGGTTCTCCATGCGCACGCGCCGCGAAGAGCTCTTGAGGGCAAGCTTAAGAAAGCGCAGCGTGCTGAAGGGCACGGTCACCGTGCGCCGCTTGCGCAGCAGGTGCAGAACCAGCGGCACCGTCGCAGCTCCGATGGCCCAGAGGAATAGCGGGTGGAGGAACATGGTGAGTTACTCCATCTTCATGCGGACGTGTTCATCTCTAGCCCTCACCCCAGCCCGGACATCTCACACTTTTTCGTCGCAAGCTTTGTCGATTTCTGGCGTGGCCGGGTGAACACCCCGGCCCCTAATCGTCCTGTCGAGTAATCGTCCTGTCTATCCCTCTGATCATTTTGCCCATAATCATTTTGCCAAATTTCGGGGGCCTGCGCGGTCGACAAAGCTCGCGACGAAGCTTGCGACAAAGCAGGGCGACTTTGTCTATGACCGGGTTCGCTGTTGCACGATGGTACTACTTTGAGCATCGTCTTCGCTCTTCGAGATATGCGCGCACGGTCGTATCGAGCGGCTGGTCGGTGCGGATGATTCGATAGTCGATCTGCATCTCACGGCAGGCTTTCTGATAGCGAGCCAGGAACTCCCCGAATACCTCGGCGTAGGCGGGCGCGATCTCCTTGGGGTCACAGGTCAGTCGTTCCTGCGTCTCGAGGTCTTCGAAGACCGTGTTCTTTTCATAGGTGAAGTCGAGTTCAGCGGGATCCAGTGTGTGAAAGACGACCACGTCATGATGCTGTTTGCGGAAATGGGCCAGCGCGCGGACGATGCGCTCTTCGTCATCGAGCAGATCGGAGAGCACCACGACGAGGGCGCGCTTGCGTATGGACTCCGCCAGTTGGTGGAGCGTTCGGGCGGTCTCGGTGGTGGAGGCCGGCTCGCTGACTTGAAGTGTCTTCATGACGTTGTCGAGGTGGGCCAAGGAGTTTGCGGAGTCCATCTGCGTGTCGATCTTGTCGGAGTAGAGGCAGAGCCCGACCGAGTCGCGCGCCTTGATGACGACGTAACCGATCGCCGCCGCGAGGCGACAGGCATAACGGTACTTGGTCTCCTCGCGCGACGTGTATTTCATCGAGGCGCTGCGGTCGACCACGAGGTAGACGCGCAGATTGGTTTCGTCTTCGTAGCGCCGGATGAAATACCGATCGGTACGCCCGTAGACCTTCCAGTCGATATGCTTGGGGTCGTCGCCCTGGATATACTGGCGGTGGTCCGCGAATTCCGAACTGGACCCGCGATGCGGACTGCGGTGCGCTCCGGCCAGGTTGCCGTCGACCGCATAGCGCGAGTTCAGCACCAGTCGTCCGAGCGAGTGCATCTCCTGCGGGTTCAAGAAATGGCGTAGTCCATCAGGCATGCCTGCGCTCCATCTTAGCGTCGCGAGGGCCCCAGCACAGCCCAATAATCGCCATTGCTCAGAATGAGGACACGTTTGCCGGCGTAGACGAAGTGAATGTTGCGCTGAACGGCCGAGTGTTGTCCCAGCGCGATGTCGAGGGAGAGCGTCGAAGCGGGTTCATCTTGCTGCGCGAGTTCGAAGCGAATCATTGGCTGGTCGGCAACGGTGGAGATCTTCTTGATGGCACGAATGTCGAAGTCGTAGCCATACGGGGACGCCAGGGACGTCGGCAGGTCTGAGCTCGAGCCGACACGTCGGCTCGTCAGTTCGTATCGTTGATTCTTGATTCGCCGCAGGATCTTGAATTCGGTCGGCTTGTAGCGCCACGGCTCGTCGAAAGCGTCGACTCGTTTTACGTCGCGGGTCGCCGGATCGGAAGCCAGCGCGTCCAGCGCGGCCGGGTAGGCGATGTGCTCCATGTAGTAGATTTGCAACGCACTGCACACCGCCTGGTGATCAATGCGCGTCAACCAGCGACGCGCCATCCGGTTCGCAGCTTGCGTGAGTGGCGCGCTTGATGAGGATTGAAGTTGGCGCAGCGCGCCGGCGGCCTGGTTGGTTTGCCCGGCACGCAGGAGGTGCCATGCCGAAACACTGCGTGCCACGACAAGGAAGGGATCTTGAGGGTGGGCGGCGATGAATGTTTCGCATGCTTCAACCGCCGCGATGTGATTCGACGGCTGCGCCCAGAGGGACGTCCAGAGTTGCAGCAGCGCGGCTTCGTCCTGCGCCACGGCCGGACTCCCTGTGAGGACAAGGAACGTGGCAAGCGCCAGACCGATTCTACTGAGTGATCGCATACAGGAGAATGTTCTGGCCCAGGGCGTAGGCGCTGGACTGGTCGTAGGAGTGGGAGTAGGGA
>JAQBYD010000015.1 GCA_027623315.1 Verrucomicrobiota bacterium | reverse complement strand
GGCTTTGCCGATGAAACTGTATGGACATACTGTGAATTGGCGAAGCCCTGTTTCGATCAAGCCTGACGGGCTCTTCGCGCTCTCGCTACGAAAAAATGTGAGATGTCCGGGCTAGCAGAAGACGTGCGGTGAAGTCGGTAGTTCGCTATAGTGAAGCGTTCAAGTTGCAGGTCGTGCGGGTGATGAAGGCGGATGAACGGGCAGAAGGCGAGGCATTACGATGAGTGAGCAACACGATCTTTCTGAAAACCGATTGCCTGATGCCGTCCATATTGTTCCGTCCTTTCACTACGATGTCGCCTATCTCGAATCGTTCGAGGCCTATCTGCCGCGCTGCTTTCATATTCTGGATACCGCCCTGGCGATCCTTGAAGCCCATGCCGAGTACACGTTTCTCGTGGAGCAGGTGATCCTGCTCGAAGCGTACTGGGAACGCCACCCGCAGAAACGTGAGGCCCTCAAACGATTCGCCGCGGAAGGCCGACTGGGCGTTGCGCCGGGCATGTACATCATGCCGGATATGAATCATATCGACGGAGAATCGACGTTTCTGCAGGCGAAATTCGGGCGTCGCTGGCTTGATGAAAAGCTGGGCATCGCCCCCTCGGTATGCTGGATCGCGGACTGCTGGGGTCACCACGCACAACTTCCGCAAATCCTGAAGCAGAGCGGCTACACGACCTATGCTTTCTGGCGTTGTATGCGCCGGGATGTTCAACAGAACTATTTTCGTTGGCGTGGCCTCGACGGTTCCTCGATCAATACCCTTTGGCTGTCGCGCGGATACGGAAATATCCGCTTCCCCTCGGAAGACGAAGTCGTCAATGCGCTCGATCTGGATCTCGCAGAGTGCGGGACGAAACAGATCGAAAAACTCGTTCGCGATATCGGCACCCATGGCGGCGAGCAGGTGTTGCTCTGCAACGGGGGCGATTTCATGACGCCCCAATCCAGCGCACCGGATGTGGTGCGCCGCCACAACGCCGAGGGCGTGCTGCCACCCCTGGGTTTCAGCCTTCCAGAGAATGTGATGGAGGAGATTACCTGGTCGGATACTCGGGAGGTGGAGGGTGAGTTTAACAGCGCCTTTCAGGGCACCTTTGCCGGCAATATCGAGATCAAGCAACAGAATCGTCGACTCGTCAATCGTATGCTGGCAGCGGAGACGTTCGCGGCGATCAGCGGGCGTCACTTACCTGATGCGGAAGGCATCTGGAAGATCCTCCTGAAGCAGCAATTCCATGACATCATTTGTGGCACCATCTGCGATGAGGCCCTTGCAGATACGCGCGATGAATTTGCGCTGGCTGAAAAGCGCTTGGAGGCGGCTCTCCTCGCCATCGAGGATGAGGAAGGTATCCCGGCGCTTTTCAATCCGCTCTCGTTCCCGCGCGAGGTCGTGTTGGAGGGAGATTCCGGAGCGGTGAGGGTTGAGATGCCCGCGTTTGGTTTTGCCGCCCGCAAAGGATGCAAGCCGTTGCCCGATCCGGAAGCAGTCGCTTTACCGGTCACTCTTGAGACGGACTATTTCCGGGCGCGCATTGACGAGACCGGTTACGTGGTGAGCCTGATTGAGAACGAGTCCGCGGTGGAGTTGATTCGCTCGCATGCGTCGCCGTTTGGAGCATTGGCCATGCAGTTGGACAATGGCGACTTATGGCTCAATTTTGAAGGCCCCTTGAATGCGGGCAGTGTTGAATCTTCTCTGACCCAGAACCACCCCGATCCTTACGATCGAAGTGAACCCGGATCGCTCGTGAATCGATCCACCTTCAATCCCGACGTCAAAGTCGCGCGGGCGTTCAAATGTGGCGAGGAGCGGCTTGTTGTTGAGCAGGAAGGCGAGCTGCTTTTCTGGAGAATACGTTTCCCGTTCCGGACGCGCCTGGTTCTGGATCGCGGTTCGAGACTCCTGTCCTATGAGACCCACATCGAGCCGGTCGGACGAAATTATCGGTTGCGGGTGGCGTTTCCGACGCGTCTGGAGGATGGGTGTATTCGTCACGAGATTCCTTTTGGGATTCAGGAACGCGGCAGCCACGAACATGTCGCGCAGAACTGGATCGACTATGCTTCAGGCAACACCGGGCTCGCGCTGCTCAATGCGGGTACGCCGGGCAACAATGTGGATGATGGGGTGCTGCTGTTGACCCTCTTTCGTTCCGTTGCCATGGAATACAAGACGCCCAGCGCCGGTTCTTTTCAGGAGGGTGTGCCACATTCATTCCGTTACGCGATTCTTCCACATGGCTCCGATTCCGACCCGGAGATCGTCAGGGCAGGTCTTGCCTTCAATCGTGCCTGTGTGCCCTGCTCTTGTGCTGAAGAAAGGCTGGGTGCTCAGCAATGGCGACTGGAGGGGGCGGATTCTGCTCTGGTTTCCACACTGAGGGCGAATGGGGACGATGTATTCGTGCGTCTGTATGAGTCCTGCGGCCGGTCCGCCGAAGCCGTCCTGAAACCGTCTTCCGGTTTCAGCTTGTGGGCTCCCGCAAACGGACTGGAGCAGGCTGAAGGCCCGTTCAAGCCGATTCAGGACGGGATTAGCATAAGCCTGAACCCCTTCGAAATCCGAGGCCTCCTGCTGCGTTCCGGTCCCGAATAGAGGGGCGAAAAAGGTGCGCATATGAACAAATTCAGATATGCGGAGATGCTGGGCGTCTGCGGCATTGATCCCCGGCGCGAAGCTTCCATCGAAGGTCGAAGTAGCCGCGTCAGTTGCTGGGCGTGCTCGTCCCGGGCTGAGACCAAAGACGCAGGCCGTCCACGACATCGAAGTGGCCATCGTAGCTTACCAGTAACGCTCCGGATTCCATGCACTGCGCGGCCACCCAGATGTCGTTGACGGGGATCGGGGTGCCCTTGGCTTTCAACGCCTGCTTGACGCGACCGAAGCACTCGCCGGTTTCGCGACCTACCTGCAAAATTTCGACTGACGGTTTGGCCAGAAATCGGTCAAGCACCGCCAAGTTGTCGGCGTAGCGACTGCCGCCGCGGAATCCGGCTTCCAGTTCCCCAATGACGATCGCCGACGCATAGACGCAGTCGGCTTTGGCCACAACATCCAATACGGCCACTTCGCCCTGGAAGAGGGCCGTGAAGGCGTTGGTGTCAAGCAGGACGGTCTTCATTGCCAGTCTGCCGTGTCAATGATCTCTAGATCAGCCGTCGCTTCCTCGAAATCACGCGCATCCTTGGCGGTCCAGATTCCGGAGAATTCTGCGAAGTCAGCCCGATGGTCCACCGCAGGCGATGGGCTGCGTCCGACACTCGCCGCCAAAAGCTCCTTGAGCGTTTGGTTGAGACTCCTGCCATCCCGCTTCGCCTTGGCCCGAATCCGCTTTTCAACCACAGCATCCAATGCATGAATCGTTAGCGTGCTCATACGTGCGAGCTCCTTGATGAGTTTGTGATCTATTACGATGCAAAATACATCACAAAGGATAGAAAGACAAGCACGAAAGATCGAGAATTCTGGTCTGCTAGTAGATAGAGTGAGCAATTTCCTCGGAAGATTCCGTGAAGGGAGCTTGCCGAAGGGGCGACAGCCTGCCCGCCCCGCCCGGACGTGTTAGCGGAGCTGCCGCCGGCCGGGGGCCAGGCGGGTTCGATTCTGTCTCTCGCCACCAGTCTT
Source organism: Verrucomicrobiota bacterium (assembly GCA_027623315.1). Classification (GTDB taxonomy): domain Bacteria; phylum Verrucomicrobiota; class Kiritimatiellia; order CAJWTS01; family CAJWTS01; genus JAQBYD01. The sequence continues at coordinate 60,061 of JAQBYD010000015.1, read as the reverse complement.
GGCCCTCACACCGTTCGTGGCTACGCCCGGCACGCCATTTCTCCTGAGAAAATCCTCCCTTTTCTCTCTCGACAGAAATTCCCGTGGCTCTCAGAGAGTCGAGCGGGAAAGAGGCAGGGCGAAGCCCTTTGGAGTGCGCTGACCTGGCAGCGCTCTGGATGGTGTGCGCGGTTCTCACCAGAAGCCCCATTACTTTTGGATATGCGGCATTTTACGTTACACTTCTCCGCCAGATCCTTCGGGGCATTACACACTGGAAATCAACTCAGGATACTTGCACAGTAAGTGGTACCACTATCCCGGCAGCTTGGCCGCGGATCGGGTTGATCTTGATGTGCGCCCGGGCGAGGTACATGCGCCGACGTCGACAACTACATGCCGGCGCAGTGGTAGATCAGGAGGCGGGCAAGAGAGGCAGAGCGCGACGTTAGGAACGAAGTCTGAGAACAGGAGTGTTGGGAGATAGGCATGAACTCAAGGGAACGAGTACTGACAACATTTGATCACCGGGAGCCCGACCGGGTGCCGATGTGGCATGGATTGTCCAAACTCTTTATTGCGAAGGCGAATGCGGAGTTGGGGCTGGGGAATGAGGAGGCGCTGCGGGTGCGGTTGGGCGATGATTTCCGGCGCGTGTTTGCACGCTAAGATGTGCCGGATGAGCCATTTCCGGAGGGCGTGGTGAGTCGTACCATCTTCGGGGTCGACTGGTCGCCCTTCTGGCACGATGCCATGGACCTGTGGCACGATTACGGGCTCAAGGTCCAAATGCACTGCTGCGGCGGGTACGAGCCGTTGGTCCCGACGCTGATCGATGCCGGATTGGACGCCCTGCATGCCGTGCAGCCAAGTTGCCGGGGCATGGATTTGCAGGCGCTGAAGGAGAATTACGGCGACCGCATGGTTTTCAACGGTGCCATCGATTCGCAACACACGCTAATTGAGGGCGATCCGGCCATCGTGCGCGAGGATACCCGCGAGGTGCTCGAGATCATGAAGCCGGGTGGTAGCTACATTGCGGGGGCCAGCCACGATTGGGTGCTCGAGGAGACGCCGGTCGAAAACGTCGTGGTGATGGCCGATGCGGTGCGGGAGTTTGGGGAGTATTGAAGGGGTCAGGGGTGAATGCCACTAAGACAAGAGACCAACTGATTCGCGAATATGGCAATTATCCGCTCGAGCTGAGCGAGCACAATGAGGAGGTGGTACAATGAAGCGTTTTGGGTCGGTGCTCGGAGTGAAGGAAGACAAGATTGCGTACTACAAGGAACTGCACGCGGCCGTATGGCCGGATGTCCTGAAGATGGTCGAGGATTGCCACATCCGGAACTACTCGATCTACCTGCGCAAACTGCCCGACGGCAAACTCTACCTGTTCAGCTACTTTGAGTACACGGGCGAGGACTTTGCGGCCGATGCGGCAAAGATGGCGGCCGACCCCACCACGCAGAAATGGTGGGACGAATGCATGCCCTGTCAGGAACCGTTGCCCGACCGCACCGAGGGTGAGTGGTGGGCGGACATGGAGGAAGTCTTCCACCACGACTGAGCGACTAAGGAGCACGGCCATTATGAAGAATTCCTCCGCGCCGCTGCGGCGCTTCGTCCTTCTCGCCCTTCTCTTTGCCACGCCCGTAGACGTTCTCGCCGGGCGGGAGATGCCGGACTCGCTCAAGCCCTGGCAGGACTGGGCGACGTGGGATGCGGAGCACCGCAACTGCCCGACGCCCTGGAACACCGCTGTGAAGCATTTCTGCTTTTGGCCGGGCACGCTGGACCTGACCGTGGACAAGGCGGCCAGTTCATGGAGACTCGACGTTGTTACTTACGAAGAGGCGACATGGGTCCCGCTGCCGGGTGGCGCAGAGGTCTGGCCGCTTAATGTTCGGGCGAACGACGGGGCGGTGGTGGTCGTGGAGCATCGAAAACAGCCCGCGGTGCGGTTGCCCGCGGGGAGGCATGAGCTTACGGGTGAGTTTCGATGGAAAGTCATGCCGCAACGGATACCGGTGCCGCAGCAGATCGGCGTGCTCTCTCTCGTGCTCGAAGGGTCAGCGGTCGCGATCCCGAATTGGGATCCGCAGGGCAATCTCTGGCTCAGGCGCACCCGCATCGAGGCCACGGCGCGAGATCTGATTTCCGCACAGGTGTATCGCGTGAGCGAGGATGGCATCCCGATGTGGTTGCGTACGGAGATCGAGTTGAAGGTCTCCGGTAAGAGCCGCGAGGAGGACCTCGGCAATGTTCTTCCCGAGGGCTGGAGGCTCGCACAGATCGAGAGCCGGATTCCCGTCGCGGTGGACGACACGGGCCGCATGAAGGCACAGGTGCGCGCCGGAACCTGGGTGATCCGTGCGCACGCTTTTCGGACTTCCGACTCGATAGAGTTCAAGTTTGCACCGGGGTCCGCGCCGGCGACGCTGAACGAGCTGGTGGCGTTTCAGGCGAGCCCTGAATTTCGCATGGCGGAAGTTGTTGGCGTCCAGATGGTTGACGTCACACAGACGACATTTCCGGAGAAATGGCGGAGCTTGCCGGTGTACCAGTGGCCGACCGATGTGTCCTTCCGGCTCGTGGAGAAGATGAGGGGCATGGGCTTGCAGAAACCGGCAGGTCTGAGGATCAACCGCAGGTTCTGGCTCGATGAAGACGGCAAGGGGCTGACCTACCGCGACGATATTTCCGGTCAGATGCAGCAGATCTGGCGGCTTGATATCGCGACGGGCCAGGAGCTCGGAGCGGTGCGCGTCGACGGCAAGGGCCAGCTCATCACGGCGAATCCCCAGAGTGGTGCGCATGGCGTCGAGTTGCGCGCACGCAACGTGAACCTGCAGGCGATCGGCCGTGTGCAGCGCGCACAGGAACTGCCTGCGACGGGCTGGCAGTCGAACGCCGATGCGCTCTCGATGACCTTCAACCTTCCGCCGGGCTGGCGGCTGTTGGCGTTGTTCGGCGCGGATTGGGTGAGTGGCGACTGGCTGACGGCGTGGTCGTTGCTCGATCTGTTCTTGCTGCTGATATTTTCGCTGGCGGTCTTGCGGCTGTGGGGATGGAAAGCAGGGCTGGTGGCGTTCCTGGCGTTTGGCCTGGGGTTCCATGAACCGAATGCGCCGCGTTATACCTGGCTGTTCCTGCTGGTGCCGTTGGCGCTGTTGCGCGTGGTGCCTGCGGGCGGTGCCCTGAAATGGCTGATGGCCTGCAAGTATGCTGCCGTGGCGGCGTTGCTGCTGTGCCTGGTGCCGTTCGTCGCGCTGCAGATGCAGACGGCTCTTTATCCGCAATTGGAACAACGCGGATCGGGCTATCACGCAAGCGGAGTCCCCCGCGGGCAGGGCCAGGTGGCCCTGGGCGCAAATTCCCAGACGATGGCCCCGGCTCCAAACGCACAGGTGGACTGGGAAGCCGATGCGTCGTACCAGATTCTGAGTTCAGTGGGAGTCGGAAAGGGGATGTCGAATCGCCGCGGCGATGGCCTCTCGAATCTGTTCTACGACTCCAAGACGAAGATCCAGACCGGTCCAGCCGAACCCGAGTGGACTTGGAACGTCGTGCGATGCGGATGGAACGGCCCGGTATCAGCCGGCGAAAAAATCCGGCCGATGCTTATCTCGCCGTCCTTTCACCGGGTGCTGACTGTGTTTCGAGTGCTGCTCCTGGTCACGCTGGCGGGGGTCCTGTTGCGCCGGAAGACATTCTTGACGCCGAAGGGCGCGGGCGGCGCGGCTGTGGCATTGCTTCTCGTCCTGCTGGGACCTTCGTACGCATTCGCGGAGGTGCCGGACGAAGCGCTGCTCACAACCTTGCGCGAACGCGTGCTCGAGGCTTCCGACGCCTATCCGAATGCGGCGGAGATTCCCACGGTCGAATTGACGGTCGGAGACGGAAAAATCACGATGCTCGCCGAGATTCATGCGGCGGAGGAGATCGCCGTGCCGCTGCCGGGGCGCCTGCCGTCATGGTCGCCGGTGTCGGTGAAGATCGACGGGGATGGTCAACCCGTACTCCGTCGCGAGGATGGTTATCTATGGGTCGTGCTGGCCGCGGGTGTGCATCGCGTGCAGGTCGATGGTTTGCTGCCGGATGTCACGGAATGGGAGTGGACGTTCCTGCTGCAGCCGCGGCGGGTCTCCGTCGAGGCGCCCGGTTGGACGGTGACCGGCGTGAATCCGGATGGGGTCCCCGAGACGCAGGTCTTTTTCGCGCGCCAGCGCAAGGCCACTGCGGGGGAGGCGGAGTATGATCGAAAGGACTTCAACGCCATCGTTGCGGTGAATCGCCATCTCGAAATCGGCCTTGTCTGGCAGGTGCGCACCGAAGTGGTCCGCCTCTCGAAGGGTGGCCGGGCGGTCTCGCTGAAGGTGCCGTTGCTGGACGGAGAAAAGGTGCTCACCTCGAACGTCGTTGTCGAGGAGGGCCGCCTCGAAGTGAAACTCGCCGCGGGCCAGGAGGAGTTCGCATGGCAGAGCGAGTTACCGATCACCGATGTGCTCAAACTTAGCGCGGCAACGACCGACCGCTGGGTCGAACGATGGCACTTAGTGTCTTCGCCGGTCTGGAACGTCGCGCTCGCGGGGTTATCGCCGATCTTCGATTCCAGCGAACAGAACCTGGTGCCGGTCTGGAATCCGTGGCCGGGGGAAGAGGCGACGCTATCCTTCAGCAAGCCCGCGGCGGTGAGCGGCGACACCATGACGGTGCGCAGGGTGCGGCATGAGGTCTCGCTTGGCAGCCGCCAGCGGACGTCGCAACTCCAGCTTGAGGTCGAGTGCAGTCTGGGCGAGGATTTCGTGCTCGAACTGGATCCGGGTGCGGAGATTTCATCGCTCAAACAGGATGACCGCGCCATACCCGTGCGGCGCGACGGCGACAAGCTGATCGTGCCGGTGCACCCTGGCAAACAAACGCTCACACTCGACTGGCGGGAAAACGTCGTGCTGCAGGGCGCCGCCGGCACGGGCCGTGTGACGCTTCCGGTCGAGGCGGCGAACATCACCACGATCCTGCGCGTGCCCCTGAGCCGTTGGGTCCTCTGGGCGAACGGCCCGTTGCGCGGGCCGGCGGTACGGTTTTGGACGATCCTGCTGGTCTCCATCCTTGCGGCGTGGGTCCTGGGGACCGTCTCGCTGTCGCCGCTGCGCCGACTCGAATGGATGTTGCTCGCCGTGGGCCTGACGCAGGTGCATATCGCCGCGGCGCTGTACGTTGTCGGCTGGTTCTTCCTGCTGGCATGGCGCGGCACCAGGCCCGCCGGCGAGCTGTCACGCTGGCGCTTCAACTCGTTGCAAGTCGTGCTCGTGCCGCTGACGGTGGCGGCGTTAGCGGTGCTGGTGGGTGCGGTGCGCGAAGGCTTGCTCGGCAACCCCGAGATGTTCATCCGCGGCAACAACTCAACGCAAACCGCGCTGCAATGGTTCCAACCGCGCGGCACCAACGCTCTACCGGAGCCGGGCATTCTCTCGATCTCCGTCTGGTACTACCGGCTGCTCATGCTCGGCTGGGCGCTCTGGCTCGCCGCCGCACTCATTCGCTGGTTGAAATGGAGCTGGGTCCAGTTCACCGAAGGCGGCTTCTGGAAACGCGGGCCGCGGAAAGGGCAGGTAATCCCGCCGCCAGTGCCGTCGCAGGGGAAATAGGGCGGGAAACCCGGCAATCCTGGGAGCGGAGCACTTTCTCTAAGGCGTCGCTGAAAATCTCCCGACGCTTACTCCAGCACCGCGTCCGGGCCGATGGTCATGGTCTTGTCGGTTTCGCCGGCGAGGTCTGCTGCGGGAAGGATCAGGATTTCGGCGGTGACGGGACGGAATCCGTCCGGCGAGAGCAACGTGCAGCGGCACAGGCCGAAGCGGCCCTCCTGAAGTCCATTCAAGACGCCTTCGTCGATCGGGATGCGAATCTCCGCGGCTGCGCCCGGCGCACAGGCCATGCCGACATCCTGGAACTTGCGCATCATGGTCATGTAGTCGCCGCCGCCCGCTTGCTGCACGCGCAAGGTGCAGTCCTTCAGGTCGATGGAGTTGTACTGGTTCTCTACCGTGAAACACAGCTCGGTGTCGCCGGGGCTCCAGGTCAGGCGCGAGGGGAACCACACCGGGCTGAAGAGTACACGCATGGCCCAGAAGAAGGGCTTGGGCAACAGATCGGCGGTGACCACGCCCCAGTCGGCATCCTCGCCCCAGCGGACCCAACCCCAGGGATTGCCGCCGTCGGCGCTTCCCGCCCCGCAACAGAGCCACGGGAAGAAGGCGCCGCCGAGACAGGTAGGGTCATCGCGCATCAGACCCCATTCGCGCCGCAATCGGTCTTCGAATGCCTGGAGCGTGCTCTTGTCGGACAGCGGATCCTCGACAACATCGTCGATGATCGAGGCGTAGGGGCTGTGCAGCAGGTCGGGCATGCCGTTGAAGATCCCGTACTCGCTGCTGAACCAGCACCCCGACCACCCGCGATGCAGCGCCCACTCGCGGGTATGGCGCACCATGTCGGCCTCCCAACTGTTGGGGTTATCGACTTCGCCGTCGGCAAGGAAGCGCTTGATGTGGTCGAAGCTGTAATGCGTGTCGGCGATGTCGCCAACGCGCAACTCGAGGATGCCCTTGATCGCGTTGGCCGGACCGGGCGGCGGGAACATGGTGGGGCGGCTCGGGTCGAGCTGCTTGGCCAGGGCGTCAAACTGCCGCAGGTGGTCCCAGCCGGCTTCGGCGATCTCCTTTGTCTTCGCCATATTCTCGTTGCCCACACTCCAGACCATCAGCGAGGGGTGATGCCGGTCGCGCCGTACCCCGCCTTCTATGCGCAGCAGGGCAGGGGGGACCCACTGCGGGTCGTGGATATAATCGGTGCCCCAGTCGATCGCAAGTTCCTGCATGAGGTAGATCCCCAGCTCATCGCACAGGTCGCTGAGGCAGCGCGGCCCCGTATAGTGTGTGCGGATGGCGTTGACGTTGGCACGCTTCATCAGCATCAGGTTCTGGCGCAGCCACGGTTCCGGAGTGTGCATGCCGTGGTCGGGATGAAACGTCAGGTGGTTCACGCCCCTGAACTTCACGGGGTGGCCGTTGAGGCGCGGGCCGTCCGTGGTCAGGTCGAGACGTCGGAAGCCCGCCCGGTAGCCGACGTGCTGTTGGGCCTGGCTTTCTACCTGCAGTGTGATCGCAACCGAATACAGATTCGGGACCTCATCATTCCAGAGCAGCGGATCCTGGATGGCCAGCATCACGGGCAAAGCTGCTTCCTCGCCGGCGGCCAGCCCGGCTTCCGCGGCGGCGCTCGCCACCGGTGTCCCGTCGGCATCCGAGAGGGTCACGGCGACGGTGGCGGATGTCGCACTCGCGCCGCGATTGGCCACCGTCACCGAGCCGGCAAGCGTTCCGGTCGTGAGGGCTGCGTCCAACTCGCAGATCAGGTGATGCTCGACCATGTGGCAGGGCTCAACGGCGAAGAGCAGGGCCGACTGCGCCAGTCCCCCGAACTCGAGCGAGTGCCGCACCATGTCCATCTGCACGAACGGGTGGCGACGGATCAGGCGCACCGCCACGAGCGCGTCCGTGCCGGCGGCGACGTGATCGCTGACGTCGAATTCAACGGGCGTAAGCCCGCTCATGTGCTCACCCAGAAGGTGGCCGTTGATGTAGAACCGGCCGGCTGGGAAGACGGCGTCGAAACGCAGGATGATCCGCTTGCCTCGCCAGTCCGAGGGCACCGCCATCTTGCGGCGCAATACCGCTCCGTCCTCAGGGTCGATATGGGTGAGGGTCACACGGTTCCAGTCCGCTATCTCCCGCCCTTCAGCCTCCGGGTCGGCATAGAATATTTTGCCGGGTTGGGATATCGACTCCCAGTCGCCATCGTCCGTGCCCGGAGCGGCCAGTTGCTGCTCATCTGCGTCAAACGGCCACTTGCGGACCTGCCAGGGCCCTGCCAGGTCGAGCGTCAGGGCCGGGTCGCAAAGTCGGGGCGTCTGCCTGTTCGTGGTGTCGTGCATGAGGTCAAATCTCCGGATGGTTTCTTGAAACGCGATCAGGGCAACCTAATGGAGCGCCCCTGCATTGAAAAGTCGTATCTGCGGTGAATTACACGATCCTGTTCTCAGTCGGCATTCCGGTGACGATTCGAAGCGAAGCAGCGCTCCCGCGCTCACGCCTTGCAGCAGAGCCGAAAGTTCGACAGACTCCACTTCTTCCACAGAAACAGGAAGCGGATCCGGGGACGTACAATGCTGGAAAACATACTGAGCCGGTTGGCGGGCGGGCGAGAGTCGTGGGTGGCCTATCGCCGCCTGTTGGGCTATACGCGTCCGTACCTGCGCCGGCTGATCCTGGGTGCCGCGTTTGGGCTGGTTTTTGCCGGATCCAGCATCGGCGCGCTTGCGGCCCTCCGAGGCCTGATCAATTACGAGAAACTCTCATCTACGCAGGTCGTCATGTTCGCATGTCTCCTGCCCCTCGTGACGGCGATCCGGGCTATCGGCGCGTACTTTGGCGAATATCTGGTGCAGTGGGTGGGACACCGCACGGTGATGGACCTGCGTGTGCGGATCTTCGGCCATCTGCTGGAGTTGCCGATCTCGTACATCGAGGGTAATCGATCCAGCGATGCAATATCCCGGACGGTCAGTGACGTCACGCTCGTTCAGCACACCGTGTCGAACCAACTCGTGGATCTCGTTAAGCAGCCTTTCGTGCTCGTGTTAACCGCGGGCTATATGATTCACCTGAACTGGCAGCTTGCCATTCTCAGTTTCTTCGTGTTTCCCCTATTCGTGTTGCCGGCGATCATACTCGGCCGGCGCGTCCGGCGCGCGGCTCGCGAGGGGCAGGAGCGACTCGCCGATATCGTCGAGATCATGCAGGAGACCCTCGGCGGCGCGCGTATCGTGAAGGCGTTTCAGATGGAAGAGAGAGAAGGGGCGCGCTTTCGCGAGCAATGTTCACGCTTTTTTGGACGCATCATGCGCGTTGTTCGCGCGCAGGCCATGATGACACCGATCGTCGAGTGTACCGCCATTGTGATGCTGGTGGCGGCGTTTTTCCATGCGTTTCGCACGGCCATGCCGTTTCAGGATTTTATCGTGTTCTCTGCGGGCCTGGCGCTTCTATATGATCCGTGCAAGCGCCTGGGAAGAATGCATATCTACATACAGCAGAGCTCTGCTGCCGCGGAGCGCATCTTCGAACTCCTGGACGCGGAGATATCCGTAGCCGAACGGCCGCATGCGGAGAATTTCACCGACACGCTCGAATCGATTCAGTTCGACAACGTCACGTTCGCATATGATGCCGTTCCCGTCCTGTCAGGGATCAACTTTTCCGTGAAGGCCGGCGAACGAATCGCTGTCGTTGGCATGTCCGGAGCAGGCAAGACAACGCTCGTCAGTCTCTTGCTTCGGTTCTTCGATGCGACCGACGGCAGTATTCGCTTTAACGGTCGTGACGTGCGAGAGCTGACGCTTGGATCGGTGCGGCGCCAGCACGGTGTTGTCACGCAGGACACCATTCTATTCAATGATACCGTGGCAAATAACATTGCCTACGGGGACCCGACCGCCGATCGCGATAGAATTCGTGAGGCCGCCCGCCGGGCACATGCCGATGAGTTCATCGTGGAGATGGAAGACGGCTACGACACCATGGTGGGAGAGCGGGGGATGCGTCTGTCCGGTGGCCAGCGTCAGCGGCTGGCCATCGCACGCGCAATACTTCTGGATCCGCCGGTCCTCGTATTGGACGAGGCCACGAGTGCGCTGGACTCCGAGTCGGAGCGTCTCGTGCAGGAGGCTCTCGCGGAAGTCATGCAGGGAAGAACGGTGTTCGCGATCGCCCACCGGCTCTCGACCATTATCAACTGCGATCGCGTGCTCGTGCTCGACCAGGGACGCCTCGCCGAGCATGGCACGCACCAGGAGTTGCTGTCGACCGGCGGGATCTACAAGCGGCTGTACGATCTGCAGTTCAAGACGTAGGAGGCGCGTGACCCGGTGAAGTCGTATCGAAAAGAGCTATGGTTTAATGCGCGCTCGCGCAGGGAGTTGATCAACATCACCCCGGAGATCCGGGAGTGTCTGCGGGAAAGCGGTGTGCGCGAGGGACTCGTACTGGTGAACGCGATGCACATCACGGCGAGCGTGTTCATCAACGATGATGAGGGCGGGCTTCATGCCGACTACGAAAAATGGCTGGAGAAACTGGCGCCGGAGAAACCTCATGCGCAGTACGCGCACAATGGATTCGAAGACAATGCCGATGCGCATCTGAAACGCACGATCATGGGGCGCGAGGTGGTGGTGGCCATTACCGAGGGAGATCTCGATTTCGGCCCGTGGGAGCAAATCTTCTACGGCGAGTTCGACGGGAAACGCAAGAAGCGCGTCCTGGTCAAGATCATCGGGGAGTAGGCGTCTCCGCTTCGCTGCGACCAGTGGGAAGCTTGCCCCGCCGCAGGCGGGGTGAGAAGTTGCTGCTGACACCGACTGCTATTCGCTACTTGCTACTTACTGATGACTACTCACTGATAACTGACAACTGCTCACTGATAACTACTTACTAATAACTAATCCCCATGCACACCTCCGACTTCGACTTCGACCTTCCCGAGCACCTGATCGCTCAGCACCCCTGTGCTCAGCGTAGCGCCGCGCGGATGATGATCGTACACCGCGCGCGGCAAACGATTGAGCACGCGCATGTCAGCGATCTGCCCAACCTGCTCGATGCCGGTGATTTTCTGGTGATGAACGATACGCGCGTGATCCCCGCGCGGGTGTTCGGGCACAAAGTGGATTCGGGCGGCAAGGTGGAGCTGCTCTTCCTGGAGCGGAACTCCGCCGGGGAGTGGCAGGCCTTGATAAAGGCATCGCGCGCCCCACGCGTGGGCACGACGTTTGTGCTGGCGGAGGATCGGATTCGCGCAACGGTCAAAGGCCGAAATGATGATGGAAGTGTTCAACTCGACGTCGAGTGCGATGGCCCCCTGGAATCCGTTCTTGCGGTGAGGGGGCACATTCCGCTGCCGCCGTACATCCACCGCGCTGATGAGCCCTCAGATCGCGAACGTTACCAGACCGTCTACGCGCGTGATCCAGGTGCCGTGGCCGCTCCGACCGCCGGCCTGCATTTTACGCCGGAGTTGCTCGAGGTTCTGAACCAAAATGGCGTGAATCACGCGTGCGTGACGCTGCACGTGGGGTGGGGGACGTTTCGTCCGGTCAAGGTGGATGAGATCAACGAACACCAGGTGGAGAGTGAGCGGTGCGAGGTGACCGAAGCCGTTGCGCATGCCGTTAACCAGGCGCGAAGCGCGTCGGGTCGCGTGGTCGCCGTGGGCACGACCACGGTGCGGACACTTGAGACTGCGGCCCTGGTGGGTGCCGCGCAGCCGTTGACGGCCTTCAGCGGGCGAAGCGAACTCTTCATTCATCCGCCGTTCGACTTCCGCGTCGTTGACGCGCTCCTGACGAACTTCCACCTACCGTGTTCTTCGCTATTAATGCTGGTGTCTGCGTTCTCGGGGCATGCGTTGATGAAGGAAGCCTACGAGATTGCCGTGGCTGAGGACTACCGCTTCTATAGCTATGGCGACTGCATGCTGATCCTCTGAGGATCGAACTGGCTTCATGCGCGAGCAGGACTGCGCATAAGCATCACGAATATGACATTTTCCCACATTTAGCGGGTTGACAATCCCGGGGTAGATATCCTACTATATGGGATTCGCACGAACCGTGCCGCCGTCTGGCACGCATAGCCCCGTATAACTCGGAGAAGGAGTACCCCAACATGAGTAAGATATTCAGTCAACTTCGTAGCAAAGCCTTTACCCTCGTCGAACTGCTCGTCGTCATCGCAATTATTGCCATTCTGGCGGCATTGCTGTTTCCGGCTATCCAGGGCGCGCTGACCAAGGGCAAGCAGATCCAGACCATGAGCAACGGCGTAAACATCTACAAATCAGTCTTCGGCGCTGCTATTGACGCCGAAGTCACGGGCGACACCCCGCCTTGGCCGAAGTATGCGACCACGCTGGACCCGAGCATTCCGGCGTTTAGTTCGTCGACCGAGTACATGGCGTGGCTCGTCACGAATGATATCCTCAAAACGGATTGCGCATATTTTTCCGCGCCAGGTCTCACGCCGAGCGGAGCAAGCGCGAACTCGAATATTAATACGAGCGCAGGCGGCAACTTCACGAGTAACAATAATGCGTGGGTTGTTCTGGCCGACCTGAATGATTCGACGTTGGACTCGACGCCCTTTGTGTTTACACGGAACCTGGACGGCATCCAGAATAATCTTGCTCTGAATGACAACTCGATCAAGCCGTACCAGCTCACCAATGCGGTGCCCTATGGAACCAAGGGGCTGGTCGTGGTCAACAAGGGCGGGGCTGGTTTCGTGCTCAAGAGCAGGCAGTTGCCTGCGAAGCTCAACCAGAATGACGCCGACAACGTCATGATTATTCCGTAGAGTTCTACGCGTAACTTCGGATTTGAAACCGGGAGCAGTTCGCTGCTCCCGGTTTTTTTTCTGCCTGTATTCCCCTGGTGGGGTCCGCCGGACTCGACACCTCATCCAGCGCGGACTAGGCTGAGCACATGCCGCAAATCGAAACCAACACGATCGCACGCGTCGTCGTGGATATTGCGTTGGATCGTGAGTTCGAGTATCGCATCCCCGACTCGCTCAATGACTCCGTGCACGCAGGGTCGCAGGTTGTGGTTCCCTTCGGGCGCTCAAAGCGCGACGGATTCGTCGTCGCGTTGTCCGGTCACGCGCAGCACGCCGATCTCAAGGAGATCGAATCTGTCGTCGGAGAAAAGCCTCTCGTCGGTGAGTCGCTCCTGGAGCTCTCGCGCTGGATTGGCCGCTACTACTGCGCGCCGATCGAACAGGCCGTGCGCTGCGTCCTCCCCGCTGCGGTGCGTGCCCGAGATGTCAGCTTTCGAGAACAACTGTTCGTAACCCTCGACCCGGCGGCGCAGTCCGACGCGTTTGTGGATGCGCTTCGCAAGCGCGCCCCCAAGCAGGCGACTGTGATCGAGATCCTTAAGTCGCACGGCGGTATGTTCCTCCAGGAGCTTTGCCGCCAGGCCGGAACCACCGCAGCCGTGGTGCAAGCTCTGCGGACAAAGGGGGCCGTGCAGGCCGGCACGAGAACGGTACGGCGTCGTCCCGAGATGGATCGCGAGATCCTGCCCACGGCGCCGCTCGATCTCATGGGAGCGCAGAAGGAGGCCCTCGACATGATCCGCACATCGATGGATACCGGAACGCCGCCTGCGGTCCTGCTGCACGGCGTGACCGGCAGTGGCAAGACAGAAGTCTACCTGCAGGCGATCGAGTATGCTCTGTCGCAGGATGGGGGCGCGATCGTTCTGGTTCCAGAGATCGCGCTGACGCCCCAGACGGTGGAGCGATTCGCCGCCCGTTTCGGGGACCGTATCGCCGTCCTGCACAGTCATCTCTCGGAGGGTGAACGGCATGATGAGTGGCACCGCATTCACGATAGAGAGGCGTGCATTGCGATCGGCGCGCGGTCGGCCGTGTTTGCGCCGATCCACAATCTGAAGTTGATCGTGGTCGATGAGGAACACGATTCGTCCTATAAGCAGGAGGAAGCTCCCCGCTACAACGCGCGCGATGTTGCGGTGATGCGTGGAGCGCGCGAACCGTGCGCGGTCGTGCTCGGATCCGCAACGCCTGCGCTGGAGTCCTATCGCAACGCGAAGTCCGATAAGTACGGTCTCGCGATCCTGCCTGCGCGTGTCGATAACCAGAAGATGCCGCACATGGAAGTCGTCGATATGCGGGTGGAGGCCCAGCGCAACGACGGGAAACCGTGCGCCTTCTCCAAGCGGCTGATCGATGCCATTCACGATCGGCTGGCCAAGGCAGAGCAGACCATGCTCTTTCTCAACCGGCGCGGTTATGCGAGTTCGTTCATGTGTCCGCAATGCGGATACGTCGCCGGCTGCGGTAACTGCAGCGTCTCGATGACGTGTCACACGCAGGACGACACGCTGAAGTGCCACATGTGCGGGGATGTCCGAAAACTTCCCGAGCGCTGTCCGGAGTGCGGCGACTCGGCCTATCGAATGGCCGGTATCGGCACCCAACGGGTGGAGACGATCGTCGGGAAGCTCTTCCCGAAGGCTCGTGTGCAGCGCATGGATTCCGATTCGACGACCGCCAAAAACTCACACCAGAAGATCCTGGGTAAGTTTCGGACCGGCCACATCGATATTCTCGTGGGCACCCAGATGATTGCGAAAGGACTTCATTTCCCGAACGTGACGCTGATCGGGGTGATCTACGCCGATATGGGGCTTCACATGCCGGACTTCCGCGCGGGCGAGCGCACTTTCCAACTCCTGACCCAGGTCGCCGGGAGGGCCGGCCGCGGCGAGATCCCCGGACTCGTCATCGTGCAAACCTACACGCCATTCCATCCCGCGATCCAGGCTGCGCGCCGCCTCGATTTTCCCGGATTCTACGATCAGGAAATCGAGTTTCGCAAAGAGCTCAGTTATCCGCCTTTCACGCGATTGGTCTGCGTCACATTGCGAAGCAGGTCGGCCGAGCGAGCATCGTTTCTGGCCGAAGCGCTCGCCAAAGCCATCGAGCCGCTCCTCCCGAAGGCCGCCATCATGGCCGGGCCCGCGCCAGCGCCGATCGAGAAGGCGCGCGGATACTATCGATTCCAGATTATCCTGCGTTCCAGCGCTGTCAAAAAAATGGTCGACGCGGTGCGGACCGCCGTCGGCAACACAAAATGGCCCTCAGACGTGACCTACGCCATCGACGTCGACGCAACGAGTTTGCTGTAGGTGGATTGGCAGAATGAGTGGCAGTGCAATTAGTGAGTATTAGCACTTCGTTCATTCCCTTGAGTCGGTCGGGAGTACCGTGTACAACTACGATTGCTGAGAGACTGTAGAATATGGACGACAACCCACTCGCCACCCCGCCTGCGGCGGGGCAAGCTTGCCACTTACCACTCGACCCCCGACCATGCCGAACACCCCTTTCTATATAACGACCCCGATCTACTACGTGAACGACAAGCCCCACATCGGGCATGCCTACACGACGATCCTGGCGGATGTACTGGCGCGTTATCACCGCCTGCTCGGCGATCCGGTCCACTTTCTGACCGGGACCGACGAGCATGGCCAGAAAGTGCAGCAGGCTGCGGAAAGCGGGGGAATCCCGGCGCAGGATCACGCCGACCGCACTGTGGTGCGCTTCCAGGAGCTCTGGGAAAGATTGGAGATCACGAACAACGATTTCATCCGTACCACCGAGGAACGGCACAAGATCATAGTCCAGGAGATCCTGCAGGATCTCTATGACCGTGGCGAGATCTACGACGCGGAACACGAAGGATGGTACGACATCTCGAGCGAGACGTTTGTCACCGACAAGGACGTCGACGAGGACAATCTTCCCGATCACATCGTGCGTATCAAGGAACGAAACTACTTCTTCAGAATGGGTAGCTACCAGGAGTGGCTTATCCAGTATATCGAGGACAATCCAACCTTCATTCAACCTGATTTCCGCCGCAATGAGACCCTTGGATTCCTGCGGCAGCCCCTGCAGGACCTCTGTATCTCCCGTCCGAAGACCCGCCTTGCATGGGGAATCGAACTCCCCTTCGACAAGGACTTCGTAACTTACGTCTGGTTCGATGCACTGGTGAATTATATCAGCGCCATCGGCTACCGTCGCGACGATGCCCAATTTGCGACCTGGTGGCCCGCGACTTACCAACTTATTGGGAAGGATATCTTGACCACGCACACGGTCTACTGGCCCACCATGCTCAAGGCAATGGGCGTGGAGCTGCCGCAAACGATTTTCGCGCACGGATGGTGGTTGTCCGGGCAGAGCAAGATGAGTAAGAGCGCCGGAAACGTGGTTGACCCGATGAAGTATATCGACCAGTACGGCGTGGATGCGTTCCGCTATTTTCTGATGGCCGAAATGGTGCTCGGCCAGGATGCCAGCTTCACCGAGGAGACGTTCTCGCGCCGCTACAACACGGATCTGGCCAACGACCTCGGCAACCTGCTCAGCCGCGTGACCAAACTTATTCTCAGCCATTTCGATGGCAGGATTCCCACCCCGGCCGAAACCGGCGCCGAGGAATCCAAGTTACAGGAGGTCGCGCTCGCGCTCAGTAATGGGGTGGGGGATGCCGTGCAGCGCATGCGTTTGGACGACGGACTGGCGCAGATCGCCGCCGCATTCCGCGAAACCAACCGATATCTCGAACAACGCCAGCCCTGGGTGCTTGCGAAAGATCCTCACCAGAAGGAACTACTCGGAACCGTGCTCTACCATGGGGCCGAGGTGCTGCGCATTGTCAGCGGCTTGCTCTACCCGGTGATGCCCGGCAAGATGGAGGAGTTGCGCTCCGTGCTGGGGCTCCCGGCCGGGGAGCCCGACATCGAGAAGCTGGGTCATTGGGGAGTTCTCAAGCCGGGCGCTGAAGTGCGTAAGATCACGGGACTGTTTCCGCGCACCGACAGCAGGGCGCAGAAGGCCGGCGCGGCCGAACAGGGAAAGCCGGAGAAAAAGGAGATCGAAGGAGTTATGCAGGCAGAGTTTGCAGATTTTCAGAAGATTGAGCTGAAGACGGCGCGGATCGTTGAGGCCGAGCGGGTGCCCGACACGGACAAGTTGCTCAGGCTGCAGTTGGATGTCGCGGGTGAGTCGCGTCAGATCGTGGCCGGCATCGCGGCGTACTACGAGCCTGAGACGCTGGTTGGGCGCACGATTGTCATCGTCGCCAATCTGAAGCCCGCGAAGATTCGTGGGGTCGAATCGCAGGGCATGCTGCTGGCGGCATCCACGGACGATTCGCTGCGTCTCGTGACCGTGGATGGCGAGATTCCGACCGGCGCGCGGGTGGGGTGAGTGTATTCGCAGCGATCGAGTAGCAAGGCGCATGAAAGCGGCGTCCCGCCGCTTTGGATCTCGGACAGGACGATTCAGGCTATGTGGGCCAGTCTGCTTAACGATCCGTGCGTTCTCTGCGCCTCTGCGTGAGACCTCTGGCTCCCTCCGGGAGAGGGTTGGCTTGCCCTGCGAAGCTCGCAGAGCGAAGCGGGGGGTGAGGGCTAACATATGACTCCTCTTTTTAAGGCACTTGCGCAGTTGCGCCGCGAGCGCAGCTACGGCGCGCTGTCGCTGTATTTGCTCTGTGCTCTGGTCAGCGTGTACCTCGTTCTCCTCTCTGTCTCGCCGCCGATCCAGCGGACGCTGATGCGCAACTTCCACCTTCGCACGTCCTCGTACGCTGCATGGGCGGTCCAGCAGGTTGTGCCGAACATGTACAGTTTCAAGAACGAGCTGCTTCTCGAGATTCCGATGCAGGAGAGGCGCTACGTGAATCACTATCCGATCCAGTTGGTTACAAACCCCTGGAACCGCAATATCTATTTTTGGAACTACGGGCATACCGTGCTTCGCGTTCGTTCGACTTATCGCGGCGTGCGGGTTGTGACTCGCTATCGCCTCTCGGCCGATCCGAAGGGCTCGCGCATCGACATGGAGATCATCCCCGATGAAATGGCTCGATAGTCCGGCCGCACGGCATCGTTGCATCTTTCGCGTCGCGGCGGCTTTCTGGCTGCTGGGTTGGTACACCAAGGCGGCGCAGCATTTGAAGGTGTTCTTCATGGATGATTCGATCGCGCTGACGCATCCGTTGTTTCCGGATCTGATGCGGAGCGGCACGTCATCCGGAGTCGCCTACCTGCTCCCGCTGGCGATCCTGGCCATGATCGGATTCAGGTCCGCGCGCAGTCTGCAATTCGCGGCCGGTCTGCTCATCGCCTGCTCCGGTATGTTGATCCTGCACATCGATACCTGCAACGACGCGACGTTCCTGACCTCGTTCTGGGTCGCGCTGTGGTTGCTGTGGCTTGCGTTCAATATCGACGGGGAAGGGGAGGGTGTCGCTCTGCATGGGTGCGTCCTGGCACAATGTGTCGTTGGCGTAGCCTTTCTGGGCGGGGTGGTCGGCAAGTTGACCTCGGAGTATTGGGATGGAGAGGTACTTCACAACCTGTACTTTCTCCAGAAATCGAACTGGCCGTATCCGTGGATCCGGGAGAGCCTCGACCCCCAGGCCGTGCGCGGGTGGGCCACCGGGTTCTCGCGCACGATCATCGTCATCGAGGTCCTCATGGCCTTTGCGCCCTTCTACGCAACCCGGGTATTCTGCGTGGTGGGCCCGCTGGTCATGCTCGGTATCGTCGGCGTCTCCACCTGGACCCTCTTCTCCGTGATGGGCTGCATGGTAGGCATGCTGCTCGCATGTCTTCTCTGGAATGGCGCGATACGACAATTGATGTCGACATCAAGCTCGACCCGGAGCCGGCCGGCGTTTTTGCCCGGATCGCCGGGCTCAAGGACGAGTTGGACATCAACGTCGAGCTTGCTTCTCCGGAGCAATTCATTCCCGAGGTCCCCGGATGGCGTGAACGCAGCAAGTTCATAGCCCGTCACGGCAACATCTCGTTCTTTCACTATGACTTTTACAGCCAGGCGTTGTCCAAGATCGAACGCTGGCATGACCGGGATCGTATTGACGTCACCGCCATGCTCGAACAGGGGCTGGTTGAGCGTGCACGACTTGTCGTGTTGTTCGAGGAGATTTCGGAAGAATTGATTCGGTATTCGAGCTTGGATCCCGAGAGTTTTCGCGCGCGCGTGGAAGGGTTGACCGGGAGCGACTGAACATGGCATTGAACGCATCATGGGATGACTTGCCGGGCGCAGACCTGATTCAGCAGGGAATAGAGGACCTTGCCGCGGGAGCGGAGAGCATTCCGGCAATGATGGTCGCGATCGGCGCGCATCGGATCAAGGAGAGGCTGCCGGAGCTCAGGACCGACAATCTGCCGCATCGCCCGGAGCGGATCCTGTATCGTATGCTTCGGGACGAGCATCCGCGCGAGGCGTACAGCCAGTACAATGCATATCTGCGACGCCTGAGTCGGTTCTGCCGAGCCCTGGAATCGCGGCGCCCTGCCGCGTGACGTTTCTTCGCGAAGCAGATCTCCAGCGCCCATGTGTGATATTGACAACAGACCGGTATCCCGCTACATTTCGCGCACTTTCGACGGAGTCGCTCCGTCGACCGGTTCTTCTGGAGCCCCCTTCGTCTAGT
Source organism: Verrucomicrobiota bacterium (assembly GCA_027623315.1). Lineage (GTDB taxonomy): Bacteria > Verrucomicrobiota > Kiritimatiellia > CAJWTS01 > CAJWTS01 > JAQBYD01. The sequence continues at coordinate 40,888 of JAQBYD010000015.1, read as the reverse complement.
GGCCTAGGACATCAGGTTCTCATCCTGAAAACAGGAGTTCGATTCTCCTAGGGGGTGCCAGTCACCGTGTTCTTCTGCGATGCAACGAGCAGAAGAGCTCTGGTGCTCCGGTGCCCCGTGTGGTAGCAGGCGGCATGAAGGAATCAATGCCCCTCCCCTTCGGCCTCTGCGTCCTTCTCTCCCTGGCGGACGACAACTTCTACGTCGGCTACCGCAGCTCCGCCTTGACGACCTTCCCCGAAGGATTGCGCGGGAGCTTCGGCAAGAACACGACCTTGCGCGGAACCTTGAAGGCCGGCAGTCGCTCGAAGCAGTGACGACGCAGGTCCTGTTCGGTCAGGGACTCATCCGCGCGCGCGACATAGGCGTGCACTTCCTCGCCGAGGAACGATGCGGCGCCCGTCGCGGCGGCGCCCTTCACGGCCGCTTCGACGACCTTCTCGTGCGCGAGCAGGACCCCCTCCACTTCCGCCGCGTAGACGTTCTCGCCGGCGACGATGATCATGTCCTTCTTGCGACCCTTGATGAAGAAATAGCCATCCTCGTCGACGCTGGCCAGGTCCCCGGTGCGGAACCAGGTGCGCCCGTCGTGCTCGATCAGGGACTCCTCCAGCCCGGGATTGTTGAAGTAGCCCGGGATCACGTTTTCGCGCGCGAACAGGAGCTCGCCCACCTCCCCGGGCGGACACGGCTCTCCCGCTTCGTCCACGACCCGCGCCTTGACATTCGGGAGCAACCGTCCGATCGAGTCGAGCCGCTGCTCGGCTTCCTCGGCGCTCATGACGTGTGTCATGCTGATCGTCTCGGTGAGCCCGAAGAAGTTGTGCAGGGCTGCATCGGGGAAGCGTTCGCGCAGTTCGCGAATTGTGCGTACGGGCATCGGGCTGCCGGCGTAGGCCATCACGCGCAACGAGGACGCGTCGTACGACGCCAACTCCTTTACCTTGAGCAACTGCTGGAAGACGGATGGCACGGACAGGAAAGTCGTGATGCGTTCATGCGCGATCAGTCCCATCAGGAATGCGGGGTCCCGAGGCGACGCAATCACGACGGGGGTCTTCGTGTAGGCTGCGGTGGGAAGCGAGCTGTACAGCGCCGTGCAGTGGAACATCGGGTTCACGAGGAGGTGCACGTCGCTGACGCAGAACCCGTGTGCGTTGATGGCCGCCATCACGTTGAACATGAGGTCCTCGTGCCGCATCATCGCGCCCTTGGGCGTCCCGGTTGTGCCCGACGTGTGCATCACGATCGACACGGCGCCGGCGTCGAGCGGTTCGACCGGGGGCGGAGTCGCGCCCGCAAGCAGGTCGTCCCAGCCGGGTGGATTACCGGACGCGGGCTCCAGCGCAAAGCAGGCCTTCACCGCGGACCCGCGCGCGGCATCGAGCGGCTTCTCATCCGCGTCGGACCGCACGATGAGCAGGTCGGGCTCCACGTTTGCGAATATTCCGGAGAGGTCCTCGCTGGTCAGCCAGGTGCTGAGCGGAACGATGACCCCGCCAAGCCGCACCACGGCCCAATAGAGCAGGTAGTACTCGAGGCAGTTGGGCAGGAAGACCGCGACCTTCGGTGCCGGTGTCCGCGCGGCGCGCTGGAGTCCGCCGGCAAGGCGCGAGACGAGGGCATCGGCTTCGGCGTAGGTGAGCCGACGTTCACCGTCGACCACCGCGAGCCTACCGCCGGCAAGCTCCACGGCTTCCTGCCACATGTCGCGCGTGGTGCGCAGCACTGGCTTGCGCAGCGGCCGCGGAAGCTCGCCGAGCAGTCTTCCAAGCACGGGCTCGATGCTGTCGGCCGCGTGCCGGTTTCCGTACTCGTTGGGGTGGTTGGCGTCGGCCCAGCAGCAGCGCCGGTCCACGATCATCTCCTGGATATTGGCGACATAGGGCGCGTCGTACTTCCGCGCGAGCGCGGCTTCGACCTCGCGGTATTCCCGGCCGCGTTCGTCGATGCCGTACGTCTTCTCGGCGCGTGCGTTGCTGTCGTCGAGGTACGGACCGAAAACGCTGAGTACGACGGGCTGGATGTCGTGTTCGCGCAGTCTCACGAGAATTGTCTCGAGGTCGTTGGCCCATGCCGCGGGGGGGCGCTCGCCGCGCCACCAGTCGTTGGCGGCGTACTCGACGAGCACGATGTCGGGCTGTGCCGCCAGCACATCCGAGTCGAGTCGCGCAAGGCCGTCGGCGATAGTCTCGCCGCCGATGCCGTGGTTAATGAACGTGTGGGTCGGGAAGCGCTCCTGCAGTATGTCGCTGAACCGGCCCTGCTCGCCGCCGCAGGTCGTCAGGCTGTCTCCGAAACATAGGATTTTCATTGGATGAGCGTGAGATCAGAGAGGGCAACAGGATTGAGGGTAAGACGTTCTGCGTGACATGATTTTGCCTCCAGTCGTCTCGCACTCTACCACCGCTTATCCGTAATGGCCAACCGGGTGTTTATTCAGCACGCGCCGGAGTCGCTCGCCGGCCCCTTCGAGAATGTGATGCGGCAGGTTCGAAGCGACCGGTGTCCGCAGTTATGAGGCAATGCGAATCTCTAGAAACTTGAGCAGGAGAACATCCTCTCGATGTTTAGTTCCGTCGATTATGCGTCCGGCTATGACTACAAGAAGCAACGAGCCAGAGCGTGAGGGTTCTGGTAGACACGAGCGTGTGGTCCGGAGCGCTGCGCCGGGCGAAGCGGGTCGAGGCCGATGTCGTTCGCGAGTTCCGAATCCTCATTACGGAACACCGCGTGGACATCATCGGCCCATCCGGTAGGAGGTTCTTTCAGGGCTGCGCGAAGACGCGCAGTTCGAGAAACTGGCGAAGCACCTCGCCGCGTTCCCTGATCTTCCTGAAGAGCCACGCTGGCGCATTTGAAGGCAGGGCCCGGGACGCGGTGCAACGGGCGACGGCAGCTTATGAGAAGGAGAGCGGACTTCTCGGGTCATGTTTCGGGACGATGAACGCCTTCTTCGGCCTCTGGTCCGGCAAGAAGGTCCAAGACTGGACCCCGGCCGTACGGGAGATCGAACGAGAGGTCCTCGCCAAGGCTCTTAAGATTGAAGCGGCGGCCATCACCGAACTCGAAAACGCCCCGGCGGCGATGGAGTAGCAACCGCAAACGCCCGCGGCGCATCTGCGCCGGCCGCACGCGAGCAGGCCGATGTCCGTTTATGCACCCGAGATGCTGCATGAACTGCAGGCCGCCGATCGGCGGGTGTTCGAGTACTGGGCCCGGGCAGCCTGCTACCTCCCGATGAGCGACTACCGCTACTATCTGCCTCGCATGCGAGCGGTGACCAAGAGTCAGCACAACTGGTTCTACACTCCGGAGGCGAGAGCCGTTACCGATCATGTGTTGGAGCGTATCCGCGACGAGGGGCCCCTTCGGTCGGCGGACTTCAAGCATACCCGGAAGAAGAGAGGATCGTGGTGGGATTGGAAGCCCGCCAAGCGCGCCCTCGAGATGCTTTTCGATATGGGCAAGCTGATGGTGACCGAGCGCAGGAGCTTTCAGCGGGTCTACGACCTCACCGAGCGCGTTCTGCCGCCGGAGACGAATACAACGTTGCCGACCTCGCACGAAATTGGTCGTTTCGTGGTCCGACGCGTGCTCAGCACAAAGGGGTTCGCCGCGAGCGGCGAACTGTGTTGGGAGCGCCACCGTCCGGCATCGGTTGACGATGCACTGCGCGAACTCGTCGACTCCGGCGACGTCGTGGCGGCTCACATACCGGGGCGCGAGGGCCCGGTCTTCGCGTTGTGCGACGCCATTGATGCCGCGACGAAACGTTCGCGGCGCAAGGATCGCCTCCATATTCTGTCGCCATTCGACAATGCCGTGATCGATCGACGACGGCTGAGCGCATTGTTCGATTTCGACTGCAAGCTCGAGTGCTATTTTCCCGCGAGCAAGCGTACCTACGGCTACTTCTGCCTGCCGATCCTTTGGGGGCAGCAATTTGTGGGCAGAATCGACGCCAAGGCCTACCGCAGCAAGAAGACCCTCGTTATAAAGCACCTCATGTTCGAAGCGGCGTTCTCAGACTTCGATGCGGTCGCGGCGCCACTGGCAGACAAGCTTGTGGCTTTCGCCGGCTTCAACGGATGTGAGAGGATTCTTGTCGAGAAGTGCACGCCGACCAAGGCTCGCCCACTTCTGCGGAAGGAAATCCGGGGCAGTATGTAGGCGCAGCGCCGCAGGCTCCGTGCACGTTTTGGACGGACCCGCAGCCGAGCGGTAGCGAAATGACGACTGCCTAGGTGAACTTGATGACTTCCTCGACGGTCGTATCGCCACGCAAGAGTTTCTTGATGGCGACCTCGCGCAGAGACAGCCATCCCGTCTCTGTGGCGGCGTCAACGATCGCTTTGGCATCTGTCGTCATGATCGCCTCCTGGACTGCGGCATTGTTCTCAAGGAGCGAGACGACGCTTAGCCGTCCCCGGTAACCTCTCTGCGAGCAGGCCTCGCAGCCGGTAGCTCGCCACAACGTTCCGCATTTTGCATGGCTCATGCCAAGCGGCTCGAGCTGTTCAGCGCTTGGGGTGAATTCCTTTCTTCGCACGTGGCGAAATTATCCGGGGTCTGCAAACACGGACAGAAAAGAAGGTTCAATACCAACGAACCTTGAAGGTGGATTCAATCCTTCCCGCAGACCAGGAGGCATCCTTCAGAAACCAATCAGAAGTATAGGCTGGCAGAGGGCCTATGTCGAGCGGTAAGTAGAAGGATACCGGGCCGCAAAGGGCCTGCAATAAGCCTTGTTCCACATGTGAATATAAGTAGAATGCAGGGCGAAATAGTCACCAAGCGCCCGACGGTGTCTTTCACGTTCGTGTCGATGCCGTGGCACAAAGCAAGGAGAGAGCCATGAAGAGTGCATTCGTCCGCCTCGTCTCGCCGTTGGTCCTCAGCGGGGCGCTTATGGCCGGCACGGCGTCCGCCAACTCGCTTGCCATCACCAACCTGTCGCTGACCGGCGTTTCCAATGGGATGGCGAGCCTGCAGTTCGACATGAGCTGGTCCAACTCGTGGCGGACCTCCTGGAACGACAACGGCGATACCGTCACGGTAACTAACTGGGACGCTGTCTGGATCTTCGCCAAGTTCCGCCAGTCCGGCGGCCTGTGGCGACACGCCATGCTCTCCTCGAATGGTCACGTTGCCACCGGCGGCGCCGTCCTCGACGTGGCGGACGATAGTGGCACGCGACTGGGTGCGATGGTGTATCGCCCCAGCGAAGGATCCGGCGCGATGAACTGTAACGCGATGAGCCTGCGATGGGATTTCGCGACGAGCGGCCTTTCCGGAACCAATGAGGTGGATGTCGAGGTGCTCGGCGTCGAGATGGTCTACATTCCCGAAGGCGGGTTCTACCTGGGGTCGGGCGGAACCGAGATCAATCATTTCTATCGCTATCCGGATTCGACCCAACCCTTCTTGGTTTCCAACGAAGACGCCATTGCGGTCGGTTCGGTAACCGGCAGCCTCTACTACGCCGGTAGCGGCGACCTTGGGCCGATTCCGGCTGCGTTTCCCAAGGGCTACCAGGCGATCTACTGCATGAAATACGAGATGACGCAGGGACAATATGCGGATTTCCTGAATCTCCTGGATCCGACGATCGCGAATACCTATTACCCGAACGTCTACGGATCTTCGCGACACACGATTCTCCTGAGCAACATCGTTGAGTTCGTGGTCGCCGTCTCGCGAGCCGAGGGTCGTATGTTCACGGATCAATACGGCGACGGTAACGAATACACGGCTCGCCCCTCAACATGGTATCCCCATCCCGGCGCGCGGGCGTACACCGGACGTGGCGGAGGGTTCTCCCACATCAGCGCTGTATACCAGACGCGCACCTCGGACCGGAGCTCGGTGGACGCAAATAACCCATTTGCGAGCAACGGCCCCTCGTACAGCTGCCGTGGCGTACGATCGGCGCCCTGACCCGGGTGGGTAACTCCCGATGAGATCCAGCAGAACCAAGAGGCATGTCGTGGCAGTGGCGATCCTCCTGACGCCGCTTCTTCTGGCGGCCTTACCGGACGACCGCTTCATCGGGGGCGCTTGGGACGGCTATGCGTCAACCCGCCTGCAGCAGTTCATTGCCCACACCTCAGCGTGGATGAGTGGTGGCGCTTCCGATGGATACGGGCGCGCGTTTCTCCTTCAGTACGATCGAGAGTCGTCGCCCCAGCGCGTTTCCGTGCGTTTCGGCGGTGGGAACTATGACGGATACGCTCGCGCGTTCTCTCGCCTATACGATTCCGAAACGTCACCCCAGCAGGTCTCCGTGCGTTTCGCCGGCGGGAGCTATGACGGATACACCCGCACATTCTCTCGCCAGTACGATTCCGCAGTCTCGCCCCAGCATGTTTCGCCGCGATTCACCGGCGGAAGCTTCGACGGCTACAGACGAGACTTTCTCGTACAGTATCTCTCCGAGACGTCGCCCCAATTCGTTTCCGCCCGTTTCCTCGGCGGGGTTCGCGACGGAACCGATGTCGCACTGATCACGGGCTTACGAAATCCACTCTTCCGGGATTCGGACAACGACGGGCTACCCGACTGGTGGGAGTTGCCGAATTTCGGAGGTGTCACGAATGCTGTGCCGACGTCCAACGGTTCTATTTCCGTAGATCCGGATCGCTCGTCCCACGTCCGTCTTCCCCAATCTTCTGAGACATCCTGCCCGCTTTCTCTGCATATTCACGAAAGATTCACCAATTCTTAGCGAATTGTGAGGTTTCGGTGAGTAGACTCCGCGAGACGCGTTTTGATCTCATGATGTCCGAGGCCTGGCCTTCAGTCGCCCTGCGTGAGGCCCATTCGTGTCGACGCGCCTGCCCCACGTGCGGCAAGGCTCCGTCGCGCCCGTGCGGGGCGGGCAGGTTCGCGTGATTCGTGGGACCCAATCCGGGACGTTTCAGATCCGTAAGACACCGACTCGAGTTCCCATGATTCGTCTCCTCGCGCTCGTCATTCCCGCCGACTGAAGTCAGCCGTCTCGGGACCGACTTGTATTAGTCCCGACTGATCAAACTCGCCTATCTCCGTGGCGCGTACACCATGCGCCGTCGCCTCGCTGATGAAAGCATCCACTCGCTCGCGAGGCAAGGCCACGGCAAGTCCGCCCGAGGTCTGGGGATCGCACAGCACGGCAAGGTACGGGCTCTCCAGTCCCGGTGCAAACCGAAGCCTTGACGCGACGTAATCCTGATTCGCAGCCATGCCGCCCTTCAAGCGTCGCACCGCAGCGCGCTCGCGTACGCCGGGCAGGAGCGGCAGTTTCTCGGCCACGACACGGATGCCAAGATCACCGTCGCGAGCAAGCATTTCGCTGAGATGTCCGGCCAGGCCGAAACCGGTGATGTCCGTCATGGCGTGCGCACCGGCCTTGAGCGCCGCCTCGGACGCGGCGCGGTTGGATTCCGTCATGGCCGCCACCATGGCCTGCTCTTCTTCCTCGCTGATACGCCCTCGTTTCAGTGCCGTTGCCAGGATTCCGGTGCCGAGGGATTTGGTGAGCAGCAACACGTCGCCTGGCCGTGCGCCTTGATTGCGAATGATGCGATCCGGGTGCACGCAGCCGTTCACCGAGAGGCCGTACTTCACTTCATCGTCGCTGACGGTGTGCCCGCCGATGATGGGACAACCGGCCGCCTGCGCGACGTCCGCCCCGCCGCGCAACATCTCATGCAGAAACCGTTCGTCGAGGCGGGCGGGCCAGCCAACCAGGTTGATCGCAGAGAGCGGCCGTCCGCCCATGGCGAAGACGTCTGAGAGGGCGTTCGTAGCCGCAATTCGCCCGAAGGTGTAGGGGTCGTCGACAATCGGTGTAATGAAGTCGGCGGTTTGGATAATCGCCAGATCATCCGTGACCTGCACGACGCCGGCATCGTCCATAGTGGACGGGCCTACGAGGACATTCGGCTCACTCGAGACATCGAGGCGATCCAGCACGGCTTGGAGGTCACACGGACCCCGTTTGGCCGCTCAACCGGCAGCCTTGGAGAAGTTCGTCAATCTGGGTTCTTTTCTCATCAGCAGACTCCTCTTTTCTCAGATAAAGGGGCACCGGTCGAGGACCAGTTGCAGCGGGAGTTCAGTGATGATCTCCCCGCTGCCGAGGAACCGTTGCGCTTCCGCGAACGTGCCGATCGCCGCGTTTAACGAGCGGACGGTGAAATGGCCCCGAGGTGCTTGTCCGTAGGGCCTTCTTCATGACGGCATCTCGAATCAAAAACAGGACGAAAGAAGTTGGACAACCGATACACCCATGTGAATATGACTGTCAATGCCTTCCGCAGATAAAGTGCGGTCATTACCATGAGAGGGAGGGAGGAGAGATGACGGAACTAGCGTTGGCGGAGAAAGATATCACCACGATCCGACGCCTCGCCGAGCAGAAGGCCCGCTTGGCGGAGGACCCGGTGAACGTGGAGCGCCGCAACGCCTGGTATGCGCACGACTCCGGGGGTGACAGCCGCCCCATGATTTTGGCCGAGCACGGCGGCGTCGCCGACGAGAAGAAACTCAGGCCTTCGCACGAGCCGGGTTGCGAAGACGATTGGGCTCGCGGTATCGAGAGTGCCATCGTCAACGAGATCTTCTCCTTTGACGTCCTTAAGACCGATGAGGTTGTGGAATCTGCCTGGGACGTCGGGTGGCAGGTTTCGTCAACGGGTTACGGCGTGGAGGCGGAGCATCACCGGAGTGAGCAGACCTCCGTGATGGGGGCCGAGAGTTGGGATGCGGCCATTCAGGATCTTGATGCCGAGTTTCATGGGCTTACCCCGCGCACCTTCTCCGTGGATCGCGAGGCAACCCTCGCCGCGAAGCAACGATTGGAAGCGCTTTTCGACGGCATCCTCGAAGTCCGCTTGCGCGGCATGCCGTGGTGGAGCATGGGGATGACCGGCGTCGCGAGCCAGGTCGTTGGTCTCGAGGGCCTGATGCTTGAAATGCTGGACAATCCTGAGGGCATACACCGGTTGATGGCCTTCCTGCGCGACGATCACCTGGCGGCCGTCGAATGGTACGCGAACGAGGGGTTGCTGACGCTGAACAACGAAAACGATTACATCGGCTCCGGCACACGCGGCTACAGCCGGGACCTGCCGGACACATCGAGCCATAACGGCCACGATGTGGAACCCGGCGATCTATGGGTCTTGTTGGAGTCGCAGGAGACGGTCGGGATCAGTCCCGAGATGTTCGAGGAGTTCGTCTTTCCGTATCAGCTCAGCGTGGCGGAGCGATTCGGCAGGTGCTACTACGGGTGCTGCGAGCCGGTTCATAGCCGCGTCCACCTGATCAAGCAGCTTCCCGGAATCGCGCGCATCTCCGTCGCTCCGTGGGCGGATCAAGCGGTCATGGCGGACGAATGCGGGCGCGAGATCGTCTTTTCGCGAAAGCCAAATCCCACGCTGATCAGCACCGCCACGGTTGACGAGGATGCCATTCGCGCCGACCTGCAACACACGCTCGAGGTCGCCAGGGGGTGCCGCATTGAACTGATCATGAAAGACGTGCACACGCTCAACAATGAACCGCATCGAATCGTGCGCTGGGTCGAACTTGCACGCGAGGCCGTGGATGCAACGACATAAGTCCGATGCGGTAGAAGCTTTATCAAACCTTAACATGCCGCCAACACTCGGCTAACCCTGTTCGTGGACAATGCCGTCAAAGTTCGAATCGAACCCGCATGGCGAAACGCACATCCTCGACAGCCTGACACGGAACCCGCCAGAGGAAGAGCCCACGAATCACGCGAATTTTCGCGAATCGAGACATAGAGAGAGAACCGCGGATGGCGTGAGCCACGTTGTGGTGAAGACGTGACGACGCTCATACGGGCAATCGCGTGACCACGTCCCGCGGTACGCGACACGTGGCGCCACTCACGTGGGCGCGGATTAGTGCTGACGACGCTGAGTCAAGATACGGCAGTGTGAATCAGGACGGGTGGAACTCCCTCTGCTTCACACTGCCCGACCTCGAAAGCATCCGCGATATCCGCGGTTCTAATTTTAGAGACTCGTGGCCATGTACGCCGCGTTTGAAAAATACAGGGAGGTTGCGTGATATGACGACTGAATGGGAGATGCCCCAGACGGAGCGCACGTACCTGCGCGAACTGGCGGCAAGGCAGGCGGAGATCGCGGCGCTGCCGGTGATGGAGCAGCGGCGGCAGATGTGGCTCGACCTGAACGACGCGCGGCCGGGCGCGCGGCCGCCCGTGATCATCGAGACCTGGACCTTCGATCGCGATTTCATGCCGCCGGACGTTTTCCGCTGCGAGTCGTCGACGGGGCGTGGAATCGAGATGCAGCTCCTGCGCAATCTCCGCAACCACGAACTGATCGACGACGACAAGGTGATCCCCGACACGTTCGATATCGGCTGGTTCGCCGCGATCGACGAGATGGGTGTGGCGCTCGAGCGGACGAGCGCCAACGACGCAGACGGCGTGGCGGCGGGCTTCGCGTTCAAGCACCCGATCAAGAACCTGAAGGAGGACCTGGCCCTTCTGCAACCCGCTGTCTGCCACGTCGATCGCGAACAAACCGCAGCCTGGCAGGCATTCGTGGAGGATCTGTTTGACGGGCTGCTGACCGTGCGGTTCGGCACCGGACCGATGGGCTCGACGATGCTGACCGAGCGCGTGATCGAATTGATGGGCATGGAGGCGTTCTTTCTGGCCATGTTCGACAGCCCGGATGAAGTCCACACGCTGATGGCCTTCCTGCGCGACAATGCACTGCGCGTGATGCGCTGGAGCGAGAGTGAAGGATTGCTGCGGCTCAACAACGGAGACCAGTCCAGCTTTGGATCGAGTTACAACTTTACGACACGGCTCCCTTCGCCATGGCCTACTACGAGCAGCCCGAACTGATCCACGACATGCTCGACACCTTCACCCGTACGGCCGTGGCCGTGCTGGACCGCGTGTCTCAGATGGAGACGATAGATCTCCTGTCCGTGCACGAGGACATGGCTGGTAAGAACGGACCGCTCGTGGGCCCCCGGCAGGTCGGTGAGTTCATCGCTCCATACTACAGCAAGGTCTGGGAGATGCTTGCGGATCGCGGCACTCGCCTCTTCGATCAGGACAGTGATGGCGACATGAATCCGCTGCTGGATGTCTTCGTGGAGGCCGGTGTGAACTGCATGCATCCCATGGAGCCGGCGGCACACATGGACGTGGTCAAGATCCGGGAGCAATACGGCACACGCCTGGCCTTCTACGGCGGCATCGACAAGCAGGTGCTGCGACTCGGCGAGGATCAGATCGTGGCTGAACTGGAGTACAAGATTCCGTCGATGGTCCGGTCCGGGGGTTGCGTGATCGGCCTGGATCACCGGATTCCAGGCGGCACATCTCTCGATGCGTACCGATTCTATATCGAGAAGGCATGGGAGATTATCGATCGTGAGGCGGCCGCGCTGTGACATCGACTCTAACCATATCGGATCGGTCGGAGGCCTGGAGCTCTAGCCTCGAGCGAATCGCCGCGACGCCGCTGAGTTGCTGTCTGCGCTTTCCGGAGATCGCCGAGCGGTGGGAGCGATGGTGGCGCTTCGACGCAGATCGGCCATTGCTCATCGCGTCCGCCGGAAAGAACCCGGACATCCGGTGGGACAAGGGCTTTGATCTCCTCGATCAGCCTCGGCTGTGGCTGCAGATGCGGCGACGACAGGTGGAAAATACGCATTATGTCGCAGAGGCGCTTCCCCACGTCCGGGTCGATATTGGGCCGGTTTCGATCGCAGCATTCGTGGGAGCGCCGCTGACCCTCTCCGTTCGGGAAGGGACAATATGGCAGGACGCTATTCTGAATGACTGGGAGGATACGGCATTTCTTCGTTTCGATCTGGATAACTGGTGGTACCGGACGGTCCTGAAACTGAGCAAGATCGTCGCCGATGATGCCGCCGGGGATTACCTCGTCTGCCTGCCGGATCTCACGGGCGCTATCGACACGTTGTCCAACCTGCGCGGTCCGCAGAGGTTGTGCACCGACTTGATGGATCATCGAACCGAGATCACCGCTTCGGCGGAGCGGCTGGTGGGTGTCTGGGAACCGATATTTGCAAGTCTTCACGACGCCGTGCTCGCGCGTGGCGCCGGTATCATCCAATGGCTGGGTGCGTGGTCCAATCAGCCCTATACGCTGCCCACTTGCGACTTCAATTTCATGATCAGCCCGCGCGATTTCGAGGAAGTCTGCATGCCGTCGTTGAGCGGGCAGGCGACGCGCGCCGGCCGCTGCCTGTTCCATCTCGATGGACCCGGCGCATCGCGTCACGCCGAGACGCTGGCCGGGGATGCCTCTATCACGGCGATCCAGTACACGCCGGGCGAGGCCAGGCCCTCCGCGGTGGAGAAGTTGGAAATGCTCGAAATGATCCAGGCGCATGCGAAACCGGTGCTGATCATCGCGCCTGCCGGGGAGGTGGAGCGTCTCACGAAGACCCTGGATCCGCGTGGCCTGGCGATTCTTGTCAACGATGTGCAATCGCCCGGGCATGCGGATCAACTCGAACGCATCGTAGCAAACTGCTAACTTGGACCGAAAGTGGATAACGAAAGGAGATCGTCATGACAGACACACTCAGTATTACCGATAGTCGGACGGGAGGCCAATACGACATCCCGATCAGTGACGGAACGATCAATACGATGGATCTGCGGCAGATCAAGGTATTGGACGATGATTTCGGCATGATGGGCTACGACCCAGCCTTTAAGAATACAGCATCGTGCCAGAGCCGGATCACATTTATCGATGGCGATAAGGGCATCTTGCGCTATCGCGGCTATCCCATCGAGCAACTCGCCGAGAAAAGCAGCTACCTCGAGGTGGCCTACCTGCTCATCCACGGGGAGTTGCCAACCCGGGCGCAGTCGGAGGAGTGGGTTCACGGCATCACTCACCACACCATGCTTCATGAGAACACGAAGAAGTTCATGGATGGTTTCCATCACGATGCACACCCCATGGGCATGCTGGTGAGCACCGTCGCCGCGCTCTCAACGTTCTACCCCGACTCCAAAGCCATTCAGGACGAAGATGCCCGCAGGTTGCAGATGTACCGCTTGATCGGAAAGATGCCAAGCATTGCGGCGTACGCCTATCGCCGCCGCATGGGATTCCCGTACGTGTATCCGGATAACGAACTCAGCTACAGCGGCAGTTTCTTGAACATGCTCTTCAAGATGACCGAACTCAAATACAAGCCGAACCCAGTCCTGGAAAAGGCGCTGGATGTTCTCTTCATCCTGCACGCTGATCACGAACAGAACTGCAGCACCAGCGTCATGCGCGGTATCGGAAGCTCGCAAGCCGATCCGTTTGTGGCGACCGCAGGTGCGGCCGCGGCGCTCTATGGCCCGTTGCATGGGGGCGCCAACGAGCAGGTCCTGCGCATGCTCAACGAGATCGGTTCGAAGGATAAGGTCCCGGATTTCATCCAGCGCGTCAAGGCGGGTGACGTCCTGCTGATGGGATTTGGCCATCGCGTCTACAAGAACTACGATCCGCGGGCCAAGATCATCAAGGAAATCGCGGAGCAGGTCTTCGAGGTAACCGGCCGCAATGAGCTGCTTGATATTGCATTGGAACTGGAGCGCATTGCGCTCGAAGACGATTACTTCGTCGACCGCAAGCTCTACCCCAATGTCGATTTCTATTCCGGGATCATTTACCAGGCGATGGGTTTTCCGACCGATGCCTTCACCATGTTGTTTGCGATCCCACGCGCCTCCGGCTGGATCGCGCAATGGCAGGAAATGATACTTGATCCCGAGCAGAAGATTGCGCGACCACGGCAGGTCTATCTTGGTCACGACAAGCGGGATTTCGTTCCGGAAGATCGTCGCGGGGAAGATGGCTAAAACCGTGGCCCGGCCAGACACGATGCCGCGCGCGGAGGTCCTGTCGACGCCCGCGCAGGCGTCGCGCGAGCGGAGCGCGGCGCCTTTCCACGTTCTGATCAAGCCGATCGGACCGATCTGCAATCTCGACTGGCGGTACTGTTTCTACCTCGAAAAACAAGGGCTCTATCCGGGCCCGCGTGAATTCCGCATGTCCGAAAGACCGGATAGGCGCCACGCCGGACGGCGATCCGGGATTGGCGTACCTCTGCGAAGGGTACAAGGCGATCTATCAGCACACCGTTCCCACGCTTGAGAAGATGGCGGAGTGCTTGCGCATGGGCTACCTGGCACGGGACTACAAGCGGCTGCCGGAGCTTCGACAGCAGAGACGCGAGAGCGTCCGGGGGCCACGCCTCGACCAACAGCCCGGCCGCAACGATTCGTGTCCGTGCGGTTCGGGCAGGAAGTTCAAGAAATGTTGCGGAGCGGTGAGCGTCCGCGACGGGGGACCGTAAGGTATGGCGATCGATTTCGATCCGCAGCGCTGGTCGGACGTGCGCGAGACCTATCGCCGATGGTGGGCGCGCGAACTCGAACGGCCCATCGTGCCCATGATCGCGTTCGGCCGTGACCCGGGACGCGCGCAACCGGCAGCGCCGTTCCTCGATCAGTCCAACTGTGCCGACCTCAGCATCGCGCCCGAGGATCTGATTGACCGAGTTGACTGCGATCTTTCGTGTCGCTGGTTCCTGGGCGTTGACGAGGCCCGCAAGCAGTTGGGGCGATACGGCATCACGGCGTAGCGGATCGTTGGTTCTCAAGCGGTGGTTGCTCGTCCTCGTGCTCGAAATCGCATCACTCTTTCCCTTGGCCCCACGCTCACGCTCGTCCCAGAAATCGAGTATCTCGCAGATCGCTTCGCTCCGAGAACGAGCACGAGGAGGAGGACGAGAACGATTGCGGTACCCAACGCTGTCACCCAACGACCCGCGAACGTTGGAGTTTCAGGCCTCGACCAGGTGCTGCAGCATGCGCCGGTAGTACTCGTAGTTTCTGAACGGGACACTGGACCGCACGCGCCCATCGGCGAGGGGGATGTATCCGCCGTCGGCGAGCAGCGGCGGAACCTTGGTCACGAGTTCATGGCGAATGGCGGCTTCGTCGCCCATCAGCACATCCAGATCGATCCCGCCGATCAGGCGCAAGTCCCGGCCGTACTCGCGTCGGATACTGCCGTAGTCCATCGCCGTCGACTCGGTTTCGACCGCCCAGAGGACGTTGAACCCGGCATCGATGACATCGCGTAGCAGTGCTCGCGCGTTGGCATAGGTGACGAACACGATCCACCGGACACCGTGGCGCTGAAGCACCTCGATCACGGGCGCGTAGCTATCCAGTACGACGTCCTTGTACAGCGCAGGCGATATGATGGGAGCGTGATTCGATCCGACCGGTTCGGAAAACGAGACGAAATCCACATCGACATCCTGCAGGATCCGTTCCGCGACTTTCGCGGCAAATGAGGCGTACTCGTCCATGATCTCTCGTACGAACGCCGGACGATCGGCGAGAAGGTAGATCACGGGTTCGATGTCAGCCCAGCAGCCCACTTCCATTGTCCTGAAGAGGCCGCGATGGATCGGTAACTCGAGCACGTGATCTCGACCGCGCCATCGCCTGAGCCGGCCGGCCCAGTCATCAGGCAACCGTGATCGGTCTTCTGCATCCAGCCGCTCGCGCCAGACGCGCACGGCGTCACGATCCTTTAGCAGGGGACTTGCTGGGGTGGGGTCCAGGTTGACATCGATGCGCTCGCGGCGGTCGACTTCGAAGAGGGTTGCGGGATCGGTATCCGCCGGGAGTCCTTCGGCGTACCAGCGGGTGAGGACATCGTCCCGCAACCCCTCGTCCCATAACGGTACGCGGTCAGGACAACCGAAGGCCATCGTTTCATGAAAGCGCCGCCGGGGCGTCATGCGCGGCTCCGGCGGTTGGGGGCGCGTCCGGTCGCTCCCAGCAATGGTGCTGACGGCACAAGGCCTTGATCGTGCATTGGCATGCAGTCCCTTTCTATACAAGCCGTGGACCGTCCCGGCGAACCCCGCCCGGATCGTGATCCCGCCGCACGATAAGGTGCTCGAAATAGATGAAGTTCCGATGATGCCCGGGTTAGAGTTCGGTGAAGGACGGGCAGCTTCACGGTATTCTTACGCGACATTCACACGCCGCTCAAACTTGCATGGCAATTGGTGCGCAACGAATAGAATAGTCGAGAGGGGACATCCGGATATGGCAAAAATCACCGACACGGACCGTTCGATCGTCCGATCGCTGGCGGAGCGGGTGCGCGAGATCGCAGGCGATCCCGTTCACGCCGAGACCGCGGCGGCATGGACACGGTTGAACGGTCTGCAGGCAGAACGCCCGCTGATCTGGATCAACGAGATTCCCTGGCACGAGATGGAGTTGGACCGGGAACTGAAACTGACGTGTGAAGATGCATTCTGTCGTGGCGTGGAGAATCGGCTACGCCGTACGATATACGAGTGGGAGCATCTGCCTGCCGACATGGTCGTCGAGGCCATCTATTCCGTGCCGCTGGTGGTGCATGACAGCGGCTTCAATATGTGCGTGGACTCGGACTTCATCACGCAGCACCAGGCCGGCGGGATTGTCTCGCAGGGATATCACTCCCAATTTCAAGACGTGCGCGATCTGGAGAAAATCCAGTTCCCGGAGTTGCAACATGATGCCGCGGCCAGCGAACGCAATGTTCAGCAGGCCGACGAACTGTTGGGAGACATCCTCGAAGTGCGTGCGTGCGGCATCGTGCATAGCTGGTTTGCGCCGTGGGACGTGCTCGTCACCTGGTGGGGTGTCGAGCAGGCGATGATGGACCTCGTGATGAAGCCGGAGCTCGTGCATGCCGCCATGGAGCGCCTGACCCAAGCGTATCTCGAGCGACTCCGGCAATGGCAGGAGTTGAACGTGCTGTCGGTGACGAGCGGGAACTATCGCGTGGGGTCCGGCGGGCTGGCGTACACGAACGAGCTGCCGGCCCACGGGTTCGATGCGCAGCACGTGCGACCGCTCGATCAATGGGGATGCGGTACGGCGCAGATTTTCACGGGGGTCTCCCCGGCCATGCACGAAGAATTCGCCTTCGCGTACGAGAAGAAATGGATGGAACAGTTTGGCCTGACCTATTACGGTTGCTGCGACGTGCTGCACGACAAGGTGGCCATGCTGGCCGCGCTGCCCAACCTGCGCAAAGTATCGATGAGTCCCCTGGCCGACTTGGACAAGGCGGTCGAGAACTTGAATGGCCGCTACGTCATCTCGCACAAGCCGAACCCGGCGATCTTCGCCGCGGACCACTGGAATCTCGCGCAGGCCCGCGAGAACCTGGAACGAGCCCTCGAGCAAACGCAAGGCTGCGTCGTGGAGATCATCATGAAGGACGTCAGTACCGTGCGCGAGGAACCGCAGCGGCTGTGGGAGTGGGCCGCGATGGCCTCCGAAGTCGTTCGCAAGCGATTTGAATGACCAGTCTTGAGAGAACCCGCGCGGCGATTGCCGGTGACGATTACGATCGCCTGCCCGTGCAGCCGATGCTGATCACCTTTGCCGGGCGCCACGCTGGGATCCCGTTCGGCGAGTGCTGCCTCGATGGTGAAATACGCTAAATCGGAGGCCTTATGCCAAAATCCATGACCAGTCGCGAGCGGGTTAACGCTGCCATGCAGCGTCGAGATCACGATCGCATACCGCGCAACGATGGCCCCTGGCCTGAGACGTACGAGAGGTGGAAGCAGGAGGGGATGCAGAACGATGAAGCTTTCGAGCGCGTACTGCGTCGCGATTTCTCGGGATTGTGCTGGACCTGGCCCGTCCCTTTCCCCGGGCGCCACGAGGTGCTGGAGGAAACGGATGAGACCCAACTGGTGCGTGGCTCGATGGGTAAGATCGAGCGCAGCTGGAAAGACAAGAGCGGAACCCCCGAGCATGTTGATTTTGACTGCGACAGTCGTGACAAGTGGGAAATCGTGTATAAGCCCGCGTTGCTCGCGACCGATCCTCATGTCTCACCCACAGACGCCGGCAAGGCGCTCGGAGCCGCACGCGCCCTCGAGCACTGGACGCATTACTCAGGGATCGAATCGTTCGAGGCGATGCGACAGTTGGTCGGCGACGTTGTCCTGATGACGGCGATGGCTGACGATCCGGAATGGGTGCGCGACATGTCGAGTACCTATACGGACCTGATTCTCCGCGACTTCGACGCGCTGATGGAGGCCGACGTCGCGCCCGACGGCGTATGGGTTTTCGGCGACATCGGCTATCGGAATGGCCCGTTCTTTTCGCCGCGCATGTATGATGAACTGATCCTGCCGGACCACCGGCGCATCGGCGATTGGGCTCACGCTCGCGGCCTGAAGTACATCTATCACACCGACGGGGACGTCCGCTCATTGATCCCCGGATTGCTCAATGCCGGTGCCGATTGTATCCAACCCATGGAAGCCAAGGCGGGCATGGACGTACGGGAGCTGGCACCGATGTACGGGGACCGCCTGACGTTCTTCGGTAATATCGACATGACGGTTGCCTGCACGAACGACAAGGCGCTCGTCGAGGAGGAGGTCTGTTCAAAGCTTGAGGCCGGCATGGCCAACAAGGGATACATCTACCACTCCGATCACTCGGTGCCCCCCGGCGTGAGTTGGGAGACTTACCAGTTCATCATCGAGTTATTGGATCGTCACGGGGTGTACGTGTGAGCACGCTCGCTGAGATCGACCGCACCGCCTGTCGCCGGCTGGTGTGAGCCCGCGAGTCCCCGTCGCGTGACCCCTCCGGGAGTCCCGCGCGAGCCGCCAGGCAGACGATTCTTTTACAAAGAGAATCTTCGCATTCTCTAACATCTATACTAACATGCGGGTAAACGCATATTGCGCTCTGACGATTGTGAGACCTCGTGCTTCAAGAACAAGCCAAGCAAGGAGAAACGATGGCCGTGTCGGACGAGGTCGCGACCCATCCGTCGGAGCATGTAGGCACCTGGGTCGTGCATCTTGACGTGCGTGGGTGCTGTACCTTTAGCAGCGCACTCGCGACGAATTTCCTCGGCGATCCTGGACGCGAACTGACCGGTCGTAACCTGATCCAGATGCTGAAGAGCCGTGCCGTCGACGGATTGCCGCCGGGGCTTGTCGAGTCCATCGAGACGCGTGGTCCGCTTGAAACGGTGCAGATCTTTCTTCGTTGTAGCGATGGGGGTGTCGCCATTGTTGAGCTGAACGGCGAGCCGGAGTTCGATGAGCAGGGGGTCTATGTCGGATTCTGGGTGATCTGCCGCGATATGACTTCTCAGAGGCGTGAAAAAGGGGAAATGCTCCGCGAAAGGGCCGAGCTCGAACAACGAGCCGACGAGCGTGCGGTCAGGCTGGAGAAGGCGAATGCCGTACTCAAGAAGCAGATCACGCGGCGGCGGCGTACGGCAGACCGCCTGCGCGAAGCCGTCGGCCGCCTTGAGGAGAGTGACGGGCAGCGGTCGCAATTTGTGAACAATGTCTCGCACGATCTGCGGACGCCCGTGACCTCCATGCAATTCGCGCTGACGAACCTGTTGCGTGGTACGGAGGGGCCCCTGTCGGAGGGTGTCGTAGATTATCTGAAACTTCTGCTCGACGACTGTGCGCGTCTCGCGACGACGGTGAACGACATTCTCGATCTGAGCCGGATCGAATCAAACACCCTTCAACTCATGCGCGTGCCTGTTTCGTTCGGACGCCTCGCCACGAGAGTTGCCCGCGCACTGAATGTGCAGGCTGCGGAGAGACGTCTTGCCCTCCACGTCAACGTACCCGACGATTGCGGATTCGTAGACGGGGATATTGCAAAGCTGGAGCGTGTACTGCAGAACGTCATCTCGAATGCAATCAAGTACACCGCGGACGGAGGAAGTGTGTACGTGACATTCGCGAAGCGGCGTCCCCGTACGAAGTGGCTCACGCTGGACGTCGTCGATACGGGCATCGGGATCGCCACGGAGCACCTCAGGAAGGTCACGAAGCCGTTCTACCGGGTGGGGGAACAGGCAAGCGGAACGGGACTGGGGCTCTACATTGCGAAGGAGCTTATTGGCAAGCATGGCGGGCGCCTCGCGATCACGAGTTCCGTGAACCGCGAGAATCCGGGAACACGGGTTCGCATACAGTTGCCTGCGCGCGCCGCGCCATGCGTCCTCGTGGTTGACGATTGCACGGACGCGCGATGCCTGGTCGACACGCTGTTGCGCTACGCGGGATATCACGTGGTAACGGCTTGCGACGGCGCGGCGGCGTTGGACGTACTTCGCAAGATGCCCGTCGATCTTGTCTTAATGGACCTGATCATGCCGGGCATGGATGGTGCTTGTGCCATCGCGCAGATTCGAGCGAACCACGCATGGCGTCATATTCCCATCATCATGGCCACGGCCGGAGAGCCGGATCACGTTCAGCGCGAGATTCTCGACGGCTTCGGTATTCCGGTGATCCCCAAGCCGTGGAAATCTGACCAGCTCCTGGACGCCTTGGAGGATGCTTTCGCGGGAAAGAAATATTTAAACGTCACGCCCTAGAAGGCCACTGCTATGGACGCCCTCAAAGAAAAGGTACTGCTGATCGATGACGACTCTCATCTGTTGAGGGTCATGGGCGACTTCTTGAACATGAATGGATACCAGGTGGAGACGGCCTTGAACGGGGAAGAAGGGTTGGCGAAGGTCGAGCGCATCGATCCCGACTTGATCATCATGGACGTTAAGATGCCGGTCATGGGCGGCTTCGAATTCCTGCGCCGGCTTCCACGCACTCCCGGGACAAGGCGGTATCCCGTGCTGGTTCTAACGGCGCGTACGGAGATGAGGGAGTTTTTTGACGGAAGCGAGATTGACGGTTTCATGGAGAAGCCATGTCGCGGAGATGATTTTATAACCCGTGTGCGTGAGATTATCGAGAAGCAGGCAAGCGTACAGACGGTCGTGCCACGCTGTATGAGCGTACTCCTCGCGGAGTCTGAAGAAGCCGTCCGCGAAGAACTGATGTCCGTCTTCAAGGATGCTGGACACCGGCCCATAGCGATTTGTAACGGCTCGCGGATTCTCGAAGCGGCGCAGGCCAAGAAACCGCATGTGATTGTAATGAGCGCGCGACTCTCCGGCATGGGCCCTGATCTGGCAGCTGCCCTTCTGAAAGCCATGGCCAGTACGCGCGCCATTCCGATATTGGTCTATGGCGACGGAAACGGCGGCGACGATTCAAGACTGATGGCACTGCGCGAAGTCGACCGTTACCTCCCGGATATGGATTGCGCGAGTATTCTACAAAATGCGTGTTCCTTATCGCTACGCCGTTCCCTGTCGGAAACCGATTGACCGCCGGCAAGCCGGAGCCTAGTCTTTCGCAACAGGAGGATACTCGTGATTACGACAACAGGACTTCACGCCATTCGCGCCATGGCGTATCTCGCGATGCAGCCGAAAGGTGCGTGCGTTGGCGCTGCGGAAATTGCCGCTAATATCGACGCGCCCCCAAACTACCTGGGAAAGCTGCTCCAGACCTTGGGAACCGCCGGATTGCTCAAGTCGCACAAGGGACGTGGCGGCGGCTTTGAACTCGCACGCAGCGCGAAGAAGATCTCACTGTACGCCGTCTTGGATCCGATTGAACGACTCGGCGATCGACCTGCCTGTTTCTTCGGTTGGAAGAAATGTTCAGACGAGAAACCATGCTCCATGCATGACGTATGGAAATCCCGCCGCGAATCGATGCATTCGCTGCTGAAAGAAGTGTCGATCCACACCGTCGCCCAGGGCGACATTATGGAGTGACGCTGTCTACGAACAGCCCATCGAGTTGCCGCAGTTATGGCAGCGGTAGCATGATCCGTTTCGAACGGTAATCGAGCCGCACTGATCGCACGCCGGGGCATCCTCCATGAAGTGCCGGAACTGGCTGTCCAGCGTCACCGGTATCGCCGGTGCGCCGATCGGCTCGTGCGTCTTGCCGTTGTCTGCCGAGTGCGCGCCGTCAATGGCTCCGTTCGGGAACGTAATCTCGAGCCAGCGAAAGATGTAATCGATCAGCGACTTGGCCATCGGAATTTCCGCGCACTTCGTGAATCCGCTGGGTTCGAATCGCATGTGTGCAAACTTTCGAACCAGGACATTCAGCGACACTCCGTACTGCAGGCACATCGAGATGGCCGTTCCGAATGCGTCCATGATGCCGCCGACGGTGCTGCCTTCTTTCGCCATCGTGATGAAGAGCTCGCCGGGGCGCCCATCCGGATAGAGCCCCACCGTGAGGTAGCCCTCATGTCCGGCGATCTCAAATTTGTGCGTCAGGGACTGACGCGTATCAGGCATTCGTCGCCGGTATGGCCGGCTCGATGGCTGGTCAGGGGCTACCTCGGCCGTATCGTTGGCGGTTGAGAGCGGTTGGGTGCCCTTGGATCCGTCTCGATATACCGCGACGGCCTTGAGGCCCATTTTCCAGCCCTCGATGTAGACCTGCGCAATATCGTCAGCCGTCGCATCGCTGGGCATGTTGACGGTCTTGCTGATCGCCCCCGAGATGTACGGCTGCACGGCGCTCATCATCTTGAGATGTGCCGAGTAGGGCAGGAATCGCTCGCCATTCGCGGGCTTAAACGCACAGTCGAAGACGGGCAGATGCTCCGGTTTGAGATGTGGTGCGCCCTCGATCGTATCCTTCTCCTGGATATGCGTCACGATCTCGTCCACGTGCGTCTCCGGATATCCGAGTGCACGCAGCCCGTCCGGTACCGATGCGTTTACGATCTTGAGGAGTCCGCCGCCGGCCATCTGCTTGTATTTCACCAGGGCGATGTCAGGCTCTACACCCGTGGTGTCGCAATCCATCATGAAAGCGATCGTTCCCGTCGGAGCCAGTACGGTGGCCTGGGCATTGCGAAATCCGGTTTTCTCGCCCTCGGTTTCGACGCGCGACCAGATGTCGCGGCATTCGCTCAGTAGGGCCTTGGGGCACGATTGCGCATGGATATCGGAAACCGCGGCGTGGTGCATGCGGATCACGTTCTGCATCGACGCGCGATTTTCCGCGTAGCCCTCGAAGGGGCCCATGACCCCCGCCATCTCAGCCGACGTCAGGTAGGCTTGCCCCGTCAGCAGCGCCGTGATCGCGGCGGCCGTGCCGCGACCCTTGTCGCTATCGTAGGATAAGCCGAGCTTCATCAACAGGGCGCCCAGGTTGGCGTAGCCCAGTCCGAGGGGGCGGTAGCGGTGTGAGTTCAATGCGATGGGGCCCGTCGGGTAACTCGCGTTGTCCACGAGAATTTCCTGCGCGATGAAGACCAGGCGCGCGACGTGTCGCAGACGGTCCGTTTCCAACTCTCCGTCCTCCTTGAGAAACCGCGTGAGATTGATGGATGCAAGATTGCACGCGCTATCGTCGAGGAACATGTACTCCGAGCAGGGGTTGCTGGCGTTGATGCGGTCCGTTGCCGCGCAGGTGTGCCACCGGTTGATGGTCGTATCGTATTGAAGTCCCGGGTCCCCGCACGCGTGCGCGCACTCTGCGATCGTCTGCATCACCTGGCGGGCCTTATGGGTTTCGGAGACGGCGCCGGTGCAGACCTCGCGCGTCGACCACGGCTCATCGTTGAGCACGGATTTCATAAAGGCGTCCGATACTCGCACGGACAGGTTTGCATTCTGGAACATGACCGAGGAATAGGCATCGCCACAGAATGATCCGTCATAGCCCTGCGCGATCAAGGCGTGCGCTTTCTTCTCTTCGTCCCTCTTGCAACTGATAAACTCCATGATGTCCGGGTGGTCGACTTTCAAGCTCTGCATCTTGGCGGCGCGACGTGTCTTCCCACCGGACTTGATCACGCTGGCCACCTGGTCATAGACGCGCATGAAGCTGAGTGGGCCGGATGCCGTGCCGCCGCCCGAGAGGAGCTCCCGCGCGCTTCGAACCGCACTCAGGTCGGTCCCGGAGCCGGAACCGTATTTGAAGAGCAGGGCCTCCGAGGTGGCCAGCTTCATGATGGACTCGATCGAGTCCGAGACCGACTGAATGAAACACGCGGAAACCTGCGGCGTGGCGTACGAGTCCTCGGCGGGGATGATCTTATCGTCCGGCCGGGACCAGCGGTGCGCCGCGGTGTCCGTCGACGTGGTGCCATAGGCCTGGTTGAGGCCCACATTGAACCACACGGGACTGTTGAAGGATGCGTACTGACCAACGCAAATCGCGCAAAGCTCTTGATAGAACGTTTCCGCGTCGTCCCCGGAGGCGAAATATCCGTCCTTATGTCCCCAGTCCGCGATCGTGCGGCTGACGCGGTGAACGAGCTGTCCGACGGAGTTCTCGCGCTCGCCACCACCGATGTCGCCGTAGAAGTATTTGGAAGCAACGATGTTGCCGGCGAGCGCCGACCATTCTTGAGGGACCTGGACCCCCTTCTGCTCAAAGATCGTCTCGCCCTTGTCGCTTGTGATGCTCGCGGTTCGCTCTTCCCATATCACCGACTCCAGCGCAGCGCTGCCGCTTTCGCTGAGCAGACGGGGCACGGCGAGACCAGCGAAGGTTTTCGCCGTTTCTGACGTGTCGGTTTTGGCACTGTGGGTCGCGGTCCGGGGCGTGGTCATCGTTCTGTATCTCCTGTTGTAGTTCGGTCTAGATTGAAGAGCATGTGGGTATATGAATCACGGCAACTATACCAGATGTTCCGTATCTGATCATGGGGAACCCCTAGCGGTTGTGGATAAGTATCCCAAGAGCCCATCGCGGAGCAATCTAAAAAGATGTCAGTCTTCCGTCAAGTCAGGATGTTCGGTCATTGCGTGCGCTCATGCAATCGTCAAGTTTTGCTCATAGATCCTTCACAATTTTGCGAGACCTTCTGCAGCACGGAATGGGTGGATTACCACCGAGTGGGATCGTGAACTGAGTACGAGCGGGAGACATAAGACCATGGCTACACCTTGTCTAATTGTTCATTCCAAAGCCGGAAGCGCCAGGACCGTTGCGAAGAGCATCAACCGCGTTCAGCACGCATGCATTGCCGATGTGGTCAGTGAATCTCTCGTTGCGGTGAGGATCTCCGAAATCCACAGCCAGGATCGGACGATCTGGGAAACGCTGACCGGGCTCGCGAACATCACCTCGGTCGATCTGGTCCACCACGACCTCGAACTCCTTGACGCCCCCGATGTTGCGCGAGCCTCGTGAGGCTGGAGCGGCTGCTCCCCGGATCGCTCCGTTCGCGACCCGGGTTTCCGGCATCCGGGGGTCTCGCCGCCTAACTCAATCGGAAGGCTCCCTTAATCGAATGCTTACATTCACCCATCACCGTGGGGCATGAACTGCGGCCGACAGAGACAGCGCTGAGATGGCGGGGAAGGATTCATTGATAGGCGAGACGCACGTTCCAGATCTTGACTACTGGAAGCGCATGATCGCGTGCCAGAACGCGTGTCCCGTCCATACCGACGCGCGTGGCTATGTTCGCGCGATAGCCGAGGGCAACGACGAACTCGCCTACCTGATCGCACGCGGACCCAATCCCCTGGCGTCGATATGTGGCCGCGTCTGCGGTGCGCCCTGCGAGACGGATTGTCGTCGCGGGAGTATAGACAAGCCGATCGCGATCCGCGCCCTGAAGCGCTTTGTCTGCGATAAATTCGGGCCCGAATCACGTCCCGACGGCGGACGCTCCCTGATCGAGTTCCTCAAGGATGCTGCCTCTCAGCATCCGGAGCGCGAGTGCCAGGGCAAAGAGGAGCTGCTTCCGCTGCTGCAGTCGATCACCTCGGGGATGGTGCCGCCGGTAGAGGGCAAGAGTGTCGGCATCATTGGAAGCGGTCCGGCCGGCCTCGCCGCGGCGCACGACCTCGCGTTGCTCGGATTCAAGGTGACGATCTACGAGATGGAGTCTGTCCTGGCCGGGATGCTGGCGACAGGCATTCCGGAGTATCGTCTGCCGCGCGCTCTGGTGGCGGCCGAGGTGGAGGTCATCCTGTCGCTGGGCGTGCAGGCAGTGACGAATTGCTGCGTGGGTCGCGACATCACCTTCCCGCAGCTTCGCGAACAGCATGATGCGGTGATCATCGCGGCCGGGGCCAAGCGCTCGCGGGCGTTGCCCATCCCGGGAAGCGATGCAAAGGGAGTCCTCGGCGGCGTGGAGTTTCTCAGGGACGTCTCGTTGGGGAACCCCGTTGAGATGGGGCGTCGCGTCGTGGTGATCGGTGGCGGCAACGTGGCCTACGACGTTGGCCGCACCGTATTGCGCCAGATCTCGCTGGATGCGGCCCGCACGGCCCTTCGCGAGGCCGGTGTCACCGAGGTGCATCTCTGCTCCCTCGAATCACTGGACGAAATGCCGGCCGATGACATCGAGATTATTGAAGGCGACGAAGAGGGCATTCACCGCCGCAACAGCCTGGGGCCGAAAGAGGTCCTGACCGACCAGAGCGGCGCCGTTTGCGGGGTGCGCTTCAGGCGATGCACGCAGGTGTTCAACGAGTCGCGGCGCTTCGATCCCCAGTTTGATGATTCAGACATCACGGATATCGAGTGCGACACGGCGCTGATCGCAATTGGGCAGAGCTTTGATCTGAGTTTCATCGAAGCCGAGCGCGACAGCCTGGACTTGATGCCCAACGGACTCGTCAAATGCACTCCCGATACGGGGGAAACCAATGCGCCGGATGTGTTCGTAGCCGGCGACCTGGCGTACGGTCCCAAGTTGCTGATCCATGCCGTGGCATCGGGCAAGGCCGTCGCTCGTGCGATCTACGAGTCCGTGACGAGCCGCAAGATTGAAGCGCGAGATACCGAGCTGCACTTCCCGATCGCCGCCTATTCGCGTGAGAAGGAGTACGAGGGCGTGCCCCGCGTGTCGCTCACAACCCTTTCTGCCGCGGAGCGGGTGACCTCCATGACGGCCGTTGTCGAGCACGGCCTCTCCGAAGCGGAAGCCCGTTGCGAAGCGGGACGTTGTCTCAATTGCGGGGTTAACACCATCTTTGATGGAACGCGTTGCATTCTATGCGGTGGGTGCGCGGAAGTCTGCCCGGAACTGTGCCTGCGGCTCGTGCCGCTCTCGGCGTTGCATGGCAACGGGGCGTTGCAAGGCGTTCTAGACGGACAGTTGGACGGGTGGTCGCCTGCTGACGCGTCGGCGATCGTGAAAGATGAGACCTCGTGCATTCGTTGCGCGCTGTGCGCGGAGCGATGTCCCACGGGAGCCATTACCATGCAGCAATTCATATTCAAGGAGGAACTATCATGCCTGGACGTTTAGACCCTGAACCGATTGCGCGCCGTGACTTCCTGGGACTCGCCGGGTTATGGGCCGCCTTCCTCGCGATCGGGGGATCCGTTGTCGGCATGCTGAGACTGCCCAAACCACGCGTCACGCCCGAAGCCTCCAGCGTCGTACGGATCGGGAAAGCAGAAGACTTCCCGCCGGGCACGTCGCGCGTAATGCTTGAGCACCGCATTCGCGTCTTCTCGAGTTCGGAGGGGATCGCAGCGGTCTCGCTTATCTGTACGCACCTCGGATGCATCGTGAAGGAGACCGCGGACGGTTTTAGCTGCCCCTGCCATGGCTCGAAATTCGCGCTGGACGGCAAGGTGATTAAGGGGCCGGCGCCGCGCGCGTTGAACTGGCTCGCATGCGCGCGTGCTGCCGACGGCACGCTACTTGTGGACACGTCGAGAGACGTGAAAACCGGAACGTACTATAAGGCCTAGGAGAAACTCTCATCATGAAACAAGGTGGATTTGGAGTGTTTCTGACGAACTTGCGGGAACTGCGCGGGAACTTCCGCAGCGCCTATCGCCGGCATGGGCCGCCGACCACTGAGCGGGCGCGCTCTCAGACGGTTTTTAACAATTTCTTCCAGCATATTCACGCGACGCGGGTGCATCCACACTCTCTGCGCGTGACCGCGACGTGGGGGCTGGGCGTGGCGCTGGCGTCGCTCTTCTTTATCCTGACGGCGACCGGAGTCCTGCTGATGGTGTACTATAAGCCGTCCACTGCGCTGGCGTACGACTCGATCAAGGATCTGCACTACATTGTCCCGACCGGTCGATTTATCCGGAACATTCATCGTTGGGCCGGACACATGATGGTCGTCTGCGTCATCCTGCACATGACGCGCGTGTTCTACACGGCCGCCTACAAGTCGCCGCGCGAATTCAATTGGGTCATGGGGATGTGCCTGCTGGTATTGACCTTTGGGCTCTCCTTCACGGGGTACCTGCTGCCGTGGGACCAGTTGGCGTACTGGGCGGTCACGATCGGCGCCAATATTGCGGCGTCTCCGAACGAATTGATCGACGCACTGGGATTGCCCCCCGTTTTCCGCGTCGGCACGCTTCAGAAGGAGTTGCTGCTCGGGTCTTCGAGCATCGGGGAGGACGCGCTGATTCGCTTCTATGTTCTGCACGTCTTCGTGCTTCCGATGCTGGTGTTCATCGTCATCGGAGCCCATGTCTGGCGCGTGCGCAAAGACGGCGGACTGGCGCGGCCCGGCGGAAGTCCCACCCCGGCAGGCAAGGGGGTCGGCACGATGGACGCGGTGCCTGCGGGTCCCGCTGAAGGGCCGACGCGGAGCTTCGGGCTGATGTGTGTCGTGCGCGACAAGTCACCGGCCGTTGGCGTGAATCCGGACGAAACCGTTCCGTCGTGGCCGTTCCTGATGCGTGCCGAACTGGTGGTCTTCATGGGCGTGATGCTGCTCTGCCTGATCTTCGGGCTCTTCTTCGACGCGCCGCTCAAAGAGCCGGCGAATCCCATGATCCCCGAGAATCCGGCCAAGGCGCCCTGGTACTTCCTGGGGCTGCAGGAGATGGTCTCCTATTCTGCCTTCGTCGGCGGGATTCTGATTCCATCGATCGTAGTCATCGGATTGACCCTGATCCCTTTCCTTGATCGTGAGGAGGAGGAATGCGGCGTCTGGTTCAGCGGCGCGCAGGGGCGGCGTGTGACGCTTCTCTCCGTATTGGTCGGGACCGTGCTGGCCGTTCTTTCCGTCGCCATCCCGGTCTCATTCGGATGGCTGCGCGACTGGTTCCCCGACATTCCGCAGATTGTGATCATCATCTTTAATCCGGGCAGCATCCTCACCGTTTTCTACGCGGTCTATTCGCTGATCATCCTCAATAAGATGCGCTCGACACGCATGGGCGCGCTCGCACTGTTCACCTGTTTCCTGGTCGGATTTGCCATTCTAACCTACGTAGGCACCTATTTGCGCGGTCCGAACTGGGACTTCTACTGGAGTCAGAGCCAATGGCCGATTCATTAAGAGAAGGATGAGGGCTGAAACTTGAAGGATGAAATTTTCGATCTCGCACCACTCGGTTACCCGATCGCACGGAGGCGTTTCTGATGGATAAGCCGGACATTCATGGCATCGACACGCGCATGAAATGGGGATTACTCGTGCTGAGCCTCGTGACGCTCGGATTCTTGATCGTCGCCGCCCTGCGCGAGAACGTTTTCGCGGGATGGCGCACCTATCGGCTGCAATATGCGCGCATCCTGGATCAGAAGGCGACCGATGCGCATGGCGTGGATGTGGCCGCGCAGTTCGAAGTGCGCGTGATGCAGAATGTCCTGCCCGATCTGCAGCGTACCGACCGTTGCGTGACCTGCCACACGGGTGTTGATGATCCGCGCATGGCGGACCAGGCGCAACCGTTCACGACGCACCCGGGGGACTATCTTCTGGTGCATCCGCCGTCGAAGTTCGGCTGCTCGGTCTGTCACGAAGGGCAGGGGCTGGCGACCGAAGAGATCGACGCCCACGGGCAGGCTCCGTTCTGGAACGAGCCGATCTTGAAGAAGAAATTCATGACGTCAACCTGCACGCGCTGCCATGTGGAGTCCGATCTGCACGGATCCGAAGGACTTTTGGCGCGTATGCGCAGCAGTGTTGGCCCGGATGCCAGCGGCGAATTGCTGGGGCACGGGAAGCTGCTTGTCGAAACCAAGGGCTGCCTCGGGTGCCACATGTTGAACGAGAAGGGCGGCATGCTTGGGCCGGACATCACGTTTGTCGGGGACAAGACCCGGCACGAGTTCGATTTCTCATATCTCGACCGGCATGCCCCGCGCGAAGTGGAGCACTGGCTCAAGCAGCATTTCCTCGATCCGGGACGCGTGTCCCCACAAACCGTGATGCCCGCTGCGGCGCTGAGTGAACGCGAGGCCGACGCCCTGACCGCCTACATGCTGTCGCTGCGCAGTCCGGCCTCGGTGGCGATTCCGGGTATGCGCGAGGGCACGCTGCCGCTGGTGCGCAACGGGGCCGAGTTGTACGGGATGTACTGTGCGGCGTGCCATGGTGCGGACGGTCGCAGCGACGCGGTGCCGCACATCCGGACACCATCGCTCAACAACGTCGACGCACTGGCGGTCGCCAGCGATGACTACTATCGCCATATCATTACCGAGGGACGCAGTGGATCCAAGATGCCGGCCTGGGGCGACTCCGGGCTGACCCGCAGCGAGATCGATCGGATCGTCGACTTTGTTCGAAGCTGGGAATCGGAAGGCGCCGATATCGCCCAGGTTAGCGCCCGTCGCGGAGATCCTGCCGCCGGCAAGAGTTACTACCGCGGGCTCTGCGCAAACTGTCACGGGGTCTCCGGCGAGGGCGGCATCGGCAATGCCCTGCGGTCTCCGACATTCCTCGGGCTCGCCACCGACAGTTTCATTGCTGGAACGATCATCGAAGGGCGCCCGGGAACGGCCATGGCGTCGTGGAAGCATCTGTCGGCCGATGCGGTCAGCGACATCCTGGCCTACATTCGCACCTGGACGCCATCGCGACCCACGCTCGAGGAGACGCAGGCGCGGCTGAGCAGCACTCCGCGCGAGAAACTGGCGTCGATCGGAGCGCATCTCTATCGTGGCAAGTGCGCGTCGTGTCACGGCCAGAAAGGGGAGGGTGGCATTGGCCTGACCTTGAGCACGCCGGATCTGCTCCGCGTGGCGGACGACGAATTCCTGTACCGCTCCATCACCGAGGGCAGGCCATCGACCGCGATGCCGGCGTGGCCCGAACTATCGGCGACACAGCTCGCCTCGATCATCGCCTATCTCCGCTCGTGGCAGAGCGAACCGGCGCTGGCCCTGGAGGAGCCGCGCGAGCGCGGCGACTACGAACTCGGCGAGGTGTTGTATCGTATCTCCTGCCTGCAGTGCCACGGTGCGGACGGCCGCGGCGGCTCCGGGCCACAGCTCGCCAACCCTGCATTCCAGGCCGCGGCGTCGGACGCCATGCTGTACCACTGGATCAGCCGTGGGCGCACGGGCACGGCGATGAAGGGGTTCCTTTCCAGCGAGCAGGGCGTCACGCAGTTGCGGCCGAGCCAGATTCTCGATGTGATCGCGTATCTTCGGAAATTGAAGCTGCGTGACGAGCATCCGATTCTTCGCACCGGGGTCGGCAACCCGAAGCTGGGCGGCGAGCTTTATGCGGGCACCTGTTCCGCCTGTCATGGCTCGAACGGCGAGGGCGGATCGGGGCCGCAGTTGAATAATCCCGCCTTCCTGCGTACCGCATCCGATGGCTATCTGGCCGCGACGATCGTGCTCGGCCGGGCCGGCACCGCCATGCTGCCGATGGTGCATGGACAGGAGGGCGTTGGCCAGATACCACCGGAGCAGGTTGCCGACATTGTGGCGTATATGCGCCTCTGGGAGTATCCGGAGACGTGGCGCAAGCCGCGCTCGGTATCCGAAATGAGTCCGCGTGCGATCGCCTCCGGGAAGCTGGGCTACCAGCAGTATTGCTCCGGATGTCACGGGGTCAACGGCGGCGGCGTGCAGGAGGGGCCAGAGTATTTCGCGCCATCCCTGAACAGCCCTGAATTCTTGAGCGTCGCGTCCGATGGATTCCTTCTGGCCACGATCGCGCGTGGGCGCAGCCACACGCCAATGCGTCCGTTCGGCAAAGGCGCGGGCGGCATCGTGGAACTCGACGGCGCGACGATTAGCGACATCGTTTCGTATCTTCGCACATGGGAGGCACCGGGCGCCGCGGCGGCGCTTATCGGTACGCACGCATCTGACGATGAAGAGGTTGAAGAATCGGAGTGGTAGAGAAACGAGACCGCGGCGACGCGCGCGATCAGCCGATCGCGTGATTCGACCCGGTCAAAAGGAGACGAGAGAATGAAGAAACAATGTATGCCCATCATGAATCGTAGAGACTTTATGAGATGGTCCGGGGGCGCTGTGGCCGCAGCCTCGACCTTCCCGATGTTTCCGGGTGAGTTTGCTCATGCGGACGAAATCACGAAACAGATCGGCAACGGCGCGCGGCGGACGCTGCAGGCCGCTTGCCCCTACTGCGGGGTGGGCTGCGGTACTCTGATCGCCTGCGAGGGCGACCGGATCACCGGCATTATCCCCGACAAGCTGCACCCCACGAATAAGGGCGTGCAGTGTATCAAGGGGCTGAATGCTCACGAACCTATCTATAAAGACCGCATCGGCCACGTCCTTGTTCGCAAGGATATGTCGGATCCCCTGACCGGACACGTCTCGGCGACCAAGGGGCGCTTCGACGATGACGTCTTCATCAAGATGCCTTACGACGAGGCAGAGGAACTCGTCGCTGAAAAAATGGCTGCGATTATCAAGGCCCACGGCGGGAACAGTGTCGGACTCAGCGGGTCCGGCCAACTCACCATGGAGGCGCAGTGGATCGAGAACCTGCTGATGAAGGGCATCATCGGATCGAATTCGATCGAGGCCAACGCGCGCATGTGCATGACCTCCGCCGTGACGGGCTATTTCGCATCGTACGGCTCCGACGCTCCACCGACCAGCTACGTGGATTTGGAGGACGCCGACATGATCAACTTTTTCGGTCACAACGCACGCGAAGCGCACCCCGTTCTGTATTGGCGGGTTGCCGACCACAAGAAGGCCGCCGACATTCCGACTCTGGTGGCGGATCCGCGCCGCACGGGGACGCTGCAGGGCCTGGAGAGTATCAATCCCGATAACTCGTACCACTTCCCGACACTGAATGGCGATATCTCGTACCTCAACGCGCTGGCCTACGTGATCCTGACCAAGTACCCCGACGCCGTGATGCCCGAGACGTGGCTCGACGAAAACTCGACGGGGTGGCGCGAGTACGTCGAAGGCGTGAAGGCACGCTATTCGCCTCAGCAGGTTATCGAGCGCAACAAGTTGCTGGACCGCGGCCGGGTCACCGTCGAGGTGATAGAAGAAGTGGCTCGCCAGTGGGCCGAGGCATCGATCAAGGGCCGCAAGCGTGGCAAGGGTGGCGTGTTGACCTACTGGGGCATCGGCTACAACCAGATGCTGCACGGCCAACACAACACGATCTCGATCATCAACCTGCACCTGTTGACGGGCAATGTCGGGCGAGCCGGCTGCGGTACGCACTCCCAAACCGGTCAGCCGAATGCCATGAGCGAGCGGTTGATGGGTGGGTTGACCAGTCGTTTGCCGTTCAATCAACCCCTCAAGAATACGGAGTGGCGTGACTGGATCTCCGACTGCTGGAGAATCCCGCGCGAGCGCCTGGCGCAGACCTCTCTTCTCAAGAACCCAATGGCGATCGGTATGATGGAGCGCGCCTGCGAGGGCGACCTCAAGGCGATGTTCTGGATGTACACGACGCATATCCATCTGCCGGACGTGGAAACGCTCGTGCGCCCGGCCCTGACCAAGATGTTCTGCGTGGTGCAGGAGATCTACCGCCACGCTCCCAACGTGCTCTACGGGGATGTCATCTTCCCGGCGATTACGTGGGGTGAGTGGACAGGTGGCACCTATATCCAGTCCGAGCGCCGCGTCTATGTCTGCGACGGCGTGAATGTTGGTCGCAATGAGCATGATGAAGTTCTCACCGAGGCCCTTCCCGATATGGATCTTGCCATCGACAAGTGCAAGTCCATCGGCCGCAAGTTGGGGTTGGATGTGGACACGATCATCCCCTACCAGAAGACGATCCAGAACGAGTACGGGCAGAAGTTCTACGACCCCGAAGATGTTTTCGAAGACATCGTCAAGGCGTCGAAAGGTTCGGATGCCGACCTGACCGGTATGCTGGAAGTTCGCGACAAGGACGGAATCGGACTCTATGACCAACTCCGGCAGCTACGCGGAGTTCAGTGGCCGGCACCCACGCGTGATATCGCTCGCAAGGGCGGCACCCCGCGGCGCTACATGCACCAGGAGGGCTGGAAAGATAGTCCCTACGACAATTTTCGTCATGCCGACGGGAAAGCACACTTCAAGCTGTGCGAACAGGACTATGGCGTGGACGGCAAGAACTTGAAGGACGTCACGCGCGAGTTCGCAAAGTACGGCGTCAAGAAAGGCGAAGGGCCCTGGCTCTACAAGAACCCGGAGCTGCTGAAGAAAGCCCGCGATCTCGGCCTCGTTCCCGAGTTGCCCGATCTCGACTTCTACGAAGACAAGTCGAAAGGGCTGGAGGCCGCCATCAAGGAGGACAAGTATCCCATGTGGATCGGTCTCGGCATCGTGTACGAGCACTTCCATACGGCGAAGACGATTCGGGGTGCCACCACATCAAAGCTGGTGCCTGAGCAATACGTTGAACTGCATCCGAAGGACGCCGAACGCTTCGGTCTGGAGGATGGTGAACGTGTGCGCGTGGTCACGCGCCGCAGCAGCTATGAGGGCCGCGTATCGGTTGGCACGACGTCGATTGTGCGCCCCGCACGCAACGAGGTGCCCGAAGGCTACATGTTCAGCCCGTGGAACCTGTCGGTTGCGGATAGTGCGGATCCAAAGAAGAACAAGTGGCTGGTTAATGCGGTGAGCCATCGTGCCTGGGATCCGGTCTCGGGCCAGTGTGATTACAAGAAGCTTGCCGCACGTCTGGAAAGAGTATGACTGAGCGTTTCGATCCGAGCCGGCGCAATTTCATGCGCCGGCTTGCGACCGGCACGGCCGCCGTCGCGGCCTCTGCCGGTGGCGGGTGGCTGATGTCGTCGGGGGACGCGTCTGCGGCGGAGCCCTGCGTCCGGCCGCCCGGAGCGCTCTCCGAAGATACGTTTTTAGCCACCTGCATCCGATGCGGTCGCTGCGCGGATGCATGCCCCAACCGGTGCATCACGGCCTTTACCGAGGATGCGGGTAAGGATCTGTCCATGCAACCGGGTCGCGGCCAGCGCGGCACGCCCGTAATCTTTCCGCGCCGCCAGGCCTGCATGCTCTGCAATGGTGCACCGGGCGCAGAACTGCAGTGCACCGCGGCGTGTCCCAGCGGCGCCCTGCAGCGTGTTCAGAAGACGTCCGACGATATCCGGGCCAAGGTGCATATGGGCACCGCCGAGGTCGACCGCAACCTGTGCTACTCCTACAACGGCGCGTCGTGCGGCGCGTGCGTGCGCGCATGCCCGTTCGAGGGCGAGGCGCTGAGCGCGGGACTATGGGAGAAGCCGCTCATCGATGAAGATGTCTGCATTGGCTGCGGTCTATGCGAGCGCGCGTGCATTCGCTACCCGCAGGCGATCCGTGTGACTCCGAGCTACCAGCGAGAGGGTGTCGCGTGACGCAGGAAAACGCAGCAACGAGTTCGTCGTCACCGCGTTACGGGCGCCGCGAGTTCCTGCGCCGGGCCTTTCGCGTGTCGGGAAAGATTGGCGTCGGCGGCGGCGCCCTGACCGGACTCGTCGCGATCGGGCACGGCCGTGATCTTCCGAGAGGCGCCCGTGGTGAGATGGGTGTGCTGCGCCCGCCGAATTCACGACCCGAGGCGGAGTTCCTGGCCGAGTGCATGCGCTGTACACTTTGTGCGGATGTGTGTGAGCCGCAATGTATTCGGCTCTTCGGTCCCGAGGCCGGCGCGTCCCAGGGAACCCCCTACATATTGCCGGTCGAGGCCGGGTGCACGATGTGCATGAAGTGCGGCCCGGCGTGCCCGACCGGTGCGATCGAGCCCATGCAGCGCATGGAGGAGACCGACATGGGCGTCGCGGTCGTCGATGAGAGATTGTGCGTGTCCCACAACGGGACGGGGATATGCGGTGCCTGCCACACCATGTGTCCGCTGCACAACCGGGCCATCACACTGGATTACCGGGATGCACCTACGGTCCATGCAGAAGTCTGCACCGGGTGCGGGCTCTGCGAAGAAGTGTGCATTGTCGATGAGCGAAGCGGAATTCGGGCGATCCAGGTTCAAAGCAAGAGAAGGATGAAAGCTGAGGCCTGAAGCATGAACGTGCGCAAACTGCAGATCACGCGGCGCCTTGTGCAGATCGGCGTGCTGCTTCTTATCCTGCTGGTACCGGTTGCGGCACGCTATGCCAACTATCTCTCCGCCTTCGAGTTGGATGAGAATCTAGAAAAGTGGCAGGGCAGCCTGCAAGGTGAGGTACTACAGTCCGTCGACGACGGATTCCGAGCGCTTCCCCGGGCGGAGCAGGAACGCGTCGGTCGCATGGATCGTGATCGCAAGCAGATCCTGTCCTATACGCAGTTACTGCACGGCAGCCCCTGGTCGATGGAGCTCGGCTCGCTTTCCCTGACGGATCCGCTGGCCGGGGCTGAAAGTATATCGGCCAGCAAGCGGATTAAGAAGGTCCTCTTGATTGGACTGATCATTCCGGTTCTGGCGGCGGTTCTGTTGGGGAGAGTCTTCTGTTCGTGGATCTGCCCGATGCATCTGCTTCTCGAAATGACCGACAAATTGCGCGGACTCCTGCGCTTTCTGGAGATCAAGCCGCGCGACGTGAAATTTGACCGTAGCGTTAAGTACGTCTTACTGGCTGTCGGGCTGGTGATGACGGCCTTCCTCGCACGCCCGGTGCTGGGGTACATCTATCCGCCGGCGATCATCGGTCGCGAGGCCCACGATTTCGTTTTCGCGCTGTTTGACCGGGCTGAGGACGGGAAGTTCGGCTTGTGGTGGGGTGGGCTGACATGGATGAGCCTGATCATCCTGGGCATCGTGCTTTTTGAGCTGACCGTATCGCGCAGATGGTGGTGCCGCTATGTTTGTCCGGGCGGTGCGCTGTACAGCTTGCTCGGATCCCGCAGACCAATCCGGATCAAGCTCGACCCGGTGGCATGCACGCGCTGCGCGGATTGCGTCACAGTCTGTCCGATAGGCTTGAACCCCATGAACGACGAGATGGGCAAAGAGTGCGACAACTGCGGACTGTGCCTATCGCACTGCGGAGATGATGCGCTCTCTTATTCCGTCGCGTCCCCGGTGCGACTGCGCAAGCCGGCGCATGCTGCACGCGCAACGCTGCTGCCGCTTGTGATCGTGATCAGCTTCCTCGGCTCCAGTGCGGCTGCGCACCACATTCTTGGGATTCCTCATTACTCGTATGATGAGGATTACCCCCAGACGCCGGTGCTGACCTACAAGGCGGAAGCCGGCGCCTATGATGTGAAGATGACCGGATACCCGGGGAAGCCCGCACCGGGCGACCGCTGCTCGATCTATATCTACGTCAATCATCGCGACACGGGGGCCGTGTTCGAGAAGGCGTTGACCTTTACCGCGCTCGAGAAGCGCTGGCTGGGCAAGGATGAGGTTGTCTACGGACCCATGCCCGCCGAGCTTGATCAGGCGGTGTTTAAATTCTACCCGCAATTCGACGCCGAATCCGAATACATGTTGCGCGTCGAATTCGAGGCCGAAGGAGAGCCGTGGATTATCGAGTTGCCCATGGTCGTGGGTGAGCCGGGTTCCCCGATCTTCGTGCTGGGCGGCGTGGCGTCCGGAGTGGTGCTTTTCCTGGTCATCATTCGCGCGATACGCATCAAGAGGCAGCGTTCCGTGAAGCGGGCTGCTCAAGCCAAGCCGGTGCCGGCATGAAGAGGATGCTCAGAGAGACATTCTCGTTGTCGTTCCCGTACCTGTTCGCGCTGGTCGTGATCGGGCTGATGGTCTATGGGCACCTGCGCTCGACCGCGCGATCGAACTCCCGCGGAGCCGCTTCCGCTCCGGCGACGGCGCTTGATCCTGTCTGCGGCATGACGGTTGGGAAGGGGATCTCTGCCGAGCACGAGGACGCGATCTTCCTCTTCTGTACGGAACAATGCCGCGATATGTTCGAGATCGAGCCGCAGCTGTACGTGGCGGAAGGGTGCCTCGTATGCAAGGCGGCCGGGGTGTCCACGCCGATGGCGGTGGGAGCGTTTGCGGTGACATGGCAGGGCGACACGTATCATTTCTGCTCCGAAGAACATCGCCGCGATTTTCGCGCGGACCCCGCGGGGCAATTCATGCATACCATGTGGGGGATACCCGAATGGTTGTACTATGCGAGCATCGCCGTCGTCCTCGTCATCTCCTTTGGTCTTTTCGAATGGCGATCGCCGCGGACATCGCCGGCGGGGAGCGCACAGGGCCGCCCATCCGCGCGCCTTGACCTGCTGCGCTGGCGTCCGTTCAAGGCGCTGTTGCGGCATCCCATGACGCGCTTCGTGACGCAGTTGGCGTTCCTGGCAGCCTTCATCATGGTTATCGTGTCCGGTCTGTTCGGCGATCAGTTGCCGGGCAAGAATGTGGCGCCACTGCTCACGTGGACGGTCTGGTGGGGCGGTCTGATTCTGCTGATACTCTATATGGGCAAAGCCTGGTGCTACGCATGTCCATGGAACGCGATCGCGGATTGGGCGGAGGGGCTGCGCGCGTGGGGCCGCCGAAAGAGTGGACTCTCGCTGCAGTTGAAGTGGCCGCGATGGATGCGCAACATCTGGCCTGCCACGTTGCTGTTTATCGGCCTGACATGGATTGAACTCGGTTTCGGGGTGACGATGAGTCCGCGATTTACCGCGTGGCTTGCGCTGGGGATGCTGGGCATGGCGTTCGTCTGCGCATTCATTTTCGACCGCAAAGCCTTCTGCCGCTACGGCTGCCTGGTCGGACGCGTCAGCGGGATGTACGCCCTGTTCGCGCCGGTCGAAGTGCGGGCCAGGGATAAGGACGTCTGCCGCAGTTGCTCGAGTAAGGCGTGCTTTCGCGGCAGCGAGGCCGGTGACGCGTGTCCGACCTTCGAGTTTCTGGGCAGCATGAAGCAGAACACGTATTGCATTTCGTGCATGGAATGCGTCAAGACGTGCGACCACGACAACGTCGCGCTGAACCTGCGTCCGTGGGGTGCGGACCTGGAGTCCCCGATTCGCCCCCGCTCGGATGAAGCGTACCTCGCGTTGGTGATGCTGGCCATGACCGGCTTCCACGGGTTGACCATGACCGCTTCATGGCGGCGCATTGTGGATTGGATTGAAGGCGTCTATGCCGGGGGTGAGATCATCTCGTTCAGCCTGGGTATGGTCC
Source organism: Verrucomicrobiota bacterium (assembly GCA_027623315.1). Classification (GTDB taxonomy): domain Bacteria; phylum Verrucomicrobiota; class Kiritimatiellia; order CAJWTS01; family CAJWTS01; genus JAQBYD01. The sequence goes on along the minus strand of JAQBYD010000015.1, from coordinate 1,640 downwards.
TCATCATGTTGGTGCCGATTCTGATGTACGCCGGGCTCGTGGCGATCTCGCGCTGGATGGCCCGCGAGCCGGGTGTTGGGTATCGGGACTATTTCATTCGGTACGCCTATGCCGTGCTGCCGATCGCGCTCTTCTATCATCTTGCCCACAACGCCGAGCATCTCCTGATGGAGGGACAGAAGGTGGTCGCGCTGGTGTCGGACCCCATGGGGCACGGCTGGAACCTGTTCGGAACGGCGCAATGGGAACTCGCCCCGCTGGTGGATCTGCCGACCCTGTGGATTATCCAGGTGCTTTGCGTTCTCGTGGGGCACGTCTACAGCCTGTGGGTGGCGCGCCGCATGGTCGCCGGCCTGTTTCAGACGCGTGGTGCCGCCCTGCGCAGCCAGTTGCCAATGCTCGTGGCCATGATACTCTTCAGCCTGATGAGTCTGTGGCTTCTCAAGCAACCGATGCAGATGCGCAGTTCGGCCATGTGACGGTAGGGCTCTCTACGTTAGGCCAGGAGGGAGTCTCTCGGAGAGCCGCGACGCCATGCACCGATCCGTGGACATCGTTTAATCGCGACCGGGAATACAACACAAACGCGCTTGCCTGAATGAGCAGGCCCGCCAGGAGGATGCAGACATGACGAAGCTATTATCGGAAGAGGAAGCGACTGGAAAAGCCAAAGAGGTTCTTGCTGACATCAAGGCGAGCTTCGGCATGGTGCCGAATTTCTTTAAGGCGCAGGCGGCACTCGACCCGGATTGGCTGGAGCTGAACTGGAATCGCGTCAAAACCATCATGGTGCAGCAGCGGGCGCTCGACCGGAAGACCAAGGAGTTGATCGCGCTGGCCGTATCGTCTGTAAATCGTTGCGAATACTGCAGCCTGGCGCACGAAGCCATGGCCTTGATGAATGGGGCGACCGAACAGGAAATCACCGAGACCAGGGAGGTCGTCGAGCTCTTCGAGAGCTTCAACTCCATCGCGGACTCCCTGCGCGTGCCCTGCGATATCAGCCCGGAGATGGCCGGCGGCTCGGACTGACGCCCGCAGCGCGCGCCCGACCGCTCTATCGGGCGGCAGCCGCGCAAGCGAGTTTCGGATGAATCAGCCATGTCGGCGCAGGACAGTTGCGCTTCGTCTCAATGTCCGCAAAGGAAGATTTGCGGGTATTGGTCCCGACCGACCCCATCGGCCTCCGCACGCGGCTCTCAAGGATGGACAATCGGCGCCACTATCGGCTTTGCTCCGAACAGCAAGTGACAGGTGGATCGTTCCACCTGATGGGAAATTCGACGGTCGGTTCGCCCCTCCCGAACCGGTGCGGTAGCGCCACGGCCAAACACAGCCCATCCAGGTCGTTCGGTACACAGCCCGGTTAGCATTCTGCCTTCCTTCTTGACTTCTAGCCCGACTTTCACTGTTCGCGGAGCGAACCGCTTTTTTTCGCCGTATCGCGGGCCGAATGCTTAGGGTTTAGCGACGGGAGAGTTCGAAAGGGCTTGTGGTGAAGACCTACCCCCTTGTGCGGATGCTATGAATGGTCGATTCTACGGGCATGATGTTTCTGCGAGTGAGCAATCGTCACAAGGACGGGAAGGATCATCGCTACTACAGCGTGGTGGAGAACCGTCGGGTGCGAGGTGGCAAAC
>JAQBYD010000014.1 GCA_027623315.1 Verrucomicrobiota bacterium | reverse complement strand
CCGAACGCTCAGCCCTCAAACATGCTGAGCTTGCTCAATAGGTTGGGCTGAACCCCGTGAACGGCTACCGCGAACTGGACGAAGCCTGCCTGGCCGAGAGCGCGGTTGCAGTGGCGCTGATCCGGCACTTCGCCGACGAATGGGCGCGCTGGGGACATGTGGACGACCTGCATTATTGGCGTTCGAACTCCGGTCGGGAAGTCGACTTCGTGATCGAGCAAGACCGCCTGTTCCATGGCATCGAGGTCAAGTACCAGACCGCCGTGAGCGGTTGGGACGAACTGAGCATCTCCAAGGGAATTGGCAGAGGCGTGCTGGTCACGCGCGACACATTCAAGTTCGCCGCGGTGCCGCGGATTCCGGTCTGGGCCTTTCTGCTCCTGCGATTGTAGTTTCACAGCCCGCGCGCGAGCGGCCAGTGCAACACTTCTGACATGATAATGGTCACGCGGTAAGCTACGTTCTTCGTGTGCTGAGAACACATGGAGGACATAGTGACTTACAAACGCGTGACCAAGACAGAACGTAATCTGATCCGTATGTGGCGTCAAGAATTGCTCGGGCTGCGCGAGATGGGCCGGAGGCTGGGGCGAGCGGCGAGCAGCATCAGCCGGGAGATTACCCGGAACACGGGTAGGCGAGGCTATCGGCCCAAGCAGGCGCATTGGAAGGCTCAGGATCGAGCCGGGCGTCCGGGTCCGCGGCGGTTCACGGAGGAGGTTCGGCTCGATGCCGAGTCGCGGCTCAAAGAGGGCTGGACCCCCGAGATCATCAGCGAACGCGCCCGGTTGGAGTGTCGTCCGTCGGTGTGCAAGGAGACCATCTACAAGCACGTCTACGCGGATGCCAAGGCGGGCGGTGATTTGTGGAAGAACCTCCCGCGTGCCCGGCGCAAGCGTCGTCGGCGCTGCCCTCGTCAGGATGGGCGGGGTCGAGGAAAGATCCCCAACCAGCGCAGGATCGACACCCGGCCTGCCGACGTGGAGACACGGGCAACAGTCGGGCACTGGGAGGGCGACCTGATCAACGGTGCGCGCCAGACGGGGAACCTGACCACGCTGGTGGAGCGTTGTACGCGCTTTACGCTGATTGATCGCACGGACAGCAAGGAGGCCCAGGAGGTCACGGCGGCGATCTGTGACTCGTTTGGGCAACTGCCCCCGGCTGCACGGCTGAGCCTGACCCTCGATAACGGCAAGGAGTTTGCCCGGCATGAGGAGATAGCTTTGGAAACCGGTATGGATGTGTTCTTCGCCAACCCCTACCACTCCTGGGAGCGCGGAACCAACGAGAACGTCAATGGCCTGATCCGCAGGCTTCACCCCAAGAAATCGTCCTTTGCCGACATCGGCAAAGCGGAACTGAAGCGGATCGACAGATACCTGAACGACCGACCGAGGAAGTGCCTGGGGTGGATGACGCCAAGGGAGAAGATGGCCGCCTTCCTTGCGTCTGCCCCTTGAAGAGTGGGGCTTCACAAAAACTCTTCCGCCGTGGGGCACGGTTCTGTCCTTGCCCCTTCGGGGCACCCCTCCGGGGACGGACAGAACCGTGCCCCACGGCGGAGCTGCGCCCACCCACGGCGAATCCCCTTGCTCTTTTGCTCTCACCACGTCAATCTGCTCCTCAACAAGCATCACGAAGGCAACGCGCCAACCCGCCAGTGGCCAGCGTTGCGCTGGCTACTGGCTCGCGGGACGCCTAATTAGACATTTACACAAGATTTGAGGAGACCAGATATGACCGTCGCAACCGTGCCCCCCGTGCCCTGGATCCCGCAGGACCAGATCGACCAGTACCACAACGAGGGATACATGATCCTCGAATCTGTGATATCGGACGATATGCTGCAGATACTCCGCGAGGAGTGCTCCTACTTTCTCGGGTACATGGACGCCGAGATGGATGCGCAGGGCGTTGAAAAGCAGGGCATCAACTACGGCCGCAATCGTTACTTCATTTCTAATCGCTACCACATGAGTACACGCCTGTGGCAGTTTATCTATAGTGATCTGATGGCTGACGTGGCGATGGCGACGCTGGGCCCGGAGGTCCAACTCTTCAACGAACAGTGGGTCGTCAAGGCCGCCGAGAAGGGCGCATCCTTCAGCTGGCACCAGGATTCCGGTTACGTGAAGTTCGGACACAAGCAGACAACGCATCGTCCTTACCTGACCTGCTGGTGTCCGCTCGATGACGTGAACGAGGAGAACGGCTCCGTCTATCTGCTGCCGCATTCACGCGGCGGAACGAAGAACTGGATCGCCGATCACGGCCAGGACAAAGATAGCGGCGACCTGATCGGGTACGAAGGCGATGACCCCGGTATCGCCGTCGAGGCACCGGCCGGTTCCATCGTGGCGTTCAGCAGTTACAACTTTCACCGCTCGGGTGCCAACACAACTCCGAAGATGCGCCGGGTCTACCTCCCGCAGTACAGCGCCGAACCGATCCTCAAGCCAGACGGCGGTCTCTGGGGCCAAGCCGTGCCCTTCGTGAAAGACGGAAAGAACGTTTACGATCATGCGGCGGACATGGCGGCGCGAGAGCGCGCGAAGAAGGACGACGTTTGAACAGAAACACGACGATCCCGGTGGATCATGTGTGTGAGTATGTGAGTTTGTGGAAATTCCGAGAGAATCAGAGTTTACCTAAGCGATCGGGAGAAAACGGATTCGATGCTTACAGTGCGTGCCAGCGGTCAGAGATCGGAGTGTAAGAGTAAGTGGTGGAGTAAGAGTAAGATCCATCCGACACTTACTCGCCCACTTACTCCAACACTTACTCCTTATCCGTCAATCTGAGGATCACGTACTATCGGGCCCCATTTGAACGATTCCGAAGCCTAGCCTTCGGAGCCCGAGAGGCGGACGTCGAACTGTGATAACGTAAGGTCGAGCCACACCCTCTCCCAGCAACATGACCGACCCACACGACGAACGCGCTACGATAGGCTGGTATCGCACGGAACTCCCGCGCGACGTCAAGCTGGAGCTCTGCAAACGCAGCGACCTGCAGGGATTCCTGCAGGCCGGAGGCTACCTCGCACTCTGGTGCTGCACCGGCGCGATCACTCTGTGGTGCGCATTCACGGGCCGATGGCTTGCCGTACCGTTCTTCCTGCTCCTGCACGGCACGGTAGGCAGCTTCAACATCAACGGCGTTCACGAACTGTGCCACTACACTGTCTTCAAGACGAAACGACTGAACGACCTGTTCTGTCGCCTTATCGGGTTCTTCGGATGGAACGACTGGGTCTGGTTCAATGCCAGCCACGCAAACCACCACCGCTACACGCTGCACCCGCCGCGCGACGGTGAAGTCGTGCTGCCGGCCGCCTATGCCGGAGTGACTCGCAAGAACTTCTGGAAGTATTCGCTCTGGAATCCCAAAGCACCTTATGATCAGTACAAGGGGACACTGGACAAGGCGCGCGGCAAACTCGAAGGCGACTGGACCCTGGCTCTCTTCCCTGAGAGCAAGCCGGATCTGCGCAGGCGCCTGGTCAACTGGAATCGCGCCGTGATAACCGGCCACAGTATCCTTCTTCTCGGATCCATCGTCACCGCGATCGCCAGCCGCCAGTGGACGTGGCTGCTCGTGCCTTACGTCGTCTCGCACAGTTCCACCTACGGCGGATGGCTGCTCTTTCTCTGCAACAATACGCAGCACATCGGCCTGACGGATAAGGTCCCGGACTTTCGTGTGTCCTGCCGCAGCGTCAAGCTGCCGTGGATCGCTTCATTCCTGTATTGGCGCATGGAGTATCACATCGAGCACCACATGTACGCCGCGGTGCCCTGCTACAATCTGCCGAAGCTTCAGAAGCTCGTTGCCCACGATCTGCCCGAACGCAAGGGCCTGTTCGCAGCATGGAAGGAGATCAACGTGATCCTCAAGCGCCAGAAGGAGAATCCCGGCTACCAGTTCGTCGACGCGCTGCCCGACACGGCGCACCCGCCCGTCATGGGTAACCGCGAGCACGAAGTGGCAGCCGGCGCCGTTCCCGCGGATCCGGACGCGAGCTGCGACGAGTTCAACGCCGAATCTCCGTCTGAAGTCGCGGTATAGAGGCTGTGAGTCAAGCCCCCTCTAAGGAAAAGCTTTGATGGCCTCCACAGAGCCGGCCCTGACCGACGTCAACCGCATGCATAAGGAAACACTCTCTGACGCCGCGGCATACTGGCGCGGAGACATCCGTGGCCCACGGCTGAGCGTGGTTGCCGAACCCACCTACCGTCAACTCTTTGATCATACGCGGCCGGACCTCGCGGCGGTCGCCGACGGCGCCGTCGAATGTATTCGCGCCGATCTCGCGTCCGGCGAAACCCACGTCGTGCCGACGGTGTACGCGGACTTCGGTACGATCAGCACCGCCAAGCTCTACGGCGGCACCGTCATCCCACCGCACGACGGCGGCGGGGTGCACATCAAGCCGGTGGTGCGCGATCCGGGGGAGCTGTCCGCCCTGCGGGCGTGCCCTTTCGAAGAGTCGGATTTTCAACTCGCGGTCGACTTACACCGTATGGTTTGTGAACGATTGGGCTCCGACGCCGTCTTCCTGCGGACACCGGATTTCCAGGGCCCGATGAATACCCTGGCGCTGGTGATGGACCAGGAGGAATTGATGATGGGCATGTGCACGCAGCCGGACGCCATCCACGCCGCGCTCGACAAGATCACCACGACGCTGATCGACTATCATCAGCGATTGAGGCAGACGTTGGGCGGCGGCAAGGTTATCGGCAACCTCTGGCCGTATACGATCCTGCCGGAAGCGATGGGCGTCGGCATCACCCAGGACATGATGCCACTACTTAGCGCCGAATTCTACCGTGACTTCGAACTGCCCTGCCTGCGCCGCATCGCGGATGCGTTCGGCGGCGTCCAGATCCATTGCTGCGGGAAGTATGCCCACCATCTGCCCGCTCTGCGCGACTCGGGCATCCGGATCCTCGGACTCGAATTCCACGATCCCTTTACGCCCTTCGCCGACGTGCACTCGGTATTCGGCGACGACATCGTCTACATCCCGTACCAGCTCGCCGAAACCGCCGAAAAAGCAAACTACGTGGCTTACGCCGAAGACCTGCTGCGCCAGGGCACACCCGAGACCCGCTTCTGGTTCGCCCATGCTACGGGGTCGTTCGAACTTGACGGATTGCGCAATTGCATCCGGCGGGTGACGTCTTGAACGAAAGGCACTGCACATCATGAACATCGATTCCGACCACTGGTTCTCTCGCGCGCGCTACGGCTTGTTTATCCACTACGGCATCTTCAGCCTGCTAGAGCGCGGGGAATGGGTAATGAACCGCGAGCGGATGACGGTCGATGAGATGCGCGCGCTGGCGAAACGGTTCACGGCGGAGAACTTCGATGCGGAGCGAATCTGTGACCTGGCCGTGGCCGGCGGCATGCGCTACGTCAATCTCACGACGATGCACCACGATGGCTTCCGGCTCTACGACACCGAGCTGTCGGATTTCAATTCGATGGCGGTCTGCGGGCGTGACTTGGTGGCCGAACTCCTCGAGGCCGCACGTGCGCGTGGCCTCAAAATCGGGCTCTACCACAGCCTCAACAATTGGACCGATCAACCCAATTCGTGCGACGCACTGGAGAGCGAGGATGCCTACGAGACATTCATCGTCGCCACCATGGATCGTGTGCGTGAACTGGTCACCCGCTTCGACCCGATCGACTGTCTCTGGTACGACGGCTGGTGGCCCTTCAATGCCGAGCGCTGGAAAGGCGAGCAGGTGAACGCGATGGTGCGGGAGATCCAGCCGCACATCATCTTTAACGGTCGCAACGGTCTGCCCGGCGACTTCGGCACGCCGGAGGGGCACATGGCCGCCCCCTCGCCCTGGCGGCCCTGGGAGGCATGCATGACCCTCAACAACAACTGGGGCTACCATCGCGGCGACCACGACTGGAAGAGCCCGCGAACGGTGATATCTCTACTGGCCGCGGCGGCCTCCGGGCGCGGCAACCTGCTGCTCAACATCGGCCCGCGCGGCGACGGGTCGATCCCGGAGCCATCCGTCGAGGTTATTGAAGCGGTGGGGCGTTGGCTGCAGTACGCCGGCGAATGCATCTACGATACCGATTCTTTTACGCACGACCTGATGGAGCGCCGCGACGAGCACAACGCCGACTGGAACAACAACGGACTCCTGACATTGGAGGGCAAGTCGCTCTACCAGCTGGTGAGCAACTGGGCAGGAACGACGCTAGTGGTCGCGGGCTTGAATACAACCGTCGAGAACGTGACGCTGATAACCGCTGGTGGACGGCGCGCCTGTGATTTCACGCAAGCCGACGGCAAAGTCACGGTCAGCGGACTGCCTGACGACTCGCCCGATCCCCTTTGCCCGGTCATCCGCTTCGACTGCCACGACGTTCCATCGCTGCGCCTCGGCGGCGGCATGCGCATCCCCAACGCCCCCCACCCGCCCTACGATCCCTGCCAGTCGGATATCGCGCATTGAGGTGAAACTTCACCAGATTTCGTGCCCGCGAATCACGCGAATCCACACGAATTTCCAGAGCGGAGAGACCGGGGTTAGAATCCGAAATTTCTCGCGCATACACTCCGGTCTCTTGTCCGCGTGCCGCTACGGTTTCCGGGGTGCAATTTCTACGGCGATGAATCCGGCGTGATTCAGTGGCCCATTCTCCAGCACGGTCACCTGGAGATCCGGTCCGTGCACCACCCTCACGACTCCGGGACGGTGGGCGAGATTCGAATCTTCGAACGTCAGCGTCCTCGATTCGCTTTCGATGGCGTAAGTAAACGACTGGGTCAGGCTGTGCCCCAGCTTGAAGGTCCTGATTTGAAGTTCTAGAGATCGGCCATCTCGATGGGCTTTCATGCCGGACCTGAGTCGCGTCCCCTTCTGAAGAAACCATGCCGCCCGCTCCTCGGCCGAGATTGAACCGTTCTCGTCCAAATCCATACGGGCCATTTCGGCCAGCGCCTCTTCCGGGCTCAAGTGTAGTCGATATTCGATCAGGATCTGACCGGGTGCGCTCGTGAGATACAGGGTCCGTACCGAATGCCCAAACTCCGTTTCATGCGCCGGTGAAGAGGGCGCGGTCATGAGGAGACCGGCCACGACGAGGATGTTGAACACTTTCAGGGTAGCAGAAATCCGCATTGGCTTACTCCCGATCGTCCAGTTTCAGGTAATGGAAGAGGCCATGATCATTCAGGCCGGATGCGCGGAGCTCCTGCCAGTAGGGAGACCCCTGAAAAAGCTGCCGCATCTTCTGCCGATCTCCCGGTAGACCGTGGGTGGCGATAAGATTGGCCGCCGTCGCAGCGATGGGAAGTTCCTCCGAGAACAGGTCGCGGAATGCCCCGTCAGGCACCGTCCCGAGTTCGGTAAAGGCAAGCAGGGCATCCATGCGCTCCTGCGGACCCCCGTTCTGGTAGAACGCAAGAAGTTGATTTTGCGCGTCGTCGTCACCTAGCGCCGCCGAACCCAACAGCGCCACAAGCCGGAAGCGGTAGTTCCAATATTGATCGTCGTTGACCAGTTGCGGCGCGGGCCAGGAAGGAATCTCTGCGGTCACCTGCCGGAACAGGCTCCGACACGCTTTATCCTTCCACCCGGCGAGCGTGAACAAGGCTTCCTGGCGATGGCCGGGGGAGGACTCGTTAAGGTATATATACGCGGGTTAACGCCACGCCGACCTTCTGGCGCTGACGTGCGTTCATTCCGCGCGGATCGTCGTAGAGCTGAATCGCGGCCAATCGAATGTCGTCGTTGGGGTCTTTCAAGGCGTCCAGAAGATCGACACGGATGGACCCCGGGGCCATCTGCAGGTAGTGCAGGGCTGCCTGTTTAACGATCTGGTCGGGCGCGGCCTGGAATATCGCGACCGCCCTATTCTCGAACCCGCCGATGCGATGCTCGTGGGCCAGTCGTAGTGCGCCTTCCAATCCACCCTGATCGCTATTCAGTATGAATTGAATTCCTTCTGAAAGCTGTTCCTCCGAAGCGGAGCTCAGGATCTGCAGACCGGGCTCGAAGAAAGAAGACTCCCCGCTCCTAATCGCCGTGAGCGCGATGTCGGCGTTCCCGGCGGAATGGACGCCCATCGCGTAGAGGCAGTAGAATTTCCGCTTCAGTTGTTGATCCCCGATGAGAGCCCATATCGCACGCAGCGTGGACGAATAGTCCTGCGACGAGTCGTATCCGAAGTTCCTGATGGCCGCGCTGGCGAGTGTCTCGTGATCCGGAAATCGGAGCAGCAGCCCCCCGTTCAAACGCAGAAGGGCCGGACAATCTTCTTGGACGTTCAAACCGACGAGGACGCGTTCGGCGGAATCCGCGGCAAGGCATTGCTGCAACGATTCACGATAGTGCTCCTCAAGCACCTTCCATCGCCCGAGAAAACCCAGGTGTTCGGCCAGGAGCCGCGGTGGTTCGGCGGGGTCGAAGGCAGCGGCGATATCTTCGAGAACCCCGGCGAGGCCCGGCAAGTCACGCGACTCCGCGCCGGTGCTGAGCCGGCGATTCCATGCGGCCAGCAGACCCTCGAGATGCGCCGAGTCTACGTCGGCGCTTGCAAGGCTTTCGCGGATGAACGCAAGCGAGCACGAGGGGGTGAGCCGGACGCATAGATCATGCGAAAGTCGCGGCTGATTCCCGCGCAAAAGCTGCTCAAAGAGGGGTTGGGCCAGCGGATTGGCTTGGACTGATAGAGACGTCCACAGCCGCCCCGGCCCAGAGTACATCTGCGCGAGCGAGCGAGGGTTCAGGGTCCATCGACTCAATCTCTCCAAAAGGATTTGGAAGGCAAGATGAGTTTGATGCGGCGGTTCGCCCTCCAGTTCGACATAGCTACGCTCCGTCGCGACGAGGCAATCGAAATCGGCCCCGCTCAGACGTTCCACGGCCTCAGGGTCGGACGAGTTTCCTGCTTTCAACCCATCCAGGACCTTCTCAAGGTATTGAAGTTCAGCCTTGTCGAGGTGCGTCGCGGCGTGAGACGGCGCGCTTGACCAGGCAAACAACAACGCAAGCAATGACAGAATCCGGAAATTCACGGTTCAAGAGCAAATCATATTATCTACGCGCGGCATACCATAAACCAGATACGGGAGCACAAGATTCTTAGCGCGTAACCTAATGACTGGCCCCAATGGCGCTAAGATAGGAGACCATCTGCATGCGCCAGCATGCTTTGGGGTGCGGCGGCCTGCCGTGCCCTGCGAAGCAAGCGCAGCGCGAAGCATGGGACGCCGCTCTGCGTTCACGGATAGCACCAGGCACGGCGAAATGCGAGCGCTGCCGGGTCAGCGCACTCCAGAGCGCTTCGCGCGGGATTTCATCCTAAACCACCTTATCAGGGGGTCGGGCCAATCAGTGCATAGATCGAGAGACCGGGAAGCCGCAGCGACACGGCGTCGTTGACCTCCACGGTTCCCGCTGCTTGCTGTCCCAATCGGCGAAGCTACCAGTTACCGCGCGGCCAGGCGGGCGGTACGTCGAACGACACGGACCCCCTCGTGCTTCGCTTCGTTGAGGAACAGGGCGACATTACGCCGCGGCCGCTCTACGGTAAGCGCATTGAGTTTGCCGCTGTGTTACAGGCAGGTCGCTCTTCTCCCAGCGCGCCTCGTGTTGGCATTACACTGCTCATCCACTCAGATCGTCCCGCAACCGTCCGGGAACAGATCCACAGGCTCGTAGCCGATCAGCCGCCGCGCCGGCTCCGGGTCGAAAAGCGGTGTACCGGGGCTGCGGCTGGTCGCGAACAGAATCTCGCATTCAATAGAGTCCGCCTCCACGGCGCAAACCAGGAAGCGGCCCGCATCGCGGTGACTTAGATACATGGCCCGGCAGACCTCACTGTCCTCAATCGACTTCACCTCCTCTGCTGTACGCGGACAGAACCCGATTCGCACACCGATAAACGACAACCCGTGGTTTCGCCACATCATCGCCCCAAGTTGCTCGCCCCACAGCTTGAGAAGCCCGTAGTGATTGACCGGCGCCGGGCCGTCCTCAAGGCGAATCGAGACACCCTCTCGAACGTGCCCGCCCACGACCTGGCCGCTGCTGGCGAAGACGACCCGCCGCACTCCGGCCCGTACGGCGGCTTCGAAAACTTCATGAACAGCGACCACATTGTTCGGCACCAGTTTCTCGACAAAGTCCGCGTCGGTGGGGATTGCGCCGAGGTGGATCACCGACGTCACGCCCGACATGGCGCGATCCAACGCGGCGCGATCAGTGAGGTTACCCACCACGGCCTGGTCCACACCCGGCGTCTCACGCAGATCAAACCCGATCACCGAGTGGCCGCGGTCCTTCAGCGCACGGCATGCCGCCCTGCCGATCACCCCCGCCGAGCCGGTCACGAGTACGTTTTGCTTCTCCCCGTTCAAGGAACCCATATTGCGGTAATCGGCGCGACGTGTGCAATATCAAGATAGAACAATTCCAAGACTCAAGTCCGGGTTCCTGCGATATGCTACCACTTTCCGTTTCTCCGCCGCGGCGAGGCCCCTTTGGACATCCGCGTTCGCTGGATTTGGGACTAGCGCACCAGACTACAGACCTCTACCGCTGCAGAGGGACGGGCTTCCAACCGGTCGATTCCGTGAACGTGCGTGCGGCGAAGCAGTAGATCACGAGTCGCTTGGTCGCCGGGAGATCCGGGTTCCGCAGAAAGCGGCGCGCGAGGTCGCGGCGCACCGAGTCCCCGGACCCACGGCGCGCCATGACGTCGAGTGTTGTGTCCAGTTCGAATGCGATCTGCTCCGCAAGTCCCGCCCCGGTGCAGTGCATCTCGCCCCCGGATGAGAAGACGAGGCCGTGGCTGTCTGCGAGCAGGATGATCGGACTCTCGCTGTCCGAGGCAACGGCATCGTGCGAATCCTTCGACGCGACGACGCGCGCGATGGAAGCAAGACTTGTCGTCTCAGCGTGCCCGGCGATGCGATCGACAAGATCGCCTACGTACTCCAACCGGGTTTGCTCCCCGCGATGCAAATTCGCCGGCACCAACTGACTCGACCAGTCCATCTCCGCAATGATCGCCGCCACCGCCTCGGCAGCGATGCGTATGCCGCGCGGAGACCAATGCGTATCCTGCTCGCAGCAGACGGGGCCGAGCTCATCGTCGCGAGCGCGTGCGGCCAGAAACGAGTCGGTGAGATCGAGGACCTGGACGCCTTCTCTCTGCAGTGCTTCGTAGAACGCCTTGAGCCCGGTGTCAACGCGCCCAACCTGGCCGTTCGCGTCGCGCGGCACGTCGTCGAGCAGCTTGTCGGCATAGATCGCAGCGCGTGGCGGAACCGGGAGCAGAATCAGTTGGACATCGAGTTCCCGTAACTTCACATGCAGATCGACAAGAGCGGAGAAAGGATCGGCACCCGGATCGTCGGGCACCGCTTCGGCCGCCGGACGGCTCGCCATGTGCCGCAATTCGGACACCAGGAAGATCCAGTCATCTTTGCCCTGGGCGGCAACCGCGTCGGTTGCCTCGGCCTGTTCAACCAGCGCGCGGAACCGGGCCCGTACGTTTTCGGCGATAGACGCGCCCTCTGAACCGGCTCGCGGGGACGCTCGCCCTCCAGGTCCGGAAGAGACTTCCGCCGGTCCTGATGGAGGGCGAGCGTCCCCGCGAGCCGGGCGCGATTCACCGTTCGCTTCAGAATCACGCACTGTCTCCCCCCGGTGAGCCGCCGCGAGCTCAATCGCCTTCCAATCCCCCACGGACAGTTCGCGCTCGGCGAATTGCCACACGACGACGCGCTTGCCATCGAGAAAATGAGGATCCTTCAGCAGGGCCTGGGCCAACATGCCGCGTGACGTGTGGGCGCCGGCGTCATTGCGGCACAGCCGATCGAGCGGGCGCTGCAGCGCGAGCGAGAGATGCTCAGCGAGGCCGGATGCCCCGCCCCACCCCATGCCTTCGAGGCTATAGATATTCGAAAAGCTGTCACCCAGTAGCAGCACCTCGCTGTCCGAACTCGGACGCCACGCCTCACCGTCGGCATCGACAACGCGCTTGACGGTCACGGTCTCGGGATCCACGGCGGTCTGCCACGCTGCCATGTCCAGCATCGTCGCGATATCGCCAAGCTGCCGGTGCGTTGCCTCCTCCGTAGACCACCGCGTCGGCACTCGTTCGGCGAGCAGCGGGGCCACTTCGTCGGCGAGCGCTTCGGCAACCGCCTGCATTGCTTCGGGACGCCAGTGCGTGTCCGTCGCGAGATACTGCACGCCCTGCTTCTTTCGCGCCATGATCAAGGGCGCAGGATCAAAGACCCGCACCCCGGCGGCGCGCAATTCGTCCACGCAGGCGTCGAACGAGCGATTGCGCAACGGCTTCGAATGACTCGCCAGACGCGTTGCTATCTTGCCCGCATGAATGGATGGTTTGACCGGGGTCGGCATGATCACCAATTCGATGCCGCGCTCGGCCAGTTGGTCGCGAAGGCCAAGAATCGCGAGACGTGGATCCGGTCGCGGCGGCGCTTTCAACGCATCGCCTCCGCGCACGCGATCGCGGAGTTGCATCGGATCGAGAAAGCCGCGCCCCGTGATGCCGTGCACGCCCGGCACAAAGAAGAGCCAGCCATCCCTGCCGACGATTGCCTTCTCGTTCCCGACGCCCACGGACGCCAGCACAGCCTGCACATGCCGCCTTAACACCAGCGCCAGCACGGCCTCGTCGTCCAGTGCAGTCTCGTAGAGGCGGATCCGGCGGGCGAGATGCGCGTTCGCCGCGAGGAATGCGTCGAGGAACCCGGCACCTTGACTCCAGGCCCGTCGCATTCCGCGCAAGACGCCGATGCGGGCGTCGTCCGGGAGTTCGTTGCCGCGTCCGCACCAGATGCCGGAAAAATCCATTGCGCCGGGCAGCAGGTTCGCGCCGGGCGCCGTCAGAGAAGCCGCCCACCATTGGTTCATCAGGAGAAAGCGGTCGCCCTCCAATGACGAGGCGTTCATGCCGTCGACACGGCCGGCCACGACGGACCATGGCTGAATAGTGGCTTCAATTTGAGTCCCGGCCTGGATCCCGGCCGCCGCCTGAATAACGCGGTCGCGCATGCCGAGCACTCCCAGGATCGCCTCTGGCTCGAGAAGCGTGCCCGACTCGTCCTGCAGGTTCTCCACGTGCAGGCGCATCACGAAATCGCGATAGACCGCATCGCGGCGCGGCCGAGCGGAGACCGCAACGACCGTCGCGCTCACCTTGCGAGCATCGGGACGATCTGACGGATCGACCGGATCCACTTCGCTACGCGGCCCCCCGAGCAGTGCGTTGAAGGTGGAGCGTGGAATCAGCGCCTGGACCAGGGGCCCCAGCAATATGATCCCGAGAAAGATCACGATCAGCGCGACCGCCACGCCGGGAGAAAACTCCGTGTGGCCGACCTCCTGCCAGGCTTGCTCTTCGCGCACGGGACGCGGGGTGATGCGTTTCGCTTCGTTCATGGGCTCAGAATATGAAATAGATGAATGGGTGAAAGGACGTCGCCGCCAACAAGATCAGCGCGATCGTAAAGCACACAATCACGGCGGCGGTCTTCGGCCACGTCAAGTTGCGTGTGAAATCCCATGTCTGCGGCCCGGCCCAGACCAGGACGCCCGCAAGGCCGAGCGTGAAGAGATGATAGGGTGTGAAGGCCTGGCCGGCCGCCAGCGCGGCGGCGGCGGGATGGTCCGCTCCGGCACCAAACATCGATCCGAGGTAGACGAAGGCATCGCCCAGCGTCGGCGCGCGGAAGAACACCCACGCGATGCACACGATCAGGAAGGTGATCAACACCGAGACGGGGCGCGGCAAGCGCGCATAGAAACTGGTGCGTCCCATCAACCGTTCGACGGCGAGCATCCCACCGTGAATGGCGCCCCAGATCACGAAGTTCCACGACGAGCCGTGCCACAGCCCGCCCAGCAGCATGACCATCATCAGGTTCACGTAGGTTCGCCCCGAGCTCCCGCGGTTCCCGCCCAGTGGAATGTAGAGATAGTCGCGTAGCCATGTGGATAGAGACAGGTGCCAGCGGCGCCAGAACTCAGTGATAGAAGCCGCGCGATACGGGGAGTCGAAATTCTTGGGAAAGACGAATCCGAACATCAGGCCCAGTCCGATCGCCATGTCCGAGTAGGCGCTGAAATCGAAATAGATCTGGAATGCGTAGCCGACGGCCCCCACCCACGCATCCAGTGCGTAGAGACCGGCCGCGCCGAAACATTCGTCTGCGATCTTGCCGCAGGGATCGGCAAGCAGGACCTTCTTGGACATCCCCAGCATGAAGAAGGCCGTGCCGCGCGCGAACTTCTCAACCGTGTGCGTGCGCTCGCGCAACTGCTCAGCGACCTCTTGAAAACGGATGATCGGCCCCGCGACGAGCTGAGGGAACATGGCAACATAACACGAGAAGTCGAGTGGATTGCGAATTGCACGCGCTTCGCCGCGAAAGACATCAATCGAATAGCTCATAGACTGGAAGGTGTAAAAACTGATCCCGAGCGGCAGCGTAATCCTCAGGAAGTTGTCGTAGACCGCGCTGTCCAACCCCATGCCACCCATCACAGCGTTCCACGTATCCATTCCGAAGTTGAAGTACTTGAAGAAGCCGAGCAGGGAGAGATTGGTGATGATCGAGACGGTCAGTGCAACGCGTTGTCCACGGCTGCGCGCGCCGCCGGGCTCGAGCAGAGGGATCTGGCCCGACGTCCGTCCCCTGCCAAGTTGCCCCGTCATGACGAGGCCGCAGATGTAGTCCACCACGGTCGAGCCGAACATGAGAACCACGAAGGCTGGATTGGCCCAGCCATAGAACAGGTAGCTGAGCAGCGTCAGCACCAGGTGCGCCGGGCGGCGCCCCAGCTGTACGGCGATGTAGTAGACCGCCAGGACCACGGGCAGGAAGTAGAACAGGAACAATAGCGAACTGAAGACCATGGCGCGTCACCTTATCATATGCTCTCCGGGCGGCAACTCACTCGACCTGCGGGTCCGCTCTCCCATATTCCGGCGTTGCGAATTTGGGCGGTCTAGGGTATCCACGTCTGCTGGACCGGCTCGCGGGGACGCTCGCCATCCATAGGACGCACGACATCTGAGAATCCGGAATGGAGGGCGAGCGTCCCCGCGAGCTGAAATCGACATCGGTGCCACTGAGAAGCATGACCACACAACAGATAGCCGTAATAGGATGCGGACCCATTGGGAATCTGCACGCCGACATCTATGCCGGGATGACCGACGCCGACCTGGTCTGCGTGTGCGATGTGGATAAGGCGCGCGCCGACGCATCTGCCGCACGGCTGCAGGTACCGGCTTTCTATTCCGTCAGCGACATGCTGGGGGCGACCGAGTTGACCATGGTCAGCGTCGCGACCGGCGGCACGGAGTATGGCAGCGACCACTACGAACCTACGATGCAAGCGTTATCCGCCGGACTGCATGTGCTGGGCGAGAAGCCGATCTGCAACGAGATTGGACCCGCGGAGGAGATGGTGACCCTCGCCGCACAGAGAGGTCTCTGCTACGGGATCAACTTGAACCATCGATTCACCCCCGCCGCGCGACTCGCCAGGAAGTGGGTGGACGAGGGCCGCATCGGGCATCAACTCTTCATGAACATGAGCATGTGGATTATGAATCCCAACGAATCCTCCGAGTGGTTCCAGATCAAGGCGCTGCATCCCCACACCGTCGATATCATGCGTTATTTCTGCGGCGACATTGAAGCCGTGCAGTGCTTTGCCACCAAGGCACCGGGACGCACGATCTGGTCGACGGCCCAGTTCAACATGCGCTTCCGCAGTGGCGCACTGGGACACCTCTCCGGCAGCTATGACATCGAACGCGGGCACCCCATGGAGCGTTGCGAGGTCGCCGGTGTCGACGGACGCTTCGTCATCGACGATATGTTCAAAGAAGCGACGCTCTATCCCGCCGGCAACCTGGAGAAGACCGTGTACACGAATCCCGTGTTCGGCGGCATGCGCGACTTCAACGATACCTTCATCGCGCGGTTAGGCCGATTCGTGGAGCAGGTGAACGCGGGCGTCGCGGCGGATCAGATCGACGGGTCCGGTGCAGACGGACTGGCTGCCCAGAAAGTCCTTGCCGCGGCCATTGAGTCGATCAAGACCGGAACGGTCGTCGCGGTAGGCTAAGCGCGGCAAGCGGTTCCATCAGACTGCAGACGATGGATGAGCGCTTCAAATTCGTGCGCAGGATGCTATGCTCATGCGAATGAACTTGGCGCGCGCACTCGAGCTCGATTGAACCATGGAGAGATTCGAGTATTTCATCCGGCGGCTCCTGCTGGTGATCCCTACCTTTCTGGGCATCACGATTCTGTGTTTCGCCCTCACGCAGTTCGTGCCGGGCGGGCCCGTGGAGCAAATCATGCTCCAGATGCGGGCCTCCGGGGCGGAAGGGGGCGCACAGGGCGCCGAGGCCCTCGCCTCGTATACGGAGGAGTATCGCAAGCAGATTGAGGCTCACTTCGGCTTCGACAAACCGTTGCACGTCCAATACTACGACTGGCTGGTGCGCGACCGCCTGGGGTTGATGCGAGAGTCGTACAAGTTTTCCAACAAGAAGACCTGGGAACTCATCGTCGATCGCTTTCCGGTTTCCCTGATCTTCGGCATGACCGGATTCCTGCTCAGCTACCTGATTTGCATCCCGCTCGGAATCGCAAAGGCGCTGCGGCACGGCAGCCGCTTCGATTTCTACTCCAGCACGATCGTATTCGTCGGGTACGCCATTCCGGCTTTCGCGTTCGGCATGCTCCTGAAGATGCTCGTGTCCGGCACCGTGGATAACCTCTGGGATATCTTCCCGGTATCAGGCTTCGAGGTAGACGACTTCGATCAACTCTCTCTTGGCGCCAAGTTCCGGGACCGATTCATGCACATGTTCCTGCCGGTGCTCTGCTACGTCATCGGCAACTTCGCTGTCCTGACAATCCTCATGAAGAACTCGTTGCTCGACCAGATTGGCAGCGACTATATCCGCACCGTGCTCGCCAAGGGAGGCACGCCCCGGCTCGCGATTTGGGGGCACGCTCTCCGAAACGCGCTGATTCCGATTGCGACGGGTTTCGGCGGGATCCTCACGGTCATGTTTGCGGGATCGGTCATCATCGAGCAGGTCTTCGAGATCCCGGGCATGGGACGCCTGAGCATCGATGTCGTCATCAATCGAGACTACGCGGTCTTCATGGGAATTCTTTCGCTGACCTCCATCCTCGCCCTCATCGGCAACATCATCTCGGATCTGTGTTACGTCCTGATCGACCCGCGTATTAATTTCCAGGATTGACGATGCGCCCGCTGATCAAAGACCCCATCACGCTCAAGCGCATTGCTCGATTCAAGGAGCATAAACGCGCCCTGTGGGCCCTTCGCATTCTGCTCCTGCTCTACGTGGTCAGCCTCGGGGCGGAACTGATCTGCAACGATAAACCGCTCTACGTGCGCTTCGAGGGCCGCTCGTACTTTCCGGTCTTGCGGTTCTATCCCGAGTCGACGTTTGTAGCGGGTGGCAAGGAAACGCGGCCGGACTACAAGGCGTTACGCTTCTCACCGGGCTTCAGCCACACCTCCGGCAACACAATCGTATTCGCCGCGGTTCCGTATGGCCCCCTGGAAAACATCAGCCCCGAGTCGCTTCGAACCGAAGCGCACGTGGACGTTCAGATCGCGCGGATTCCCCACGTGGGCACCGTCAATGTCCGCGAGGATCTCACGATCGCCCGCGCCTCGCAGGTGGACCACTTCTTCACCGTAGCGGAGCGAGAGCTCAGAGGACAGGTCCTCGACGACACGTGGCCCCTCTCACCGGCATTTCGCGACGCTCTCGCGTCACGATTTCGCAACACGGAATCCGGGGCCATCAGCGAGGTCGCCGCACCGACGCGGGGCGCGACAACACCTCCCGTGCTATCACTTTCGACCTACAAGGTCCGGTCCAAGCCACCTTCCACAGTGCGCATTACGTTCCGGGAACAAGTACCGGCCTCGGCCGAAGCGGACCACTTGCGCTTTTCGACCGACCTGACGATGACCCCGCGGAATTCCAAGCTCTGGTCCGACCTGGACGACGACCAGCGGGCCTCCATCCAGGACCTGGCCCGGCGCGCATTCAATGAGCCCGTAGACCCCGTGCCGCTCTCGATCGAGGGCCGGCAGTATGATCTGAGCGTGCGGTTAAAGAGCATCGCATGGCCGCACCCGCCGGTACGTGGTCACTGGCTGGGGATCGACAGCGCCGGGCGCGATGTACTCGCGCGCGTCCTGTACGGCCTGCGGATCTCGATGACATTCGGCCTTCTTCTCGTCGTGTTCTCCATGATCGTCGGCGTCCTGATCGGAGCCGCCCAGGGATACTACGGCGGCAAAGTCGATCTCATCGGCCAACGTGCCACCGAGATCTGGAGTGCCCTGCCCTTTCTGTACGTGATCATTCTGCTGGGATCGGTATACGGCCGCAGTTTCATGCTGTTGCTCGTGTGCTACGGAATCTTTAACTGGATCGGAATCTCGTATTACATGCGGGCCGAGTTTCTACGGCTGCGAAAGCAATCCTTCGCCGACGCAGCGAAGTGCCTCGGGGTGCGGCCGGGGAGGATCATCCTGCGTCATATCCTCCCCAACGCGATCACGCCCGTGATCACGTTCTTTCCGTTCTCGCTGGTCGGTGCGATCGGCTCTCTCGCGGCCCTGGACTACCTCGGGTTCGGACTTCCGCCGCCGACGCCCAGTTGGGGCGAATTGCTGCACCAGGCGCAGACGTTTCGGTGGGCCTGGTGGCTTATCCTCTACCCGTCGCTTGCACTTTTCATCGTGATGCTGCTCGGCGTCTTCATCGGTGAAGGCGTGCGCGATGCGTACGACCCACGTCGTTTTTCGAGGATGCGCTAAGATGGACACACTACTCGAGATCGAAGATCTCACGGTCCGCTTCGATACGGATGAGGGAACCTTGACGGCCGTCGAGGGCGTCTCGCTTTCCATCGGCAAGGGCGAGACGCTTGGGCTGGTGGGCGAATCCGGTTGCGGAAAATCCGTGACGGCGATGAGCATTCTACGCCTGATACCAAGCCCGCCGGGACGCATCGAATCCGGCCGGATTCATTTCCACGACCGGGACATGCTGACGATCCCGGACCAGGATCTGCGGGAGATTCGCGGAAAATCGATCAGCATTATTTTCCAGGAACCGATGACGGCGCTATCCCCCCTCAAACGAGTCGGTCACCAGTTGATCGAGGCAATTCAGCTGCACGAAGATGTGCCGAAATCCGATGCGGCGCGGCGCGCCGTCGAGTGGCTTGGAAAAGTGGGAATCCCGGATCCGGCGCAACGCATGCAGTCCTATCCCTTCCAACTCTCCGGCGGCATGCGGCAGCGTGTCATGATCGCCATGGCGCTCATGCTCGAGCCCGAGCTCATTATCGCCGACGAGCCGACGACGGCACTGGACGTTACGGTCCAGGCACAGGTGCTCGAGTTGATCAAGGCGATGAAACGCGATGAGACCTCGCTGCTCCTGATCACGCACGACATGGGCGTCATCTGGGAGATGTGTGAGCGCGTAACGGTCATGTACGCTTCGCAGGTCGTCGAAACCGCCGCCCTTCGGGATCTCTTTGCCCGACCCCGCCACCCGTACACCGAGGCGCTGATCCGATCCATCCCGAAGCTCACGGGAGCGCGCGGCGAACTGGAGACGATCGACGGCCAGGTCCCCTCCCCGCTCGCGTACCCCGGCGGCTGCCGCTTTCGAGACCGCTGCTGCAAGGCCTTCGAGCGATGCGAACTGGAGATGCCACCGCTGTACGAAGCCGATCGGGTCGCGGCTCGTTGCTTTTTGTCCGACCCCAATCAGTCCGTCCCCCCCATATGAGCAACGCCGTCGCCACATCACCCGCGCTGTTGAAGATCACCGATCTGAAGACCTGGTTTCCGATCCGTCGCGGCGTCTTCTCTCGCACCGTGGCCCACGTTCGAGCTGTCGATGGCGTCTCGCTCGAGATTCGGGAGGGCGAGACCCTCGGCCTCGTCGGCGAGTCCGGTTGCGGCAAGACCACACTCGCGCGGTCGATCCTTGGATTGGACCCCATCCAGTCGGGTTCGATTGCCTTTGAGGGACAGGCCCTGCATACGATGCGAAGCGAGGACCTGCGCCGTATGCGGCGGGATCTCCAAGTCATTTTCCAGGACCCGTTCTCGTCGCTGAACCCGCGCATGACCGTGATCGACATTATTACCGAGGCGCTCATCGTGCATGGTCTGATCGGAAACGCCGACCGTGAGACCGCGGCGATCGAGCTCTTGAATGACGTGGGACTCGGCCACGACTCCCTGCACCGCTATCCGCATGAATTCTCCGGCGGGCAACGTCAGCGCATCGGCGTCGCGCGCGCCATCGCGCTAAAACCGAAGCTGATTCTGTGCGACGAAGCCGTGAGCGCACTGGATGTATCGGTACAGGCACAGGTTGTGAATCTGCTGATGGATCTGCGCGAGAAGTACAACCTCGCCTATCTCTTCATCTCGCATGATCTGAGCGTGGTCCGGCACGTATGCGATCGCATCGCGGTAATGTATCTCGGGGAACTGGTTGAGATCGGGCCGGCCGAAGCGATCATCTCCGCGCCGCGCCACCCCTATACGAGGGCACTGGTCTCGGCCATCCCGCAGGTGGGCGTGGAGGGTAAAGGCCGAATCGTGCTAACCGGCGATGTGCCGTCCCCGGCATCCCCGCCGCCGGGTTGCCGCTTTCACACACGCTGCGCCCACGCGCTGGATGCCTGCCGGCAAAGCGAGCAGGCGCTCAAAGACGTCGCCCGCGCGCACCAGGTTGCATGCATGCGCGTGGATGAATTGTAACCGCCTCCAGGCACGATTAAAGTTCTCGGTATAGGCGTCACGCACGACTAGACTATCGCCCGTCATATGAGACCCTTCTTCCAGCTCTGCCTCGCCGTAAGCCTGCTTCTGCTCAGCGGCACGGCCTGCTCCAAGCGCGAGAAGCAGGCGCGGCCAGACCCCGCCGACGCCGCCGACACCGCCAAGATTCTGCGCCTGGGCAACGGATCCGAACCGCAGGATCTGGACCCGCATATCGTCACCGGCGTCACCGAGCACAACATCATCTGCGCGTTGATTGAAGGACTGGTCGCAGAGGATCCCGAAACGCTCGACCCCGTGCCCGGTGTGGCAACCCGCTGGGAGCTCTCCGCAGACGGTCGCGTCTACACCTTCCACTTTCGCGAAGAAGCACGCTGGTCCAACGGGGATCCGGTCACGGCGCACGACTTCGTCTTCTCGTACAAGCGGATGTTGACGCCCGCCCTCGGGGCACCGTACGCCTACATGCTCTATCTCCTCGAGAACGGGGAGGCATACAACAAGGGAACGCTCGACGACTTCGAACCAGTCGGAGTGCAGGCGATTGACGATCGCACCCTGAAAATCACGCTGGCGGCGCCAACGCCCTACTTCCTTGCAGTCCTGAATCACTACTCGTGGTTCCCGGTCCATCCGCCCACGATTCTCCAGCACGGAACCATCGATCAGAGATCCACGGGCTGGACCCGCCCCGAGTCGCACATCGGCAACGGGCCTTACGTCCTGGCGTCGTGGGAGCCGGACCAGAAGATCACCGTGACACGGAATCCGATGTACTGGGACCGCGCGACGGTCAAGATCGACGAAATTCACTTCCACCCGATCGGGGATCACGCCACCGAGGAGCGTACGTTCCGCAGCGGCAAACTGCATGTAACGAGCACGATTCCGATCGACCGCATCGCGCACTACCGCGACAACCAACCCGACCTGCTTCGTCTCGACCCCTATCTCGGCACCTACTATTACATCTTCAACGTCCAACGAAAGCCGCTCGACGATCCGCGTGTGCGTCGCGCGCTGTCCATGGCGATCGACCGCGCCACGATTGTCGAGCGCGTCACCAAGGCGGGAGAAGATCCGGCCTACCACTTCACGCCTCCCGGCACTGCCGGGTACCAGACGGACGCCCGTATTTCCGACGAGCTGGGGGAGGCCAGGAAACTCCTGGCCGACGCCGGTTACCCCGCAGGCGAGGGATTCCCCTCCCTGAAGCTGCTCTATAACACGTCGGATGCGCATGAGCGCATCGCGCAGGTGATCCAACAGATGTGGAAGAAGGCGCTTGGTATCGAGATCCAATTGGAAAACATGGAATGGAAGGTCTACCTCGACGCTACGCAACGCGGGACCTACGATATCGCGCGCGCCGGTTGGATCGGAGATTACGTGGATCCCAACTCGTTTCTCGACATGTGGGTTACGGGTGGCGGGAACAACCGCGCAAACTGGTCGAACGCCGACTACGACCGGCTCATTCGCGAGGCATCGACAACCCTGGATCCAACGCAGCGCTTCAAAACGTTCTCCGAAGCAGAGACGATTCTCATGAAGGAGTCGCCCATCATGCCGATCTACTCCTATCGCAGCAAATCGCTCGTCGATCCCTCCGTACAGGGATGGAATCCCACCATTCTCGATCATCATCCGTATAAGCATCTCGACCTGAAGTGAGATAAAGAGGGCTCGGTTACAGCCCTCACCCCGGCCGCACGTCTTTCAACACTGGATCCCATGCTGCGCTTCACGATCCGCCGCCTGCTTGAACTGATTCCCGTCCTGCTCGCGGTCGTCACGGTCACCTTCTTCCTGATTCGCCTCGCACCCGGCGGCCCCTTTACGGCCGAGCGAAACTACCCAGAGGATGCGATCCAGCGTATGAACGAGTTCTATGGCCTGGACGATCCGCTGCCCATCCAGTATCTGAACTATCTCGCGTGTGCGATACGTGGCGATCTCGGGCCGTCGATTCACAATCCGACGCGCACGGTCAACGACATCATCGCCCAGAACTTTCCCGTATCACTCGAGCTCGGCCTGTACGCGATGGTCTTCGCGCTGCTCTTCGGCCTGGCCTCGGGCTTGAGCGCTGCATTGCGCCATAACCAGTGGTGGGACCACCTGGTCATGCCGGTTGCGATGACCGGGATCTGCGTACCCTCCTTCGTGATCGGCCCGGTTCTCGCGCTGGTGTGCGGCTTGCACTATGGCTGGTTCAATGTTGCCGGCTGGGAAGAGCCGTCTGACCGGGTTCTGCCGGCCATCACCCTGGGGCTGGGTGTCGCGGCCTACATCGCCCGCTTGAGCCGCGGCAGCATGCTCGAGGTCCTGCCACAGGACTACATCCGTACGGCACGCGCGAAGGGTCTGAACGAAGGTCAGATCCTGATTCGCCATGCCCTGAAGAATGCGATGATCCCGGTGGTCTCCTTTCTTGGACCGGCCGCCGCCGGAATCATCACCGGATCTTTCGTCGTCGAGACCATCTTTCAGATCCCGGGACTGGGGCGCATGTTCGTGATGTCGGCATTCAATCGCGACTACCCGCTGATCCTGGGCCTCGTCGCTTTCTACGCAGTGATTGTGGTCTTCTTCAATTTACTGGTCGATCTATGCATCGCCTGGCTTAACCCCAGAACACGCGCCCACACCGTCGCTTGAGATCCCCATGAATCCGGAGTCCAAAGAAGTCCTGCACCGCTTCCTGCGCAACCGCCTGGCATGCATGGGTGTGATTCTGATGATTGTCCTCGCCGGATTTTCGTTGTTGGCTCCCGTGGCCACACCGTACACGTATGATGAGCCGGATCCCCTACTCGGCATCGGCGCCACGCCGCCGTCTGCACGGCACTGGTTCGGCACCGACGTCCTGGGGCGCGACCTGTTCACGCGCGTTCTCTATGGCGGAAGGACGTCGCTGATGGTGGGGATCTGCGCGACCGCGGTCTCGCTGGTCATCGGCGTGACCTACGGCTCCGTCTCCGGCTATTGCGGCGCGCGCACCGACACGATCATGATGCGAATCGTGGACATCCTCTACGCGTTACCATTCACGATCTTCGTGATCATCCTGACTGTGGTCTTCGGACGCAATATTTTCCTGCTCTTCGCCGTGATCGGTGCCGTGGAATGGCTGACCATGGCCAGGATCATTCGCGGGCAGGTGCTGGCGATTCGCCAGCAGGAGTTCGTGCAGGCCGCGGTCGTACTTGGATACTCCAAGGCCCGGATCATCTTTCGTCATATTCTTCCAAACGCGTTGGGCCCGATCATTGTCTACACCACGCTCACGATCCCGCAGGTCATTCTGCTGGAATCGTTCATCAGTTTCCTTGGACTGGGCGTGCAACTGCCCCAATCGTCCTGGGGCCTCCTGATCAAGACCGGCGCAGAGTCGATGGAGTCGTATCCCTGGTTGCTGATTTATCCCGGCGCCGTGCTATCGCTTGCGCTCTTCGCGCTCAACTTTGTTGGTGACGGGCTGCGCGACGCGCTGGATCCGCGGCATACGCGCAGAGCGTGACGATCTGTGGGACCGGATTCATCACGTGGAAACGTGCCGACGCTGGATGCGGCGTCCCTTCACAAAAGATGATGCTTTCTGCATTTCTCCTGCTTCGGACTGAGCATCCTCCAGTCACGAAGCCGGAGAAACGCCTTTGGAGTGCGGCGGCCTGACGCCGCTTTTCTTGTCGCCGACTCGTCGGCGACCTAGCAAGACATCGGTATCATCAATAAACGTGGGCAGTGCCCGCGTCTGGCAAGCCAGCCGCAAGAAAAGCGGCGTCAGGCCGCCGCACTCCAAAGGACTCCGATCACTCGCCTGCGTTGGGGGCCGGCGCGGCAGCGTCCTCGTCCGGGACGGGGGCCACTTGAATCGGCTCCACGGTCTCGACGGTCGCCGGGGGCTCGACCGCTTCAACGTCTGCCTGCGGCGGGGCGATGGGCAGGATCTCCGTCTGCGGCGGCGCGATGGGTGCGAAGTCCGGCGTACTCCCGGGGGGTGCCGTCAGCAGATCGCCCTCGGGCGGGGTCGCGAACTGGGGATCGGGGAGCGTTTGCGGTACGGGAACCGGCTGCAGCGTCGAGTAGTCCTCCATGATCGATCCGCCGCCGATCTGGTCAGAATAGAGATACGCCAACAGCATCGTATTCACGAAGAAGACGATCGCCAGAGTGACGGTTGACTTGGTCAAGACATTGCCCGCCTGGGCGCCGAGGAATGTCTCACCCATCGCCTGGCCGAATCCCATGCCGAGCCCCTGCCCCTTGCTCTTCTGGATCAGAATCGCTCCGATCAGCAGAAAACTGCTGAACACCTCAACGAATATCAATAAGTAGCGTAATACGTCAGCCATTGTGCTTTTTCCCGCTCTGGGTTGGTCCTTGTCCTAGTCGTTCGGGACACCGGCCCGAACAATCTCCACGAATGAACGTGACTCGAGTGATGCGCCTCCGACAAGCGCGCCATCGACGTCAGCCTGCGACATCAACTCACGCGCGTTATCCGCCTTCACACTGCCACCGTACTGAATCCGGAGGCTATCGGCAACCTCGGAACCGGCGATCTCGCCCACCACACTCCGAATCCAGGCGTGAGCATCCTGGGCCTGGGCGGGGGCGGCCGTCAGACCGCTCCCAATCGCCCAAACCGGCTCATACGCCACAATAACCTTGCCGTAATCCGCACCGAGATCCGCCAGACTAGCCCGCAGCTGCGCCTCCAACACCTCGTTGGTCTCGCCTGCCTCACGCTGCTCGAGGCTTTCACCGACGCAGACAATGGGCTCCAGACTACTCTCCAGCGCGGTCCGGACCTTTCGATTCACGACCTCATCGGTGTCGCCGAAATGCGTACGGCGTTCGCTATGGCCAAGGATCACGTATCGACAAAACAGCCCGCGCAGCATCGCCGCGGAAATCTCGCCGGTGAACGCTCCATCTTTCTCCCAATACATGTTCTGTGCGCCCAACTTGATGCTGCCGCCGGAGATCGCATCGCCAACCGCGCCCAGCGCGGTGAAGGGCGGACACAATACAACGTCCACCTCGCGCACCTCCGCAAGCCCACGTGCAACGCTCGATGCCAACTCGGTCGCCTCGGCGATGGAGAGATTCATCTTCCAGTTGCCCGCGACAATCTTTTTTCTATATTTTGCCATTAATTCAATGCCTCAATGCCTGGTAGCGCTTTGCCTTCCAGGAACTCCAGGCTGGCGCCGCCCCCGGTGCTAATGTGCGTAAAGTGCTCTGCCAATCCACTCTTGTTTACGGCGCTGACGCTATCTCCTCCGCCAACGATACTGACGCAATCCGTCTCAGCGATCGCGCGACAAACGGCCATGGTGCCCCCGGCAAAGGGTTCCATCTCGAAGCAGCCCATCGGACCGTTCCAGACGACGGTTGCGGCTTTCCGAAGCGCTGCACAGTACAGGTCCGCCGATCGTGGTCCGATATCGAGAGCCATCCAGCCGGCATCGATGCCGTCATTGCCGACAACCCGCGTGTTGGCGTGCTCCGAGAAGGCATCCGCCACCACATGATCGACGGGTAGAAGAAACTCACGACCCGCCTTCTCGATCGCGTCGAGCGTTTCGCGGGCCATCTCAACGCGGTCCTCTTCGACTAAGGAGTCGCCAATTGGGTAGCCCTGTGCCCTCATGAATGTATAGACCATACCACCGCCGACGATGATGGTGTCGACTTTATCGAGCAGGCTATCGATCACGTCAATCTTTCCGCTGATCTTGGCGCCTCCGATCAAGGCCACGAACGGACGCTTCGGTTCGGCCAGGGCTCCGCCGAGATACTCGATCTCCTTCTCCAGCAGGAATCCCGCGGCGCAATCATCGAAATAACGGGTGACGACGGATATCGAGGCATGAGCCCGGTGAGCGGTACCAAAGGCGTCATTCACGTAGAGATCCCCCAGCGCGCCCAACCTCGCAGCGAACGCGTCCTGGCGCTCGTTCATCGACGCCCGCGCAGCCTTCTTCTCGTCATCCGTGGCGTCATCGGAAAGCGTAAGCTTGCCCTCTTCCTCGGCATGAAAGCGCAAATTCTCGAGGATGAGGACCTCGCCCGCCCGCAGTGCCTGCGCCGCCTGCGTGGCGTCCGGGCCGACGCAGTCGCCTACGAACGAAACGGGGTGATCGATCAGTTGCCCCAGGGCTTCCGCGACGGGCTTCAAGCTGTACGCTGGATTCACCTTCCCCTTCGGTCGTCCGAGGTGGCTCATCAGCACGACGCTCGCGCCCATGTCGAGAGCGTGACGTATGCTGGGGAGCGCCGCGCGGATGCGAGTATCGTCCTGCACCACACCGCCTTCGAGCGGCACATTGAAGTCCACGCGCATCAGGACGCGTTTATCCTTCAGTTCCAAATTTCGAATCGATTTAACCGTCAACGTTCTCGTCTCCGTCAGGTCGGTGGCGCAATACATTCTCATCTCCGCAGCGGGTCGCGACGGCACGCCGGCGACCTGGCCGGCGGTGATGCGGTAACTTTGGGATGTCGGGCAGCCGATCCCTACTGGACCGTGTCCATGTGCGCAATGAGGTCAAGGCACTTGTTGGAGTAGCCCCATTCGTTGTCGTACCAGGCGATCAACTTCACGAAATTATCGTTCAGTGCGATGCCCGCCTCGGCGTCAAAGATACTCGTGCAGGCTTCCCCGATAAAGTCACTCGAGACGACCTGCTCCTCCGTGTAGAGAATGATGCCCTTGAAATCGCCTTCGGCTGCGCTCTTCATGACGGCCTTAATATCGTCGTAGGACGCGCCCTTCTTGAGTCGGCAGGTTAGGTCGACGACCGACACATCGAGCGTCGGGACACGGAACGCCATGCCCGTGAGCTTTCCGTTCAGTTCCGGGATTACCTTGCCGACGGCTTTGGCGGCGCCGGTGCTGGCTGGAATGATATTTCCCGAGGCGGCACGCCCATCACGCCACAACTTGCCCGACGGTCCGTCGGTCACCTTCTGGGTTGCGGTCATGGCGTGCACGGTGGTCATGAGTCCCTCGTCGATCCCAAAATTGTCGTGCACAACCTTGGCCATCGGTGCCAGGCAGTTGGTAGTACACGATGCATTGGAAACAAACTGCATATCCGCCGAGTACGATTTGTGATTCACACCCATCACGAACATAGGGGTGTCGTCCTTAGAGGGTGCGGACATCAGGACGCGCTTTGCGCCGCCGTCGATATGGCCTTGCGCCTTTTCCTTGGTCAGAAAAACACCGGTGGACTCCACGACGTAATCGGCGCCACATTCACCCCACTTGATGTCGGCAGGGTTGCGCTCCGCGAAAGCCGCGATATCCTTGCCGTTCACGGTCAGCACGCCATCCCGTGAACCCACCTCGCCGTCGAACCGGCCGTGGACCGTGTCGTACTTAACGAGATACTCCATGTAGTCGGGATCCAGGAACGGATCATTGACCCCGACAACCTCGATATCGGACCTGCCCAGGGACGCCCTGAAGACCAGGCGCCCGATGCGGCCGAAACCGTTAATTCCTACTTTGACAGACATTCAAATCCTCCTGGGAGTGTTTCTACCGCTTGACGTGAAGCCGCATAAACTACAAAACAGGCCTCGCGTGCGTCAACTGACAATGTCATGGCCAGGATCTGCCCTGCCTGGGGCCTGTTATCACGCCAACCAAGATGAAGATTATCGACCGCCATCTCTACCGTGAGTATTTGACTCCACTCACCTACAACCTGCTCACATTCTGCATGCTATTCGTCATTATCGACCTTTTCAGCAACCTCAAGAAGTTCCTCGAGCACCATGTTCAGCCGGTCGAAATCCTGACCTACTACGGGTTTCTACTCGTTCCGGTGCTCGAATTAATCACGCCGGCGGCACTCCTACTCTCGGCACTTTACACGCTCGCCAAGCTCACGCGGCACAATGAGCTCACGGCGATGCGGGCCTCCGGCGTCAGCCGCTGGCGGCTCATGACCCCCTTCCTGACCGTCGGTCTGGGTTTTGTGATCCTGATCGCGGTGCTCAAGGAAACCGTGGTGCCGCGAGCTCTGAATTATACGACCACCTTCTTCAAGACTCGATCGGATCCGGACGCGATCGCTACGATCCACGAGAAGATCGCCTATATGGACGGCCAGACCCGCTCGATCTGGTGGATCGAGCGGCTCGACGCCACCAAGCCGCACATCGCGCACAGCGTCATCGTCACGCGCAACACCGATCAACAAGGTCTCCGCGAGGAGATCGCCGCGACGCGGGCGGAATGGATGGACGGCGCCTGGTGGTTCTTCGGTTACGTATCGGAAATCACCGACGACGACGACCAGGTTGTGTCGCGCAGCGAGCATGCGGAGATCCCGGTCGAACGGCGGGACATCCGAACCCAGCCGGACGACCTGGTGAACGGCGACATACGACCCGTCGACCTGCTGACTACCACGGAACTCCACCGCTACATCGCAACACGTCCCTATCTCACAGACCGGGAACTCGCACGCTACAGAGTTCAGTTTCACCAACGTCTCGCGTCGCCATGGACGTGCCTCGTCGTGCTGCTGTTCGCGATTCCGGCCGGTGCGCGCACCGGCCGCTCCGGGGCCATGCTTGGCATCATACTTGCTCTATCAGCACTCTTTGGATACTACGCGTTGCTCCAAATTGGAATGTACATGGGAATTCAAAGCGTTATTCCGAGTTGGTCCAGCGCATGGCTGCCCAATATCGTCTTCTGCGCGGTTGGTGTCAGCATGAGTTCGCGGATGATGTGACGTTGACAGGCGATTCCGGCCGCATCAGACTGGTGTTTAGAGGAGCCCGCATAGCATCGAACGCAAAAGGAAACGCATCGTATGTCCATCATCCATGACCTGCTCGCAAGCGCTGTCGAGTCCGGCGCCTCAGACGTGCATCTTAAGTTCGGCAAGGGACCCATCTTGCGAATCAGTGGCGCATTGGTTGCCAGCCGGTTCGACGCGCTCTCCGCCGAAGACCTCACGGAGATCGTCGACGACATCATGCCTCCCCACCTGACCGAACCATACGCGTCATTTCACGAGGCGGACTTCTCGCACGAGGAGGAAGGGGTCGGGCGTTTTAGAGTCAACGTCTTCAAGGCTCAGCAGATTCCGGCGCTCGCGATGCGACACGTCAAAACGAACATCGCAACGTGCGAGGAGTTGAATCTCCCCCCGCAGATTGCTGAACTTTCCAAGATAAAGCGCGGTATCGTCCTGCTCGCCGGCACGACCGGAAGCGGAAAATCCACGACCCTGGCCGCGCTGGTCAACGAGATCAATAGGACCCAGGACCGAAGAATCATCACGGTAGAGGACCCCATCGAGTACCTGTTCCAAGACGAGCGTGCCACGATCACCCAACGCGAGGTCGGCCTCGATACCGTGTCTTACGAGCGTTCGCTGCGCTACCTGCTACGCCAGGATCCGGATGTCATCATGATCGGCGAGATGCGTGATGAGGTCAGTATCATGATTGCGATGCTCGCCTCCGAAACCGGTCACTTGATCTTCTCGTCGGTCCACGCCAACACGGCCAGCCAGGCGATTCCGCGTATTCTGGACGTGTTCCCTTCGCACGAGCGCGACAAGACACGACTCGCAATGTCGGAGAACCTTCGTGCGGTCGTCTGCCAACGCCTCGTGCCTTCCATCCAGGGCGGCGTCGTTCCCGCCGTGGAGATTCTGATCAACTCGCCAACCGTCCGCAAGCTCCTCGTACGAAACCAGCTCGACATCCTGGCCCAGGCCGTCGAAAAGGGCAAAGAGGACGGAATGCAGTCCTTCAACCAGTCCTGTTACGATCTGATTACGGCAGGCAAGATCACCGAAGCCGACGGCATGGCCGCGTCCTCAAACCCCGAAGCCCTGCGCATGAATCTGCAGGGCATCTTCCTGGACGAGAGCAGCGGTATCCTGCAGACGTGACGCTTCGTTTGTCCACTCTCCTCCAGGACCAAGTCATTCTCGTCACCGGTTCCACCCGTGGAATCGGACGTGCCATTGCCGCCGATCTTCTCGATCACGGCGCCATCGTAGCCCTGCACGGACGCGATGAGTCCGTTGTCCGCGACGTCGCCGCCCAACTCTCCGACAACCCGGCACGCACGATCCCTCTCGCCGCTGATCTGCAGGAACCGAGCGCCGGTGCCGCCCTGGTGCAAAGCGTCCTCGAACGGTGCGCGCGCATAGACGGCCTGGTGAATAACGCCGGCGCGGGAAAAGCGGCCGCCTTCCGAGGCATGCATCTCGAGACCTGGCGCGCGACGCAATCCTTGAATATCGAGTCCGCCCTGTGCGCCATGCGCGAAGCCTATTCGGCCATGCGCAAACAGAAATCGGGTGCGATCGTGAACATCGCATCCATCTCGGCACACGGCCCGGGCAAGTGGATGGGCGCCGACTACGCCGCATCCAAGGCCGCAATGGTCAGCATCACCAGGAGCCTCGCGTTCGAAAGTGCGCGTTTCGGAATCCGGGTCAACGCGGTCTCGCCCGGTTTGATCGAGAGCGCCATGACGGCCGTGCTGAGCGACGCGATGCGCGACAATCTTCAGATTCCCATGCAGCGACTTGGACAGCCCGAGGACGTAGCGCGCGCCGTCACGTTCCTGCTCTCCGACCGCGCCGCATACATCACCGGGCAGGTGCTGCACGTCGACGGCGGGTTGACGTGACGCTTCGCTCCAACGAACAACACGTTAGAAATTGACGTCGTGTGATGGAGATGTTGACGTCTATGCATGTACGTGACACCGGCGATAGCAGCGCGCGCAACGGAGGCTCTCTCGAATGAATGAGCCCGCGATTTCCGCCATCGTGATCACACCGGATACGTGGCACACGATGGGTAACACGCTGGCGGCATTGCAGACCCAGACGATCAGGGCGCAGATCCAACTGGTGCTCGTCGGCCCAACACTCGAGGCGCTCGCCGTTCCTGACGACGTGCTGGCGGGCTTCCATTCCGTCGAACGGGTCAGCGCTCCCAGCGTGTCGAGTCTCGGCGAGGTGACCGCCGCGGGCGTCCGGGGCGCCACGGCACCCATCATCGCCCTAACGGAGGATCACTGCTACCCCGCTCCGGACTGGGCCGAGAAGATCCTCCGACGGTACGCTGAAGGCGAATGGGCCGGCGTCGGTCCCACCGTGACCAATGCCAACCCCAACACCATCTCGAGCTGCGTGCAGTTCATCATGGACTACGGCTCGAGCAGCCCACTCGGCCCCAAGGGAAGTCAGCGTCAACTTCCCGGTCACAACAGCTCGTATCGCCGCGAGGATCTCATGGCCTACGAACCTGACCTGGCCTGGTGGCTCGAAGTGGAGACGATCCTGCATTGGGACATGGTGGAAAAGGGCTCGCGCCTCTACGCCGATCCTGACGTCCACGCATTCCACTGGAACTGCTCACGCTTCTGGCCGACCCTGCAATTCTCCTGGGCGTTCTCGCGTGTCTTCGCCGCCTACCGTTGCGCACGGTTGACTCCAACCGAGCGCGTCAAGCTAGCCGTCCTGTGGCCCCTGATTCCCCTGGCCCGGATACGCCGAATCTGGCCTATCATGACGGCTACGCTTGGCCACGCACGAGCCCTTGGAGCCCTGCCGGCAATGTTTCTAAACCTGGTCGTCTCGGGCGCCGGCGAGGGGCTGGGATACGTCTCGGGCGAGGCCGGTTCACTGCGACGGTGCCTCGACCTTGAGTTCCATCGCGGCAGATTCCTTCACGCGTCCGAACGGATTCAGGTTCCATCACAGCCGGCATGAGTCTCGACTTCTCGATCATCGTGCCTGCCCATCGGCGACCCGAATCGCTTCGGCGCTGCCTGGAGGCCCTCGACGGCCAGGACTACCCGCGCGAGCGTTACGAGGTCGTGGTCGTTGACGATGGATCGCCGGATCCCCTTGAACCGCTCGTGCACGACGCGACGCGTGGCCTGCGCATCCGCTTCGAGCGCCAGGCGCAGCAGGGGCCTGGCCCCGCGCGTAATGCCGGAGCCCTTGTCGCCCACGGTCAATGGTTGGCCTTCACCGACGACGATTGCGTCCCGCAGCCCGGCTGGTTGTCGGCGTTCGCGAGGCAGTTCGAACGATCCCCTACGGCGCTTCTTGGCGGCACGACCTTCAACAGTCTGCCCGCAAATCCGTATGCGGAGGCCAGCCAGGTGCTCACCAGTTTCCTCTACGAGTACTTCAACAGCACCGATCACAGCGCGCCCTTGTTCACAGGGAACAATATGGCCGCGCCGCGTGACCTCTTCCAGGTCCTGGGAGGCTTCAGCCCGCTGCTGAAAAGCGTCGGCAGCGAAGACCGGGAACTGTGCGATCACTGGAACGACGCCGGCTTACCGCACGAGTTTGTGCAGGATGCGCGCGTTGCCCATGCGCGCGACACAACCTTTCGAGGGTTCTGGCGCCAGCATCATGTCTACGGCCGCGGCGCACCACACTACCACCGAATCCGCGCAGCGCGGCGCAGTGAGCGGGGAAACGGCCGCACGCCGGAACCCGTGACCTTCTACCTTCGCCTCGTGACCTGCCCGTTCCGCACGGACGGCTGGCTACGCGGCAGGTCGTGGCGCAACGCAGCGCTCATCGTGATGGCTCAAGTTGCCTATATCAGCGGAGCGCTTCGCGAAAGCATCCTCCTGCGCCGTCGCGAGCCGGAGCCGGAGCCTGCGCCTGCTGAGTCTGCTGACGCCTGAGTCTACCCGCGTCGCTGGTTATTCGGCGCGTAAGGGGTGACTGTCATTGTGCGAAGTGACACCGCAAAGCTCACCGCACCCAACCCAGACCGAAATCGCTACCAAGGGGCCATCATTGGCGTTGCGTGGGCGAGGCGGGGGCGTAGACTCCGCTCTGAATGGTGGACGCGCATGATGCACCCGGGGAAGTGAATCCTGAGTGTAAGGACGTGTATTCGTTGGACGAAAGTATCAGACTGAAAAGATGATCCTATGAAAGCTCTCCTGAAACGAATGATGCCGCGTAGGGTTTTCGCCAGAGCGATCAGGCTGCGAGACCGATTGAGATGGTTTCTCCTGCCGTTGCGCTATGCACGGGGTTACGCGTTCGCTCGCAACTGGAAAGAATGCGCTGCCGCTAAGCCATCGGAGTCCCCGTCTTCCAATACACCGTCACCAGAAAATCCTCTTTGGAACTATTTCACGGGTCTCACGGAAGGACATGGAATTTGGAAATGGGAGCACTATTTCGACATCTACCACCGCCACTTGTCCAGGTTCGTAGGGTCGCCTGTAAACCTTCTTGAGATTGGCATCTACAGTGGCGGGAGTCTGAACATGTGGTCTTCCTATTTCGGGGACAGATGCCACATATACGGCGTTGATATTGAGGAAGCATGTATGGCGTATGAAAGTGAAAACGTGACGGTATTCATCGGAGATCAGGGCGACCCAGGATTTTGGACACGATTCAACAGTGAGGTACAGGGCATTGATATCCTGATCGATGATGGCGGTCATATGCCGAATCAGCAAATGGTGACGTTGGAGAAGATGCTGCCTCAACTTCGCCCCGGTGGTGTCTATCTCTGCGAGGACGTTCACGGCATCCATCACGAATTCGTTGCATACGCCAACGGACTGATTGCTGAGTTAAACAAGACATCGAGTCGAGACGTACTCGGACGTGAAACAACGCCCTTTCAGTCGTCATGTCATTCAATACATTTCTATCCCTATGTCGTGGTCATCGAGAAGCACCTACATGCGCCGTCCAGCTTTGACGCGCCCAAACACGGCACCCAGTGGCAACCCTTTTTCACTGCGTAGGCAGAACTGAACCCCAGCATTGATTTTCGCCCCCGTAAGGTCAGAAAAGTCATCCGGTCATAATCAGGCAGGAGTCGGGCGTGTGTGTTGATGTGTGTGCGATCGAATTTCATCGTCGCATGATGTCGCATGCCGTCGGGGAGATGCCGCATGCGGGATTTATCGCCGTTTTAATGGTGTTGATCCGTCGGGCCCTCCTACGCTAAAGCTACGGTGGGCAGCCTACGCTCGCGCGCAACTCCGTCGCGCGCGAGCGTAGGCTGGTGGGCGATACAGGACTTGAACCTGTGACCTCCTGCGTGTGAAGCAGGCGCTCTAGCCAACTGAGCTAATCGCCCCCGAAAGGGTTGCGGGTCCGCTCCGTGGTTCGCCGCGAGGGCGAACTTGGGGCGGCGGCAATATAGGATTCCCCAGAGAGGATTGCAACGCGGATCCGACCCGCTCCGATGAGAGTCGCATTCGCACGTAACCGAGGCCGGTCAACGCGGCGGCGGCGCAGCCTCCTGGATCCAGCGCAGACAATCGGTTTCCCACGCAAACGGCGCGGTAAGACCGATGCCGTGCCTGCCCTTCGCATAGACATGGAGTTCGAAGGACACCGCATGCTCCCTCAGGGCTGAAGCGAACAACATGCTGTTCTCGGCGGGGACGCCCGCGTCTTCCGCGGTGTGCCAGATGAAGCAGGGCGGCGTATCTGCGCAGACATGCTTCTCGCATGAAAGCTCGTCCAGCAACGAAACTGAGGCGGCCTCGCCGGCGAGGTTGAGCATGGAACCCTCGTGTGCATAGGCGCCCTGCGAGGTTATAACCGGATAACACAAGACACCGAAATCCGGGCGCAACGAGACGTCGCTCTCGACCTGATTCCATGCGACGAGCGTATGCGCAGCGAGATGTCCGCCGGCCGACGACCCCATGACACCCAAACGATGCGGGTCCACCCCGTGCTCCCCGGCGCTGGACCGTATGGCGTAGATCGCCGCGAGTGCATCTTCCAGCATCGCCGGATGTCGGAACCCGGCGGAGCCCAGCCGATAGGAGACCACGAAACAAGCGATGCCGGCCTTGGAAAAGTGCTCCGCATATCCCTTCCCCTCGTGCTCCGCAAGGCCGCCATACGCGCCGCCCGGAAAAATGACCAGGCCGATTCCGTTGTGCTCCTGCTCCGGGATCCAGCACTCAATGCTTGGAGCCGGCGCGGTTCGTCCACCCTTCAGATTGCCAGTGATGATTTTCATAAGTTCGGCACCGTTCGGTACTCATTGCTCCCGGATTTTAGGATATGTTTCTGTCAACCAGTTCTGATATTGAGTCCAGTCCCGTTGGATCACGCCCTGCACCTCTTGACCGGACCCGTCAGCACCTGGAGGAACGCTTCTCATGTACTGCGGGTACTCGGCGCATGCGAGGACATCACGATAGTCAGTTTTCGCCACGTCGATCTGGCGACGAAGAGAATCCAGATCGCCTTCCGCCAGTTTCAGCGTCGCGAGCAGGACGCGAGGATGCCCGCCCTCCCACTGCGCGGTCTCGTACTCACGCAGGAGTGCCATGACCGCGACGACCTGATCCGACTGAAAATCGCGCCGCACGACGCGAGTCACATCTGAATCTGTTACATCTGGAACCGGTTGCTCCATCATTTCCTCACGGGCTTGTCTTCGACAAATGACCTCGAGAACTTTATCGAGAACGACAGCGATATTCAACTATCGCGAGATCGTTGACGAGAACGACGTCGAGTAACGACCCGATCCTGTGGCCGGGCGGCTATTGATGCGATTGAAGGGCAGGAGTAAGTGTCGGAGTAAGTGGAAGAGTAAGTGACAGAGCGGATTTCACCTCAACCCCTACGCTTACACACGGATCCCTTGTCCCTGGGCATGAGGCTATTGGCCCGGCGAGGGCCCGGGACCACTAACGAATCTCACCGAACCTGTCCCTCATCCCCCGCAAAGTGCGATTGAGAGATCTGCCGACGGACCGTACACTGGGGGCGGCATGAAGACCCCACGCACCCTGATTAAGCATTTGAGGGAGATGCTTGCGCGCGAAAGCGCGCTGCGCCTTCCGGATTGGCCGCTGTCGGCCGAGGCGCTGATCGTGCATGCCCTGCACGAGGCGACGAAGCGGCCCGTGGTTTGGATCGCCGATGGCCCGCAGTCTCTCGATACGCGGCACGGTGATTTATTGACCGTGAGTGGTCGTGATACGAGTCAGATTCTCTATG
The DNA here is from genome assembly GCA_027623315.1 of Verrucomicrobiota bacterium. Lineage (GTDB taxonomy): Bacteria > Verrucomicrobiota > Kiritimatiellia > CAJWTS01 > CAJWTS01 > JAQBYD01. The sequence goes on along the minus strand of JAQBYD010000014.1, from coordinate 28,877 downwards.
TCCCGGCATGGCAGACCTTCCCCCACCAGAGCGTATCCGCCGACACCGAGATCACCGGCCGGCGACTCGCCGCCCTGCGCACGCTCTCTACCGAGGGCGCACCGGCGCTGTGCGTGACCTCCGTGCAGGCGCTGATGCAGCGCACGATCACACCGCAGACCCTCGCGCGCTTCCTGATCACCTTGAAACCCGGCGCCTCTCGCGACCGCGACGAATTAATGACGGTCCTCGCAGAGACGGGATTCGACATCCAGCCCCAGGTCTCGATCAAGGGGCAAGCTGCGGTGAAGGGCGGCATTATCGATGTCTGGCCGGTCTGCGACGATTGGCCCACCCGCATCGACTTCTTTGGATCCGAGGTGGAGTCGCTGCGCCTGTTCAATCCAGCCAACCAGCGATCCCTTGAACGACGGGACACGCTCGAGATTCTACCGGTTTCCGAATGGACCATGGTCGATGCGGGAGACCAGACGGTCGGGGCGGCGAACTACTGGCCGCCGCGGACGATCTGGGTCTGGTCGGATGTAAACTCGATCGAAGATCACGCAGCCGTCTTCATGGAGTCCGCTATCGAGGCCGATGCCGAACACCTCGTCTCCCAACTTGACGACCTCTATGATTCGGTGACCTCGGCAGCCGCAACCCAGGTCTACACCGGGACGCCGGAAACCGACGACACCGAGGCGTTCGGCGACTTTCTACCCCTGACCACCCTGTCCGATATGCCGCGCGAGATCCTGGCTCCAGATATTATGGAAAAGGCGCGGCGCGAACTTCTGAAACGCCTCGGCGATCTGACCGGCAAGGGCCACACCGTGCGTCTGCACTTCGACACCTCCGGCTCGATGGATCGATTTGAGCAGGATGCGGACACCGCGATGTTGAAGGGGCTGGACCTGACCACGGGCGGGCTCTCAAGCGGCTTCGTCAGCCCGCAGTACAAGCTCGCACTGGTCGCCGAAAGCGATCTGTACGGGCGCCGCAAGGAACAGACCCGGCGCTACGATCCGTCGCTGCCGGGATCCCGCCCCGTCGCCACGGGCCCGCGGCTGGACGACCTCACCGGCCTGGAGATCGGTGACCACGTGGTGCATATCGATCACGGTATCGGCAAGTACCTCGGAATGCGCACCGTAAAGATTCACGATCAACCACGCGAGGTGATCGCGCTTGAGTACGAGGACGACGCCCTGCTCTACATCCCGGTCACGCAGGTTCACCTGCTCAGCCGCTATGTCGGGGCCGGAAAGCGCTACATCAGACGTCACAAGCTCGGCGGCAAGCGCTGGGCTCGCGAGAAAGAGGCGGTGCAGGTGGCGGTGCAGGATCTCGCGGCATCCCTGCTCGAAACCCAAGCCAAACGTGATGCCCTCCCCGGCTATGCCTTTCCGCCGGACACGGCATGGCAGCGTCAATTGGAAGCATCCTTCCCGTACCGCGAGACGCCCGACCAGGAAAAGGCGATCGAGGACGTTCGCGGCGACATGGAGCAGGCGCGGCCCACCGATCGGCTGATCTGCGGCGATGCGGGCTACGGCAAGACCGAGGTCGCGATCCGTGCGGCCTTCAAGGCGGTCATGGACGCCAAACAGGTGGTGGTGCTCGTCCCCACGACGGTGCTCGCCCAGCAGCATCTCGACACCTTCCGTCAGCGCATGGCGCCATTCCCTGTGCGCATCGAGATGATGAGCCGGTTCAATACGCGGACGCAAACCCTCAAGGTCCTCGAGGAGCTCGCTGAGGGCCTGATCGACATCGTGGTCGGCACACACGGTCTTCTACAACCGGGAGTACGCTTCAAGGATCTCGGGCTGGTGATCATCGACGAGGAACAGCGATTCGGCGTGGGGCACAAGGAGAGACTCAAGCAGTTACGCACGATGGTGGATGTCCTGACCATGACTGCGACCCCGATCCCGCGCACGCTCTACCTCAGTCTCAGCGGCGCCAAGGATCTGAGCACGATCGAGACGCCGCCGCAGGAACGACGCGAGGTCGAGACGATCGTGCGTGGTTATGACGAGCGCCTGATCCGTGAAGCGATTCTACGCGAAGTGAATCGCGAGGGACAAGTCTACCTGATTCATAACCGGGTGATGACGATCGAAACGGTACACAAGCGTCTCTACGACCTCGTCCCCGAAGCGCGCTTTGCCGTGGCACATGGCCAGATGCCATCGGGGGAACTGTCGGACGTGATGCACGCTTTTGTGCACGGTGAAACCGACGTATTGCTCTGCACAACCATCGTCGAGAGTGGGGTCGATGTTCCCAATGCGAACACGATTATCATCGACCGCGCCGACCGCTTTGGCCTCGCGGATCTCTACCAGTTACGGGGGCGTGTGGGACGCTCAAGCCGCAAGGCCTATGCGATTCTGCTGATTCCCGCACAGGGGCGGATTGATTCGGTGGCGCGCAAGCGCATCAGTGCCGTGCGCCAGCACAGTCAGCCGGGTGCGGGGTTCCAGCTGGCGCTGCGCGATCTCGAAATCCGCGGTGCGGGCAACCTGCTTGGCGCGGAACAGAGCGGACACATCGCCGCGGTAGGATTCGCACTCTACTGTCAGCTCCTGCAGCGTACCGTACGCAGCCTCAAGGGCGAGGACCTGCCGCCTCTGATCGACGTCCGGCTCGACCTCGACTTCGTTCATCTCGTGCCGGACATGGACGAGGAGAACACGATCGCGATCCCCTACGATTACGTCGAGGACGAGCGCCTGCGCCTCGACGTCTACCGGCGCGTGGCCGCGCTGGCTCGCACGACCGATATTGACGCCCTGCGCGAAGAATTGGAGGACCGCTTCGGCCTCCTGCCCACTCCCGTAAAGGGACTCCTTCTGCTGGCGCGCATCCGCATTGCCGCGCATGCGAAACGCCTCGCCGGCATCGAGACACGATCCGGCAAGGTGATGTGCAGGGGCTACCAGGGTTACGTCAAGGACAGCGCCCAGTTCCCGCGCATGAACGGCGACACGATCAACGAGAGGCTGGCAAGTCTTCTCGGGATCGTTGAGGACCTACTGGGCCCAGATTAAGCGAACCCGCCAAGCGACACTCTGATTGCCGGGCGATTGTCCTGGTCTGAGGCCTGCGGAGTCGATGGTTGAAGTGAGTCCGGAGCTGTCGAATTTCCACCGCGATGGAAGCAAGCGCTGAGCGTCGCCGGAAGTCGAGACGGTGCCGAGAATGAAGACTGCATTTCTTGGCAATTCGAATCACCATATCAGGCCGCAAAGCACCGATCCCAGGAGTTCATGTACAGGAGTACTACTCACCCCTGGGATCGGCACTTTTCGACCCAATCTGGCGACTCAAATTTCCGACCCTCCTGCGTCGGGCACCGAAATGCAGCCTTCGGGGGCCGCGCGGCGGCGACGCACAGCTGGCAGACGAAGCCACTGGCGCCGCGTTCCAGAGCGCAAGCGAACGACAACCTGCCGGTTGGCGCTGTGTCCGAAAACGCTCGGGATGTACGCTTCGAGATGCGATATGGCCGGTCCAAACTTTACGAGAAATACGGGCTTCCTTACGCGATCGTCAATTCGCAGAAGAGCTCGCACGCAACCGCGCTCCACCCAGTGCGCCGTCCGCTCGGTCGCTCATCACGCGCCTATGTTCGCTTGATCTGGGCCTAGTCTGATTCTTAACCAAATCTTTGGCCCACGAATCACGCGAATCCACGCGAATGCAGACAGAGATGGAACCGCGGATTACGCGGATGGGCGCGGATTCTCTTCTCTTCATTCGCGTGAATTCGCGTGATTCGCGGGCCCTACTATCTCGGAGTTCAGTTTCACCCACGAATTATGCGGTGGAGCTTGCCGCGCGGCATGCGTGGGAACGGCGCCGATGTGAACGTTCGCCCGGCCCGTAGCCGATCCTTGGCGCACCGGTGGATGTTTCGCTCATTCTTAATCCCGCTTTCACGTAATCCTTACAATGACAAACGATAAGGGCGAGTGTGAAGGGAGAGCTGTCCGAAGGGTCGCCGAACAATACCGCAGAAGGGCAACGATCTCACCCAGTTCGGACTTAGCATTGAGACACCGATCACATCTCGTATGACGATGCCATCATGACTGCGCGGGTGCTTCGCATCCGAGCCCGTATCTCGCAAACAACAAAATTGGCCAACGCATAACACGGCCACCCACGAGGAGGAGTAAACATGACTGACCTGAGCACGCTGTACGACGCCATCCTGTCGGGAGACCACAAGACAGCGCGATCCCTGGCACAAACTGCCCTGGACGAGAACACGGACCCGAAGTCGATCGTGGACAAATACATGATTCCCGCGATGGATGAGGCCGGGCGCCGGTTCGAGGCCAACGTATTCTATGTACCCGAACTTCTGATCGCTGCGCGCGCCATGAAAGCCGCCATGGAGTTGATCCGCCCCAAGCTGCTCGAAAACCATGTGGAACCGGCCGGACGAGTCGTGGTCGGCACCGTACAGGGCGACCTGCATGACATCGGCAAGAACCTGGTGGCCTCGATGCTCGAAGGCGGTGGTTTCGAGGTCATCGATCTCGGCGTCGACGTGTCGCCCGAGCAGTATGTGGCGGCCGCGACCGAACACGGTGCGAACCTCATCGCGCTCTCGGCACTGCTGACCACGACCATGCCCGGCATGCGCGCAGTGGTGGACCTCGTCAAGCAGTCCCCGGCAGCCGGCGACTTGAAGGTGATGATTGGCGGAGCGCCGATCACGCAGACCTATGCCGACGAAATCGGCGCCGACGGATTCAGCGACAACGCGAGCGGAGCGGTCAACGAGGCACGCCGGCTTGTCGGTGTCACCGCAGCCTAGTCGAGACACGCGCGAGGCCACATGCCCAAATCCGGCGACGACGCCGCACCCCCCGCGGGCGGACAACCCGAGGATAAGGTTGCGTGCGCCGCCCCCGAATGGCGGCGGCGCAAGCTCCACCTCGTCTCGTGCGAGATCTTCTTCCGCGAGATGTGCCTCGCGCTGTCGCGCACCCCGAACCAGGTCGATGCCGCCTTCCTGCCCAAGGGATTGCACGACATTGCTCCGGAGAAGATGCTCGAACATGTCCAGGCGGCCGTCGACGCGATCAAGTTTGAGAACTACGAAGCCGTGATCATTGGTTACGCGCTCTGCAACAACGGCCTTGCCGGGTTGACCGCACGCGAGATTCCGCTGGTCATGCCCCGCGCTCACGACTGCATTACCCTCTTCCTCGGCAGCCGTGAGCGCTACCAGGACTATTTCTTCAAGAATCCGGGCGTCTACTTCAAGACCACGGGCTGGATCGAACGAAACCGTGTCGACGACGGCGAACTGCAGCAGCTATCGATCCCCAACCAGCAGGGCATGAACCAGACCTACGAGGAGATGGTTGAGAAGTACGGCGCCGATAATGCAGAATTTCTCTACACGCAGCTGTACGACCATACGCGCAACTATTCCAAGTACACCTACATTGAAATGGGCCTGGAGCAGGACGCCAACTACAAGGCGCAAACCCACGATGAGGCCAAGGAGCGCGGCTGGGAGTTCGAGAACGTCGAGGGCGACATTTCGATGATCCAACGCCTTGTGGACGGCCAATGGGCCTCCGATGAGTTCCTCGTCGTACCGCCCGGGCACCGCTTGACGCCGACGGGGGATGAGACGATTGTTCGCACCGAGAAGGCGCCATGAGTCATGACACGGATGTGCTTCGTCGCCTGGCGGAGCGCGTACGCGAAATCTGTGAACTCCAGAATCCGCGCGCGCGCGAACAACTGTGGCGGAAGCATAACGGACTGCGATCCGAGCGCCCCATGGTGCTCTGCTTTCCCGAGGGTGCCTGGGAGGAACTCCTTCCGCACTCCGCCCTGGAGTGCAACGATCCCATACATCGAGACTGGGAGTACAAGCTGCGAAGCAAGATCTACTGGTGGGAGCACATTCGCGACGACAACTTTATCGAGCCATGGTTCGATATCGCCTGGTGCACATCGCCCGGCAACTACGGTGTAGAGATTCCACACATCCAGGGCGACCAGCGCGGCAGCTACGTCTGGGATCACCCGCTGAAGGAATTCCATCGCGATTTCACGAAGCTGCACTTCCGGACACCATCCGTGGACCGCGTCAAGACGTACGAACAGGTGGAGCGCGCGGACGCGATCTTCGGCCCCACCCTGCCCCCCCGAATTCGTGGCCAGGCATGGTGGACGGTCGGGCTCACGTGGACCGCCGTCCTGCTGGTGGGAATCGAGCCGTTCATGCTCATGATGTGCGACGATCCAGCCGCGGTGCATCAGCTCATGGCGTGGCTGCGCGACGAGCAGTCCCACTTCATCGACTGGCACGAGAAGCAGGGCCTGTTGAGGCTGATGAGCGGATCGCACTACGTCGGATCCGGCGGAGTCGGCTGCACCGATGATCTTCCCGCCGTCGACTTCATGCCGGGGGCACCCGCCCGAACCCGCGATATTTGGGGATTCGCCGAATCCCAGGAAACCGTCGGCATCTCGCCCGCGATGTTCGAGGAGTTTATCCTCCCGTACCAGTTGCCGCTTCTCGACCGGTTCGGACTCAACTGCTACGGATGTTGCGAGCCGGTACACAGCCGCATCGATTCCATCCTGACCATTCCCCGCCTGCGGCGCGTCTCGGTGTCCCCCTGGGCCGACGAGCAGACCATGGCCGAGAAGCTGAACGGTCAAGCGATCTTCAGCCGCAAACCACATCCGGCCACCGTCTGTCTCGGATTCCGCGAAGAAGCCGTTCGCGACGACATCCGGAAGACGTTGCAGACAGCCGGAGGGTGCGCCCTGGAACTGATCATGAAGGATACGCACACCGTAGAGAACGAGCCGTGGCGTCTCACGCGGTGGGTACAGATTGCCTACGAAGAGATCGAAGATCATCTCGAGAAAGGATCAACCTATGCAACGGGAAGCCCTGAGTTCTCGCGAGCGATGGCTCGCGATCCTGAAGCGCGACGCGCCTGACCGCATACCGATGGATATCTGGGCGACTCGGGAAGCCCATGCGAACCTTCTGCAGCACATGGGCTGCGACGACGCCGAGATGGGGTGGACGGCCGCGTGAGCGCTCCCCGCGAGGACTTCATTCGTGCCCTGGAGCGCCAACCGCCGGCGGGACGGGTACCCCACTTCGAACTGGTCTTCTTCCTGACCATGCAAGCCTTCGGCAAGGTGCACCCATCGCACCGCAGCTATCACCAGTGGGACCAAATGGAGGAGAAGGAGCGGGAACTGCACCGCCGGGACATGGCCGGTCTATTCATCGATACGGCGCGGCGCTTCGAGCACAACGCCATCTTCCTGCATCCCAACCCGGGCACCCTCGCGGAGACTCTCCGCATGATCGATCTCGTGCGCGAGTTGAGCGGCGACACGTACTTCCTCATGCTGCACGGTGATGCCACCTTCGGCATCCCGAACGGGGCGCAGCTCGAAGCGTTCGCTTACCGATTGGCGGACGATGCCGACGGGGTCAAGCGCGAAGCGCAGCAGATGGTTGATAACGCAGTTCGGCGCGCCGAAGCGATTTCGCAACACGGTGGTCTCGATGGGTTCGCGCTCTGCTCCGATTATTGTTTCAACGACGGTCCGTTCATCAGCCCGGGACAGTTTTCCGAGTTCGTGACGCCATACCTCGTGCAGCTCGTTAGCGCCTATCGCGACATGGGCTTCTACGTGATCAAGCACACGGACGGAAACATCATGCCGATCGCCGACCAACTCCTCGAGGCCAACCCCCATGCGCTGCATTCCCTGGATCCGCAGGGCGACGTCGACATGGCGGAGATGAAGCGCCTCTACGGCGAGCAGGTATGCCTGATCGGCAACATCAACTGCGGCTTGATGGACACCGGCACCGTCGAGGAGGCGGAAGCATCCGCACGCTACGCTCTGCGACACGGCATGCCGGGCGGCGGGTATATTTTCTCAACGAGCAACTGCATCTACACCGGAATGCCCCTGGAGCGATATGAACGAATCCTCGATATCTGGAGAGCCGAAGGCAACTACGCCGCGTGACTGGTCGGTGCTGCACCGGCAGGTCTGCTTCGGCGAGTCTGGCGGCCGGATCATCTGGCAGCCACGCATCGGATGTTGGTACACCGATAAGCAGTTTGCCGGAGAACCGCTGCCGGAGCCCTACGAAGGCATGTCCGTGCCCGAGATCTTTCGCGCCCTCGGCTGTTCGGATCGCCTCTACAACCACTATAACGGCTGTTTCCGGGAGAGCGAAGACCCACGCGTCCATCGCACGGCCAATGATCTTGGAGACGGTCGAACCGAACACGTCATCGAGACTCCCGTGGGCAAGCAAGTTGCCATCACGCGCAAGACGACGAACAACTGGCATGTGATCCACGAAAAGCGCGAAGTCGAGACCGAGGAGGAATTGAAAGTCGCGACATGGCGCGAGGAACATGCGCATTGGGGGTGGGTTCAGGATTGTTATGACCGCGCCCAAAGCGAGGTCGGCGACCTGGGTGCGCCCACCATCTTCATGCCACGTATGAATGTCCAGGACCTGTACATTAGCCGCATGGGTTCCGAGAACGGCATCTACGCGTTGTACGACTGGCCCCAGACCGTCGAGGCCTTCTTCCGGGCGCGCGAGGAGCACCACGAGCAACTGATCGACCTGATCAACGAATCTCCCATCGAGATCATCAACTTCGGCGAAAATGTTCACTCGGCCACCTTGTCGCCGGAGATGTTCATGAAGTATCACCTTCCCACCTGCCAGCGGCGCTGCGAACGATTGCACGCGGCGGGTAAATTCGTCTGCTCGCATTGGGATGGCGACTGCGGCCCGATCCTGCCACTCGCCCGCGAGACCGGCCTCGACGGAATCGAGGCCATCACACCGCGCCCACAGGGAGATGTCACACTGGAAGAGATCAAGGCGGGGTTGGGCGACGACATGTTCCTGCTCGACGGAATTCCGGCGGTCTATTTTGATGAAACGTTCTCCGTCGAAACGCTCGTCGAATGCACGCAACGCATCATCGAACTCTTCGCTCCGAAGCTGATCCTCGGTATCTCCGACGAGATCTCATCGACGGGTGACATCGAGCGAGTTCGAATCGTTTCGGACATCGTCGAGGACTACAACAACGGGTGCAGCGGCGAGGTGCCGTCATGAGCAGCACGCCACGAGAACTCGTTTACGAGACGCTCGAATTCCGCTCGCCGTCACGCCCGCCGCGACAACTCTGGGCCCTGCCGATCGCGGAGATCAACCATCCGGATGAACTGGCGGCCCTGCACCGCGACTTTCCACCCGACTGGGACCGCGACACGGAGAAGATCTTCATGCACTCCGACGGCCACATTCTGGAGATCTATCCGGACCTGGTCGAAATCGGCATTGACGCCGTCAATTCGCAGATCTTCTGCATGGGGATCGACATGCCGTTCGACGATCTGTGGAAGACCGAATCCGATGCCCGGGCTCTGCCCGGTAGGCTCGGGTGGTGCGGAGAGTATTAACAAAAAGGAAGTTCGATCATGGATTACGAAGAGATGCAGGAATTGGTGAACCGGGACGTTGATGCGGACACCCTGAGCGCGACACCGGAGGCGCAAGGCCCCACCTTGCGCGAACGGTGGCGACGCACCATGTTCTTTCAACGTGTCGACCGCATTCCCAATTTCGAGTTTGGATACTGGGAGGAGACGCTGCCCACCTGGCACGAACAGGGACTGCCTCCGGAGATCGCCGATGAGGGGTCGGCCTACGCCTACTTCGGTATTGAGACCTGGCATACGGTTCCGGTCGACGTCATGGGGATGCGCCCGGGCTTCGAATACAAAGTGCTTGAGGAGGACGATGACTACCAAACGTACCAGGACGACACCGGTAGCATCGCGCGCATCAACAAGAAGGGTATCAAGTCGATTCCACAACACCTCTCCTTCTACCTTAAGGACCGCGCCACATGGGAGGAATACAAAGAAAAATTGCAGCCCACGGCCGACCGCGTACCGGCCAACTGGCCTGAGCTTGCGAAGACGTACAACAACCGGGACTACCCGCTGGCCGTTGGGATCGGATCCATGATCGGAGTCCCGCGCAACTGGATCGGATTCGAGAACATCGCCATGATGATCTACGACGATCCGGAACTTCTTGAAGAAATCGTCGAGACCCTCTGCACGCTTGCGTGTTCGACACTCGAACGGGTCGTGTGCGACGTCGAGTTCGACTTCGGCTCAGGGTGGGAGGACATCTGTTTCAATTCAGGTCCGATCGTCGGTGTCGATTTCATGCGTGACATCGTCGCGCCGCGCTACAAGCGCATTACCGACCTGCTGCGCAAGCATGGATGCCAGGTGGCATGGACCGATACCGACGGCAACATCCTGCCGGTGATCGACAGCTTCCTTGCCGGCGGACTCAACTGCATGTTCCCGGTCGAGGTGCATGCCGGCAGCGATCCGGTTGAGATGCGAAAGCGCTGGCCGGGCATCCTGATGCAGGGCGGCGTCTGCAAGATGGAGTTGGCTAAAGGGCCGGACGCCATTCGCACCGAACTGGAACGCCTGCTCCCGTTCGTAAAAGAGGGTGGCTTCCTGCCCGGCGTGGACCACCGGGTGCCGGCCAACGTATCGCTCGAGAACTACAAGGTCTATCTCAAGCTCAAGCGCGACATGTTCGGGGTCGGTGGCACGCCGCAGTATGACGAGTCGAAGCTCTGAGCTGAAACTTCCCGGATTTGGGCCGACGAATCACCCGAACCTGCCCGCCCCGCGCGGGCGCGGCGGAGCCTTGCCGCACGTGGGGCAGGCGGGTCTACACGAATGAAGAGAGGAGAGACCGCGGATAACGCGGATGTGCGCGGATGCTTTCGACATGGGCAGTGTAACTCGGCAGTAATCCGCGCCCACGTGACTGGCGTAGCCCGTGTCAGCGTTGTCACACTTTCACCACAACGTGGCTCACGCCATCCGCGCAATCCGAGGTTCCATCTCTGTCTGCATTCGCGTGGACGCCGCTTCTAGTTCAGTACTCGACGAGGTAACGATTGTCTTCCGGAAGCATCGCGGAGACCGCCTCGCGCTGCTCGGGCGTGGTCTTGGTCTGCCAGTCATCTATATTACACAAGAGAGTCTAGCGCACCGGTTACGACATGATAAGTGTCTTGTGAGGATACGGTCTTCGAAATGAAAGGCGCGGGGACGATCTGTGTAGAGTGCCGCCTCGGCGTGCTCCCGTGACGGCCCCACTGTCGGCAATGCTCCAACTAACGAGTGGGGAGGCGATAGAATGATCTTTCTGCTTGCCAGCCCTGACTCATGCGTCAGGGCTGGTCAAATCTCTTTTCCGCCATTGCGGTTGCAGGCAAACCTTCCGATTCTTGCGTTGCCCCCTGCGTCCGGCTGTCATAATGCGTACCCGCTGCGCTGCGCCTCTCGACCGTGTTACTCGGCGGCGATGCAATAAAGGTGCGATATGCTGCGAAGGTAGAGTTCCTTGCCGACCGCCGCAGGTGAGGCGTCGATGCTCGTGTCCAGCGTGTTCACGGCCAGCAACTCGAGTGTCGTCCCATGCTTGAGGACCGCCGTGACACCGTTTCTACCGACAACGTACACACGCCCAGCGGCGCCCAGCGGCGATGCGTAGACCCCCTTGAGTCCATCGATCTCAGCCGGACCGAAGTGCACCGCGCCGGTCTTCGCGTCGAAGCAGGAGAGACGTTCACGATTGCTGTCGACAAAATAGAGACTGTCGCGGTAGAGCAAGGGCGAGGGCACGTAGGGCGTGTGCTTGTTGTGGCGCCAGACGACCGCCTCCTTGGAACCTGTGATATCTCCCGTGGCCGCGTCCAGACGGATCGCGAGCAGGGCGTTGCCACGGAACCCGCTCATGACGTAGACCGTTCCATCTGCGAACACGGGCGATGGAATCACGTTTGCCGTCATGCCGCTGCACTCCCACAGCACATGGCCGTCGGCGGCGTCATATCCACGCACGCGGCCCGTCGCGCTCACGATGACTTGCGTCTTGCCGGCATGCTCCACGACAAGCGGCGTGGCCCAGGACGTGATCTCGTCACGCGGAGTCCGCCACAGCTCTTCGCCGGTCTGCTTGGACAGGGCCGCGATGAACGAATCCCCCTCATGGTCCCAGTTTACGACAATAGACTCGCCGCACAGGGCAGGCGAGCTGCCCTCGCCGAAGTTCATCTTGACGGTCATATCGCCGAGGTCCTTGGACCAGACGGTCGTGCCGTCCATATCCAGGCAGAAGAGCCCCTGGGATCCGAAAGAGACGAAGAGGTGCTTGCCATCGGTGACCGGCGAAGCCGAAGCCCAGCTGCCGTCGCGGTGTGTCCCTTGATGTGGAGCCGCCTCATGCAGCGTGCGCTCCCACCGCACTGCGCCGTCCTTGCGCTGGTATGCAAGAATCACAAACCGCTGAATCTTCGCGGAGCTGACCAGCATATCCCGCATCCGCTCAGGGACATCGACGGATGCCGCGGCGGTCTCCGCATCCCTATCGGTCGGTACGGCCGTGAGCACGAAAACCAGCTCGCCCCACACCACCGGGCTGGCGTGCCCCCGCCCGGGGACCTCGACCTTCCATCGGATGTTCTGTGTCTCGCTCCACGTGACGGGCGGATCGGCGTCCGGGGCCTCCCCGGTCGCCAGCGGGCCGCGCCACGTCGGCCAGTAGGATGGAGTGCTCGACGCGGGCTCGACCCCCTGCGACACAAGGGCCAACACAAACGTGAGTATCGAGGCGAACCCAAGCTTCTTCTACTTGGCAATGCCCTTTCTATGCACCAGGGGGTAAGATTGTGACCACCTGCCGAACCACCACCAGCTCAGCAGCTGCCGGTGCTGACGCGGCGACGACACCGTTGCACCGTTAGACCAGAAGTTTACACCATTCGCATGACCGTACACACGCACTTTCTCGCAAGCGCCAAGCGCATCACCGATGGCAAAGCAAACTAACGTCTTCCCGATGAGGCACCGACCTGTACTCTGCGATTTCACCTATCCAGCTAGCCCGGATGCGGATCGGCTACATGCGAGCCGCACGAATCATGGATATTCTCGAAGCGCGCGGCATCGCCGGGCCGCCCAGGGGGAGTGAGCCGCGAGAGATTCTAATAGAGTAGCCGTGCCCCCCTCGTTACTTCAGAAGCTTCGGATCATTGTGGGGATGGTACGAATTGCACGCCTGTTCTGTTCGCTGCTCGCCGCTCTTCTCATTTTCGCAATCGTCAGTTCCGTTATCCACATCGGATTGAAGTTCTGTCCGTTGCGGTTGCGAGGAATCTCCGAAAACACGCTGCCCGTGATTTATGGATACCCTACGTCGCACACGATAAAGAGAGCTGAGCGCGGAGAAGTCGTCATCGGTGGTTGCCTCCGCACCCCGCTCGCCGGAGTGTGCCCCTATTGCCGCTGGCCTTGCCGGATCTTCAGGAACGAGATTCGCGAAGAACATCTAACAGGGCCGTTTTGAGGCAGATGAAACTTCCGAATTCCGGAACGGGGAAGCAAGCCTACGAGGCTACGTCAGTGCGTCGAGATTAACGACGAGTTCGTCTTCCCAGACGACATCGGGGTAGCTCTCCAACATCTCACGAACGTAGACCTTTCGCTGGTCGTATGTCGCCTGGTCCGTCGCCTCGAAGCGGACCGTGATGTAGGGGCCGTTCTGCGAATAGCGGAAGACGACCATGCCGTTGTCGAAATCGGCGCGGACGCCATCATCGCCGGGAATCACTGAGCTGTCTGTGATCTTTGCCGCGGGAAAGTCTGCTTTAAACTTTTTCGACAGATCTTCCACGACGCCAATTTTCTTGTCATCAGCGCAGCCGATCTTGATCTCCGGAGACGAGATGAATTTCGGGAAACTGGCGTAAAGCTCGCTGAGCCCAACGTTCTTTTCAGACAAGTACTCCAGGATGCGCAGGATCGCGTAACTCCCATCGTCGTGACCGTAGGCGTTGTCGTTGAAGAAGAAATGGCCCGACAGCTCGCCGCCAAAGGCCGCGCCCACCTCGGAGATCTTCGACTTGATGAAGGCATGCCCGGTTTTCCAGATGATCGGTATGCCGCCGCACTCTTCAACTACGGCTGGCACGACCTGAGAACAGAGGGTGTTGTAGATGATCTTCGACCCCGGAAATCGCTCCAGGATCTCCTTGGCGAAAATGGCGACGAGCACGTCATTCCACAGAATGTTACCGTCGCCGTCGACGACGCCGACACGGTCCCCGTCGCCGTCCATGGCGAATCCAATATCTGCCTTCTCGGCCAGAACGGCTTCGCGGAGCTGCCCCATGACGTGAGCGTCAGTCGGGTCCGGTGTTCCCTCGGGAAAACTGCCGTCGACTTCGAGGTTTTTGCCGATCACCTCAATGCCCGCCCGCTTCAGGATCTCCATCATGAAAGGACCGCTCGTTCCGTGCCGCGGATCAAAAACTACCTTGAACGTCTTCTTCAGGCGAACGCGTTTCAGCACATCGTGGTAGTAATCCTCCGACACATCCTCCTGGACAACCGATCCCTCGTAGTCCGACTCGAACCACTCTTCTGTCTGGATCAGACGAAGGAGCTCCTGCACCTCCTCTTCCTCGGTCGTCTTGGAATATCCGATTCCAATCTTAAAGCCGTTGAAGTTCGACGGGTTGTGAGATGCGGTCACCATCACGCCACCATTGGTTTGGAAGCGATACTGTGAGAAGTACATCATCTGGGTCATGATTTGGCCCAGGTCAATGATGTCGATTCCCATGGCCAGCATGCCACGCATCAGGGCTTGTTGATATTCCTCGCCAGTGAGACGGCAGTCACGCCCCACCACAGCCTGGCGGATCTTGCGCTTTCGCAGGAATGTGCCATAGGCCTTGCCTAGAGCTTCCACTTTATCGGCGTCAAGGTCTTCGCCGGCCTTACCGCGAATATCGTAGTTTCGGAAAATGAATGGGTTTATTTTCATGTCTCTTCGCGACCGTCGAAGGCGAGATGTATGCAAAAAATCGGTGCTGAAAGCAATAGCAAACTGCACCCGAGTAGCTCTACACCCCATTCAATAGATCAAGAAACTGGCCATGCAATCTTGGGCTACTGATCAGGAGATCAGCATGACCCCCGACGGGTGGGTTCCACTCATCGCCCGAGAAATTCGATACAGCGGCGCCCGCCTCACGCGCGATGATCGCACCCGCCACGCCGTCGTAGAGAAAAGTGTGAGAGCCAATGTGGGCATCGAATCTTCCGCAGGCCGTGTAGCACAGGGCCAGGGCCGTGGCACCGGTGGCGCGAAGCGTTCGCACGGTGCGATTGATCGGCGGTAACAGCTCTCCAAATCGCTCAGCCGCTTCGCTCCCGGACCCGCGTCCAATATGAACCACGGCTCGACTGATGTCATCCCGATTGCTGGGGACGATTCGTTCACCATTCCGTGTGGCACCGCTTCCGACCTCAGCGGCGAAGAATTCTTGCAACATCGGCTCATAGCCAACCCCGAGGATCGGTTTTCCGTTTTGCAGCAGCCCAATCGACGTGCAGAAACGGGCAACGCGATGAACGAAGTTGGTCGTCCCATCGAGAGGATCCACGACCCAGACGAACTCGCTGTCGTAATCCTTGTCATCCGATTCTTCCGAAAAGATTCTGTGCTCCGGAAACGCCCTTCGGAGGTGGTCCGCGATCACTCTATCCGCGGCCAGGTCCACCTCAGTCACGATCGACGAGCCCTTGTCCGTGGAGCTCACGGGCGGGCCCTGAAACCACTCCAACAGCACAGCACCGGCATCTTCGGCTGCCCTGCTCGCGACCTTCAAGAACTCACTACTCACGAGAATTTCCCTTCACTGAAATCTGGCGGCATTGCCAGAACGGCGTGGCCGATTCGAGTGGTATGAGCATACTGATTGTGCTCCGGGTACTGCAGCGAAGGAACGCGCATGAACCTGATATTACCCGGGGCGCGAAATAAGTCGAGTGGCGGGTTGGCGGGCCTGTCGGTTGCTGATTTTCTCGTTTCCCAAGACTATGGCGATTCGTGATCAGTTGCCTGGGTTGGCTGAGCCATGCGGAAACTTGATGGCCAAGAGTAGAAGCGGCGTCTCACCTGTACTGGTACGTGATGCGCCTGATCGAGGCCCTGCATGAGCAGGCCGGCCCCGGAGCGTAGGTCGCGTGCAAGCAGCATAGATGTATCCGGAGCTGCGCATGCTCACTTGCATTCCAGGGTGGTGCGAATACAATGAGCGATTCATCAGGGGGGAGCGCCGTTACGGGGCCGCGAATTAATAGCGATGACTGCATCCGACATTCAGTCCACCATTCTGGCCATTGTGCGTTGGGTCCATGTGGTCGCCGCAATTCTTTGGGTCGGCCAGACCTACCTCTTTATCTTCTTCGAGCACAACATTGTGCGTCGCGAGGGGGACGCTGAAGATGTCTCCGGCTCGCTATGGATGGTGCACGGCAGCGGATACTACTTTCTCGAGAAACAGGGGTTTTCAGTCTCGACGCCGGGCAGGCTGCACTGGTTCGAGTGGGAGGCGATAATCACCTGGCTCAGCGGGGCCATCTTGATGGGGATGATCTACTATAAGGAAAGCATCCTGATCGATATGGATGAGATGGTCTACGCCACGGGCGCGATCTCCGGGCTCGGCGTCATCTTCGGCGGATACCTCCTCTACTCCGTCATCCTGCGCACTCCGATCGCACGATCCGGCGTCGTGATGGCCGCCCTCGGATTGATCGGCGTGGCCGCCGCGCATTACGGTCTGCTGCATGTGCAGAGCGCACGGTCGGCATTCTTCCATATCGGCGCCGCCCTGGGTACGATCATGGCTTTCAACGTGGTCATGGGGGTCATTCCGGCGCAGAACAAGAAATTGAAGGCGCTCGCCGAAGGTCGTGACCCGGACCCAAAAGTGAACACGCTGACGCCCCTGCGAGCAAAACACAACAGCTACATGGCCATCCCGCTCGTTTTCGTCATGATCAGCAATCACTACCCCACCGTGTCGTACGGTCACCAGTACAGCACATGCATTCTCACCGGCGTCGTGGCCACAGGCTTCGCTGCCGCCCATTGGCTGCGACGCAGATAGGTGGCAAACGCCTCACTTTCCGGGGTCCAACCGCGCGACTGCCAACGCCATCCACGGCGCGGTTCTTGACTCGCGAAGAACTGTTGTGGACCATGCACCGACGATGACCCACGGTGAGAAACAGGTGAAAGAACCAATACTCCGCGTCCTGCGCGACGTGTTCGGCTTCGATTCGTTCCTGCCGAATCAAGAGGAGATCGTGCAGGCGATTGTTGAGAGGCAGGATGCCTTCATCGTCATGCCTACCGGCGGCGGGAAGTCGCTGTGTTACCAGCTTCCGGCGCACGTGATGAATGGCACCTGCATGGTGATCAGCCCATTGATTTCGCTGATGAAGGACCAGGTCGACGTCATGGTGGCGACCATCGCCTTCGGCATGGGCATCGACAAGTCCAATGTGCGCTACGTTCTGCATGGCGACCTGCCCAAGAACATCGAGGGCTACTACCAGGAGACGGGACGCTCCGGCCGCGATGGCGAACCGGCCCACTGCCTGCTTCTTTTCGGCTACGGCGATATCCCTAAGATCCGTTTCTTCATTGATCAAACCGAAGACGAGTCCGAGCGCACGCACCAGGTCCGGTGCCTCAACCACATGGTCACCTACGCCACCGTACACGCATGCAGACGCAAGCAGTTGCTCGGCTACTTTGGCGAGGTGTATCCGGATGCGAGGGATGAGGGCGGAAACCTGAAACCTGAAATGGAGAACTCCACATCCTCGGCGTTTCCACGCCAAACACCGCCGCTCCCCTGCTGCGATATATGCGCCGGGGAGGTCGAAAGCATCGATGCGACACAAGACGCGCAGATCGTGATGTCGGCCATCGCCCGAACCGATCAACGTTTTGGGGTTCATCACATTGTCGCGGTTGTGACCGGCGAGCGCTCCGACCGCATCCGGCAACTCGAGCACGACCAGATTAAGACCTTTGGGGTTGGGCGGGACCGGGACAAGCGTCACTGGCGACTCATTATCGACAACTTGCTCGCGCAGGGACTTATCGAGCAGACAACCGGCGACTACCCGGTTCTCAAGCTCCAGCCCGAATCGAAGGAGGTTCTCTTCGGCGGCCGCCAGCTTCACGTGCTCAAGACGCGCAAACAGGAGGGCAAACGCCCCAAACCATCGACCGCCGCTGGTCCGTACGATCAAGCCCTGTTCGAGACGCTTCGCACATTGCGCAAGCGCCTTGCCGTGGAGCAGGGCGTGCCGCCGTTCGTGGTTTTCTCGGACAAGACGCTTCACCAGATGTGCCAGGTCTTTCCAACGACGACGATCGATATGACCGGAATCAGCGGAGTCGGCCAAGCCAAACTAGCGCGCTACGGCGAGACGTTCTGCGCCGCCATTCGTGAGCATCTCAAAAACCAACCCGGATCAGAGAAAAGAACCGTGGACGCATGAGCCTGTCCAGCATCTTCAGCGAGGCTTTTTCCTCGACCATACGCGAGCGAGGCCTGCGCTACTTTAAACAGGATCGCGTGGGCGATCTCGAAATCGCGGACGACGTCCTGACGGCCGTGGTGCGCGGTTCGGACGACTACCGCGTGACCTTATTTTCATCGGGCGCGGACTCCCTTATCGATTGGTCCTGTACCTGTCCCTATTTCACCGATCGCGGTCCCTGTAAGCATATCTGGGCCACAATTCTTCAAGCAGAGTCCTGCAGCCTGTTGTCGACTCCAGATGAATCCGGTGCGGTTCGGCGACTCGACGATATGGAGTTCTATGATGGGGAGGAGTACGTCGATGCTGATTATCCGAGGCCGATCGATCCCCGGAATCGACGTACGGGGCAGGATCGACTCCCCCGATGGAAGTCCGCGATGCACGAAATCCAGAGCGCAACCGCACGCCGTGATTCCTCGGACGAGCCACTCGCGACGGAGTATCGCTACATGGTGGACTGCTCTGAAACACTGCGCGGGCGTGGAACCATCTTGCGGGTTTTGAAGACCCGTCCCAAAAAGAGCGGCGGATGGACGAAGCTGAAACCCGTGAGCTTCCATTCGCACGCCATCGAGGATGTCGCGGATCCGGAGGATCGCCGCTACCTGACGCTGCTCGAAGGCGGATCCATGTCCGACAGCTACTACTATCATCCCACAATGTCAGACGGAACCTATCAACTATCCAAAACGCTGCAGGAGATCCTCTTGCCGGACCTGGCCCGCACGAGCCGCCTGTACCTCGCCGCCGATTTCGGCGACATGGATGAAGCCGTGCCGATTGCCCTGGACGAGGACGGCGCCTGGCAGTTTCGTCTTCAGGTTAGCAAGGACGCAAAGAAGAAGCACTATGCCGTTAGCGGTTACTTGTCCCGCAACTCCGAGGGCATGGAGCTCAGAGAGCCTGACATGTTGATCGCCGGAGGCTGGATGTTCTACCAGAACCGTCTCGCCCGCGTGGATGACTCTGGAGCGTTCGAATGGATACCCCTGCTGCGACGGGACAAACAACTCGTGGTGCCTTTCAGTGAAGCTAATGAATGGCTGCGCGACGTAATCTCCTTCCGGCGAATGCCTCCCATCGCACTGCCGGAGGAATTACAGTTCCGGCGTGTAAGCGTCGCGCCGACGCCAAAACTGAGCGTCTTCGCTCCCAAACAGCGCACCGACGGATCCTACCTTGGGGCCGTCCTCACCTTCGACTACGACGGTAGTTGCGTTCCGTTCTCTTCCGATTCTCTCGGCATATTCGATCCCGAGCAGCGCCTTGTGATTGATCGGGATCATGCCGCCGAACAAACCGCGGCGCGACTCCTGAAGGACGTGCGTTTCCGCAACACACGGGCCTATTACGGCTCTGCGTATACCGAGCCGTGCGACTTCGAAATCCCTGCGAAACGGTTTCTCGACGCTGCGGTGACTCTTGTTGAAAAGGGTTGGCACGTGGAGGCCGAGGGACAGCGCTATCGTCCCGCCGGGGCTATCACGCTCAGCGTGACAAGCGGTGTGGACTGGTTTGATGTCAGTGGCGGCGCTGAATTTGGTGACGCCACCGCATCACTTCCCGAACTGCTCAAGGCGCTGAAGAAGGACGCACGCTCCGTCGTTCTCGATGATGGCACTATCGGCATTTTGCCCTCCGATTGGCTCCGACGATACGGGTTCCTGGAGACTCTAGGAGAGATCGGCGACGACGCCGTTCGCTTTTCCCGAACGCAGGCGGCGATGTTGGATGCGCTTCTCGCGGCAGAATCTTCCACGACTTTCGACGACGGATTCACACGTGTCTGCAAGGAACTGAACACGTTTACGTCCGTGAAGCCGGCCAAGGCCCCAAGGGGATTCAAAGGAAAACTGAGGGACTATCAATGCGAGGGATTGGGATGGCTGAACTTTCTGCAACGTTTCGGTTTTGGCGGTTGCCTGGCCGATGATATGGGACTTGGCAAAACGATTCAGGCGCTGGCTCTGCTCGAGTCCCGTCGCGCCGGGGCCACCGGAAAAGGCGAGCCCAAAAAACGGCCTTCGCTCGCGGTCGTGCCGCGTTCGCTTATTTTCAACTGGAAGCAGGAGGCCGAACGCTTTGCGCCTCGCTTGCAAGTGCTCGACCACACCGGGATCGGCCGCTCGGCGAATCTCGAAGGATTCGGCGACTATGATCTGGTGCTCACGACTTACGGCACGTTGAGGAGCGATATTCTAAAACTGAAGGAACTCGAATTCGACTACGTCATCCTTGACGAGGCGCAGGCCATCAAGAATGCCGCAACCTCCACGGCCAAGGCGGCGAGACTGCTCAAGGCACGATATCGTCTGGCGCTGAGCGGCACGCCAATCGAAAACCATTTGGGAGAGCTGTGGAGCCTGTTCGAGTTTCTGAATCCCGGGATGCTGGGCACGGCATCGGCTTTCAAGCGGGGCCTGAGTGCGGCCCAGAATGGCGATGAGGAGAGCGTTGGCATACTTTCCCGAGCCCTGCGACCGTTTGTCTTGCGGCGGACCAAATCCCAGGTCCTCAAGGAGTTGCCCGAGAAGATGGAAGAGACCATCTATTGTGATCTACTCCCTGCTCAACGCAAGCAGTATGACGAGTTGCGTGATCACTATCGCCAGGCACTCCTGGCCAAGGTGGATGGAGACGGGATCGCGAAGTCGAAAATCATGGTGCTTGAAGCGCTGCTTCGTCTGCGTCAGGCAGCATGCCACCCCGGCTTGCTCGACAAATCGAAGAGAGTCCAGAGCAGCGCCAAGCTGGACGTGCTTCTGGGGCAGATCCAAGACGTGGTCGACGAAGATCACAAGATCCTGGTCTTCTCGCAGTTCACGAGCCTGCTCGCGATTGTACGCGCGCAGCTCGATAAGACCGGCGTCACATACGCTTATCTCGACGGACACACCCGGAAGCGCGAGGAGGTCGTCGCGCGGTTTCAGACCGATCCGTCCTGCAAGGTCTTCCTCATCAGCCTCAAAGCGGGTGGACTCGGACTCAACCTGACCGCCGCCGACTACGTGGTCCTCCTCGATCCGTGGTGGAACCCCGCCGTCGAAGCCCAGGCGGTCGACCGGTCGCACCGTATCGGGCAGACCCGTCGTGTCTTCGCATATCGGATTGTCGCCCGCGACACCGTCGAAGAGCGAATTCTCGAGCTTCAGCAGAAGAAGAAGAAACTTGCCGACTCCATCATCACTGCCAACAACAGCCTCATCCGATCCCTCACGCGCGCGGATATCGAGTTACTCTTGGCGTGAGCGCTTCGTACTACTACTGCAGGACATCCGAGCCTTCGCGGGACAAGCGCCCGCCAACGAATCAGTCTCTTTGGCAGGACGATTACTGGCAGGACGATTTTCTACGTAACGCTGCTCAAGGGAGTGCTCAGAGCCCATGCTGCGGCACTTGCGACGGATCCATACTCCGGATCAGGCCTTTCTCGGGCGGCACCAGATCCAACAGACGGAATCAAACCGCAACGCGGCCGTGAGTACTTCGTTCACCGCCGCGTCGAATTGGTCTTCGCGGTCCTGCAATTCGCGATCGCTGATCGTGTCATTCCGCTTTTGCAACGCCCGCAATCGACGTAACTCAGTGGCTTTGGCATCCTGAAGCCGCAGGCCGGCATCACTTCGATACCCGGAGGCCCGCTCGCCGGCAACGATCTCGGCCGCCGCCACCAGGTCAGGCAATCTGAGGCGCACCAAGTCGAGTTCGCGGTCACTTAATGACGGCGCGTCCCTGAGATCGGTCAGGACAGGCTGCTCGCCGTCCCATATCCCGCAGGAGTCGTCCAGGACCAGTTGAATCGGGGTGGCGGGTAGACAGCGCGACGCCTCTGCATCTGAGCCCGATGCTTCGAGAATAAACGTCGCGGCGAATAGAAATGGAGTGGCGATGTCACGATCCCAGCTCACGACAGCGGCATTCCCATCCGCTGATGCGACAACCTTTTCCATCGCGCCGTGTACAAGGGGATGATCCCACGACACGAAACCGATGTCTTCACGCTCGAGGGCCAACTGCCGGTCAAACGTGATCATCATGCCATCGCGCGGAAAGCCGGGGAAAAGGTGCGAGAAGACGGCATCCGGCTTCAGGAGCCAACGACGCCTGTCGATTTGCTCCGGGTATACGCCATACGCCTCGAAAATCTCGAGCAGGTAGGCCTCCAGCGTCGGATCCGCATCCTCGACTGCAATCGCATCCGCCCAATGTTGGGCCTGCTCCGCCCTGTATGAGTGCAGTTCGAGCAGTCGATCGCGGCCCCCCGATACCCGTTCGGAGATCTCGCGCACTTGCACCCGCGCGTCCTGCATGAAAGCGGTCCAATCACCGGACCCGGGGGTACGCTCGAGGGCTGTCAGCTCCGCACGAAACCGGATATAGATCTCATGGGCTCCGGGCAACGGATGCCGCAGCGCATCGAGGACCTCATGCATCCAGCGCGCGCGAATCTCCTCAGCGGTACCCGTGCGATAGGGCACGTGGATATGGATTCGCTGCGACTGACCGATGCGGTCGAGGCGCCCTATGCGCTGTTCAATGAGTTCCGGGTTTGCAGGGACATCCAGCAGCACGAGGTGATGTGCAAACTGAAAGTTGCGCCCTTCCCCGCCGATCTCCGAGGCGATCAGAAGGCCGGCGCCGTCGGGCTCGGCGAACCAGGCCGCCTGCTGGTCGCGCTGGAGCAACGTCATCCCCTCGTGAAAGAGACTCACCGCAACCCCACTGCCGGCCTTGATCTCCTGGCAAAAAGCCTCGGCCTCCTCACGCGTGTGTACAATCGCCAGGAACTTCTCCGAGGGGAGTTCCTGGAGCAATCCGATCAGCCACCGCTGCAGTGCATCGTCCGCGTTTTCAAGGGCGACCATGTGCACCGTGCGTTCAGGGAATCCCTTGATGATCCGCCGCGTGTTGCGAAAGATGACGCGGCCGGGACCGTAACAATCAATCAACTCATCGAGCAGACGTTCGGGCGCCGCCCCGGGATCGAGCCCGAGCCCGGCGAGTTGTTGACCCTGGGCATCCGACAGACGGCCATTCGTCTCGAGCGTTTCGGCCAGCGGCACAAGCGGCGCATACTCGAGATTCTCCCTATCGAAGTCCTCCAGCGACGTATAGCGATCGGGATCGAGCAGTCGCAGCCTGGCGAAGTGCCCGGGGCCTCCGAGCTCCTCAGGCGTCGCCGTCAGCAGCAGCACCCCGTGCGTGCTCGCCGCCAGGCGATCGACCAGGGAATACGATGGGCCTGCACGCCCATCCTCCCACTCGAGGTGGTGCGCCTCATCCACAATCAGGAGATCCCATCCGGCATCCACGGCCTGCTTCGCTCTCTGTTCACTCCCGGCCAACCAATTGATATCGCACAGGACCAGGTGATCCTCCAGAAACGGATTGCCGGACTCCGGGTTGGTCTCGATCGCTTCACAACGCTCCTCATCGAAAATGGCCGGCAGCAGGGAGAAGCGTCGCAGCAGCTCCACAAACCATTGATACACCAGCGCGGTGGGCACCAGGATCAAGGCCCGGTTGATGCGACCAAGCATGAGTTTTCGATGCAGAATCAGACATGCTTCGATCGTCTTGCCCATCCCGATCTCATCGGAGAGCAAAACGCGCGGGGTCATGCGCTGGACCACCGATTCAACGACATAGAGTTGATGCGGAATCAGCGAGATCCTCCCACCAAGCAGTCCACGCAACGGGGAAGAGCGGTACCGGCAAAGGTGATCCCACGTGCGCTGACGTCGCTCGAACGCGTCGACGCGATCCGGATGCCGGCTGAGCAGACGATCCTGCGGACGATTGAAGACCATGTGATCGTCCAGGGCGCCCTCGGGAAGCTCCTGGCCCTCGCCGAAATAGGTGAGCAGGCCGTCCTCGTCCGCTACGGTCTCGACGACGAAGCCCACGTCGGCGCCATCACCGACACGATCGCCGACGGCATACTGGACTCGCGTGAGCGGTGCATGCGAAACCGCGTAACTGCGCAGCTCTCCCGATGCCGGGAAGACGATGACCGCCTGATGCGACGACGTCTGCAGCACGGTCCCGAGACCCAATTCCGGTTCGGATGCACTTACCCAGCGCTGCCCCGGGACAAAGCGGGCCTCAGCGTGCATCGACTCGTACACGTCCAACTCGCGTGGCTTCGGCCTCCAGCACCGTGATCGTGGCGTCCCCGACTTGCGCGACTTCGCCCTGCAGCGGGATGTGACCCAGAAGAGCGATCACGGCTCCACCCACCGTGTCGGAGTCCGTCGCTCCAAGCGATAATCCGGATTCCTTCTCAAACTCCTGCACCGGGCAGATGCCGATCACCTCGAATCGCTTAGGACCGATACGACGCACCATGGGCGACTCGTTATCAAACTCGTCCTGGATAGGGCCGACCAGTTGTTCCAGCACGTTATCGAGAGTAATGATACCGGCCGCCGATCCAAAATCATCCACGATGATGGCCATGTGCGTTCTGGATCTCAGCATTTGCCCCAGGAGCTGGTCAAGCGTCGTGGTCCCGTGCACGAACGCGGCGTTTCGCATGATCGCCTCAACCGCCTCCAGCTTTACCCCAGACGCCTGGGCCCTGAACGCGTCTTTGACATGCAGAACCCCTTCGACGTGGTCCATGCCTCCCCGGCATACGGGCAGGCGCGTGTGTCCGCAGTCCGCCGCCGTCGCGAGACACTCCTCGAGCCGGCCTCCACGTCCAGGTAAACTACCTCATGGCGTGGGACCATGAAGCTGCGCGCCACCTTGCTTTCAAGATCGAGAACGTTCTCGAGCATCGAGACCTCACGGCTCGTGAGATGTCCGACGGCCGCCGATTGCGCCATGAGCACGCGCACCTCGTCCTCCGTCACCTCCTGCTCGTGCTCCGAGACGGTGGTCATGCCAACCGCGCGGAGCATGGCGTTGCTCGACTTATTGATAAGCCAGATAAATGGCCTGAAGGCCCGGTAGAACCACGCCAGCGGCATAGCCACCGCCAGGGCTGTCGATCGCGCCCTCTGGATCGCCCAGATCTTCGGCGCCTGCTCGCCAACCGTCAGGTGGAAGAACGTGATCGCAAAGAAGCTTATCGCGAACGCGACCACATGGATCACCGTACCGGACAGCCCAAGGCCAACCAGCGGCCGCTCGAGCAGTTTTGCGACGACGGGCTCACCGATCCAGCCCAGGCCCAGGCTGGCAAGCGTGATGCCGAGCTGACAGCCCGACAAGTAAGCGTTGAGATTCTTGAGCATGTGCCGAAGCGTGTCCGCCGACTTTGAATCCGTGCCCTCCCCCGACTCGAGATCTACGGCGCGAAGTTTGACCAGTGCAAATTCCGCGGCGACAAAGAAGCCGTTCGCGACGATGAGGAAGCAGAATCCAGCGAGGCCAACGAAGTTCAAGAATCCGTCCTCCGCGACAAGGCTCTACCGAGACTCCGTCCAGTCCGACGCGCCGCGCGAAGGAGGGTCCGAATTCCTGGCTGCAAAACTTCAGTTCGACAACGCATCAATCACAACTCCGGGCGTCAGAAGTTCCGGCAACTCGATGGGCGCATCGCGCCCTGGCTTATAGAGCAGGTTAAACGGAACGGCCGACCGACCGAACGCTTCGAGTGCGCGCGTGATCTCCGGATCCACATTCGTCCAATCCGCTTTGAGCGCGACCACATCCAACTTCTCGAACTGGTCGAGCACGCGGCGCGACGTAAAGACCGCTTCCTTGTTTGCCTGGCAGGTGGCACACCATCGCGCCGTGAAATCAACGTAGACGATGCGGCCCTCGGCAACCAACTCGGCAACGCGATCCGGCGACCACTTCTCCCAGGTGAGGCCGGACCCGCTGCGTGCGTTGTGTCCGACCCAGAACGCCCAGGCCAGGAGGAGTGCCGCCACGATTCGCGCGATTGCGCGTGTGCGTGCCGGCCGCTCGAACCCGCTCCACCGTCCGTAGATCCAGGCGGCGAGCCCTACCCCGACGAGCGCGAAGAGCACGTGCAGGAAGCGGCGGTCTTCAAGCTGCCCCGCGAGCACCCACACCAGGTAGACCACGGTGGCGTACAGAAGAAACGCCATTGCCTGCTTGAACGATTCCATCCACGCGCCGGGGCGAGGCAAGCGATCGATCCATGCGGGGAAGAACGACAGCAAAAGATATGGAGTCGAGAGCCCCAACCCTATGCTCGTGAAGACGAGCAACGACTGCGCCGGCTGAAAGGCCATCGCCGCGCCGAGCGCAGGTGCGAGGAACGGCGCCGCACACGGCGTGGATACGACGGTCGCAAACACGCCGGACATGAACGACCCCGCCAACCCGGACTTGGACGCCGCTTTCTGTCCCACGTTGGTCACGCTGAGACCGACCTCAAAGACACCACTCAGGTTCAACGCGAACGCGAGCAACAGGACCGTCAGGACGAAGACGAACATGGGAGACTGCAGCTGAAATCCCCAACCCAGTTCCGCGCCACCCGCGCGTATGGCGATCAGCATTCCGGACAGGATCCAGAACGAGACCAGAACGCCAAAGGTGTAGACGAACCCGTGAAGTCTCACGCGTGCCCGTTCTTCACCGGCCTGGCTGACGAAACTCATGATCTTGATGCCCACCACCGGAAACACGCACGGCATCAGGTTAAGGATCAACCCGCCGACGAATCCGAGAACCACGGTAAACAGAATCCCGGCGGCCTCGCGGTCTCCGCTTCCGCCGCGGGACGCCGCGACCGGATCCGGACCCGAATCCGCTGCGGACAGCGGCGCGGCGCTTGATAGCGGAATATCGAGCTCAATCGCTCTGTGCGATCCGCCCGCGGTCCATGCGCGATCCGCCACCAGGACGCCGGCCAGGGCCTCGACATCTGCATTCGCACTGACGTCCCGCTGTAAGGAAAGCCGGTAGCCGCTATCGTCGCGACTCCAGCGCTGCGGGGCGTTGTAGGAGATGAAGTCTTTGGCATAGGGAAAGAATTGAACGTTGCCCGGATCGTACTGCGCAGCTTTCGGTAACGCCGTAATCACGACCCCGGATCCGTCAATGTGAGCGGCGAACGTCCACTCCCCCGGCTCTGCGGGCAGCAACACATCGGCGGCGGCAAATCCGGATGCGACCGACGCGACGTTTGGCGCAGGCGTTTCCGAGACGGGCAGGACCAGTTCCAATTCGGCCGATTCTGGAATGCAGATCTCCTTGCAGACGAGCCACGACGCTTTGCCTCTCAACGTCACATCGTCTCCAGGTTCCAGTCCGGCCGGGGGCGTCAGGGTGATGAGGTGCCAGACATCCCCTTCGTATCCGAAGTTCATCAACGGCGGAACCGGAAGACGATGGGGATACGGCCACTGTATGGGGCTTGCCGTGAATCCATCGGGGAGGTCCCAGTTAAGTCTTGTCGGCAATCCGGCGTCACCGGGATTGACCCAGTAGGTGTGCCATTGCGGATCTATCTTGAGTCGCAGGGCCACGCGAAACGGAGTCCCGGGCTGTATGGCGGCGACCTCAGAGATGAGTGCCGCTTCGACATGCGCGGTCCGCACCGGGTTTGCCGCGTCTGCTACGGGGAGCCCGGCGCCGAACAAGAGCAGCGAAAGGATCGAATGTCTCACTCTGGGCATCATCTGTCGGTTCATTGGTTTCACACCTGTGAATTGAATTCCGGATGCCATGGTGCGCCATGTCGCCTTTTCGACGGCACCGGACGAAATTCAGTAACCGTTCACGGCGTCTCTTTGCTCACGTTTCCGCCCGCCGCATGCGGAACCGTGTAGGAACTAGTCCCAGTCAACTCCATCAGAATAGAGCGTAGTCTACCCCCCCCGAAGCGCAAGCGAAACAAGTTGTTTTTCGGGCTGAACTCGGTTGGGCCGGTTGCCGTATTCTTGGCGCCATGACAGAGGTCATGGTTGTGCAAGGTCGCGAGGTGACGGCTGCGGATATCGAACTGATCCGTGTTCTGCTGGCCGCGCACCCAACACGGGGCCGAACGCCGCTGAGCGAGGATCTGTGTCGCCGCTGGGAGTGGCGCCTGTCTGCGTGCGGCACGCACAGGCAGGCAACGCGCGGGGCCAACTCAAGGACATGGCCTGTCGCACGGTTGTTCAACGGCCTGCTCGCCCACGAGCACTACCTCGGCCATCGCAACACCGTCGGCGACCTGCCTGCCGGCAGGCAGGGAACCTGCGTTACCTGGCGCGCGACCGGCACGGCCGCCCGGTGGCCTGCGCCTTGTTCGGCTCGGCCTGCCTGTGCGTGTACGCACGCAGACAGGCGGCGTGGAAGTGCGCGGACCGCGACGCCTTCCTGGGCTGGGATCGTCCGACGCGCGAACGTAACCT
>JAQBYD010000013.1 GCA_027623315.1 Verrucomicrobiota bacterium | reverse complement strand
CAGACCTCAGACCACAACAATCGCCCGGCAATCGGAGCCTCTGTTGGCGGGCTCGCTTAATCTGGGCCTACTATGCCGGTCCACTCCAATAGCCCTGGCTTCATTGGGCAGAGCCATTAGTGGCAGTGCGAATGGCGTGCAAGATTAAGAGACCTTTGCATGCGTCAGCATGCTTTGGAGTGCGGCGGCCTGCCGTGCCCTCCGAAGCAAGCGCAGCGCGAAGGATGGGACGCCGCTCTGCGTTTTCCGTGCGAAACTTGGACAGCCATCCGCCCAGCTCCCACGATGAACATGCCCTCGGTGCCATGAAGGCAACGTTGCTTGACAGCATGACGGCACTGGAGTTGACTGGATTTTGAGAATCCGTCGATGGCGCCACCTTTCGGAAACGGGCATGGCTCGGCCGGAGAGTTTTGAGGACACTGAACAGATGAGCGTGTTGGATATTCGGAAAGCCGGTGACTGTGAATTCGACATGATGGCTCTGGGCGAGGTCATGTTGCGCCTGGATCCCGGCGAGGGACGCGTGCGTACGGCACGATCCTTTGCAGCGTGGGAAGGTGGCGGCGAGTACAACGTGGCGCGCGGCTTGCGCCGATGCTTCGGCCTCAAGACCGCCCTCGCGAGCGCCTTTGCCGAGAATGAGATCGGGCGCCTGATCGAAGATTTCATCCTTCAGGGCGGCGTGGACGCATCGAATGTCCAATGGGTGCCGTACGACGGCATCGGGCGCGATGTTCGAAACGGACTCAATTTCACCGAACGCGGATTCGGGATCCGTGGTGCCGTTGGTGTCCCCGACCGCGGTCACACCGCGGCCTCGCAAATGAAGCCCGGCGATTTCGACTGGGACGACATCTTCGGCACGCGCGGAGTGCGCTGGCTTCACACCGGGGGGATCTTCGCAGCCCTGTCCGAGTCGACGTCGGATCTCGTGATAGAAGCCACGGAGGCCGCGAAGAAGCACGGCACGATCGTCTCGTACGACCTGAACTACCGACCATCGCTCTGGCAGAGCATCGGCGGCCTGGACAAGGCTCGCGAAGTCAACCGCCGTATCGCATCAAGCGTCGATGTCATGATCGGCAACGAGGAGGACTTTACCGCCTGCCTCGGTTTCGAGATCCAAGGTGTCGACGACACCTTGTCGGCCCTTCCGATCGATGGGTTCAAAGCCATGATCAAACGTGCCGTGGCCGACTACCCGAACTTCAAAGTAGTCGCGACGACGCTGCGCACGGTCGCCTCGGCTACCGTAAACGACTGGGGCGCCATCTGCTGGGCGAATGGGGTTTTCCATGAAGCGACGCGTCGTGAAGGGCTCGAAATCCTGGACCGCGTTGGCGGAGGTGACAGCTTCGCATCGGGATTGATTTATGGACTCCTCGCGACCGGTGATGCCGCAAAAGCTGTCGAGTACGGCGCGGCCCACGGTGCGCTGGCCATGACCACGCCGGGCGACACCTCAATGGCCACCCTCAAAGAAGTCGAGAAGCTCATCGGCGGCGGTAGCGCCCGCGTGGAACGGTAACCGAAGATTTTCCATTGGGCGCCCCGATACTCGACTGCCTATTGCGCATCGAGGCGGAACGAAGTAGGTTGAACCCGACGTTCTAATATCCAAGGAGAAATCTTATGAGCATTCGGGACCATGCGATTTTGAATATGGATGCCCTGCGCGCAAACCCCTACCCCGGGCGCGGCATTGTCATCGGACAAACGCCGGACGGCAGCCGGATGGTGCAGGTCTACTGGATCATGGGACGGAGTGATAACAGCCGTAACCGGATCTTTGTCGAAGACGGCGACACGGTGCGCACGGCCCCCCACGACGATTCCAAGGTCGAAGATCCTTCACTGATCATCTACAACTGCACACGCGTCCACGGCCGTGCCCACATCGTGACCAACGGTGATCAGACCGATACAATCTACGATGCACTCGTTGCGGGACAATCGATGGACGACGCCCTTCACACGCGCACCTATGAGCCAGACGCACCAAACTACACGCCACGTATCTCCGGGATGATCGACCAGGACGCTCCCGTGCATGCCTACACGCTCTCGATCCTGAAGACGATCGACAACGATCCCAACCAGCCGGTCCGTGCGTTCTACAACTACGAGCGAGCCATCGCGGGAATTGGTCATTTCGTGGCAACCTACGATGGAGACGGCGACCCGTTACCGTCCTTCAGCGGCGAACCGCGCCCGGTGCAACTGCTCGATGATATCGACGCGACCCGCGACCTCTACTGGGACGCGCTCCATAACGACAACAAAGTGTCTCTGCTGGTGAAACACATCGATTCAGGCACGGGATCGACCGAGACCCGCCTGGTTAACAAGCTCGCGCGCTAACCGCGCCCTCGCTTCACCCGCCCGAACAAGCCGATTGATGCCGACGCGGGCTCTGATCTTCCCTTGCGCTTCGGCCGCCGCTTGGGCATCATCCCGGCCTTTCAACAGGCATGTTCAGGTCGGCTGCGCGCGTGGGTGCCCCGCCGCCTGAGCTTAATCCCTGATCCACGTCTCGTCCGAATTCCCGTCTCATCGGTGGCTGCTATGGCTTTGATCGGTTGTCAAGAACTCCAGATCTCCTTCGGCGGTGCGCACCTGCTGCGTGATGCCAATTTCCTGATCGAGAGGAGGGAACGGATCGGCCTGCTGGGCCGTAACGGCGAAGGCAAGTCCACGCTGCTCAAGCTCCTCGCGAGGGAGCTGGAGCCGGACGAGGGCAAACTGGTCTATGCCGCGGGCGTGAAGGTGGCCCGCTTGGCACAGGATGTGCCGGCGGGGATTGACGGTCCGGTCGGCGACCGAATTCGCGACGGGGCCGGCCAAGCGGCTGAAGAGCATGCCATGCAGCGCCTCTGCTCGCAGTTCGACCTCGACCCCGAGCAGGACTTCAGCACCCTCTCCGGCGGTCAGAAACGCAAGGTGCACCTCGCGCGCGCGCTGGTAAACGCGCCGGATCTCCTGCTGCTGGATGAACCGACCAACCACCTGGACCTGGATGGCATTCAGATGCTGGAATCCTTCCTTGAGCGGTATAACGGCTCGTTGGTGTTCGTCACGCATGACCGCGCTTTTCTGCAGCGACTGGCGACTCGCATCGTCGAGTTAGACCGAGGCGTCTTGACGTCATGGGATTGCGACTACCCGACCTTCCTGCGGCGTAAGGACGCCTTCTTGATAGCTGAGGAAGCGCGTTGGGCGCAGTTCGATAAGAAACTGGCCAAGGAGGAGGTCTGGATCCGCCAGGGCATCAAGGCTCGACGCACGCGCAACGAGGGGCGTGTGCGGGCACTGGAGAAGCTGCGCGTGGACCGCGCCGCGCGGCGCGAACGGATCGGGACGGCGAAAATATACATCCAGGCGGCCGGACGATCAGGGCAAAAAGTCATCGCCGCAAACGGGATCAGCTTCCGCTACCCCGCTCCGATCACCCCGGAACGCGACGCTCCGGCCGGGCAACTGATCGTGGACGACTTCTCAACCGAGATCATGCGCGGCGACAAGATCGGAATCATCGGTCCCAACGGCTGTGGCAAAACAACCTTGCTGCACCTGCTGCTCGGAAGGCTTCAACCCCAGCAAGGCACAGTCAAACACGGTACGCGGCTCGACGTGGCCTACTTTGACCAGCACCGACAACAGTTGGATCCCGCCCGGACCGTATTGGACAACGTCAGCGACGGGCGAGAAACGCTACTCATCGACGGCAAGCCGCGCCATGTCATCAGCTACCTTGAGGATTTTCTCTTCGAGCCGCAGCGTATGCGTCAACCGGTCAGCGTGCTATCGGGCGGCGAACGCAACCGCCTGTTGCTCGCGCGTCTGTTTACCGAGGCCTCCAATGTGTTGGTACTGGATGAGCCGACCAACGACCTGGATACGGAAACACTTGAGCTCTTGGAAGCGCGTCTGCTGGATTACGCGGGAACGGTCTTGCTGGTCAGCCACGATCGATTCTTTCTCGACAACATCTCCACCAGCTCGATTGTCTTCGAGGGGCCGGGTGTGCTGCGAGAGGTCGTCGGGGGGTACACGGACTGGCAAAACACGCGGGCTGCCCAAGCCGGCACCGCTACGGGTTCAAACGCGGCACGCCGGCAGAAACCCGGTGCGACTGCAGCCGGCGCGAAGAAACTCAGCAACAAGGAACGCGCGGAGTGGAAGCGTCTGCCGGCCGAGATCGAGACCCTGGAGAACGATCTTGCCGCGCTCGGCAAGAGCATGGCGGATCCCGCCTTTTTTCGTTCCGAACCGGCGGCCCTGAAACGGTCTGCCGAGCGTGCCGCGAGATTAGCCCGAGAGATCGAGCGGGCCTTCGAGCGCTGGGCCGCTCTGGATGCCCGCACCTGAGTCGTCACGCAGCGTCGAGGAAGCTGTGCGGGTTCCACGGGCTCCTAGCCCGCAGCCATCTCGACTTCCGGTTCCTGCGAGTGTATGCTTCTCACCAGTGGGCGCAGGCTATGCCTGCAGTTCGTGGGCACGAGGGAATCGACAGAAGGAGGACGCCGTGGATATCATGGATCTGGGAGTGAAGTTATTGAAGGGCAAGCTCGGCAATACCGGTGACGACGATGGAGCCATTGCGGCAGCCCTGGGCGGGGTGTTGGGTAGTGGCAACGGAAAGGTGGATCTCGGCAGTTTCGTCGAAAAACTTAAGGGCAGTGGGTTGGCGAATGTCGTCGAGTCCTGGTTGGGCGATGGCGAGAACGCCGGCATCTCGGCCGACCAGGTTCGCGACGTCGTAGGCGGAGACAAGATAAAGGACCTGGCCGCTAAGCTGGGTAGCGACGAGGGCTCGGTGCTCGACGGGCTGAAGGATGTCTTGCCGCAGATGATCGACAAGTCGAGCAGTGGCGGAAAGCTGCTGGCTTCCCTCGGCGGCCTGGGCGGACTCGCCAAGAGTTTCCTGAAGTAGGGTTACACCCGGCGGCGACCGCGCTTTGCGCGGGGCGATCGCGATCGCGGCGAAGCGCGCGACCGTCCGGACGGATTTTCCATCTTCAACGATCGCGAGAACCTTGACGAGAACTACGCCGGCCGGTGCCTTTCTTCATTCCCGGCTTGCCGATACGGAGTTCGGGAGTATGATCCCCCGCGCATGGCACAGCTTCCAAAAAACTTTCGTCCCGAGCCGTACGACTATCACCAGGAGTTAACGCTCAAGATCGACAACTTGTCGGGGCATGGCGCGGGAGTGGCGCGTGATAACGGCTGGGTGGTGTTCGTCCCCCACGCCCTCCCCGGAGAGACCGTACGTGCCCGAATTTTTCGCAATCACAAGAATCACTCCGAAGCGGATTGCATGGAGGTCATCGCGCCGGCCGCCGACCGCGTGGAGCCGGAATGTCGCCTGTTCGGCAAGTGTGGCGGATGCCAGTACCAACACCTCGACTACGATAGCCAACTGGAATGGAAGCGCAGGCATGTCGCGGACTGTCTCTCCAGGATCGCCGGGTTGGATACCGCGGTGGAGACGGTAGTGCCGTCGCCACGCCGGTACGCATACCGCTCGAAGCTGACGCCACACTTTGATCGGCCGCGCGATGGAGTGATAGGACCCATCGGGTTTCTGAAGCGTGGCTCAAGCCGCCATATCATCGACGTCGAACAGTGCCCAATTGCCACCGACGCCGTAAACGCCGAGCTGAAAACCATCCGGGACTACATCCGTAGTTCGTGGGGCAAGCGGCAGGGCGGGACGCTTCTACTGCGCGATACGGACGAAGGTGTGACGACGAATCCCAATGCCACGGTGATGGAGCAGGTCGGTGAAGCGCGGTTTCGATTTAAGGCCGGTGATTTCTTCCAGAATAATTCTTTTCTTCTTCCAGAAATGGTAGCGCATGTTACCGCGCAAGCAACCGCAGAGGGTCAACGCTTCCTCGTGGACGCTTATTGCGGAGGGGGGCTGTTCTGCATCTCCGCAGCGAGGCACTTTGAGCAGTGCGTGGGGATCGAGATCAGCGCCGACGCCGTGAAACTCGCGCAGGGTAACGCCGAGTTCAACGAGGCAAAGAATTGCACCTTTGTTCTCGGTACTGCAGCGGAGATTTTCGGGCGAGTCGATTACAGCGGCGCGGAGACGGCGATGATCGTGGATCCTCCGCGAAAGGGCTGCGATGACGAGTTTCTCAAGCAGGCGTTCGCGTTCGGCGCACAGACGATTGTATATGTCTCGTGTGACCCGGCGACGCTGGCGCGCGACCTGAAGGCCTTTGCCGAGAACGGATACGAGCTCGCGCACGTGAAGCCCTTCGACATGTTCCCGCAGACCCGCCATATCGAGTGCATTGCAACACTGACACGCAACGTTTCGTCACGACACGTTTCGGAGACCACGAATAACACGAATGATGCGAATGGGGATTGAAGTGTCGGTGCCACCTGCCTGGCGCCTGAATGGACTGCAGTA
Source organism: Verrucomicrobiota bacterium (assembly GCA_027623315.1). GTDB lineage: Bacteria > Verrucomicrobiota > Kiritimatiellia > CAJWTS01 > CAJWTS01 > JAQBYD01. The sequence goes on along the minus strand of JAQBYD010000013.1, from coordinate 59,988 downwards.
ACTCCGATAACTCCTTTTCCATTTTGGTCGGTCGGCGCTGAAACGAGATATCCGGGTTAGCTCTGGGCCTCGGCTTTGCGGGCGACGCGAACGACTTCGTTGACGGAGGTCGTACCGTCCATCGATCGCAGCCAGCCGTCACGACGCAGGGTCGTCATGCCGGCGGCGAGTGCGACCTTCTTGATCTCGTTCGCGGGACGCTGCTCGATCACCATGTGGCGTATGGCTTCATCCATGACCATGATCTCGAAGATGCCGATGCGCCCGCGATACCCTGAGAAGCTACATGCCGGGCAGCCGCTCCCCTCAAAGTAGGTCGCACTCGCCGCGTGCTCTGGCTCGAGGCTCCGGATTTCTTCAAGTATGGAGTCGTCCGGGGTCATCTCCTTGCGGCAATTGGCACAAACCCGCCGCACGAGCCGTTGCGCAATCACGCCCTCGAGGCAGGACGAGATCAGGTACGGCTCGACCCCCATATCGATGAGACGCGTAACGGCGCTCGGCGCATCGTTGGTATGCAAGGTACTCAACACAAGATGCCCGGTGAGAGAGGCACGCACGGCAATATCCGCTGTCTCTGAATCTCGAATCTCACCGATGAGCACAATGTCCGGATCGTGTCGGAGGATCGAGCGCAGGCAGGACGCGAAGGTCAACCCGATGCTGGAGTGCACCTGGATCTGGTTGATCCCTTCCATCTGGTACTCAATCGGCTCTTCGACGGTTATAACCTTGACCTCCGGCGTGCTGATCTTGGCCAGAATCGCATAAAGCGTGGTTGTCTTGCCACTCCCCGTAGGACCGGTCAGCAACATGACGCCGTGCGGGAGATCCGCCAGCTTCTTCATCATCGGCTGTTGCTCGGGAGCCAACCCTAGATGCTCGAGGTCGATGAACATGCTGTTGCTGTTCAGGATACGCATGTTCACCGTCTCGCCATGTGCCGTGGGCAAAATCGAGATTCGCAAATCGAAATCATCACCGCCGCACTGCACCTTGATCCGGCCGTCATGCGGAAGACGCTTTTCGGCGATGTTGAGGTCCGCCATGATCTTGACACACGAAGCAATGGGTTTCCGAAACTTGGCGACGCCAGGCGGAACGGGAATATTCTGGAGCATACCGTCGATGCGATAGCGTAAGCGCAGAGAGGTGCGGTAGGGCTCGATGTGGACATCCGTGGCCCCCATCCGAATCGCTTCGGCGATGATCTGATTGACGAACTTGATAATTCCTTCCTCGGACTCGTCGAGGGCGAGATCCATGTCCGAGATCGCCGTGTCCGGCGATGCGTCGGTCTGAACCAGGTCGTCGATCGTCTCGGCGCCAAGGCCGTAGAAATGCTTGATCGAGTCATGGATGTCGGAGTCGGTGCAGAGCACCCACTCGACGGCCATGTCGAGAAGCATGCGCAGGCTGTCCGCCATGGCCTGCGTCGGGACTTCCGACACCGCGAGCGTTACGACGCCGCCATCGAGATGAACCGGTAGCACGTGGTAGCGCAAGGCCGCACGTGCCTGCAGCTTTTCCACGACCTCCGGCGTGATCTTGTAGTCTCCGATGTGGCAGTACGGCAGCCGGGTCAACTCCGAGAGAATGCCAAGCACCTGCCCCTCCGGCACGACATGCTCCTTGAGCAAGAGCGTGTGTAGCGATTCGCCGGTAAGGGCCTTGCGTGCGCTGAGCTGGTCAAGTTGCTCCCGCGAAATGACGCTTCGCTGGACGAGCTCGAGGCCCAGTTCGAGCATCAGCTGGTCCGAGAAAAAGCGCTTCTCGGCTGAAGGTACGCTAGTTTGCATGTCGGCCATCCACAAATCGCGTTGGTTCGCTCATGAAAATCCCGACATTGACGCCATCCAGAGTCTCCACCGTCGCATTCGTTGTTGCGATGTCGACAAGCTTCACACCGAAAATCTCATCGCCGGATTGATAGAATGCACTTTTAGTCGATTCCGAATCCTGGATCAATGCCAGGACCGTGCCATCGGGGCGTTCAAACACGCCGCGGTAGGTCAACACGATGCTGGTGACTTTCGGTGGGATCGGAGGTGGCGGCATCTCGACTTTCGGCACGACCGGCCCAGCGGGTACCACCGCGACCCGAGGCGGCGGCTCTTCAACGCGAACGCGGAGGGGTGGTTCCGCCACCGGCGCCACAATCGGCGGAGTTGCCCCATCGACTACGATTCTGAGCCTCTCGCGGCGAACCGGAAGAGCCCAATGCCACGGCTTATCGGATGACATGAAGGGATTTCCGGGTACCTGGGTGGCGCCGGCCATGCCCTGCGTCCGCAGATACGCCATGACCCCGAGATCTCCGCCCAGAACCATCTCTCGACGGCCGGTGAGCGAGACTGCTTCCTGCTTGGGGACATAGGGTCGAAGTTCCCGCCACGCCCACCAGGCGCTGACGGCGATCAGCCCAACCACGGCACACGCCAGAACGCCTTTGGCGTTGGCGCGCATCAACCACTTCCAGATTTTGTCCATTTTCGTTTTCCTTCGGGGCTAGTGCCCCATTGGTGCGACGTATGCCTGTGACTTCTTGATCTTCAGCTCGATCTTCGAGGGGTCTTCCAGGAACACGAGCGCGCTCAGAATGGCACGCACGCGAAGCAGGTCCTCGTTATTGGGTGATGCGGCCTTGATTCTGATACGCCGCATCGTTAGCACGTTCCCGGGGTTGAGCAGAGCGTGATAGAGATCGTACAGGTTCTTGAGGTCTCCCAGAAATTCGACATGGACCGGATACTCTTCGAGATATGGTTGTCCTTTTTCGCCGTAGCCGTGAACGATCGGCCGCAACGGCTCGACGCTGCGCAACAGGCTGATATCGATATCGAGCAGGGCGTCGACCAATTTCTCGAGAGAACGCAATTGCATCATCAGGGTTCGGGCATCATCGCCAGTCCCGACCGTTTCGACCATTCCCAGCTCCGGCGGGATACTGATTCCCGCGATCGCCGCTTTCTTGTTCAATCGTTGCTGGACGTCGTAGAGCGCCATCTTGAAATCGATCTTATCGACCTGTGCGGCAATCTCCTCAGATTCATCTGAGAACGATCCGATCGATTCGATCACCTCGGCCCACTCATCTTTAAGCTCCGCATGCTTATCCAGGATGAGGTTCTTGCGCCTGCGCAGCTCGGCTTCGCCGACGAGCGCGTTGGAGCGCTCGAGCTGTTCTCGCATATCGGCGATGCGTTTCTCCAGCGCGCGCCGGTTTTTGTGCTGCGGATACAACAGGAAGTACCACAGCCCGGCGATCAGCAGGCCGGCAACGAGGATAATAGCCACCACCTGTTGTCGTTGTGAGATGTTGTCCAGGCTAAGTTTCATGACCATCGGCGCCGCATCACTCGTTACTCTCCGCAAGGGCCAACTCAATCACGAATACCTTGGCATGCGCGTCACGCGGTGTGTTGGTTGAGACCAGCGAGGAAATGACGCGATCATCGCCAAGTAGATCCGCCGTTTCCACGAAGTCGGTCTCCTCAAGCTTGATCAGCAGGGATTTGACCGTGGAGAGGTCGGGCGTACGCGTGTAGCCCTGGATAATGATGTGCCGAAACCGGTCGTCGGCGCTCTTTTCCTTATCCGTTCTCGACTTGCCATTCCGGCCCCTGGCGGCTCCAACATGGGAGAGGTCGGAGAACGCCGTCGGCGAGAAATAGGACTCCGCATCGCAGACCATGTCGAGCCAATCGTCGGTATTCATACGGTTGGCGACGAGCGTAATCAGATCGCGCATCAGGGGTCCCGCGTGCAACATGGCCGAGACCGGTTCGGCGAGACCCCTGAGTTGCTTGTTCTGGGCGCGCACGACTTCGATATCCTGCTTGAGATCCTGCATCTTCTTGAGATTAACACTCACAACGTGCAGATGGGCTTCCTGACGTTTCTGATCCCGGAACCCGCCCACGAGGCTAACGCCCAGGATCAGCGCGGCCGTCACCGCGGCGGCGATCCAGTAGGGCTTCTGGGTGCGGAACGACTGCTCATCGCGCATGTGTTCGGGCAGCAGGCTCAGGCTTGTCGCGGGGGCTTCCAGGCCCGACAGGGCCAGGCCCGCCGCCGCCACGTAGGTCGCCGGTTGATCCGACGGGCTACCGTCGGGCAAGGTATCGGCGACCACGGTAGCGATTCCGAGCTGATCCTGTACGTGTCGCGCCAGACCGGGCAATGCGGCCGATCCGCCACTCAGCAGAATGCGTTGAACGCCGGAAGCGCGAATCGGATATCCACTTCGGTAGACGGAGAGGCAGGATTGGATCTCGGTGAGCCACAGATCGGCAACGGCCGTGAGCCCGTCGCCGGACTCGGATTCCCCCAACCCGGCCGATTCGATTTTGAGTGCCTCGGCCTGGGAGAATGGAATAGCGCGCGCCTTGGCCACCGCATCGCTAAACATGTTGCCCCCGCTGCTAAATGCGCGACCAAACATGAATCCACCCGAACTGCCGATGGACACTTCGGTCGTCGCGTGTCCGATGTGAATCGCCATGTAGGGCTCAGCGTGCCGATCAACGATCTGCTCCATGGAATTGTAGAGCGCGACTGGAAGCGGAACGACATCGACGACGCGCACCCCCAGTTCCGTGGCGCGAGCCAGCATCGTCTCAAGCAGCGTCGGGCGCACCATCGCAAGCACCAGTCGTGATTCCACGGCATTCAGCGACAGCGGCGCAAAGCTGTACGACATGGTCTCCGAAGCCATCTCGTTAAACTGCACGACCTCCATGGCCGCGGCCTGTGCTGGATCTCGCGGGTCATTCGGCGCCATCAACAACGGCTGGAACATACATTGGTCGCCGGGGATACCGATCACGCAGGACGCCCCCGAGAGCCCGACTTGCTGGATCCAGGGCTGGATGACAGCCGCTGGATTACCGCCTCCGCGCGGCAGCAAAAGGATTTCGGTTCGCGTACACGTGGTCTTCGCCCCACGCTGCTCGGCCCACACGGCCTTTACGGAGTGAAGGCCGATATCAAGGCCGACGATCTTGCCTGGCTTGGGCATTTCAGCGAACCGGAGCTGTCGCGACTGCCTCGGCCAGGGGGACGAGATCTTCGCCGCGTTCGGATAGAATCGTTGCCGTCACGAAGATCAGCAGATTCTCATCAATCTTATCGATTTCTTCTTTCCTGAAGGCCCGCCCAAAGAACGGAATATCGCCCAGGATCGGCACCTTGCTCTCCGACTTGAGTTCGGTCGTCGTGATGATTCCGCCCATCACGACCGTCTCCCCGCTCTGGACGACGACCTTCGTGTTGATGTCGCTCTCTTCAAAGATGGGGAGTCGTATTATCGAGGTGCCGGTCGAGTTGGTTGCGCCGTTCGAGTTTGAACCGTTGTTGCTGCCGGTCGCCACCTCGAACGTCTCGTAGCGGACGAAGTTCTCGATGTGTGGATTGAGCGCGAGGGTAATCATGCGCATGTCCGCCCCGACACTCGGAATCACGCTTAACGAGATTCCAAGCTCCTGCTCCTTGGGGTCACCTTCGGGGACAAGAACCTGCGTGGTTACGACCACATCGTTGTCTGAGAGATTCTGCACAACACGCTCGGTGACGTCGATCGTGGTGTACCGATCGTAGTAGAGGAAATTCTCTCCCACATGAATCCGCGCTTCGTGGTTGTTCATCGTTGTGATGCGCGGCACGGAGAGCGCGCGCGCCTTGCCCGAGACCTCCAGCGCATGCATCACGGCCTGGAACATCGGGTCGGTCAGCACGCCACGGTACGTAAAGTTGAGGCCCTGCGCCGCGTTGACGGACGGGGGAAAGCCAATCGCGGCACCGGAGTCGAACTGCGTTCGGGTCGCCTGCGCCGGCGCGTTGTTGCGCAGCACGTTCTTCTTCGAGAGCGACAACGGACTGTTGAGCAACCAGTCGATTCCGAGTTCACGCAACGAGTCCACGCGCACGGTGATAAACCGGGATTCGATGTGGACCTGTGGCGGCGTGACATCGAGCGCCGCAATCAGATCCTCGATAATCGCATGATTCGATTTCGTATTCTTGACGATCAGGACGTGCGCGTTCTTGTTGAACAGAAAATCAGTCCCCTCGACCTGGGGTACGAATCGATCGATGGCGTCGAGCAGCAGGGAGTGGTTTTCGCTGAACTCGTCGTTGACAGCGTCTTCTCCGCCCGAGAGGGCGAGGCCGGGATCCCCCTTGCGAAGTTTGTAGACGCGAGTTGACAGCGGTGTGCTCGAATCTGTGGCCGCGCGCGCGGTCGCCCAGATCAGGCTCTCGCCAATATGGAACGTGACGCCCAGGTTGCGTGATGCGAAATCCAGAATCTCGGCGAGGGGCACCTTGTCCGCGTGCAACGTCATGCTACTGCCCTGGCCCACATTATTGTCGGCGATGATGTTGACGTTCTCGGAGGCACCCAGGGCGAGAATGAATGTCTCGAGATCGGCAGAGTCAAGGTGGATGCTGACTTTCGTCTTGAGCACCTCGTCCACGGAGCTTGCTGCGGCGCGCAGCGGCGCGGTTTCGCCACGGACGGGCTTGCGGAAACGATAGGTATCGGGGATGACCTTGTGGTGCTCCACGTCGGACGTGACACGGCTATCCGACACCTTGACCTGCCTGCCCGTGTCCCGGTTCTCCTGCGTGACCATCTCTTCAGACACCTTGTGCCGCAAATCGGCGAGTCCCGGCATGTTCGCGTCTTCACGCGACAACTCGATGATCTCTCCCATGGCACCGGTGTGGTCACCATAGCTGTAGAGCAACTCGGCCTTGGCGAGCCGCGGAGAGTTGCCGACCGGCCGGGCCCGAACCGTCGGAATGAGCGGCGCCTTCGCCGTGCTGCATCCGGCCAGTAGCGCCAGGGCTCCGAGCACCAGGCATGCGCTTCGCAGGGCTCTGCTTCGACACGATATCATTTGCGTAACTCCCAGGTCATCGGTCCACGAAAAACGTTTCCGGCGTATGCAACGTTCAAGGTAAGCCCCTCCGTTTTGGTCGGCGGGAAATCGAGCGTGCCGTCATCGGCAAGATTGGCGACTGAGTAATCCTTGTGAAAGTAGTGATGAAAACAGCGTACGATCGGAAACTTCTCCTCCAGGTATGGGTGAGATCTGCTGGCGACCGACATATCGCCACTCCAGAGTTGGAACATCTTCACTTCTCCCCACGACGTGACCCCGTCGTCGTCCTTATCCACGGTGGCCTCTGAGACTCCTCCGCCGCCGAGATACGAATTCGGCCAGGAGGTCGTCCAGCTGCACTCCGCGTTGCAGAACTCGTAGAGATAGCTGCCGAGCTCAATCGCTGTGTTGCGGCCCCGGTATCCCTCGTCGTTCTTGTTGAAATTGGTATCATCGGTCTCCTCGAACATGGATACGGATGGGTAGAAATTCGTGATCTCTTCCGGCATGGACCCGCCGCGGCCGTGAGACTTGTCGGACAGACAGACGAAAGCTTCCTTCGAATTCACGTAGTCTGGGAAGAGCGTCGACAGCCATTCAGGGTTCACTCCGTCATACTCCTCACGATGCATGAATATCGAATAGCTCAGGTTGCGAATGTTCGTCTCACAATGAACGACGAGCGCCTTCTGCTTGGCGTGCCGGAGTATGGGAAAAAGCAAGGCAGCCAAGAGTGCGATAATCCCGATCACGACAAGCATCTCGACAAGCGTAAAGCCGTTTCGGGGGTTCCTCCAGGTCTTGCCGAGGCGCGACAGGGAATCTGCTGAATACCGTTCGATATGACTTATTTGCATGGCTCTGGTGCGGCGTCTTTCATCACTTGCGTCTCTAGGTGGAACATACCATACTCTCATTTTTGAAAAAAGATAGATATCCGGGCATGGATGATCAACAGAGAAAAAGCAGGCAATGTGCCCAGTACTGGCATGATCTCTGCAATGATCTTCACTAGTCAACCGCCGCTTCGCGTTTCGCCCATGACATAGGGGCGTTTCGTGAGGAGAAATCAGGCATCAGCGTGGCGGCCAGGTGAAGAATTAGCTTTCAGGGACGCACACATGCATGCATCTATAGGCATCAAGCTCGGCATGGGGTGCTTTCTACTATGCACATTCTCGGCTGGGACCGCGAAGTCGGTACCGATCCCCGCCTGGAAGAATCCTGAATATGCTCAACGCGCCGTGTTCAAGCCGCCGGCCTACGGCAAGGGATATCTCGTACTTGAAGCCCCGCTTTCGTCCGGCGAAGGTACCCATGTCGCAGCGGTAGCGTACGATCCGGTCGGCGTGCCGGTTCCGGTCGATGTCATCCACTCGTCCAGAGATTCGGCGGCGTTCCTCGTGCAGTATCACCATTCGAAGAGGGGGTCGTTCGTCGTCTATTACGGACGCACCTCAGCCGCATCGCCCCGCACGATCCACGATCCGCTTCCGGTGTCGATCGAGACGTACGCCTTTCATGGCACCAGCGTTCCGAACACCTGGGCCAAAATGCTGTATCTGTTCCAAAAAGCACGGGTGCCTCACGCGCGCCTGGATAAACCCGACATCGTCCCCGGCCCACTCCATGAGGCCGACGCGGCGGACGCGAAGAAGAGGGATGTTCTGCCGCGCTCGATCATGCGCCTGCAAACCCACATCTACTGCCCGACCTCCGGCGTTTTTCGGTTCTCGGTGAACTGCGTCAACGCCGGATTCCTTCTCATCGACGGCGAGATGGCTAGCAGCCGGCCTGGAATTCATCCCGCTGAGGGCGCCATGCCGGGGCCTCCGCGAGTTCTCTCGGAGGGTCTCCACAGGCTCGAGTTCTACAACGACGTCGGCTCCAATGCTACCGCCACGGTGAATTGGCTGCCGCCATGGCGCGCGGACGGTGGATCCGCCATGGCCATCCCGGCGGAGAACCTGGTCTGCGCGCACCGCGCTGAAGACGTGCGCGTTGAGCACATCGCCAGGACGCTCCATCCGTCATTCACTTTTCAAACCAAGCCATCGTATGCGTTTCGGGGATCTCCCGTGATCTACACCCCGATTAGCCTTCGTGACACGTCCACCAACTGGATTTCGGTGAATCGCAAATTCACATGGCGCGCCGCAGACGGACAATCGTATTCCGGCCGCATGGCCGACCACATCCTCGCCGGCAACGGGCCTCACCGTATCGAACTTGAGGTTCGAGATACCCTCGGTTTCGTGCAGACGGCGGTTGAGTCGATTGACGTCGAGGCCGGACTACCGACTCGGTATCCGCTCGAGGCGGTCATGCAGGGCCTGCCCGCGGTTTCTTTCGCTGAGGACCCCATCGCGCCCTGGCTATGCGTCTCTGGAAAAGTGCCCGCTACGATTCCACTGGAGGCCGTGTGCGAGGTCTATTCCTCCGGCGGCGAACGGACTGAGGTCCGCCAGAAGATCGTCCTCAACGGAATCGAAGATGCGCGCGTCGCGGTGCCGCGCGGTCCCGCCGGTGAGATCGCCCAAATCCGGTGGCGACTTGAACACGCCGGCGCGGCCATGCTTTCGGCGACGATCCGCTTCGAGAATGCTCCTTTCACACGCGTACCCGTGCGCCTTGAGGAGGACCGCCTCTACGACTCCGACGGGGACCGGATCATTCTGCTCCCCACGCGGTACGGCGACGAGCAAGAGCAACCCGTGATCACAACCGCACGCGCCTTCGGCACACTCCTCTGCGTGGACGATGCCCTCGCGGCGCCCGGGCAACGGAGTCGAGAGCAAAGCACATCCTTTGACACCCAACTCGCGCGCATCGTGGACGGACCGGATCACCCGCACGTCCGCTACAGCGCACTACGTTCCTGGCGATCGGACGCCGGCGCCTATGGGCCTCTCCTGAAACTTATCGATGTCCCGGCCTTGATCGATGACGAGGTCAGCGTCGTGATCCTCTGCATCGGATTGCAGGACATCCTCGAGAACGTCACCGTTCAGGATTTTGAACGAAACATTGCGGCGCTGACGGATATCATTACCACGGCATTCCACCGGCCGACCGTATGGGCAACGCCTCCACCATCGCGCGAATCCGCATGCGCGGTGCGGGACTACGCCGCCGCAATTCGGCGGGTCGCCGACGCGCGACATATTCCGGTCGCCGACCTCTACAGCGCCATCCGCGGAGGCGTCCGCGACGTCCCGTTGATCACGGACTCCCCTGCCCTGACGCTGACCGAGGACGGCCATCGTCTCGCCGCCAACATCATCGCTCGAGCCTTGCTCGCGCGCTAGGCGCCATGTCCCACGTCGATCCACTTCTACTCAGCCGGGAGCACCCGGAACTCAGCGCCAAGGTTCCCGTTGAGGTCTCGCAGCGCCAATTCATGCTGATCGTCTGCCTCGTCATCACCGCCGCAGCGGCCTGGCGGCCCTGGGAAACCGCGAAAGTGTTCATCGCTGGCGCTACGGCGTTCTACGTCGTCATCACGTTCTATAAACTATGGCTCGTCTATCTCTCCGGTCATGAGCATGCCGAATTGAAGATTTCGGACGAGGAGATCGCCGCCCTTGATGACGATAGCCTGCCCGTCTATTCGATCATGGTACCGCTGTATCGCGAGCCCGAGGTCGTACCTCATCTCATTGCCGGGCTTGTGCGCATGGACTACCCGGCTGACAAGAAGAACGTGCAATTACTGCTGGAAGAGGATGATGACCTCACGCGCTCAGCGGTTGAAAAGATGGACCTCCCGCCGGGTTTTGAAGTCACGCTGATCCCGGAGTCCTTTCCCCGCACCAAGCCGAAGGCCTGCAATATCGGGCTGGAGTACGCGACGGGGGAGTATCTGGTGATCTACGACGCGGAGGACCGCCCTGAGCCGGATCAGCTCAAGAAGGCCGTGATTGGATTCCGCCGTGTCGTCCCGCAAGTGATCTGCCTGCAGTCTCGGCTAAACTTCTACAATCCGCGACAGAACCTGCTGACGCGCTGGTTCACCTCCGAGTATTCGTCGGCATTCGACTTGCAATTGCCCGGACTTGCCTCGCTTGACTCCGTCATTCCGCTCGGCGGCACGTCGAACCACTTCATCACGTCGCGGTTACGCGAGTTGCTTGGCTGGGATGCCTACAACGTCACGGAAGATTGCGACCTCGGGGTGCGCATCTACCGGCGCGGGTACAAATCACGCATGCTCCAGACGACCACGTGGGAAGAGGCGTGCAGCCGGATCCGGTTCTGGATTCCCCAGCGCACGCGATGGATCAAGGGCTACATCCAGACCTACCTGGTGCACATGCGCGACCCGCGGCGCCTCTACCACGAACTGGGCCTCGCGAACTTTCTGCACTTTCAGATCTTGATCGGAGGCATGGTGATCGCCGTGCTGATCAATCCCGTGTTCTGGAGCCTGGCCATGCTCTGGTTCATGGCACGCTCGGATGCGCTGGCGTCATTGTTTCCAGGGCCGGTGTTCGCGGCGGGTGCGGTGTGCCTCTTTGCGGGAAACTTTGTCTTCACCTACGTCGGGGCCGTGGGAAGTTACAACCGCAAGTACTACGACATCGTGAAATACTCGCTGCTGGCACCGATCTACTGGATCTTCATGAGCTACAGCGCGTGGCGCGCGTTGCTCCAGTTTTTCTCAGATCCGTTTCGTTGGGAGAAGACTCAGCATGGTCTCGATTAGTCTTAAACCCGGGCGATCCACCCGCCCGCTCGTCACGCTGGCCCTCACGCTTTGGGCGGCCCTGACGGTTGCCGGAATGGTGCGCAACCAGGCCGCCCCCGAAAGCCGTGTGATGGAGGCTGTCTGCGGACTCCTGCTCGGCAATTCCGACGAGGGTCGGCAAGCGTTGGTCAGCTCGGTATGGTGGCCTCCACTGCCGGTCCTTGTCCGGCTTCCCTTTGCCTCCCTCGCCACGGGCACGACGTTGCCCGTGGCATCCGTGGCCGTGAGCGCACTGTTCGGAGTCCTCACCCTGGTCTTTCTCACGCGTAGCCTGGCGCGACAAAGCGCCGGCACGGCGGGGGCCATCCTATCCGTCATACTCCTGTTACAACCTGCGTTCCTGAGCGCGTGCATGGATGGTTCCAATACGACCACGCTGACCGCGCTCTCGATTCTCGCAGCCGGCGGCCTGGCCGGCTGGCTCAATGCGCGAACCACGAGTGAACTTCTGCGCTTCGCCTTCGGCGCATCCCTGCTGCTGGTCACGTCGCCCGAGTGCTGGTCGTGGCTCGGCCTGGCGTTTGCCATCCTGCTCGTGGATCTTTTCGTACGGCCCGCCGACACGGGCCAGCGCGAAGCCGTTCTACTCCTGGCACTGTCGCCCGTTTTGTACATGGCCGGGCTCTGGCTGCTTCTGAATTGGCTCGTCATGGGCGACTGGTTGTATTGCGTGCGATCTCTCGTCACCGAAGGCCCCGAAGAGATCGGCATTCGCCTCGAGATTCAACCGTTCCTGCCCGCCCTTGGAGTGCTCGCGGTCGCCGCGTGCATCGCGCTCGTTCGGCGCCAGGTGACCGGGATTATGATGGCCGTACTCGCGGCAAGCCCGCTCGCGATCGCGGCTGGATTGCAAATGTCGCGCCTCCCCTGGAACGAGCAGGCTCTGCTCTTGATGGTTACGCCGCTCGTTTTTCTCACGATTGGCCGTGCCGCCGCCGGGTCGGTCGGCCCGCGACGCTGGCTTCAACCACTGGCTATTGTGGCCGGACTCGCCATCGCGCTGCCGCCGTGGCTGGGCCGCGCCGCCACCGGCACGCCAGGCATGGCCGCCTCTCCAGGGGCAATCATGCGCATCCAGGAAATCCGTCACCACGTCCTGCAGCGCTCGCCGCATGCCAAGGTGTTCGTGTGCGGCTACGAGAGCTTTCACCTCCTGACTCGCGATGCCGGCCCTGTTTTCGCCTCCTCGCTTGACTTCAACTTCAACCAGGTGAAGAATGCTTACCGAGGTCACACTCTTTTCCTTCTGGTCCGAAAGCCGGACGGTCGCAGCGCAATGGATAGTATTCACTGGCAGTACGAGGACATGTACGCCCTGGGCAGCCGCAGCACGCTCTACGACGGTGACTGGGGCGACTGGAGATTGTTCGAGATCATAGAGGCGCCCCGGCGAAGGTTTCTATAAAGCCATGTTAAAGTCATTCTTACGTTCCGTGGTCCTGCTGGCACTCATCGCTGCCGTAGTCCTGCTCGGCCAGAAACAGCTGGAGAGTCATTCGAATGCCAGTGCCCTCGAAGACGAAATCCGCGTGCTGCACGGCCGGGTCCGGAGAATGCACATCGAGTACGCAGAACTTGAACAGATCGCCGCCGCACTCCGCACGGAGATCGTTGCCTCTTCGAACCACTTGGAAGCCGCGCGCGCGCAGCTCTCCGAAGAACACGCCACGCATGAACCACTGCGCCGCCAGATCGAGATCATGAACAGCGCGGAGATCAGGCTGCGCTCGCAAGTCCAAACGCATACCGAGCGTGTTCGCGAACTCACGGCAGAGCTCGCGCAGGCGACCACCGCCAGCACCAAGAGCCTGGCAGAGACTCAACAGCAACTCGCCACGGCCCAACAGGGCCTCACGGCAAGCACCGCGGCGCTTGCCGACGCGAAGTCCGAGATCGAGAAACTGAAATCTGATCTCACGTCAACGCTCCAGCAGAGAACCGACCTGGAAGCGACGATCAATCAGATTCAGCATCAGCTCAAGCAGAAGACCGAAGCCTTGATCGCGGCACAGGCCCGAATTGAAGCCCTGCAGGAGCCGAAACCTGTGCCTTAGCGGCGGCCCCGGAACACCCTGCATGCCAGACCTCGCGCACTCGCGGAATTCCTCTCCGCATCGCGTCGAGACTTACTTCGACTCCTGCAGCACGGGATCGGCGGGTGCGTCGGGTACGACGGTCACCTTGAGACGGGTATCGTAGATCCCGGCGGCCAGGTAAGCACTCCGCACCATTCCGGCCGCCTGGTCACGCCTCAATCCTCCGACCGGCACGACGTCGATGAGCGGGAGCGTGATGTTTCCATCATCGCGCACGGTCGCCTTGAAGACGACCGTCTTGAGAGATGCGAGCGTCACGCGCAGCGTGTCGCCGCCGGCGAGAGCCGCCAATGCGGGCTCCGCTTGCGAAAGGCGAGGGTTCGTCCTGCGTGGAGGCGCATCCCGTGGGGCCCATCGCGAGGAGGCCACAGCCTGCAGCCACGGTCGCACTGAGGATTGGCGCGTATCGCTTCATACCACTAAATCCTACACGGATACGTCACCGGATTCTACGCCTCCGAGGAGCCAAGTAAGCCACCTCTTGACTGGATTGCAAAGCAAATCCTACAGAGTGGCCGAACCGCGGCGCCGCGTAGCTAACCCGGATATCTCACACTTTTCCTACTACGAACACGGATAGCTCCGTCAGGCTTGAGCGAAACAGGGCTTCGCCAATTCACAGTATCTCCATACAGTTTCATCGGCAAAGCCCTGTTTCGATCAAGCCTGACGGGCTCTTCGCGCTCTCGCTACGAAAAAGTGTGAGATGTCCGGGCTAACGGGGCCTGAGCTTGAACGCAATATCCCTTGTAAATGGGGGAATCGGTGCGGTCAGGACCCCGTTTGGGGATCCAACACGCGTCTGTCCTATGACCCGCCCGTAGAGCGTGTCCCAGAACTCCAGGTCGTACTCGCCCGGCTCGATGTCTGAGAAGCGAATCGATAGATTCGTGTCCGTGGGCTCGCCGCCGGGCTTGAGATCGGCGTAAGCCACGTGATTCCACAACCAGCCCATCGCGCGATGGCGGCTCTGCAGAGACAGCACGGAATATCCTGCTGAAACAGCGGCGCCGTGCAGAACCTGGGCCGTCTTGAGAATCATCTCGGGATCTCTGCGATCCTCGTCTTTCATGAAATTCTGTACCGCGAGGTACTTCGGGTAGAAGTGTTCCTCGTCAATCGTAAGCCACCACCAGAAGAGTGGCGTGCCCGCCACCGGGATCGCGGTCGAGGCCCACAGTCCGGCATGCAGCGAAACGTCCAGGTGCTCCAAGCTCTCGGCCATGTGGGACCCTCCGAACTCCGTCACGAGTACCGGCTTGCCGAGTGGATTATTGAACTCCGCGGTCTTCATGAGAAGGGTCACGATCTGGAGCGGATTCTTCGCCATGTAGTAGGCATCCACAGCGCTCAGATCTATTCCAGGCATCTCAATAAGCGTCTTGTTCTGCCGCGAGTAGTCGCCGGAGACATGGGTCGTGATCATGTGATCATAGGGATCGAGCTTCTTCACTGCGGATGACACCTCGCGGTGCCAATCCACCACCTCCGGCCGATTCTGATTCGCATGCTTCGCGATGGATTGTACGCCGGTCAAGTCGAGCTCGTTCCATAACTCCCATGCGAAGACGTTCGGACTGTATCCCCAGCGTGCGATCATGTAGCGCATCAGTTGCAGAAAGTCCCGGCGTGCTCTCTCGCTCGCGAAGAATTCCTGCGGCGTGTTCAGATAGCCGCCAATCTTGACGTTGTAAGGGTTGTGATCCCACTCGGGATCGACATAATCACTGAATCTTCCGTGATTCAGGATGACCACGTTGAGATAGATCCCGTTCTCCTCGGCCGCGGCAATCACCTGGTCCATCTCCCAGGCGTGCTGCATGTTGTATTGCCCGAGCCCGTGATACCAGGGATGCCGATCGGACCACTCCAACCCCAGCGACCACGCGGCCGCCCAGATTTCCGCCATGTTCTCACCGTGCGTCGACATCTTGCGGAAGAACCGTTCGTAGATTGCAGAACCTTCCGGCCAACGCTGCATCCACGGAAAGCGTTCATCGGTGCGGGCATCGAACGGGGACCGTATGTTGTGCCCGATCGGCGTGTAGGGTGTGCCGTCGGTGAACTCGAGGTATCGCCGGTCGCGCGATGAAACGCGAACGAAACCAGGGCTCTCCGCCGGGGTTGCCTCGAACGTTGCGGGTCCCCAGGTTGTCTCCCCGTTCCGGTCCCGAATGCGCAGACGAACCGTGTGCGTCCCCGCCACGAGTGGCGCGAAGCGTACACTCCAGTACGGCGCGCCCTGTGGCGAAATCCGCTCCCCGGCGGAAGTGACCTTTCGGAAGAACCTACGCGCGTAGAACCCATCCATACGCTTCGTCTTCCCATCGGGCATTTCGAATTCACCAGTAACCCAGACTTCGTTCGTATCGAACGGATTTGCGTACCGGTCAGGCACGTCAAACGTCAGTTCAAACATCTCGTAGCACGCGACGCTGTCGCTACTCGACCGGACGTTGCGGATGGTGGGGACGGAATTGTCATCGCGTCCGATGACCTGAACGCGCTCTACGCGTCCCGTTCCGGTGTAGTCCGCCTTGCAGACAAAATGGATGCCCACCTCTCTGGGCGCGACGAGTGCCCGCAGATGCCATGTGGCGTGGTGCCCCAGCGGCTGCCATGCGCTGGACTCAGCCGAGAAATCCGCCCTGAACCGTCGCTCTCGACCCGGCTGAATCGTGCCGGGCAAAAGGTTCTGGTACCACAGAAAGTCCCAGTCCTGCACATGCACCATGAGCTGCGCGGGAGCCGGAGCGTCGGCAGGCCATGCGACGTCGATCTCCAGCCCCCCTACATCTGCCCATGATTGGACCCAGGTCGACGTCGGCGCGCGCATAACGAATGACTGGACCTCATCACCAAATTCCGGGCCGATGAAGCATCTCGCGGAGTCGATCTTAAAAAGCCCTCGCCATCCCTCGCGCTGAATTTCGACTTTATTCGAACGAGTGGCCGCCTCGAATATCTCCGCGTGTCGCTCGTCGCCCAGTCTCGCCAGCGCGGCCAGCACGAAGGTGGATCCGGTTGACGCCGCCTCGTGTCGCCACAGGTCAACCAGGATCTTTTGGGCCATGTCCGTCCCGCCAACACCGTCCAGGTTCAAGCAGAGGCGCGTCGTGATCTCGACATCCCGCCGGCGTAGCGCCTCCGGAGCGACCCCTGCCTTGATTTCCTTTACGCGCCGGTCAATATCGCCCAACAGATCCGCGCCGGCATCAGGGAAGACGGCGCGATCTATAATGCCCATGACCTGCTCGCGGCGCGCGTCATCACCGCCCCGTAACAACAAGAGCAGTTCGGACACGATGTTCAATCTGAGGCCACGCTCGACGGACTCGAAATCGCGCTTCGCGACATCCGAGATCCACGCCTCCGGCGTAATGCCCTCAAGCGTCGCCGCGGTGACCTCGTCGTCGGTCAGATCGATGCCGCCGGCGTCCACCGCAAAGATCAGCGCGGCACCCAGTGCGAAGGAAAATATCCAGGGCGTTCGACGGGCGGTCTGACTTGCTTGCATGGGTCGATTCTTGCCCCGTCACCCCGAACGTGCAAGCTGCGAATTGAGACGCTGGCCACGCAGGGGCGTTTAAAGTAGGCTCCTCGACGTAGAGCACGAAAGGATTTCGCAGTGCCGTTTGGATACCTACTATTCGCCTTTATCGTCGTCCCCCTGGTCGAGCTATGGCTGCTCATGCGAGTCGGAGAGTTCCTGGGTGCGGGGCGCACGATCATGATTGTGGTCGTCACGGGCGTCGTCGGCGCGGCTGCCGCACGCCGACAGGGCGCCAGCATGCTGAGCCTGATCCAGGCCGATCTCGCATCCGGCCAGATGCCCGCCCCACACATGCTCGATGGTTTAATGATCCTGATCGGCGGGCTGCTCCTGGCGACGCCGGGCTTGATCACCGATACGATCGGCTTTCTACTCCTGATCCCCCTGATCCGAAACGAGATCCGGCAGTGGATGCGCAGGAAACTTGAGCAGAAGCTCAAGGACGGCGCCGTAGAGGTCCGTTTCGGTCCGTGGTGACGCGATCTTTGTAGAAAGCTGCCCCCCCTATCGCCGCAACCGGCGCGTCCAGCGCGCGCAGAGGACGCCGCTGATAAAGCCGGCCAGATGCATCTGCCAACTGACGCCCGGCACGCGTTGGCCGAGCGACAGGATGGCACCGCCATAGAAGAGCAACACCATCAAGGTCACGAAGATCGATCGCCGGTCTCCACGACTAAAACCGACCGCACTCAGAAACCCGATCAGACCGAACCACGTAAAGGGAGGTATCGACGTGATCGGACCAACTCCCACGGCCCGGCGATCTATGCTTTCGAACACGCACTCAACCAGGCTCTACCGCTGCGCCGACCGCCTAGGCCCGCCCGCCACCGAGGCACTGCGGGGAGTCCGCGGCGGATTTCTCACGAGCGGCCCAGTCGCCCGGCGTAAAGAGATGCAGCGCGAGGGCGTGCACGGACGCCGCCAATTCCTCGGCCACGGCGCGATTGACCAGCCTGTGGCGTTGCACAAGTCCCAGCCCCTCGAACTGGCCCGATACGGCAACGACCTTGAAATGCGACTCGGACCCCGGCGGAACATTGTGCATATGGCTCTCATTGATCACTTCGAGGTGATCGGGTGCGAGCAATTTCTGCAGTTTGCCCTCAATAGCGGTTTGTACGGCGCGCGATGTCGATGAACTGGTCATGTGTGAAGTATAGCGACTCGTCACTTCAAGGGGTAGACCCAAAATTTATCAACAACGAGACCGCGATCTCGCTAGTTGTCGATCGCCGACTCGCGCAGCCCGGTTCGAACGAAGGGCACGTCGTTGTCCGAATCCGCAACCCAGCGTGTTGCGCGATCGGCGTCGATGCGACGGAGCGCCCGCACGACATCACCCCGCACGCCGGGGTCCTCATGCTGAAGCAGTTTGCGCAGGTTTCGAACCGCACGCTTGGACTGCATGGCACCCAGGGTCTTCACGATAAGGCGCAGCCTGCGGGTGGGCGCATCATGGAGCGCGTCGAGCAGCACGCCTTCCGCCTCCATGCCCATGCTGGCGAGAGCCTCGGACGCGACTTCACGCACCGTGAAATAGTCGTCGTCCAGACACGGCATGAGATTCGCGACGACCGAGTGGTCCCCGATCTCCTTGAGCGCGTTCACGGCCACGATACGCCGCCTTTCTTTAGGATCGTTCAGGAACGGCAGGATACCTGGAACGGCGCGTTGGACCTTCCATTTTCCAAGCGTACGCACGGCCGATCCCGCGACTTCCGGATCATCGAGCCATGGCAGCACACGGTCGGCATGCTGCGGGGCGTCGTATTTTCCAAGGAAGAAGACGCACAATCGCCGCGTGCGATCGTACTCCGAGTCCAACCCCTCGAGAAACACCGGCAGCACGACATCGTCTTCCAATTTGTAACGCAGTTCGTTCAGAAGCAACCGAATCTGGATATTCCGGTAGTGGATCTTCGTCACGAGATAGCGAAGCGTCTCCGGGCCACGGCGAACCATCTCGGCCTTGGCGGCCGCGCCGCGCACCCGCCGCTCATCAGTGTCACCGGACTTCTGAGCCGCGATCATGAGGTCGTCGAATTCGGCAGTTGTCCAGTCGGTCGGCTCGGCGGCTCGCGCGGCGCCGGGCGTGCTGCCGGAGATCCACAGCGTCATCACGAGCGCCACGACGGAGCGCCCGGAATGCAGGTGCATTGTCGGTCGGCTATTCCACATCATAGACAATTCCGTACAAGGGCCGCAGAAAACGGGCGCCGTCTTTCGCGCCGCTGGTGTAGAAATCCGGGCCACCCAAATCAAGCAGAACAGCGATGCTTCCGTATTCCCGGTCGCCGCCGTGATGTCCCACGCCCTGGCAGGAATGCGCATTGCGGCCCATGTAGGAGTCCCTTCCGCTGCAGTCGACGAGCAGCCCGAACGAGTTGTGGATTCCACGCCCGTGCGATGAATCGTTGGCCGTGTAGGTGTCGTCCCCGGCGCGATCGATGAGCATCCCGACGGCGTAATCGTGCGATGACCCCTGGCAGATGTCCCATCCGGTGTATCGATCGTTGCCGCTCTCATCGTACAGAAGCCCGGCCGCGAGGTGAATTCCCGAGCCCTGACTGTACTGGTACGCGTCGTACTTGTCCCCGCCACCGAAGTCGAGCAGAAGCCCCACGGCGTACCAGTATGCGGATGCCTGCCCGTACATGTCGGCCTGGTAGTAGTCGCTGCCCTGGAAATCGATCAATGCACCTACGCCGCCGCCGAAATAGGGACGAGCCCCGATCGAAAACCCCTGCGAAAGCGTCAGGAATCGGTCGCCTCGGCGACCATAGTCGTGCTGAGATCCGCCGGAAAGATAACGGTCGCTTCCGGCATGATCAATCAGCCACCCGAGCGCATACACGCTGGAGAATCCCTGGCCGTATTTGCCCGCCTTGTAGATATCGTCGCCCGCGAGGTCGCGAAGCACGCCCATGCCGGCTGACCCGGCCCCCTCGCAGAGTGCCGCCGCCGTGTAGGTGTCCTCTCCCGCGCGATCCTCCTGCCACGACACCCCGTAATACCCGGCCCCCAGCCCGGCGAACTCGGCGCGATAGATGTCATTTCCCGAGAGATCGAACACCACGCAGGCCCCGAACAAGGCGCTCCCCGCGCCGAGGATCCCGGCATGCAGATAGCGATCGTTACCGGCCAGGTCGAGCACGCAGGCCACCCCCTGCCCGCCGAGCCCGTTGGCCACGGCGGCGGCGCCTCGGTACTCATCATTGCCGCCGGGATCAAGGATGAGCAGAGCCGCGCTGTCGTAGTTGTCGTCGGCCGGAGTTCCCACGATGATCGCGCCGAACTCGGTGTCGATCTGAATCGGCGCATCCGGCCACTGGTCGCACGCTTGCGCGCCGGCGGCGAGCGCGAGGACCGCCTGGTGCAGCACTTCACCAGATGCGAGCAGCGACGCATAGTCGATGGCCTGCAGCGTCACCAGTTCGTTCGTCGCAGCGGGTTCCGGATCGAGCGCGTCCATCTCCGCAATAGCGCTATCGAGCGCCGTCGTGGAGATTCCGAGCGCGAGCAGTCTCGCGCGGACCTCCGCGTTGGCATCGGAATCGAAGATGCCTTCGAAGAGCCCGGCCGCCGTCGCCTCCATGCGTGACGGGCTCAACCCGCACAGTGCACTCGCGAGGTGCCGCGTCGCCATCTGAGCATGTTCAAAGAACTCCTTGAGCGGAGCCTGAAGTGCAACCGGCAGGGACGCGTCGCCTGGCAGCGATTCTGCCGGGTCCGGGGCCAGGGCCACGGGCTCCACCTCGTATAGCGCACGCGACAGTGCCCAGATTCCAGTCGCGTTATCACTTCGCGCCGCGCGCCCCACCCGATCCGCGAGATCCCCGAGCTTTAGCGGGTCCTCCAGGATCGGCCGAATGGACTCCATCACGAAGAGGGGTTCGCCATGATCCTTGGCGAACCCGAGGTCGCCGACGTTCATGTTCAGATCGTTGAGCGCCTGGACGAGATGGGCGGTGATATTGGTGTCGAGAATTGCCGCCGGATCCTCGGCTTGCGCGCCGCCGACAAAGAGAAGCGCCGGCAAGAGCATCGATACGATTAACGTTTTATGGCGCGCCAGCATTTCGCCTCATCCTTTCACAGCCACACGGCCCTTCACAATACCTTTTGAGGCTTGCGATGTCGCACAACTCCTGTTCATCCTGACTCCTGATGTGCGGCCGCATGACCATCACCGATCCCGAGCGGATCGTCGCCAAGTTCCGACCGGATGTGAATAGGACCACGGGCGACGAGCCACGCTACAACGTGGTGCCATCGCAGAAGCTCCCGGCGATGATTGTTGGGGAAGGTAGACGCATCCTCGGCGACCTGCAATGGGGACTGGTCCCCGCGTGGGCGAAGGATCCCACGATCGGCAACCGCATGATCAACGCCCGCGCGGAGACCGTGGCCCAGAAACCTTCCTTTCGATCGGCATTCAAGAAACGCCGCTGCCTGATCGGAAGCGATGGATTCTATGAGTGGCGACGCGCCTCCGGAGCCAAGCAGCCCTATTACATTCGGGTGGATGACGGTGCGCCTTTCGCCTTTGCCGGGCTCTACGAGATGTGGAAACAGGAGGACGGATCGAAGCTGTCAACGTGCACCATCATCACGACGACTCCCAACGAGATCATGGAACCGATTCACCATCGAATGCCGGTTATCCTCGATGAGATGGCGTGGGCGGAATGGCTGGATCCCGAAAACGATGCGACCGACGCACTGCAGAAACTCCTGCTACCCTTCGAGGCCTCGCGCATGAGCACCGCCAGGATATCCGATTACGTGAACTCACCAGCGCACGATGACGCAAAATGTATTGAGGCGGTGACATGAATGGAGCGAGGCCCGAATCCCGGCGCGCCCCTCGCCGGCTCGCGGGGACGCTCGCCCACCAATCATGAAGCAGGAGCCCACCGTCGCCTTGTCCGCTGATCCCCGGTCCATCGACCACCTCACGGGTCCCGGGCATCCCGAGCGGCCGGAAAGGTTCGATGCCGTCCTGCAAGGGCTGGATCAAGCTGGACTGCTCGACCGGCTTAAGCGTCTTCCGTCACGCAGAGCGACACGTGAACAAATCGAGCTCTGCCATCGACCGGAGTACGTTGATCTCGCCGAGCGCGAGATCGCCGCGGGCGCGTCGGCGCTGAGTTGTGGTGACACCGATGTGTGTCCGGCGTCGAATGACGTCGCCCTCCTGGCCGTGGGTGGGGTGCTCGAGGCCATCGATGCCGTGATGGGAAACTCCGTCCGTCGCGCATTCTGTGCCAATCGTCCGCCCGGACATCACGCCACACCGACCTACGGCATGGGCTTCTGTATCTACAATCAGATCGCGATCGGCGCTCGCAACGCCCAGGCCCGGCACGGGGTCGAGCGCGTCCTCATCGCCGACTGGGACGTTCATCACGGGAACGGAACCCAGGACATCTTTTATGACGATCCGAGCGTTTTCTTCTTTAGCACCCATCAGTCACCGCTCTATCCCGGAACCGGGCACGCGCACGAGAAGGGACGGGGTAGCGGCGAAGGATTCACGTTGAACTGCCCGGTCCCGGCCGGATCTGGTCACGCCGAAATCGTCGGCGCCTTTCGGGAGCATCTCCTGCCGGCGGCCGAGACGTTTCGGCCCGACCTGGTGTTGATTTCGGCGGGATTCGATTCGCGGCGTGGCGACCCGCTTGGCCAGCTGATGCTGTCGGACGGCGACTTCACGGAACTCACCGACATCATGCTGGGCATCGCAGACGAGCATGCCGGGGGCAGACTCGTATCCGTCCTCGAGGGCGGATACGACCTGGAGGGATTAGCCTCGGCCGCCACGGCCCACGTGACGGCCCTGGTCGATCACTCATAAGCGCGCCTGGGCCGACATTATCCCGCCCATGCTCCCGGGCTACATCGACGGGGATTATCGCCGAAATCGGACCGCGCCGGACCCGATTCCACGCCCCCTCCCGCGACCCAAAACTTTTATCCCTTTTGGTGTTGTCAGCCCCGTGGAATAGCGTTACAACCATGCGCTTTCGCCCGCGAGGCGAAGGGTGACTTTCGCGTCGCAAAAGGCGACGCGAACGACCAACCGCAGACCAGCAACGGGGACCATCGACATGGCCGAGAACCTTCAGAACCTATTGGACAGAATTCAAAAAGACGGCGTCGAGAAAGCCATCTCGGAGGCCGATACAATTCTCTCCAAGGCAAAGCAGCAAGCCGCCGAGATCATCCGTAACGCCGAAGAGCAAAAGGCGGCTATGATCGTCGACGCAGAGCGCGAATCGAAGACATATGCAGAGCGAGGAGAGAAAGCGCTTCAACAGGCTGCGCGCGATGTGCTTCTCTCGATCGGCGACGCGATTGATCGAACCCTGGGTGGAATCATCGACGCCAAGGTCAACGAAGTACTGACCGACGACGTGCTCAAACAGGTCATCGTGAAAGTAATCGAGGCTTACAGCAGCAGCGCCACGACGGGCGTCGAAATCTCCCTCAGCAAAGAGGACGAAGCTCAGCTGAGCTCCGCACTCATGGCCGAGCTCGCGTCGACCATGCGCGGTGGATGTGACATCCGCGGCGACGGCAAGATTACTTCCGGTTTTCGCGTGTCGATGGCGGATGGACATGTATCGCACGACTTCACCGGCGAGGCGATTGGCGAAGCGCTCGCGCGGCTGGTCAGACCTCACCTCGCCGAAGTTACGCGTAGCGCCGTCTCCGACATGAAGCAAGCGTAAGGCGCCCATGTCATGAGTTATTACTTTCTTGCCGCCAGCTTGCCCATGCTGTCCATCGGCGAGCCCCCGGCAATCGGCACCCCCGAATTTCTTTCACGCTGCGAAGGGCAGCTCTCCAAAAGCGAATACAACGCTTTGTTCGCGGTCGTACACGGAGATGACTGCGATCACGCCTTCGCCGCCGCATGGCGAGACCGCGACCGGCAGATCCGCAACGCACTGGTGCGCGTGCGCGCCGCCGCACGAGGCCGTGATGCGGCACCCCATTTGCGAGATTACAAAGGCTTCGACGTTCGCAGCGAAGCCACGGTGGACGACATGGCTTCGCGGGCGAATCCGCTCGAAACGGAACTGGCGATCGACGGACTGCGCTGGTCCATCCTCGACGAACTCGCGGGTAAGGATATGTTTTCACTGAATGCCATCATGGCATACGGACTTAAGCTCCGCCTCGCAGAACGCTGGGCGGCGATGGACGAACAGGCTGGACGCGACAAGCTCGAAGAGATCGTCTTGGGGCAAATGGCGTCGATCCATTTCTAGAGAGAAACAGGGAGACCACAATGGCCACAACCACAGGTAAGATTGTCGGGGTGAACGGCAACTTGATGACCGTCAGATTCGAGGGAGCGGTCAGTCAAAACGAAGTCGGATACGCGGTTCTTGACGAAAGCCGATTGATGTCGGAAGTCGTCCGTGTGCAGGGGCGGAACGCCGACCTGCAGGTCTTCGAGGATACCACCGGCCTGCGCGTTGGGGGATTGGTTGAGTTCACCGGCGAGCTTCTTGCGGTGGAACTGGGGCCCGGACTTCTGGCGCAAATTTTCGACGGGCTCCAGAACCCCCTGCCCCGTCTGGCCGAACAGTGTGGATTTTTTCTACAGCGGGGCACCTATCTCGACGCCTTACCGCGGGACGCGAAGTGGGCGTTCACGCCGACAGCCAAGGTGGGTGACTCGCTCACGGCAGGAGAGACACTGGGCACGGTTCCGGAAGGAATCTACGAGCATCGAATCATGGTTCCGTTCGCATTACCCGGCGTATGTACGGTTGAGGAAATCTCTCCTGCAGGCGATTACACCGTCATCGACCTCATCGCAAAACTCCGTGATGACCGCGGAGAGATCCACGACGCCTGCATGATGCAGCGCTGGCCGGTAAAGATTCCGATCAAGGCGTATGAAGAGCGGCTGCGTCCGAAGGACCCGGTCGTCACCAAGATTCGGATCGTGGATACATTCTTCCCCGTCGCACGTGGAGGTACCTATTGCATTCCCGGGCCCTTTGGTGCCGGAAAAACGGTTCTGCAGCAGATTACCAGTCGCCATGCCGAGGTTGATATCGTGATCATCGCCGCGTGCGGCGAGCGGGCCGGCGAAGTCGTCGAGACCTTGCGTGAGTTTCCGGAGATCACCGATCCACGTACCGGCAAGAGCCTGATGGAACGCACCGTGATTATCTGCAACACGAGTTCGATGCCCGTCGCCGCTCGAGAAGCGTCGGTGTACACGTCGGTCACGCTGGCCGAGTACTATCGCCAGATGGGAATGAACGTCCTGCTGCTCGCCGACTCCACGTCGCGCTGGGCGCAGGCCCTGCGCGAGGCCTCCGGCCGACTGGAAGAAATTCCCGGCGAAGAGGCGTTCCCCGCCTATCTCGAGTCCGTGATTGCCAGCTTCTATGAACGCGGCGGCGTGGTTCGGCTGAAGGACGGATCAGAGGGATCCGTCACCATCGGTGGAAGCGTCAGCCCGGCCGGCGGCAACTTTGATGAGCCGGTCACGCAGGCGACCCTCAAGGTGGTCGGCGCGTTCCACGGGCTCTCCCGCGCGCGTTCCGATGCGCGACGCTACCCGGCGATCGACCCTCTCGAAAGCTGGAGTAAGTACGCTTCCGTGGCGGACGATGAACTGGTCGCCAACGCGCGCGGGATTCTTCGCCAAGGCAACGAAATCGACCAGATGATGAAGGTCGTCGGTGAAGAAGGAACGACGGTCGAAGACTTCATGGTCTACTTGAAAGCGGAGTACCTCGATTCGGTCTACCTGCAGCAGGATGCATTCGACCCCGTGGACGAAGCAACGTCGTCTGATCGCCAGGCGCGCGTATTCGGTGTCCTTTCGAATATCTTAAATGCGAAGTTGAGCTTCGCGGATAAGGACAGCGCGCGACGCCTGTTCCACCAGCTCACGCAGACAACAAAGGACTGGAACCGCGTCCGGATGGACGCGCCGGAGTTTGAGGAGATTCAGAAGAAGTTGGAATCAATGGTCGCGGAGGTCGCACACCATGCGTAAAGTTTACAGCCAGATTGAGAACATTGCCGGCAACGTCGTCACGATCAAGGCCGACGACATCGGGTACAAGGAACTAGCCGTCGTCGAATCCTCCATGGGCACTTCCCTCGCCCAGGTGATTCGTCTTAAGGGTGATAACGTCTCGCTGCAGGTCTTTGCCGGCGCCCGCGGCGTTTCCACGGACGCGCAGGTGCGCTTTCTCGGACACGCCATGCAGGTCTCGTTCTCCGAGAACCTTCTCGGTCGCATCTTTACCGGTGGCGGCGACCCGCGCGATAACGGCCCGGCCCTTACGGATAACCTGATCAATATCGGCGGGCCCTCCGTGAATCCAGCAAAGCGCATCATCCCGAAGAACATGATCCGGACCGGCATTCCGATGATCGACGTCTTCAACACGCTGGTTGAATCGCAGAAGCTGCCCATCTTCTCCGTAGCCGGCGAGCCCTACAACGATCTGCTCGCCCGCATCGCGTTACAGGCCGAAGTGGACGTCATCATCCTCGGCGGCATGGGATTGAAGCATGACGACTACCTGTCCTTCCGCGACACGCTCGAAGAGTCGGGAGCCCTGTCGCGCACCGTGATGTTTATTCACACCGCTTCGGATCCGGTCGTGGAATGCCTGCTCGTGCCAGACAGCAGCCTTGCGGTGGCTGAGCAGTTCGCCCTCGAGGGCAAGCGCGTCCTCGTGCTGCTGAGCGACATGACCAACTTCTCGGACGCTATGAAAGAGATCGCGATCACCATGGAGCAGATCCCGTCCAACCGCGGGTACCCCGGAGACCTCTACAGCCAGCTCGCATCGCGTTACGAGAAGGCCGTCGACTTCGAAGGTGCCGGCTCGATCACGATCCTGGGCGCGACGACGATGCCCGGCGACGACGTGACCCACCCGGTGCCGGACAATACCGGGTACATCACCGAGGGTCAGTTCTACCTGCGCAACGGCCGCATCGAACCGTTCGGATCCCTGAGTCGGTTGAAACAGATGGTCAACGGCGATACCCGCGGCGACCACCGTACGATCATGAACTCCATGCTGCAGCTCTACGCGGACTACAAGTCCACCTTGGAAAAGCAGTCCATGGGATTCCGAATGAGCGAGTGGGATCGCAAGTTACTCATCTACGGAGCCGACTTTGAAGCAGGCATGATGGATCTGTCGGTGAACATCAGCCTTGAGGACGCCTTGGATCTCGGATGGAAGATCATGGCCAACTGTTTTGAACCGATGGAAACAGGGATTCCCACCAAGGTTACCGACGAGTTCTGGCCGAAGGATGCGCAGGCGAGCGCCAAAGACGAGGAAAAGGCGCCGGCCGCCGAGACGGTTGGAGCCTGAGTCAGTGGCGAAGATCAAACATACGAAGAATGAGCTGAAAGCGCAGAGGGATTCCCTTAAGCGTTTTGAGCGGTACCTGCCCATGCTCATTCTGAAGAAGCAGCAGCTCCAGTCTGAGATCCAGAATATTGAATCGGGAATCGCGGTGCAACGCAAGCTCGAGCACGAGGTCTGGGAACAGATGCAGCCATGGATCAAGCTCTTCTCGGAGCACGTTGGAATCGAAACGATCTCGCGCGTCAAAGAGATCAAACTCAGCGAGGGAAACATCGCCGGCGTGGCGATCCCTGTCTTCGAGGAGATTATCTTCCAGCACGGCGAGATCGACCTTTTCAACACCCCGCCGTGGCTCGACAGCGGCGTGGACGCGATCGAACGTCTGGTCCGATCCCGCACGCAGATCAAGGTCCTTGAAGAGCAGCGTGCCCGTGTGGCCGAAGAGCTACGCACCACGACGCAGCGCGTGAATCTCTTCGAAAAGGTCAAGATCCCGGAGTGCAGAGAGCATATTCGCGTCATCCGCATTTTTCTTGGAGATGAGCAGACCGCTGCGGTGGCACGCGGCAAAATCGCCAAATCCCGCATCAACACGCAAGAGCCTGAGGAAGCAGGAGCTGCCGCGTAATGATCACGCCAATGAAGAAACTGACGTTGCTGTGCCTCGAGCGCGATCAGCATAAAACGCTCACCGAACTTCGTGATCTCGGTGTCGTGCATCTCGTTCATGTCGAAGCGCCCGAGGGTGCCGATCTCGACTCCGCACGCCATAAACTCTCCCTGGCGGAGAAGGCTCTCGATACGATTCGACGAGCCGCCAAGGAAGCGGATCCCGGACAGGCATTGGGCGTGCCCGACCAGGGCAGCCCCGTCGATCTTGTGGCGACGATTGAGCAAATGACCGATCATCGCGCCACGCTAACCGAAGAGCAACACGGCTTGCTCCAGGAAAAAGCCCGTATCGAACCGTTCGGAGACTTCGACCCGTCACAGTTGAACGACCTGCACCATCATGGGCTTACGCTCCGGCTTTGTCGTAGCGCAGAGAAGAATCCTATCGATCTTCCGGAGGGCGCCACTTCCTTCCTCATCAACCAGGACGGAGAGACGGCCTATTCCCTCGTCATCGGCCAGGGCCCGGTTCAGTTCCCTGGCCATGATGTCGCGCCGCCGACTCAATCCCTGGGTACTATCTCATCTCGACTCGACGCCATCAGCGTGGAACTGGCGACTATTGACAGCACCTTTGCCGGACACGGCTCTGCGCCGGCGGCGCTTGTCATCCACGTGGACACTCTCTCCGAAGAGGCAGACTTTCTCGAAGCGAGATCCGGCATGGGATCCGCCGAGCGAATTGCTTACCTGCAGGGCTACTGTCCCGCTGAGCGCGTGGCCTCGATCGAATCTGCCGCGGGCGAACACGGTTGGGGCACCGTGATCGAGGAGACGTCCCCCGACGAGATGGTCCCGACCTTGCTGAAGTCACCCAAATGGGTACAACCCATTAAGGCCGTGTTCGATGTCATTAAGATTCTGCCGGGCTATCGAGAGCAAGATATCAGCATCGTATTCCTTATCTTTTTCAGCATTTTCTTCGCCATGTTGATCGGCGACGCTGGATACGGTCTTCTCTTCCTGGCGGGGACATGGTTTGCCCGATTCAAGATGAAGAAGGCTCCCTCCTATCCCTTTACCATGTTGACGGTCTTGAGCATCGGAACCGTCATCTGGGGAACCCTGACCGGCAACTACTTCGGGATGCCAACGCAACATGCGCCGTTTAGTGGATTCCAGATCGACTGGCTAACCGATCAGAAGCACATTATGTCGCTTTGCTTCCTGATCGGTGCCGTCCACATGACGATCGCGCACGTATGGCGTATGCTCACCTTACTCGGAAGCAAGAAGGCCCTTGAACAAGTCGGATGGATTTGCGTCGTGTGGGGAATGTTCTTCCATGCGAGGAACCTGGTGGCCGGCGTCGAGGCACCGGGCTTTACCAATATCATGCTCGGCGGAGGCGTCGTCCTCATCGCCCTTTTTATGGCGACGCTACAGGAACTCAAAACGGAGTGGATAAATCTCGCCATGCTCCCCTTGAGCATCGTCAGCGCACTCGTCGACGTGATCTCCTACATCCGCCTTTTCGCGGTAGGCATGGCATCGCTTGCCGTCGCACAAAGCTTCAACGAGATGGCGCTTGGCATTGGGTTCAGCAACGTCTTCGCCGGATTCTGCGCCGCCCTGATCCTTTTCTTCGGCCACCTGCTGAACATCATTCTGTGCGGGCTCGCCGTCCTGGTGCACGGCGTTCGCCTCAACACCTTGGAATTTTCCATGCACATGAACATGGAATGGTCGGGGGTCCCATACACACCCTTTGCTCGAACACACACACAACGTACAGAATAAACAGAGAGGAGACACACATATGCCACCTGAACAGATTGCCTCACTAGGACAGATGGGTGCCGTTTTTGCCATCAGCATGGCCGCGGTCGGATCGGCTCTGGGGACCGGCGCAGCCGGATCCGCAGCGATCGGCGCGTGGAAGAAGTGTTATGCTACGGGAAAGTCAGCCCCATTCATCCTGATCGCTTTCGTCGGCTTCCCGCTGTCGCAGACGATCTACGGCATGATCCTGATGTTCGCGATGAACGGCAAGGCCACGGCTGAAGTGCCGGCCGCATTTCCGTCACTCGTCGGTGGCGGCCTGTTGGCTGGACTCGCTATGGGCATGTCCGCGTGGATGCAGGGCAAGGCAGCCGCCGGCGCATGCGACGCGCTCGCCGAGACCGGGGAAGGTATGACCAACTACATCGCAACCCTCGGAATTATCGAAACTGTCGCTATATTCGTGATGGTATTCAGCTTGATCGTGATCTAGCGCGTCCGGTCCAGTCTACGATTCACAGGAAGCGCGCTGCCCACACGGCAGCGCGCTTTTTCTTTGGAGCGGTTCAGGGTTGGCAAATCCCTTGAAACAGCCACAATGCGAAGCAACCACGTGATGACAACAAGCAGCTACACACTGCGGTGCACCGTGTGCCGCGATTCCCTCAAACCTGACATCTAAGACCTGGCCCATGCGCTACGCCATCTGCTCCGACATCCACGCCAACCTGCAGGCGTGGAATGCGGTCTTGATCGACGCCCGCAGCGTGGGCGTCGACCGGATCATCTGCCTTGGCGACATCGTGGGATATGGTCCCAATCCTCGCGAGGTCCTGGAATCTGTCCACGCCAATGTGCACTTCATGGTGATGGGCAATCACGACGCAGCGATGTGCGGGTTGCTCGATGCCTCCCTCTTCAACGACACCGCACTCGAGTTGCTCGACTGGCAAAAAGGCGAACTCGGTCCGGACGCTCTTTCCTTCCTGAAGGAGTTCCCCCTCTCGTTGGCCGGTGACGACTTCCGCTGTACGCATGCGGAGTTTTCCGATCCGGGCTGCTTCGAGTACGTTATTGCCGCGGAAGACGCCAAACCCTCATTCCAAGCGGTCGAGGAGCCCCTTCTCCTCGTGGGGCATACCCACGTACCCGGCATCTTTGTCACGGGCGACAGCGGCGTGGTGCACTGCCTGGCTCCCCAGGACTTCGAGATGGAAGACGGCAAGCGTTATCTCGTCAACGTGGGCTCGGTGGGGCAACCGCGCGACGGCGATCTGCGCGCGTCGTACTGTGTCTACGACACCGATAGACGTGCCATACTCTGGCGTCGCATTCCGTTCGATATCGATGCTTTCCGCGCAGCCATACGCGATGCCGGCATTCCCGACGCGGCAGCAAAATTTCTCGACCGGGATCCGCGCAAACAGGCCCCATTACTTCGTGAGGAGATGAATTTCAGGCCGCCGCAGTCACGCAAAGACGGCGCGCGCGGGGTCAGGGAGGTGCAGGACGTTGCCGAGTTGCAGGTCCGCGTGAAGAAGTGGAAAGGCGCGACATGGGCACTGCTGGTTCTGACCCTGGCCCTGTTGGGCGGAGGCGCTTTCGCATGGTATCGACACGCGACACGCGATCTTAAGATCGATCACACGCGCGGACACATCGTCGACGCGACCAAGGCCGCCACGGGAGACAATCTGCTGCCGGTGATCGCCGGCAGTTCGGCACCGGGACTCCATGGCTGGCGTCTACGGCTCGGCAACAAGCGCCGACAACTCCTGTCCCTTGAGGCAAACATCGTCACGCTGACGTCGGAGACAGCAGAGGCGGAAGTCGAGCTCTCGTCTCCTGCGATCAGCGTGGATGACAATATGAAGCTTCAGCTCTCGGCAATGATCAAACCGTCGCCATCATACGCCGGAACCATCGCTGTGGTCATCTCCGTGATTCGCGCGGACGATTCGGAACTAAACCAGTACGTCGTCAAGGAGCCGACGACGCGCCGGCGCGAGGGTTGGCTACTGGCCCAGAAGACATTCGAACTGCCGGCGGGCGCCCGCCAGGTGCGATTTCATATTCGCGGCGAATTCATTGGCAGCGTCGAGATTCGAGACTTAGCCCTTCGAAGGAGGTAGTGTAAGGCTACCTCCTCCGAGTCGCACACTGCACCCCATAAAGGTGCGGCAGGCCCTCATCGGGGCCCCCGGAAGGAGTAGCGAGATGAGGCTACGCGGGGGGCTACGCGGGGAGGCTACGCGGGGACAGACCCCGCCGGGAGATGCGCGGGAGATGCGCGGGGACAGACCCCGCCGGGAGATGCGCGGGGACGATGCGCGGGGACAGACCCCGCCGGGAGATGCGCGGGGACGATGCGCGGGGAGATGCGCGGGGACAGACCCCGCCGGGAATAGTTTTACAACTTTTTCTATCCCTTTTTCCGGAAAACACCTCCGCTGATCTATCCCTTCTTATAGAGGGACAGGCCCTCATCGGGGTGCCCGGAAGGAGTAGAGAGATGAGATTACCGAGAATCAAAGGCGAAGGTGCGGCGTACTATCACATCATGTCCCGGACGATTGACCGGGCGTTTCTGCTGGATGAGGAGGAGAAGGAGCGATTTCGGAGGCTGATGCGCAAGGTGGCGGCATTTAGCGGTGTTGAGATCCTGACCTACACTATCCTGGATAACCATTGGCACATCCATCTGTTCGCGCCGGATCCGCCGGAGCTGAGCGACGACGAGTTCATCGAGCGACTGTCCTATCTGTACGATCCGAACTTCGTGAGGTCAAAGGGCTCGGAACTCAGGCATCTGCGGGAGACCGGGGATGACGCCGGCGCGGATGCACTGCGAGCCAGGTATACCTATCGCATGCATGAGGTCTCGGAGTTCATGAAGACACTAAAGCAGCGCTTCACCCAGTCATACAATGGCCGACACAACCGAAGCGGGCCGCTCTGGGAGGATCGCTTCAAGAGCGTGTTGATCGAGTCGGGCACGGGACTGACTCTCGCGATGATCGCCGCATACATTGATCTGAACTGCGTGCGCGCTGCAATCGTGGAGGATCCAAAGGACTATCGCTATTGCGGATACGCCGAAGCGCTCGGCGGAGACGGGACCGCACGCCGGGGGATCCAGCATATCATGCGGATCATGGGACAGAGCGAGACATGGGCGGAGGCGGCGGGCACATACCGCGAGTGGGTCTATAAGCGTGGCGAAGCGACTCGCGAGTCTAGGCGCCCGGGCTTTGCGCCCGAAAAGGTCTGCCAAGTGATCGCAACGGGCGGAAAGCTCTCGTTCGCGGAGTTGGGTCATCTGCGCGTCCGCTACCTCACCGATGGAGCAGTGCTCGGCAGCAAGATCTACGTCCAGGATGTGCTCGAGAAGAACCGATGCCGGATCAGCTCCCGGCGTAAGGACGGGGTGTGCTCGGCGGAAGGGCTTCCGGTCGAAGGTCTATACACACTGCGGAGCACGGCGACGATATCGTACCCCGCGATGCCGATCGCTGCGCCGAGCACGACCTGATGGAGTCCCTCTCGCTCCGCAGTCAACCGCTCCACCGTCGAACTGTGCCCGAATTCGATCACGGCACCTGATTCCCCACCTCCACAGCCTGTAATTGAGTCGCGCGCGCGCTGCTCCACCGACGCGCAGCGTCGTTTCATCCCCTCCCGCACCTCACACGACGCTCGATCTGCTCAAGATCGAACTAGGGTCCGAGCTGGGGTCTGTCCCCGGCATCTCCCCGGCATCTTCCCCGGCATCTTCCGAGCTGGGGTCTGTCCCCGGCATCTCCCCGGCATCTTCCGATCTGCTCAAGATCGAACTAGGGTCCGAGCTGGGGTCTGTCCCCGGCATCTCCAAGATCGAACTAGGGTCCGAGCTGGGGTCTGTCCCCGGCATCTTGTCCCCGGCATCTCCCCCGGCATCTCCCCGGCATCCCTCCCGGCATCCCCCGGCATCTTCCCGAATCCCGACCTCCCCGAACAGCGAAAGTTACAACGTGCTTAGCCCGGACATCTCACACTTTTCCTACTACGAACACGGATAGCTCCGTCAGGCTTGATCGAAACAGGGCTTCGCCAATTCACAGTATGTCCATACAGTTTCATCGGCAAAGCCCTGTTTCGATCGAGCCTGACGGGCTCTTCGCGCTCTCGCTACGAAAAAGTGTGTGATGTCCGGGTTAGGCCTCCGCTCGGGGCGGTGGGATTCGAACCCACGACTTCAACGTCCCGAACGTTGCGCGCTACCAGGCTGCGCTACGCCCCGAGCGGGGACCCTACCATTTCTTTCTTCTCGCTGCTCCTAGAGTCGGGGCGCTCTACCAGACTGCGCCTCCCCCGGCCATGCTAGACAAGAAGCGCCGTACTCTACCGCTCCGGAGATGGAGTACAAGGGAAAACCTGATCGCGCCCGAAGGTCGCTACGCTGGACTAGAATTTCCCGACGTGACCGTCGAGAAAAACGGCGAAACGCACGTCTTTCGGGTGATTGTACTCGGACGGATCATCGTCCAGATAAAGTACGACTTCCGTGTTCCCGCCGGTCATGGATATGGACTGAAATGCGTTCGAATCCGTCAGCAGCGAAACGCGATCAACATAGCTGATCAAATCCCCCTTCGACGTCACGGGACTGTCGTCGTAGGGACAGCGCAGTGTGCTATCCGGTAACTCAGTGACCATGGCGGTCCAGATCACTCCGGCTTGGTCTCCCGATGCCTTACCATCCCCGCTGTGCAGCTCTCCATCTTTGAAATAAGAGAACGCCTTACTGTGGGTCGTGGTCATGCCCAACCAGAACGCGTCGATATTGTCATAGCTCTGTGCGATCATTCCGAGATGCGGGAAGTACCCTCGCGTGCGTGCCGCCATCGCCAGGCCCTGGCTGTGCAGTTGATGAAGATTATGCACACACTTGGTGTTGCGTGCCGTCTTGATAGCCTTGCTCAGTCCGGCAATGATCAGGGATGCGAGGATCGCGATGATCGCAATCACGACCAGAAGTTCGACGAGCGTGAATCCGGAAGCGCGCCGGCTACGAAGACGCCAGAAGCTATGTCGCAGGAATGTCATCGGTACAGACTAGTATCCCAAAAACGGCGGGACACTTCAACGTCATTTCTCCTCGCGACCGCCGATGCGAGCAATCGCGAAGGTAATCAGGAAGCCAACCGCAATCCCTCCGAAGACCCCGCCCACCTGCGTGCCTGACGGCGAGAAATAGCGCGTGGGGTAATCCTCCGGATCCAATTCGGCGATCAAACCTTCGGTCATCATCTCGCCCTTCACGACATCGCCAACCTGAGGAAGCACGCCTGTCTGAAACGGCCAGAGACCGACGACCGCGCCGAGAAGAAGCCCCAACAAAACACCCAGGGTCGCCTTCTCGAAACGTTTGAGCAAGAGACGGAGCAGATTGCTTACGCCAACCACACCGACCAAAACGCCCAGGCCCACCGGAATTCCGACGTGGAGCGCGATTTGTGTGGCTTCGCCCATCTCCCCTCCCTTCAGCGCCAGCTTGAACGCATCGATCGCGGAGAGGATTGGGATGTACTGGCCGAGCACGAGAAGCAGGTACCCGCCACTGACGCCAGGCAGAATCATCGCACTGGCGCCGGCGACACCGGCCAGAAAGAGCATGAAGATACCGGTGCTGCCGCCGCCCGCGCCCGACTGGGTCTGCTGGGAGTAGGCGAGCACGGCCATCACAATGAAACCTACAATGGCGCCGATCCAGGTGGACTTTCGCGCCGGGCGCACCATCTTCCAGACGATCGGAACGCCGCCCAGCGTCAACCCGATGAAGAGGCTATACATGATCCAGCGGTGATCCACGACGAGCCCCTTCACCGTACCGGCGAGAAGCAGAATCGCGAGGCCCGCGGCAACGACAACCGATCCGAGCACAGCGATCGAAGGTGCGCGCAAGCGCAGCGTGGTGACCTCGGCGATTGCGTTAATGAACCGTGGGTAGATACCGGCCGCCAAAAGCATCGTGCCGCCGCTGATCCCCGGGACCAAGTTCGCCAGCCCCATCAAGACGCCCCCGATCAGGGAGCGCCCCACCAGCGAGGGAATCGGCACCGAATTGGATTCATTAGTACTCATCGTTGGGACCCCATCATCATCCTGGCTGAAACTCCTTAAGGGTATATCCTCTCACAGAAAGCGGCGAGACACCGCTTCTACTTTTGCGAACTTGATCCCGGATCCGTACGGTTAAGTCTTCTCAGCATGCCGAAGAAGCGAATCGTGTCGCGCACCGGGTGAATCTCGCTTTCTTCATCGTTGTAGATCGCGGTCAGGGGCACCTCTCCGATCTTCGCGCCGCCACGGGCGAGATGAAAGAGTATCTCGGACTCCGCAGCATAGCCGGGGGCTTCGGAAGACAGCGCCGGGATCACATCGCACCGGTAAAGCCGGTAACCACACTGCGTATCGGGGACGCGCTGACCAATCTCCCGGCTGAGCAACCAACTCATGAACATGTTGGTGCAACGCCTGACGAAGGGCATCTTGACACGGTCGCCCATGCGGTTTCCGATCAGGACGGGGAGTCCCGTTTTCTCATACGTTCTGAGGAACTCCGGTATCGCAGCCGGATCGTGTTGGCCGTCGGCATCGAGCGTGATCACCAGCTCATGCCCCTGCTCGCGCGCATGATCGAATCCTGTTTGCAGGGCGACGCCTTTCCCGCGGTTCTGTTCGTGCCGAAGCACCAGGGCGCCCGCCTCCCTGGCAACCTCGGCGGTGCGATCGCTGGATCCGTCGTCGATCACGACAACATTCGACGCGTATGCCTGTAGTCGCTTCACGGTCGAGGCGACGCGGGCCTCCTCCTGGTAGGCCGGCACCAGGACGCAGAATGAGGTCGTCGAGGGCGTCATGGCGTTTTCTCCCGATGCAGACTCACGCTCTCGAACACCATCATCCTTGCATTCGAACGCCATGCCCCGGCCGGCAAGCCCCCTTTGTGGCAGAGGGATTCAAGCGTCTCCTCGCGGCCCCAGCCCTGCTCTTGAGCCACCTGGGGCAGATAGACGGCGGAGCAGCCGTCCTTTCGAAGCAGGATGCCGTGTCTTCCGACGTCGAACTCCTCCTCCGACTCGATGGGATGCAGCGCGCTCAGGATCGAGATCCCAATGTCAATCTGCAGCCGTTCGCGCTCAGACACCGGGGCGAATCTGACGTCCTCCGTGGCTGCACGATGCGTGTGGCGGTGCACCGACCGAGCCAGCGCCTCGCCCGGCTCCACGCACCCGATGCACCCGCGCAGCTCACCGTGCCTCCTGAGTGTTACGAACGTGGCAAACTCCTTCTCGAGGCCAGGCGTCAGTCGATACGTGCCAAATTCGAAGCTGGCAGCGGCTCCCGCGAGGCACCAGCAGAGGGTGTCTTCAGCGATTCGGAATAGCACTTCGTGCTCGCCGTCTGTCAACCAGGGCGTCCAGCTTCCGCTGGTCTTTTGCGTGATTTCCAAGGAGATCGTCATACAAAGCAAGGAAGGACTCCCGGATCGCGGGACCGTCTAAGAACCATTGTGCGCGGATCGTTTATACGGTATACAAAGGAGACTTGAGCCTCAATCATGAAAGCGACCTACCACAACCCCACACCGCAAAACGCTCGTAATCGGGCGCGGCTGACCAGCGCGGCTGTCTGCGCGATGATTGCCCTGTCCGCATGTGGAAAGCCCTCCACCGCCGTAACCTTGCCGCCCGGTGTAGCGCCCGACGGTGTGCTGACTCCATCTGTCCTCAACGAGGCCCATATGGCGATCGATCGTGGCCTGGACTGGCTCGCGGCGCACCAGAAACCCGACGGGTCATGGTCCGACGGCAACTTCCCCGCTCTCACGGCACTGCCGCTGTGGGCGTTCCTGCGAGGGGACCATCCCGATAAGGAGACGGTCGTATCCAATGCGGTCGCCTACATCCTCTCCTGCCGGCAGGACGACGGCGGAATCTATAGAACCATCGAGGGTCGCAAAGGCGGCGGGCTGAGCAATTACAATACCGCGATCTGCATCACGGCACTGAACGATGTGGGAGATCCATCGCTGATCCCGGTGATCCTGAAGGCACGAAAGTTTCTCGCGGACTCGCAGTACCTCGGCGACGATCACTTTCACGGAGGAATGGGCTACGACGCGCCAACCAAGCGCGCCTATACGGATCTACTCAACACGTACTACGCCGCAGAAGCGATGCGCCTGACCCAGCATCTGGAAGACGTGCGACCGGAAGCCGAGGGCCGGGCCGATCTAGATTGGAAAGCGGCGGCGGCGTTCGCCAG
Source organism: Verrucomicrobiota bacterium (assembly GCA_027623315.1). Taxonomy (GTDB): domain Bacteria; phylum Verrucomicrobiota; class Kiritimatiellia; order CAJWTS01; family CAJWTS01; genus JAQBYD01. Next base: position 21,625 of record JAQBYD010000013.1, on the reverse strand, counting down.
TCGCCTCCAGAATCGAGCCGGCAGCGGGCCTGACCATGACGGTGGTTTCGTCTATAACCCGGTCGATCCCAAGGCCGGGGCCAGCACCAATGCCGACGGCGTCGTCACTTTTCGGTCATACGGATCCATCACCTACGCCGGCATGATGACGCTGCTTTACGCGGAAGTCGCGCCCAACGACGCGCGCGTGAAATCCGCCGTAAGCTGGGCCACACGCCATTGGACGCTCGAGGAAAATCCCGGACTTGGACAGATGGGCATCTACTTCTTCTACAACATCATGGCCAAGTGCCTCTCTGCGTACGGTATCGATTCCATCCATGCCTCGACGGGTAAAATCGACTGGCGCAAGGACATCGTGAACAAACTGATTGAGCTCCAGGTTCATGAGGCTGATACGGGACACGCATACTGGGTCAATCCCCATGGCAAATACATGGAAGGCGACAAAATCCTTACGACCGCCTACTCTCTACTGGTTCTCGAGATCGCCGCGCATCAGTCAGGCGGAGATGACGACTGAAGGAGCATCCGCGGGGGATCCTGCGGGAGGAGGCGCAGCCGCCTGGATTGATGCGGAGTTGGAGACACTCCGCGACCAGCATCTCATGCGCCAGACCACTGCGCGACCCGGCGCCGGCGGAAAACTGACTGAGGGAAGCATTGAGCTGCTCAATTTTTCCTCGAACGACTACCTTAACCTTAGCCGGGATACACGACTGATCGAGGCCGCCAACGCCGCGGCCGCGAGATTCGGGGCCGGGGCGACAGCCTCGCGACTGGTGGCAGGCACCCTCCCCTGCCACGACGAGTTGGAACAACGACTCGCCACACACAAGGGCCATCCGGCCGCTCTTCTCTTCGGAAGCGGCTTCCTCGCCAACATCGGCACGATACCCGCACTTATCGGCCGCGATGATCATGCCTTCGCTGACAGGCTCGTCCATGCCAGCATCATCGACGGCGTTCGTTTAAGCGGGGCCCGCCTTCACCGTTTCCACCACAACGATGTGGATCACCTGTCCGACCTGCTCGCGGCGGCACCCCTGCGTGCCAGAAAACTCGTGCTCACCGAATCCGTGTTCAGCATGGATGGCGACATGGCGCCGCTCGATCAGATCACCGACACGGCCGAGCGCTTCAACGCGATGATTCTCGTGGATGAAGCTCATGCCGGAGGCGTTTTCGGGCCGCACGGCGCGGGTCGAATCGCGGAACTCGGACTGGCTGATAGGGTACACATCGGCATGGGCACGCTCAGTAAAGCACTCGGCGGGTACGGTGGGTTCGTGACCTGCAGCAGCCCCATACGTGAGCTTCTCGTGAATCGGGCTCGCGCCTTCATCTACACGACCGGACTGCCCCCCGCCGCAGTCGCCGCCGGATCGGCGGCGCTTGACATTCTCGAACAAGATCCCGGCCTCGGCCCCACGCTTCTCGAGCGATGCCGCGTGTTTCGCCTGGCGCTACATGCGCGAGGCATCGACACATCGCACTCGGCATCACAAATCGTCCCGGTGCTTATCGGCGAATCCCAAGCGGCCATCGCCACAGCAGAGGCATTGCAACAACACAATCTGCTCGCCGTCGCCATGCGCCCCCCGACCGTCCCCGAGGGCACTGCGCGGCTCCGTCTCTCCGTAACCCTGGCGCATACGCCCGACGACCTGACGAGGGCGGCCGACCTGGTTGCAGACTGCGCCACTGCAGCCGTCGCGACATGACCGGCCCCCTATGCCTCGTGACGGGATGGGCTAGAGGCGCGAATGCTCTGCGACCTTTGGCGGACGCGTTGGGGCCAGATCTGGCAGGCGACATCTGTGCGCCTGACACCCTCCTCGCAGAAGGCCGGGCCATACAGAAAGCGAGGCCCGCCGCATGCTCGCCTTATGCCTCCGCGTTGCTCGCCCGGCTTGAGCGACAAAAGCAACCGGCAATCGTCGCGGGCTGGTCCATGGGCGGCATCATCGCCCTGGAAGCCGCAACCCTTGCCCCCGAACGCCTGAGCGGACTCGCGATGATCGGCTCGACGTCACGTTTTACGGCAACGGACGACTACGCGTGCGGTCAGGATCCAGCTCTAGTGCGTGCCATGCAGCATGCACTACGACGGGATCCGCGAGGAACCCTCACGGAATTTTTCTCCCTCGTTTACGCCCCACAGACGCCATTGCCGGAACAGATTGAGGCGAATCTCCGCGAGGCACTGACGATCGAAGCCTCATCACTCCAGCATGGTCTCGACTATCTGGGCACCATCGATCTGCGCGGCCGGATCGCCACGCTGCAGACATCCATCGGACTGTTTCACGGAGATGCCGATCAGATTATTCCGCACGCGGCATCGCGGTTCATTGCCGGTGAGGCGACGAGCGGTGTGTTACAACTCCTCGAGGGACGCGGACACGCGCTACCCGTGGCACAGACGTCGGAACTCGCAGAGGCGCTTCGGAACTGGATCTCGCGGTTCTAAAGCCAAACGTCCCGGACTCTAGCCCGCGAATCTCGCGAATCGACACGAATGAAGAGACGAGAAGCCGCGGATATCGTGGATGCTTTCGATATGGGCAGTGTAAATCCGCTGAGGATCGCGGAGAATGATTTCTCCTTAGCGGGCTGGTCTGAGACCTCCCCTCACGTTCCCGAGGCGAGCCGCGTCAAGCGCTCGGGGGCGCGCGGCATGACGAGTCGGCCGACGATGTCGCGCCTGTGGATCGCTCCGACGAATCGACTGTCAAAGCTCTTCTCTCGATTGTCGCCCAGCAGAAAATAGCAGTCCGTCGCAACTTCGAAGAGGTGGGGACCGAGATTCCCGGACCCGGTGTGAATACCCGGAGCCAGGTACGGCTCGACGAGGGCATGCCCCTCAACGTAGACGCGTCCGTCTACAAACTGCACGCGCTCCAATGGAAGACCGACGACCCTCTTAACGGACATCGTATCGTCTCCCGGTAGCCAGACCGCAACGATCTCTCCGCGTTGGAGCCCGCCGAGGCGCGGCCCGATCCGATTAATCACGAATCGCTCCCCGTTCCCGAGCGTAGGCTCCATGCTGAGGCCCGTGACTGCGGCGCTGCTGATCACAAACTGGTTCATGGCCAGGTACGCCAGCACTGACCAGAAAAGCATACACGCCAGAATCAACGTCCTCTGAGGACGGGGCACAGCGCTATAATCAAAGTATCTCCTCCGCATACGTCTCCCCTGTCGATTCCACCCAGGTGCCGAGTGGGTAACTAACCAAGCAGGAAACGTACCACGCCCAGGTCACGGTGCTTTCGCCGCGCGCTTGTCCATTCCCTTAGGCGGGTTGTCGGATATCTTCAATTTTTCGAATCGGCTCGTTTGCACGTAGAGCGTCCTGCCTCGACTGGATTTGTCGTCGAGAATCATCTGAATCCAGTCCCGGCGGATCTCGCTTCTCTTGGCTTCGGCCAGCGCCTTGTGAAGGATGAGCTCAGATCCCAGAAGAGCATCCAGCTCCCCGATCGCCAGTTCCTGACGACGCAGCATGTCCTTCACGGTCGGCTCTAGAGCCTCGGCCGCATCGGATCCAGGCGGAAGCGCTTGTGCCAACTTAAGGATATCGCGAACACTCGCTGACGCTCGACTCCATTCCTTGTACTCGGGCGTGTTCAAAAAGTCGTTGGTGGTTGGCCGCAGGACGTTGGGATCTGCTTCCTCGGAAGCCGTGGTCGACCCGGAATCCTTGTTTTCTCCAGATACCGAAACCAACGGATTCAGAGAAGCTCCCGCCATGATCGTCCCCGCCAGAAGCCATTTCGCCGATCGAACTCTCCACGTCATAGGTCCTTGCTCCTCCATGGTTATCTGAGAATAACGGACGATGCCCCGCGGCACGTCCGCCGATGTTTGCCGAGCTATGGTGTATTTTACGACGTCAGCTCGTTACGCGCAACCTCAAGATCGCAATTCGGAGATCACGTGTTTACAATTGGGCTCCTGAGGTCCTGAACAGGGCGGACGCGCCGTATAAGTCATGCAACTTCTGCACTGGGTTCTCTTAATCATACCGATCGTCGCCGGACTGGCGACGGCTACGCATGCTCTTCTACTGAAGCGGGATCCGCGCGGTGCGATGGGGTGGATCGCGGTCTGTCTCATGTTCCCCTACCTGGGTCCCTTAATCTACCTCATGCTCGGGATCAACCGGGTTGAAACCCGGGCGCGAAAACTGCACTCCAGATCCGCGCGGAGTGTCCCAAAAGAATCCGATTCATCCGTCGAAAGTACGATTAAGACGCCAGTAGATCTACCCGCTGAGTTCAGCCAACTCGCTCGAATCTCAAGCGCCGTTACGGGGCGCGACCTGGTCCAAGGTAACAACGTCCGAGTACTTTACAACGGCGAACAAGCGTATCCGGCGATGCTCGAGGCCATCTCGAAGGCAACCAAGCGGGTGCTGCTCGCAACGTATATCTACGAGACCAACGCGACCGGACGACAGTTCGCCGAGGCACTCTCGAACGCCACACAGCGAGGCGTCGAGGTCTATGTCCTCCTGGATGGGATTGGAGAACTATACAGTGGTCGGCGCGCGAGTCGTATGCTTCGCGACGGCGGGGTCCGTGTTGCCCGTTTCCTGCCGCCCAGAATTCTCCCGCCGGCCATCCACCTTAACCTGAGGAATCATCGCAAGATCCTGGTCGCGGATGGGATCAGTGCTTTCACCGGCGGCATGAACATCGGCGATTGCCACCTGGTCACACGGACGGATTCCACTCATGTGTTGACGGATGTTCACTTTGGAATCCAAGGGCCCGTCGCGAGCCAGATCGAATCGGTCTTCATCGATGACTGGCGCTTCGTAACCGGCGAGGAACTTGCTCCATCGAGTCCGGCTCCGGCGACGTTGGAGGGGGCGATCTGCCGAACGATCGTTGACGGACCGAACGAGGATCACGATCGACTCTCCATGGTGCTGATCGGCGCAATCTCTTCTGCGCGACGCACCGTCCAAATCATGACACCCTACTTCTTGCCTTCCCGCGAACTCACTGGAGCGCTTGTTGCCGCTGCGCTGCGTGGTGTTGACGTCACGGTCGTCCTGCCCGAACGAAGCAACATCCCTCCGGTCGACTGGGCGACGCGCAAGATCTTGTGGGAGTTCCTACGATGCGGCGTCTCCGTCTGTTATCAACCCGCGCCGTTCGCGCACGGCAAGCTGTTTGTACTCGATCAACATTACGCACAGATCGGTTCCGCCAACATGGATCCGCGAAGCCTGCGCCTCAACTTCGAGCTGGCCGTCGAGATTTACGACGCCCGAATCGCGAGCGTACTATCCGACCACATTGGAGATATAGTGCAGAAATCTCGTCCCGCTACACTCGAGGAGGTCGAAGCCCGGCCGCTTTCAGAGAAAATCCGCGACGCAGTCGCCTGGTTGGCGTCCCCCTACTTGTGATCCGCCGGTCACTCGACTCGAACTCGAAAGTAAGAGGCGGCCTTGCCCGGAACTTGCGCTGTATATACGTTGACGGGTGGGATCGCGAAAATGTTACTGGCGATGACCGAATAACCTGCTCCGGCGTTAGAACTGGCCTCCACCGAGTACACTTTATTCGAGACACTATACCAGCTTAGCACCAATCCGGGGTCCGCGATCGCGACGACCCCGGTAACGGAGAAGACCGACCATTCATTGGTCGGATCGGTGCCCGCGACATGCTCTTCCCAAGTGTGCGCTCCATCAACATCCTGATCCGCCATCGCTTCTGCATCAAATCCATTGGTGAGCCCATGCAGGGCGAGCCACCATTCGGGCGTATCATTCGTCGCGAGGTTCTCTCCGAAGACGGCCTCCACCGTTCCGCTCCCCTTGATCCCCGACCAGGTGTAGTTCGTCCATGCAGCGCCACCTAAATCGCCAACGGTCGAGGCGTTCGTCGTGAGTTCAGAGATATGGTAATAGGACGATGCCGTCACGAGAAAGCTCGTCGCCCCGCCGTAGGCGACCCAGACCAAACCGGAGGGGGATATCGCCCCATAGGCGCCGGCCAGGGCGAGAACAGGCACATTCGTGGGTGCTACGTAAATGACAGCTTGCGCTTGATCATTGCTGGATACCGGATCGGTCTCGTTCAGATAAAGGAGCGTCGCGACGTTGGTAATCGTCATGCCGACGGTTCCCGGATTCACGACGAGAATGAGCGTCAACGTCACTTCATCGTACGGAAAAAGCTGACTCATAAACCAGGTCCCATTTGAATACGTCCCGAAGTTGCCGAAGAAGCTGCTGAACATCAGTCCAGATGGTATCGGATCAGCCACCTGGATATCCGACGCCACATCGGGACCGTTGTTTCGAGTCTGGATCACAAAGTTAACCACCCCACCCTCGCTGGGCGACGTTTCCACGGCCCACTTCGAAATATGAATATCCACCTTTTTGACGCGAAGGATCGCGGTATCCGCATTATCCTGGAGATTCGTATCGGCCTGGTCATGCGAATCGATCGTCGCCGTGTTCGTGACGGTCAATCCCGAGGTCCCCGCATTCACGGTGCTCCGTATCGTCAGGACCGCTGTCGTCTGTGCGGCAAGGGCACTGATACTCCACGTTCCGTTAGTAAAGGTCCCCACCGACGCGGTCGCGTTACTCAAGGACAACTGACTGGGCAGCGACTCCGATACGATGATGGTCGTGGCGCTATTCGGGCCGCGATTGCTGACCGTGACAGTGTAGACCACCTCATCCCCTTCATCCGGCAGCGCACCGGCCACGGTCTTCTCGAGATGAAGATCGGCTGCATCGACGGCGACGACGGCGTACGCGCTGTTGTTTGATAGCACTACGTCCGTTTGCACCACGCTGGTCACGTGAACGGTGTTCGTCAGGAGCCTGCCGAGGCCATTCGACTGCACCACGCCCGCCAGCGTCAGCACCGCAGAGCCCCCGCTACCGAGAGCGTTGATGAACCAGGATCCATTGCTGTAGACGCCCGTATTGGGTGCCGCGTTCGTAAGAAGAATTTCCGGTGGCATCAATTCGGTGACTTCAATTCCGGTAGCGAAGTCATTTCCCTGGTTGGATAGTTGCACGGTGAAGCGAACCGGGTCTCCCGAATCTCGAATGAAATAATCAACGGACTTCTGCAGAACGAGATCGACCGCCTCCACGACAAACATCGCCGCGGCCACATCGTTGATTGTGTTCGTGTCTGCCTGATCAAGACTCGCGAGTGCCGCCGCGTTCGTCACCGACGTGCCGGCCGTGCCGGAGTTCACGGTCGCCAGGATGTCCATGCTGACGGCCTCAAGTGCCCCTACTGTCTCGACCAGCCATCTGCCGTTACTATAGATACCGTCGCCGGCAGCGTTCACGAAGCTCACGTCGGACGGAAGAACATCCGCGATCTCGACATGCGTGGCGACTCCAAACCCCAAGTTGGTCAGTGCCAGCGCATACACAACCGTATCGCCCTCGTTGGGCTTGAGGTCGTCGACCGTCTTCACGAGGGCGAGGTCAACCGGACTCACCACGACGACGGCCGACGCCGATGAATCATCCGCATTGAGCACGGCTTGATCCACAGACTGAAGGCGCAGTGTGTTTGTCGCGTAGGTCCCGACCGCGTTGGATAACACCAGCGCCGTGACCATCAGGGACGCATTGGACCCGACTCCGAGTGACGCGATGCGCCATTCCGCATTGCTGTAGGTTCCGACACTGGGGACTCCATTCGTAACCAGGAATCCGAGCGGAAGCTGATCGGTGAAGATCATTCCGGTCGCGGCATTCGGTCCCCCGTTCGAGACCGCGAGGGAATAGACCACGGTCTGGCCTGGCTCGACCGTCGCTGTACTAGCACTCTTGGACACGTGAAGCTCAACGGGAGACACGAAGACTACTGCGGAGTCCACGTCATTTGCCTGGTTCCCGTCGATTTCGTCGACTCCCGCTACGCTCGCGGTGTTAGTCAACACGAACCCGCGCGTGCCGATCTCAACCTGCGCATCGATCGTCAGAATTGCTGCGCTACCCGCGGACAGTGCCCCCACGGCCCACTGGCCATTCGTGTACGTTCCCTTGTCCGGGGTCGCAGAATTCACGAGAAACCCCGCTGGGACGTTGTCGTCGATGACGACTCCGTTCGCGGCGTCTGCGCCAAGGTTCGTCACGGCGACGGTAAACGTGACGAACTCACTCAACTCGACCTGGTCGTCATCGACGGTCTTGGTCACCGCAATGTCCACATACCGAACTTGAATCACAGCGGACGCCGAGTTATTCGAAAGCGTGTCATCCACCTGGTCCACACCACTGAGTGTGGCGGTATTCGTAAGGACACTGCCGGCGAAACCACTTTGGATCACCGTGACCAGGCTCAACGACGCGCCCGCTCCCGCCTCCAACGTCTCGATCGCCCAAAGCCCGTTACTAAAAACTCCGGAACTCGGGCTGGCGTTGCTCATGGTCAGGCCGGGAGGGAGCGAGTCTGTGATCTGGACGCCCGTCGCCTCTGTGAGCCCGCTATTCGTCACGGTAAGCGTGTAGATGATAACCTCGCCAAGCTGGGGAAGCACTGCACCGGTCACTTTCTGGATACCGATGTGTACTTTCTCCTGCCGAAATGCCGCTACGGTAGCCTTGGAGCCCTCGATCGTTGCGGCATTGTGCGCCGAGTTGGTCTCGATCGACGGAACACCCGTCGGGGAACCCTCCACCGTCACATCCGGATTGGAGTAGTTCAAGATACGGGTCCCGTCCCCTCTCGCCATGACCGTTCGGTTGGTCGCGCTTGGCGTGGTAAAACGATAACCCCATGAATACGGGAACAGCCGCTTCAGCGACGGATCGTCGCGCGTGTGGTCACACCCAAGGTTGTGTCCCAGCTCATGGATCAGCGTATATCCGCTCATGCAGTCTCGGCGGGTTACGCTGAACGCGTCCTGCGCGAAGGCGGGCGTCAATTCGTCCATGACGAAAGCCAGGCCACAGAAGCCGTTCATGGTCTCGACCACCATGGCCACGACGTCGGCCCCATACAAATCACGCCACGCGTGGACTTCATCAATAATCCCATCGGTAGTATTTCGCAGACGGGTCACATCGGTGTTCGGATTAGCGGTTTCGGTGTATGCCACTTCGGCCATGTGGACCAGCCGCAGGCGCGCATCTATGTTACTTCTATCGAAAGCGGTATTGCCCTCAGCGATTGCGATCAGAATGGTCGCCTCGATCGCGTTGGTTCCGCCCGCGGCGGCCCGCGCATCATCCGTATATGCGACGAGCAGATCGATGGTCGGAACCCCGCCCCCTGATAATGTCAGCGGGGGCGAAGGCTCCCCTTGCGGGTCGTCGTCTCCTGCCGCCACCGACTCCGACGGTCTGCCGGCCCCCCGGCCCGCGCCCAAGGCCTCAGATACGGCGCAGGGCATTAGCTCCACAGAGTCCACACGATGCAGCTCATAGCGACCGTTCGACTGGATTTGAAGCTCAAAGCGCCTTCCCCCGCGAAAAGTGACGCTTCCAGCGATGGCCCCATTTACTTCGGCAAGAACAACACTCGATCCCGGTCGGTTGACCACAGACCCTTCGTACACATTTCGGCCGCTACCTGCGCGCATGTAAGGGTGCTTGTGCAGGCTCAAGGAGACGGTCTCCGCCGGGGCCCCAACAGACGTCTCGCCTCGCATCCGAACGCTTATGATCTGGGAGGCATCGTCGCCATGAGACGCGAGTTGATTCCGAAGCGAATTCTCAGTGCCGCGGCCCGTCAAGTCTGGCGCCGCTCGCGCTATCGTGCACGTGAGTCCAATAGCCGCGACGAGAATCCGTAGTTGTGAGGGTGTTGTCATGGAAAGCGGCCGGCACGCGTCTCGATCGAGAACATGCCTCCAAACCCGGTGATTATAGTTCAGAATGCCTGTAAATAACAGGCGTGCAGTTGATTTGTATCCCAATGCCAGTTCTGATAGTTTGTCGTTTTCCTTTTGGAATTAGCGATTTCGGACCGGATGGGCACTAGTGCTCAAATAATATATGGAACATTTCCTCAAATTCTTGAGCATTGCGGTGCCCGTTGCCTACATCGGCACGTATGTGTTGTACGCGCGCCTGTTCCGGGCGGAGAAAGAAAAAGATTTTCTGTCGTCCGCGAGATTCGGCATGTTGGTTGCGATACTCCTTCATACGAGCTATCTCCTCGTCATCTCTGCCGAATATCACCGATGCCCACTCGCCACCCGCGCGGAAGGCCTGCTTTTCGCGGCATGGCTTCTGGCCATCATCCATATCGTCAACGAGAGGTTCACGGACGGTCAATCCCTTGGAGTCTTCACGCTTCTGCCGTCCGTCGTCGGCGTCGCGTCGGCCGCCTTGTTATGGGATAACGACGCGGCCAGCGGGGATTTCGAGCACAGCCGTCTCTTGATATTTCATATCGTCTTGAGCTTGGCCTCGTACGTCGCCTTCTCCGTCGCAACCATGCTTGCAGTGATGTACCTGATACAACATCGCCGCCTCAAGGCTAAGCGTTTTGACACGACTTATCGAAAGATTCCCTCTCTTGATACATTGGACCGGCTCGCCGCAGCATGGGTGCTCGCCGGTTGTATCGCGCTGGTGCTCGGGGCGGCGCTGGGGTGGACCTGGGTTCGAGAAACGAACCGCGAAGGAATCGGATCAAGCCTACTCCCCATCTTTGCCGTGCTCGCGATCTTTGTCGCCTCCGTCGTGACGAGGAAGGTTGCCGGATGGCACGGCGTTCGCCATATGATCATCATTGTTGTGGGCTTCGGAGTGCTTGTCGTGGTCTCCCTATTTTCATTTCTCAAATTGCACGGGTTCTACTCATGACGAGTTCGGGGGCCGCCGATCGTGACGTGGTGCCCCTACTCGTCGGGGTCAATCACCTGACGAGCAACGTCGAACTGCGAGACAAGCTGCTCCTGAAACAGGAGTCGGCGGAGCGGGTCCGGGCTACCTTGCTCAACCATACGGATATCGATGAGGTCGCGGTTCTATCGACCTGTCACCGGGCCGAGATTCACGCGGCCTCGCAGAGCCCGGAAAAAGCAGGCCGCGCGATTCTCGAAACATGGAGCGCACACAGCGGAGTTGCCGAGAGTGATATCGCTGAGCATGCCTACAGCCTTCGAGGGGAAGACGCTCTTCGCCACCTTTTTCGGGTGTCTGCATCACTCGATAGTATCGTGATCGGCGAATCGCAGGTCTTCGGCCAGGTGAAGGAGGCCTACGAGTCCGCCAGGTCCGGGTCCGCGATCGGCATCACCCTCGATCGCGCCTTTCAGTCAGCCATTCGCGTAGGAAAACGGGTGCGAACGGAGACCACAATCAACGAGGGCGCCGTCAGCATCAGCTATGCGGCGGTCGAACTCGCCAGGAAGATCTTTGGCGACTTGTCCGGCAAGACGGTCGGCATCATTGGATCCGGGGAGATGGGAAGGCTTGCTGCGGGTCATCTCCAGAAGGCCAACGTGGACCACTTTGTAATCTTCAATCGTTCCGCCGGGTCCGCGCAGGAACTCGCCGCCGCGCTGGGCGGTGACGTCTGCCTGCTTGACCGGATTCACGAGCAACTTCACCGGTGTGATGTCGTCGTTTCGGCAACCGATGCACCGGGCCACGTGCTGACCCGCGAGATGGTCCAAACCGCGCTGCGTGCGAGATCGGCGGCCAGGCTGTTTCTGATCGACATCTCCGCGCCACGCGACATCGAGCCCGCGGTCGGGGATCTCCCGAATACGTATCTCTTCACAATCGACGATCTCAAGCATGTCGTCCGTGAGAACGAACAGAAGCGGCAGGATGCGGTCGCCGATGCGAACGCAATCATCGAAGAGGAAGTGGTCCGAGCCCTTACCTGGTACCAGGGCTTGCAAGTCCGCCCCCTAATCCAGCAGCTTCGCCACAAGTACGAAAGAATCGCCGCGGATGCCACGGTCGCTGCGAGCCGGAATCTTTCGCCCGAAGAGCAACAACGTTTTGAGCAGTTCAGCAGAAGCCTTCTCAAGAAGTTCCTTCACACTCCCCTCACGCGACTCAAGGAGATTGGCGAGGAAGGCAACGGCAAAGCAGTCGGCTACTACGCCAACGAGCTCTTCGGTCTGTCAAACGGCAGCGGGCCACTGCAACCGGACGAGGCCGCATCGCCATCCGGCGAACCGCACGACGACGCTGACTGAAGCCGGTATCAGCGCTAATCGAACACAACGCCGGGCAGCCAGAGCACAATCTGCGGAACGTGATAGATGATCGCCAACGCCACCAGTTGAATCACGACGAAGGGCACGATTCCGCGGTAGATGTCCGCCGTCGTCACGCCCTGCGGCGCTACGCCCTTCAGGTAAAACAGCGCAAACCCGAAGGGCGGTGTCAAAAACGACGTCTGCAAATTGACGGCTATCATGATCCCGATCCAGAGCGCCTTGTCCCCGGCCTCCATCCCGAGATCCAGCCCGTAGAGCAACGGCGTCACGAGCGGGATCACGATGAAGCAGATCTCGATGAAATCCAGGAAGAATCCCAGTACGAACATGACGGCCATGATGCCGAGCAGAATGTAGGGTGCGTACTCAGGCATGCCTTGAAAACGTAAGGCGAACTCCTCGATAATCGCGTCGCCATGGAGTCCACGAAACACGATTCCAAAAACCTGGGCGCCGATGAATATGGTGAAGACCATCGCCGTCGTCATGGCAGTCTCCTGCATGACCTTCTGAAGCACAGGCAGCGTCAGGCGGCGCTTGATCGCGGTCAGCAAGATGGCTCCGAGTGCGCCACAGGCGGCGGCTTCGGTCGGCGAAGCCGCGCCGCCGAGGATGCTGCCCAGCACCAGCACGATCAAGATGCCCGGGGGAAACATGGACTTGCAGATGTACACGAGCGCGGTCTGCCCCCCCGGGATCTGTGGTCGGGATGTTGATGTGGGGCCCAGGGACGGTTTGGTTGCAACGCGGACCGCGAGGTAGCCGATGTACAGAGCAACCAGCAAGAGCCCGGGGAGAATTGCACCCGTGAATAGATCGCCGACATCGATGTTCATAATGTCGCCCAGAAGGACGAGGACGATCGACGGCGGAATGATCTGCCCCAGGGTCCCCGATGCCGCGATGGTACCCGTCGCCAGCCCCTTGTCGTAGCCGCGACTCAGCATGGTTGGCAGCGACAGCACCCCCATCGTCACCACCGTGGCGCCGACGATTCCGGTGGAGGCGGCCAGCAACGCACCGACCACTACAACGGATATAGCCAGGCCGCCCTTGACCCCCTGGAACGCGAACTCCATGGACTCCAACAGTTCGCGCGCCAGGTCGGATTTCTCGAGCATCATCCCCATGAAGATAAAGAGTGGCACCGCGATCAGGGTGAAATTCTGAACAATCCCGAAAATTCGCGAGGGCACGAATCCGAAGTCATTGAGATGGAAATTGACGGACGGCATGAAATGCCCGATCAACGCGAACGCGATCGCCGTGCCGCCGAGAGTATAGGCCACCGGAAAACCCATCATCAGCATGATGAGCAGCGCGCCGAACATAATGAACGGCAACCAGGTCGCGAGATCCATCAGGCGTCCTCCGTGTCGTCCAAGGACGGCAAGCCGCGAACGATTCGAACGTTCCGGATCATCATTGCCACGGCCTGCAGAGTGAGCAGGCCGGAGCCCGCCGGAATCGCGGCACGAATAATCCACCTCGCCTCCAAGCCGCCGGGATCCGCCGAAATCTCTCCCACCAGAATCGTCCGTCGCAAAAACCCCTCCAGCGGGGCCAGCGTGCCATAGAGGACCGATCCGACCGGAGCGAGGGCGGATGTGAGGTGGTCCGGAGGATACGGGCTTGAGAACGCGAGCGCCTGCTGGGCAAACTCAGTTCCGTACCAGGTGATGAGGACACACATCGGGATCATGCACGTGACAATCCCGACCGCATCGATCCATGCGCGCGTCTTTTGTGAGAAGTGACTGTAGAAAATGTCGACCCGAACATGGCCGTCGCGCCGCTGTGCGTAAGCACCGGAGAAGAGAAAAATCACGCCGAAGAGATGCCACTCCAATTCTTGGAGCCCGACCGAACTCGAATTGAACACATAACGCGCGACCACCTGCTCAACCGTCAGGAGCACGAGGCCTAGACAGCACCACATCGCGACCCTTCCTGCCGCCCGTACCACGCGATCGATAAGCGACGTGACGCTACGCGGGTAGCGGATTGAGAGATAGAGCACGGCCGTTACGGCGAGTGCGAGATAAGCCGAGATCACGACAAGTGCCCGGTAGTCGGGGATGATTCTGGGAAGAAACGGGCGCGCGGCGTATCCGGGCAAGCCGACCATAAAACCCCACGCCAGGCAGGCCAGGTCTCTCCAGAACCTGCGGCGCTCCGTCGAGAACAGCGCCTTCCATCTGTCCGGCATCATAGCAGATAGCGGTCAGGCCTTGAGCGCCCGCACATAGGCCCAATCGGAGAGTTCCTGGTAGTCCTCGTAGGTCTTCTGGAATGCTGTAAAGGAGTCGTAGACCTCGCGAGCCAGGCCTCCCGTGTCGGCGATTCCGGACTTGAGTTCCTCGGCGTAGATGCGCATCTGATGCGTAATCTCGAGCGGATACTCCCGCACGACGGTCTTGCCCTCGCTCTTAATCTTCGCGAAGTACTCGCAGTCCTTCGCGGTCCACTGCGCGAACATGATGCCGTTTGTCTGACCCGCACAGGCTTTCACGATCTCCTGGAGGTCGTCCGGGAGGCTTTCCCATGCGGCCCGGTTAATCATCAGCTCAAGCACGGAGCCCGGCTCGTGCCATCCGCCTCCGTAGTAATATTTCACCACCTTGTGGAAACCCATAATGTAATCGTGATACGGGCCGACCCATTCCGTAGCGTCGATAACGCCTGTCTGTAGATTCGTAAAGATCTCCGCGCCGGCAACCAGGACCGGCTCCGCGCCGGCACGGGCAATCGTCTTACCTCCAAGCCCCGGCATTCGCATCTTAAGCCCCTTGAAGTCATCGATCGTATTGATCTCTTTGCGGAACCAGCCGCCCATTTGAACGCCCGTGTTGCCGCACGGAATCGCCTTGAGGTCGTGTGGTGCGTAGATTTTATCCCATAATTCCTGGCCGCCCCCGGCTATGATCCAGGAATTCATGCCTTTCGCCGTCATGCCGAACGGCACCGACGTGTAGAAGACGGAGGCGGGCACCTTGCCCTCCCAATAATAGGCCGCCGAATGCCCCATCTCTACCTGGCCACTACTCACCGTGTCGAAAACCTGGAGGGCTGGAACCAGCTCGCCGGCACCATACACCTCGATATTCAGTCGGCCGCCGCTCAGCTTCTTGACACGTGCCGCAAAGTCTTCCATCCCCGGGCCCCAAATCGGCAGCGTGCGCGGAACGACCATAACCATGCGCCAGTTGAACGTCTTACCCGACACGTTCTTCGGCCCTGCGGCATCCGACTTGCCCGGCGGCGACTTCCCCGGCCGCGGCTGACAAGACGTCGTTGCGGTGGCCGCGACCGCTGCAGCCCCCAGGGCGCCCCTCTTTATGAATTCACGTCTCTTCATGGTAACTGGACTCCCGGATCGTGACGAATCATCACAGCATCTCGCGCACGCGTCGTCAATTTCAATATCGGCCCGCCTCCTGCAGCGCTCGGTAGCGCGCCTCTATGGCCGCCCCGAATCCCAGCCCGATCTGGTTCCCCCACCGCACGATCCGGGGCGGGACGTTTTCCCCGCCCGGATACCCGTCGAGCATATAGGTATAACGCGTGACCTCATCCGACAGCGGCTTGAGTTCCCAGTACCCGTTGTTTCGAATGACTTCGTAGGCCTTCTCGCGCTCCGGCTTGTGATCATCTGGCGTCGGGAACCGCGTCCAGGTGATCCGGGTCAACGCTTTGTCCGACTCCTTCTTCAACTCCAGCGTCGTGTACTGGTACCGCCCGAGGGTTCCTCGAAAGATACTTCCGAGGCGCGCCGCGATTCTTGCGAACTTCGGAACGTCGTAGAGGTACAGATCCCGCCGCGGCTGATCCGGCTCGCTAATGCGCTCCGCGGAGATCATCCAGTCGGAGATAAAGTCCGGATACTCATGATCAGCGTCCCAGATAATATCGACGGCCTCATCGTAGGGCACGCGCATCAGTCCCTCAATCTTGTACTTGGGGACATCGTCATCCGCGGTTTCATAGAAGTTGTAGATTCGTGAGGCACCGCGCCGGTCGATCAGAACCCACTCGCCGGGTTTCTTATCGTCTTTCGCGTTGGCCGTGAGGGGGACAATCAGACAGGCGATCAGCCCGAGGGCGACCATACGCGTACGGCGCGCAACGACGTCCGGAGTGAAGCGCCGGCAGCTACTCACAATCACTGGCAACATCCGCACCGCGCCCTCGCAGCGCCTCGAGCGGTTGCTTTGCCTTCTCGCAATCCAGATCGTTGTCGTTCAGAGAAATGCGATCCCCCGTTCCAATCCCCGTATTCTCGACCAGCGGCGAAAGGTCCTGAACCAGGTTGTGATCCAGGAGAAGAACCTTAATCTGCTCGAGATTCCGCAGCGCGTCGATACTTCCGACTCGGTTGTGACGCAGGTCCAAGACTTCGAGGTTCCGTAATTTCGCAACGTCGTCAAGCCTGGAGACCATGTTACTGACCAGTGTTATCTGCTTCAGCCCTACCAGGAGGCCGATTCCCTCGATCGACCGAATTCCGAGTCCGGCGAGGTCGATCTCTTCGATCCGCTCCAGGTCTGACCTGCGCAACTCCGCCGGACGACGCCGTCCCGTAACCGAACGCACATAGAATTCCAGCTTGGAATCAGTGAAGGCAACGGGCGCGGCGCCCGCGGTCTTAGCCTCATCTTCATTGAGTGAAACCGTCGCGGAAATATCAGCAATCGCTGGCGGCACCAAAAGCACGAGGGCCAGAATCATGATCGAAGCGAATGATCGTCGATTATTAACTTTCATGTGGATGGGACTCGGCGTCAGGCTCGATCACTGAACACTGTATCGCCTATGCGCGCCGTTCCATACAGCAATTGAGACATCGTAATCGACGCTTTCAAGCAGTAGCTCTCCCCGGCTATCGAAATTCTGCACATGGCCATCCACGAAGCCGACATTGATACGGTGTATTTTGGGATGGCAGAGATAGGGAGCGCCGTTGACTTCGATCGATGTATTCAAATCCATCACGACGGCGTTCCACCCTCGCTCGACTGCCTTGTCATGACTGCCGAACGCGAAGACTAGTTCGCGTACATCCGAGACGTTGATCAGGGAGGCCGAGTCGGGCTGAAACCAGAGATACCAGTACGCCCCGTCGGCCGATACCCCGTTGGTCCAGTTCTGCGACTGGAGCGCGTACTCGCCGGGAACGGGTACGGACGGGCACCACAAGTCATCGAATTGATGGAGATAGCCATCTTCGATCAGGACGCCGAGGTGCGATGGGGTCCCCTTCCAACTGATCAGATTCGAAGCCCACTTGGCTACCGCAAATGTGTCGGCGGCCTGCCCCGGCTTGGCCCCATCGTGATCAAACGCGTATTGAAGGTACGCGCGCGTGATGTTAGAGACCCGCGTCTGGCACTTTGCCAACTGCGCGCGTTCGAGGGCCTGTCCCACAACGGGGAAAAGCAAGGCCGCGAGCAGCGAGATTAGCGCGATCACGACGAGCAGCTCAACCAGCGTGAACCCGCGCCACCGGAAGCGGCTGTGTGATCGTCGATTCATCGTGAGTAGTCTATCAGAAAACTGAATTCAGGTGCAAACCGGCATACCGTGCGGGGGATCGCACGTACAGGGGCCCACTATCGCATCGCCCCGGCGATCTGCTGCAGCGCTCGTGATTTCGAGGCCTATTCCTTGATGGTCAGGGTGTACTGAACTCCGTGCTTGTCGCACAGTGCCTTGAAATTATCAATCGCCGCCGAATGAAAGGACGCGATGTAGCCCTTGGTGCTGCCGTCGTCCAGAAGCGCCACCATCTCGAGCCTCCAGACGTTCTGACGGTGGTCCAGCTTACAGCTCTGAACCTTGCCTGCCGTGATCGCCGCCATGACATCGTCCGGCAGTGTCAATTCGGTAAAACGTGCGGCGTGATCGACGCATCCTGCCATGAGCAAGACCGTAAGCACGGGGACCGCGATGCATGTGAGAACGGAAGGACAGGAGATCTTCATAGGCCACGAATCCAGCTGAACGACGAGGCTTGAACGGTATTGAATCCACGCTCGCCTGTCCATCTTAAAGACAGGACATCGCGTCAGGGATTTTATTGTACCGTGAGCATGTTTTCACCTAGCATGCGTAATCCTTCGCCGCGAAATCAACATTTGGGGGCCAGCCCCTGCACGATGATCTCAACGACCAAGAAGCTGATTCTGATCGATGCCATGGCGCTCATCTATCGCGGCCATTTCGCAATGATGAACAGCCCCCGCATGACGACGGCGGGCATCAACACGTCCGCCGCGTTTGTCTTCACGAACGTGATACTCGAGCTGCTTCAGAAGGAAGAACCCGACTACTTCGTCGTCGCCTTCGACACGCCCGAGCCCACCCACCG
Organism: Verrucomicrobiota bacterium; assembly: GCA_027623315.1. Taxonomy (GTDB): domain Bacteria; phylum Verrucomicrobiota; class Kiritimatiellia; order CAJWTS01; family CAJWTS01; genus JAQBYD01. The sequence continues at coordinate 3,060 of JAQBYD010000013.1, read as the reverse complement.
CCACGTGGAGTATGCCGAGTATAAGGCTCAGCGCGAGGAGATGCCCGAGGATCTCGAGATCGCGATTCCCCAGGTCGAGAAATTATGCCAGGCCATGAAGATCCCCATTCTGCGCGCGCCGGGCTGGGAAGCCGACGACATTATCGGGACACTGACCTTGGAAGCGGAGAAGAAGAACCTGACGTCCTACATGGTGACACCGGACAAGGACTATGCGCAACTCGTCTCGGCCCAGACCTTCATGTACAAGCCCCGGCACCGTGGCGGGGGCTATGATGTGCTTGGCGAAGCGGAGATTCTTGAGTCATGGGGCATCGAGCGCGTCGACCAGGTGATCGACATCCTGGGCCTGATGGGCGATTCCAGCGACAATGTCCCGGGTGTGCCGGGAATCGGTCAGAAAACGGCCCAGCAACTGATTTCACAGTTCGACAGCGTTGAGAATCTCCTCGATCACCTTGACGAACTTAAGGGCAAGCGAAAAGAGACGTTAGAGGATAATCGCGAGCAGGCCCTGCTATCGAAGCGACTGGTTACGATCGACCGTTCTGTCCCCCTCGACATCCCGATTGAATCTCTTGCCGTAAGCCAGCCCGATGATGACGCCCTCCGCGAGTTCTTCGCGGAGCTCGAATTTCGCTCCTTCGGCAAGCGGATGTTTGGCGAAGATTTTGAGGAAGCCGTGGATAGCGCCAAGACTGAAGAGCGGGGCATCGAACTGTCCACCTCCGAGACCACACCGCACTTGTATACTCTGATCAAGACCAAGAAGGACCGCCATGCCTTCATCCATCTGCTGCAGGAACAGACCACGGTATGCTTTGACAGCGAGACCACCGGCCTTGACTCGAAACAATGCAGACCGATCGGCTTGGCCTTCTCCTGGAAAGAACACGAAGCCTATTACGTCGCCATCCCGCAGAACGAGACCGCCGCCGTACTGGAAGAGTTCCGGCCTTTCTTCGAAGACGAGGGCATCGAAAAAATAGGCCATAACCTGAAGTTCGACTTTTCCGTGCTGCGATGGCACGGCATGACCGTGCGAGGCCCCATCTTCGACACGATGATCGCGGCGTACCTTGCCGTGCCAGACCTGAAGCGAAACATGGACGCGCTAGCCGAGGAACTGCTGGACTATCGACCGATAGCGATTACAGCACTGATTGGTGAGAAGGGCGACGACCAGAAAACGCTGCTTGAAGTGGATCTTAAGCAGGTCGCGGAGTACGCAGGTGAAGATGCCGATATCACCTGGCAGCTAGCCACCGCGCTGCGCCCGCTGTTGGCTGATCGAGCACAGGAGCGTGTCTTCTACGAGATCGAGATGCCCCTGCTGCCGGTTCTCGTGGAGATGGAATACGAGGGCATCCGCCTCGATCCGGGCGCCCTCACGGAGCTGTCGGCTGGACTGCAGAAGGACATCGAGTCTACGTCCGCGCGCGTCTTCGAACTGGCCGGTGAGGAGTTCACGCTGAACTCTCCCAAGCAACTCGGGGCGATCTTGTTCGATAAACTCGCGCTCGACCCGAAGGCCAAGCGGACCCAGAAGTCCGGACAATATGTGACCAACGAGCAGGTCCTGACGCGCCTGGCCCCACGCCACGAGATCGCCCAGCAAATTCTCGATTATCGAATGTGCACGAAACTGAAATCGACTTACGTCGATGCGCTACCCAATGCGGTGCTGGAGAAGACGGGACGGGTGCATACCCACTACGAGCAAGCCGTCACCGCCACCGGCCGAATGCAGTCGCACAATCCCAACCTGCAGAACATTCCGATCCGGTCGGCGCGCGGACGAGAAATCCGCAAAGCTTTCGTGCCCCGCGACAAGGACTTCGATCTACTTGCCGCCGATTACTCGCAGATCGAACTACGGATTGCTGCCGAGGTCAGCGGCGACGAGGCGCTGATGAGCGCATTCGAAAGCGAACTCGATATCCATACCACGACGGCCGCCGAGATCTATCACGTCGACGCGGACGACGTCACATCCGAGATGCGAGGACGTGCCAAGATGGTCAACTTCGGCATCCTCTACGGAATCTCCGCATTCGGCCTATCCGAACGGACGGGGATTTCACGCCACGAAGCCGCAGAACTCATCGAGAAGTACTTCGAGCAGTACGCGCGCCTCCGAAGGTGGATGGATTCCACCATCGAGTCTGCGCGTGAGAACGGGTATGTCGAAACCTTAATGGGTCGCCGCCGATACCTGCGGGATATCAACTCGCGCAATGCAACCACGCGAAAGGCGGAGGAACGCAACGCGATGAACTCACCCATCCAGGGCACGGCCGCGGACATGATCAAGATCGCCATGCACCGCATCCAGGCTCGCATCGACAAGGAAGGGCTGCGATCGCGCATGCTCTTGCAGGTGCATGACGAGCTCGTGTTCGATCTGCATAAGACAGAGGATGGTGTCCTCCAACCGATTGTCGAAGAGGGAATGCGCACGGCGATCGAGACCAAGGTCCCGATCGTGGTTGAGATGGGAGTCGGCGAGAACTGGCTTGTGGCCCACTAGGCCCAGATTAAGCGAACATAGGCGCGTGATGGGCGACCGCGCGGACTGCGCACTGGGTGGAGCGCGGTTGCGTGCGAGCTCTTCTGCGAATTGACGATCGCGTAAGGAAGACTGCATTTCTCGGGAGATTCGAACCGCCATATCACGCCGTCTCGCACACATCGCATGAAGTCACGTACACGAGTACAGATTCCTCCATGCGATGTGCACGATACGACGCAATCTGGACGATCCGAATTCCCGACCCTCCTGCGTCGGGCACCGAAATGCAGCCTTCAGTTGCCCTGCGGCGCCGGCATCGGTTAATCAGGCCGCACGGGCGGGAAACGGCGCCGCAGATCAGATACTCGGATGTAGCTCATTTCCAAATCGTAGAACTTTCAAGACACTACCGATAGGTCCGCATTCCTCGCAAAGTTTGGACCGGCCATATCGCATCTCGGAGCGTACATCCCGAGGGCTTTCGGACACAGCGCCAACCGGCAGGTTGTCGTTCGCTTGCGCTCTGGAACGCGGCGCCAGTGGCTTCG